>CAZGGR010000007.1:0-112584 GCA_964525305.1 uncultured Akkermansia sp.
AAAATAGGACGATAAGAAGAGATACGAGAGGAAAAGGCGAGGGAGATGGATGAATATCTTTGCTCCGGAATCAAAAATGTTGACCTTCTTTAGAAGATGGCCTCCGGTTTTCTATTACGGTCTTTTCAGAATAATAGGAGGAGTGGGATTGTTTTGCCAAATCGGAGTGGCTGCTCGGGCGTCTGCTTCTTCGAGCGTTTTGCGTCCTTTAACCTTAACTAGATGTTCTCTGAGAATACGGCGTAATTCTATTGCGGTATCAGGATGGTCCTGAACGCTATGGCCTGAAGGAACAATTTTTTCACTGATGCTCCAATCCAGATGAGAAGAAGAGTATGGAACAATGCCATCAGAAGAATTAGGAGAGTCGTTATTTCCCCTATCTCCAATGATAGAATGGACGGGGACATTAGAAAATCCACGTAGTTCTGACATATATTTAACTAGGGATGAGTTTGGAGAAAGCTGATGGATACTTGTTAGTTCGTCTTTTAATTGTAATGGGTTAAGAAGAAACATGCCACGGCTGAGAGTAGCTATGCGAGTGACTTCATCCAACATATCTCCCGGAAGCTCAATCAAACGTTGTCCCATTCTGCCGATCCAATTGTCTGCAAATGATGAGCCACGGTGAGGTGTTGCCATGTATACGATACGAGTGACACCTTTGGGGGCTGAAAAGATAAAGTTTTTTCGGATTTGTTCGAGAGTATGCTCGTCGTAATGCAGAGGGGAGAGTTTGTTTTTCCAGTTTTGTAATGTTATTTTGGAAAAAGTTTCCTCAGGAAGCTCAAAGAGACCCTTCATCAGCATCCATGGCTGAGTGGAGTTATTGAAGCGAGTAATGAGTCCTCCCATGGAGTGACCAACCATGACGACGTTATTCATCTCTTTAGAGGAACCATGAGGATTATATTCCTGCATGAGTTCTTTTAAAGCTTGCCGTTGTTTTCCTGCCGGAATGGGCCAAGCAAGGCCTGATGGATATCCAAAAAACCAAAATTGATAATTTTCGCGTATTACTGGATCTACCAGAAGACGGTTAGTCAAATTGGCAAATGTTGCTGGCCCTGACATCAGGCCATGTGTAAAGATAACAGGGATTTTTTTAGGGTCGTAAGGTTCGGAAAAATACAATCCCATTGTGTTAATGGCTTTTTTGGGACGGAAAGCCCCCAGAAGTTCTGTGCCATCTGCGTCAGATAGTTCCCAGAAGAGGGCAATTGGCACGGAAAAATTAGCAGCCAGAGGGTGTCTGACTTTGTTGTTCCCAATGAAAATATGTTCATTCATTAGCCGAGGAATAACTCGGAGGGTAGGCTTACCATTAACCATGCGGTCAAAGTCCAGAATTGCGGTCAGAGTATGAACGTTGCCGTTGTCTTTGAGAACGTTTGCATGCGGGCGCACTCCTCCATGAGGTGCTAAGCCAGCTAATGGTATGCCAATCCCCTCTACTGTGACGCTTTCTTGTAAACGGAAGGAAGAATCCACTTCGTCAGCCATATAAATCTTTTCATAAAACCATGGATCGTTTCCCGTAGCATAAGGGGATTTTTCAATGATGAAAGGAAGAGAAGAGAGATATTGTTCATCTAACTTACCGTTTCGTTTGGCCTCTTTCAGATAAGACGCCAATTCGCGGATGCTGGCATTGTAACGCTTGCGGGCTTTGGGCCAATCTTTGCTATGATTCGGAGAAGTTAAAATGAGCCAAGCTGAATGAGCTTTTCGGATAGAAGAAGCTTCATCCCGGAAAGAGAGAGAGGTTATTCCTTGTTGTTGGGGAAGAGAGCATCCGGAAAATCCTAAGATCAAGCCTAAAAGGAAGACGAAAGCTGTTTTCATGATGAATTACCTTTCAGGTTAGAGAATTGATGAGTGAATATGTAGTCAGGAAAGCATATTTAATGCCCGTTCCATGGCTTGGAGGAATATCCGTACCTCTTCTTCTGTATTGTATAGGGCGAATGATGCTCGGGTTGTTCCAGTAGTCCCCAGCGCGCACATGAGCGGTTGGCAACAATGATGCCCCGTTCGTACGGCAATGCCCATCTGGTCTAGTAACGTACCCAGATCATAATGGTGGATACCTTTTGCCAAGATTGAGACAACAGCACTATGAGGAACATCCGGTGCCAGAACTGCCAACTGAGGCATGGCTTTTAGGCCTTCAATGGCCATATTAGTCAGATTTTGTTCGTGGACGGCAATATTGTTGATCCCCAAGTTTGAAATATAACGAATAGCGGCAGCTAAGCCAACGGCACCAGCGATGTTAGGGGTTCCCGCCTCATATTTGAAGGGAATTTCGTTGTAGATGGTTTTTTCAAAGGTTACTTCCTTAATCATCTCACCCCCTCCCATCCATGGTGGCAATTTTTCCAGCAATTCTCTTTTCCCCCATAGGGCACCTATTCCAGTGGGTGCATACAATTTATGACCGGAAAAGGCATATAAGTCACATCCCAGTGCTTGTACGTCTACCGTTAAGTGGGATACAGCTTGTGCCCCGTCAATCAGTACAATAGTTTCCGGTTTGTTTTGTTTGGCAAGCCTTGCTATTTCCTGAACCGGATTGATTGTGCCCAGAGTGTTGGATATGTGTCCTACGGCTACAATGGCAGTGTGGCACGAAAGTATATTCTGGTAAGCTTCCATGTCTAGAGTTTGCATGGGAGTCAAGGGAATTACTTTTAAAACGGCTCCAGTGCGTTCACATAACATTTGCCAAGGGACAATGTTGGAATGATGTTCAGACGTGGTGACGATGACTTCATCTTCCGGTTTGATCAAACCTGATGCGGCAATGGTATCTGCTGCTAAGTTAATGCCCATAGTACAGCCGGAAGTAAATAAAACTTCTGCTGGTTCTGATGCGTTAAGAAATTGAGCTACAGTTTTACGGGATTCTTCATGTGCTTCTGTGGCGATTTGGCTCAAGTAGTGAGCACCACGGTGAACATTGGCATTTTCCGTTTCATAGTAATGACGAATGGCATCCAGAACGGCCTGTGGTTTTTGGGTGGTAGCGGCATTATCCAAATAGATGAGAGGCTTGCCGTGTACGCTGGTTCCCAGAATAGAAAACTGCTTGCGAATTGTTGCTGTGTCAAGCATGGCTTATGGTACAAGTGAGGGTTCTTTACGCAATTCATCCCAACCGCCTTCCAGAATAAAAATAGGAGCATGGATTTCATATTCCGGTTTTTTTAATTCATTGGCCACGGCTACACTGGAAGAGCAGTCCCTGCTACAAAAGATAACGATACAGAAACCTTTAGCTTCAGCTGACATCAGAGCCTCCATGGCGTTTGCCAAAAGTTCCTGATAATTGGGGTCGGCGGGGCGAATGGGATAAACAGGAGCTTGAGTAATGGTGTGGCGTTCAAAATCATCCTGTTTTCTGGCGTCTATCCAAAGAACCTTATTCTGCCATGTTTTTAACACTTGAGAGAGGCATATATGTCCTTCTTCTAACGTTTCCGGTTTACATGGCGGAGTTCGGAGCGGTTGAATAATGCGCAAATCCAGTGCGGCTATCCCAATGGCCAGCAGAAGTATCGCCAGTAGGAGTTTTAGTGCAATGGAAAGCGCATCTCTCATAAAAAGAATGGATAGAATCAATTTTCTTTAATACTCAAAAAACCCATTTGTCGTTTATAACGCGGTATAGTGGAATCCGTACGTACCCATATGGTATTAAACGCCGGTTTTGCTGTGGATTTGGGCGTTATGATAATTTTATATTCTCGTCCTTTTTTGATGGTAACAGGTTCATAATCAAAAGCATCTCCTGTTAAATCAACTGCGGTTAAGTTGACGGGAAGTTCCTGAGATATGGTGATGTAAATAGTTTTGGGAGAAGCTGGTGTCCCCTTGTCCCATTCCAGTTTACGAGGATTCATCCGGATGATGTCTGGGATTTGTGCTCGTATTATTAGTTTATAAACGGATCCGTTAGCATGTATGGTGATATCTTTATCAACGGTTCCGGAAAAGTTGCCAGTTTTCATTACGGCATTAATGAAGCCGGTCTCTCCCGGAGCATACGTTTGTTTTTCTGTTCCTGCCGATGTGCAATCACACGAAACGTGTATTTTACTGATTTTGACAGTGGTATCAGATGTGTTTGTAAAAGAAAACGAGGCGGTAATGCTATCATTCCCCGGAGCTACTTTTACAGGAATGACTGTTTCTTTGAAAGACAGCTCATTTTTAGCAAAGGCAACGCCTCCACAGAGGAATCCCACAAGAATAATGCCCCGAATGCTCATGACAAATCAGGATGTGTTTCTTTATTGTTTTCAGCAGAAAAAATACTGGCAATGAAGAAAACAATAGCCGCAACAAAGATACAGGAGTCTGCGATGTTAAAAGCCGGCCAACGATAATTAATGATGGGAATAGTGACGTCAATGAAGTCAACGACGTAGCCGTTCATTAGCTTGGTGAAGAATCCATGATGTTGTTCATAAGGAATCAGAAATCCTTGCAACAGACGATCCGTTAGATTGCCGGCAACACCCGTTAATAGAAGCACGTAAGCCAGTTTAAGCCATACCGTGTGGAAGAAGTTTTTCCGGTAAAGAACAATCAATGTAATAATAGCCAACACAGGAATTGCTAAAAATAGATAGCTAGACCAAGCGGTGCCGTTCCCCAGTCCAAATGCTACACCCGTGTTATGTACGCGTGTAATATTGATCATCCCATCCCCGAAAGAAATTGGTTCCAGTTCTCTTAACTTATTCAGCGCATCGAGAGTGTTTGGATTTAAATCTGAGAGGTGCGCCATCTCAGATGCCGGCAGGTGTCCATTGGTTGCAAAGTCAATCGTACCATCTGCATTGACGTGTTGAAATCCAGGAAAGTTCGGCAAATAAGCGTACTTATGGAGTTTTTCGTTCAGGAAATTTAAAGGGAAGTGATGTACAATCCACAGCTTGCTGACTTGATCCAATATATATAACCCCACCCCCAGAAGGCTCCAACGAAGCCAACTGGGGGAAGTTTTTTTTGAATTGTCTGATTCCTTGGCCGTCTGGTTGTCCATATAAAGACCTGGATTAGTAGAGGTTATTATTTAGGAAAGAACTTCTGCACAACGTTCGCAGATTTCGTTTCCGTCAGCTACCGGTTCGTATCGGCGGCAACGTGGGCACATGGCATGCACCGTTTTGGTTGCGGTTGCTGTCAATTCTTCTCCGGTTTTTACTTTTAGATCCGCGATGATGAAGAACTCTGTAGCAAAGGCTCTGTCCTCTAGCAGGGCTACCACATCTTCACTTTCATTTGAGGGGATAGTTAAGGTGATATCGGCCTCATTATTTTTGGAGAAAGCCTTGGCTTTTACTTGTTCTTCAATGGCAACTTGAATGACGGACTTGATTTCCTGAAGACGTGAAATGGCGGAAGACGCTTCCTGTGTATCGTATTCCGGCATTGGTGTCGGGAAGTCTTGTTCATGCACGCTACCTTCGTATCCTGCGTATTCCCAAGCTTCGTCTGTGGTAAAGGCAAGAATGGGAGCCAGCAGACGGCACAGGGCCTTGAAGATGATAGTCATAGCCGTTTGTGTAGCGCGACGTCGTACAGAACTAATCGAATCGCAGTACAGACGATCTTTGGTTGTGTCTACATATAAGGCTGACAAATCGCTGGTGCAGAATTGGTTAATTGTGCTGAAAGCCTTTCGGAAATCATAAGTTTCATAGGCTTTCAACGTTTCTTTGATAACGGCATTTAGACGTTCCAGAATCCAGCGATCCAGGATGGGCATATGCTCCGGAGCAACTGCTTGGGTAGCGAAATCAAAACCATTGATATTGCCCAGCAATATGCGGAGGGTGTTGCGGAGACGTCGGTAGGGTTCCGTTACTTGTTTGAAGAGATCTTCTCCAAAAGGAACTTCATTTTGCCAATCTACGGATGCTGCCCACAAGCGTACGATATCAGCACCATATTTGTCGTAGTAATAAGCAGCATCGATGGGTTTGCCACTCTTAGCATCAGATTTAGAAGTCTTTTTGCCGGTGTCTTTGTCAACAACAAATCCATGAGTCATTACTGCTTTATATGGAGCTTTTCCTCGCCACGCAACGGAAAGCATTAATGAGCTTTGGAACCAACCGCGGTGTTGGTCAGTGGCTTCCAAATACAAATCTGCTGGAGCATCCAGTCCAGGGCGTTTGTCCATGACTGCCATATGGGAGCTGCCGGAGTCAATCCAGACATCTAACGTGTCTTTACCTTTTTTCCAAGTTTTGGGAAGCCCTAAGCGTTCACACAAAGCTTCATCGGAAAGCTCAAACCAGATATTGGATCCATTTTCTTCCACCATGTCTGCAATTTTGCGAACAAGAGCGGCGTCTAGAATTGCTTTACCTGTTTCATCAAAGAATACAGGCAGGGGGACACCCCATGTACGCTGGCGGGAGATGCACCAGTCCGGACGAGCTTCCACTGTACCGTAAATACGATTACGTCCCCAAGAAGGTAACCACTGCACCTTATCTATTTCTTGCAGTGCTTGAGGGCGCAGTTTTTCCATAGAGATAAAGAACTGTTCTACAGCGCGGAAAATAATGGGAGTTTTAGATCTCCAACAGTGTGGGTATTGATGGCGGTATTCTTCCACGCCGAAGAGGTTATTGTCTTGTTCCAGCATGGTGATGATATCCTTATTAGCATCAAAAACATGTTTGCCAACCAGAGTAGGAACGCCAACTTCTTCTGTGTATTTACCATCGTCATCTACCGGGGAGAGAACGGGGAGTCCATATTGGCGGCCAACATTATAGTCATCAGCGCCATGACCTGGTGCAATATGTACGATACCGGTACCGGTGTCTGTAGTGACAAAGTCCGCCATAATAATTTTTGACGTACGAGAAAGGAATGGGTGAGCCGCTTCACAGTTTTCCAGTTCGTCGCCTTTGAATTCACGGATCGTTTCAGCAAGAGCCCAGCCAGTCTTTTGAGCAAAAGCGTCCAACAGATCCTTCATGATGACGAGGTTTTCTGTTTGCCCCTCTTTCATGAACTTGCCGGCCACGTAGGTGAAGCGGGGATGAAGAGCTAGACCGACGTTTGCCGGTAATGTCCACGGAGTCGTGGTCCAAATTACCATGGATGCTTTTAACCCCAATGGGTTATCTAACAGAGGGAAACGTACAAAAACAGAGGTACTGATTTTTTCTTTGTAGTCGATTTCTGCTTCAGCCAGAGCGGTATATGCGCCATAAGACCATTGGACGGGTTTGCGACTTTGGTAAACTGCCCCATCTTCCACTAATTTAGCAAACACACGCAGGATGTTGGCTTCATATTCCGGTTTCATGGTTAGGTAAGGATGTTCCCAATCACCGAATACCCCCAAGCGACGGAAGGAAGTGCGTTGAATATCAATAAAGCCTTTGGCAAATTCCGCACAACGACGGCGGATTTCTGCTGCATCTAAGTCACGGGCTTTTTGTACGACTTTGAACTCAATAGGAAGGCCGTGACAGTCCCAACCAGGGATATAAGGTGCAGCGTACCCCGCCATGGTTTTAGACTTAAGAACCAAATCTTTAAGGATTTTATTCAGGGCTGTACCCATATGCACGTCGCCGTTAGCAAAAGGAGGCCCATCATGAAGAAGAAAACGAGGTGCGCCCTGTTTTATTCTGCGGGACAAAATCCGGTCGTACAGTCCAGAATCTTCCCACTTCTTCAGACGTACGGGTTCGTTTTTCGTCAAGTCCCCTCTCATGGGGAAACCGGTTTCCGGCAACAGGATTGTGTCTTTATAGTTCTTTTCGGGCGCGCTCATGCCCGGGAAAAATACCACTGAGCCCGGAGGTGGTCAACCCTACGGTGTGGCACTTTGATAGCTCGGTATGTTCTATTAGCGTCTTATACAGAATCGGTGTCCCCGAACTCTGGAGAAGCTGCAATTTCATTTATTAGTAGAATTGGCAGGAAGAAGCTTTTGCTCTTTTAACCAGTGTTTGGCATCTTCCGGCCATTGGTCTGTAGGTTGATTGCGTTTTTCCATGCCGTATCCGTGGCCTCCTTTGGTATAAAGTTTAAGGCTGACGGGGACTCCTTTTTCCCGGCATTTTTGTTCCATCAATTTGCTATTATTACAGGAAACAAAGTCATCTTGGGCTTGGACAAGGAATACCGGTGGCGTTTGTTCCGTTACTTGGAGTTCAGCAGAACACAATTCTTCTAGAATTGTTGAGGGGGCATTCCCTAATATTTTATGTCGTGTCCCTAAGTGCGTCGTCCGTGAATTCATCGTAATGACCGGATAAATGAGCATAGAGAAATTAGGTCGGGCAGAAATATTTTTAAGCGGATTAGATGCCTCTTCTTGTAATTCTTTGTCCCATAGAGTGGATGTCATGGCTGCCAAATGTGCGCCAGCAGAGAATCCCATGACTCCAATGCGAGTTGGTTCAATTCCCAAAGATGAAGCATTTTTACGCACATATCGCAATGCATAGCGTGCGTCTAATAATGGCCCGGGGAACTTTCCTATGGCGTTATTTTTTTCGGAAACACGGTATTTGACGACGATAGCTACCATTCCATTTTCTGCAGCCCATTGGGCAATATGGCAACCTTCTTTTTCAATAGCTTGAATGACATATCCACCTCCTGGGAAAATGCATAAGGCTGTGCGCTTATCCTGTTGTTCCCATCCAGAGGGGAAGTAAATCTGTAGTTGGGCTTCCCCTACGTCTGTAATGTGACCGGGAGAAATTTGTCGTTCTTTTAAATCCGCCGCTTTAGTTCCCAACGGAATCCAGTCGGAATGAAAGATGCCGTTTTTTGCTGATGTTTGGAGAGATCTCAACATAAGCGGGTCAAACGAGGAATCCGCAGCCAGACTGAAGGATACAAGCAAGGAATAAGCGGAAAGCAGTGCAATGAAATGGTGGTTCATGTTTTTTTATAGGCAAAGGAGATGATAAGTATTTTAGTGGTATAAGTAAGATCCTTTGTTTGTTGATAATGACATTGTGTACGGTTTGATTCTTTATTTTTCTAAGTTCTTTAGAAAGATGTATGAGAAGACCTTGGGAAATCAAGTTGAATTGTTTCTCCTTTTTTCATGGAACAATCTTTTTTGGTTTTACCATGCAAGAAACGGAATTTACCTGAGCGAGAAGCAGTGGCAGTTGCTTGTAACAGACCGTTTTTCCAAGCTAAATCTACTTTCAGGCCTCCGCGTGTACATAATCCGGATGCAGAGCCTTCTTTCCAGTCGTCTGCTAAAGCTGGTGCCAGTTGGATGACCCTGTAGCCATCTTGCATGATTTTGCTTTGAATCAGGCATTCGGCAACGCCGGAGGAGAATCCGAAGTTACCATCAATTTGGAATGGAGGGTGCAAATCGAAGAGGTTGGGATTGATGTAATGTTTCAACATGATGTACATCCTATCTTCTGCGGCATTACCATCTCCCAATGCCGCATAAAGATTGATTAGCCAAGCAGTGCTCCATCCTGTTCGTATGCCGTTGTTTCCTTTGTCAGCATATTGACGACGGAAATCAGCGGATTTTTTCACGGCTTGTGCATAGTTCGGCGTATTGAGTATGTCCCATTCTGTGCCGGGAAACAGTCCGTAAAGGTGACTGATATGGCGATGTCCTTTTTGCATTTCTTCAAAAGGCCGCTGCCATTCCTGTATTCTTCCATCGGGGCCGATTTGTGGCTGAGGAATCTTTTTGAGGAATTGTACAGCTTTCGTTAGGGTGGAGGAGCGCAGCCCTAATTCTCTGCAGGCATAAATGTAGTTGCGGAGTGCTTCTCTTCCCAAAAGTTGATCGTGGGACGTACCATTGGAAACATAGGAAAGAACGTTGGGACCCTTGCCGTCCGGTGCGTAAAATCCTGTTTCCGGAGATACTCCGGGGCCAGAAAGGTAGTTTCCTTGGCCATCATCTTCAAACCAAGACATGATGAAGCGTGCGTTGGATTCCAAAATGGGCATAGATTTTTTTAGGTCTTTTTTATCACCGGTAAAGCGGTAATTATCCACCAAGTGAGCGCAGGCCCATGCTCCATTCATGATACTGGCAGCCCATTCGGGATTATTACCGGAGAAATAAGTGCGTTTCCAGCAATCTGTATAGTGACCGAAGCAGAAACCGTCACGTTTGATAAAACGGGCAAACTCTTCACCATGTAGTTGCAAGCTACGGACAAAATCAAGATAGGAGCGTTGGTATTCCCCCAGCCCCGTGACGTGGGATGGCCACTGATTCATCTGACTATTGATGTTCAGGAAATAGCATCCCATCCATGCAGCTTTTTGTTCCGGATTCCACAAGCCTTGCAATCCGCAAGGAAGTTGCCCTGGTCTAGTATGGACGATGGTACAAAAGCGACCGAATTGGAAAAGCTGTTCCAATAAATCCGGATCTTTGCTCCCTTGCTTGACGCGTTCCAGTCTTTTGGAAATAGGAAGATCCACAATATCAGCAGGCGTGTCTCCTAGGTCTACCTGGCAACGCATCATCCGCCGAGAGAAGTAATGTTCTGTTTCTTTGGAGAGTTGTGCCCAACCTTTCCGTTGTGCTTTTGTCAAGATTTGAGCATTTTTGTCTGTCAAAGAATGGGTAAGCGGAATTTCAGGATTTTTGATATTATAATCAGTTGATGTTGAGGAAAGAATCAGAACCTCTTTGACTCCTTTCAAAATAACTGTTTTCCCATTTCGGGTGATATCAGCCCCCGGAGCTAGAACAATAACCTCATTTTCAAAACGAGTTCCTCCATTACTTCCTTGTCCGTTTAGAACCCATCCGTGTGGCTTGGCTTCTATTTTTGAGGAAGAATCTGGGTGCTGTAAATCCAGGGAAACTTGGCAACCAGAGGGTATGGTGCATGTAATGTGGTAGGCAGCGCAATCGCTGATGGGGGAAGCAAGTATTTCTGTGGTGATTTTTCCTGTGCTGAATCTCACACCGGTAGAGACGATACCTCGTTGCATATCCAGCGTACGCTGATAGAATGACGGAGCTGGTAAGTTTTGGAACTCTACTTGAAGGAGTCCTCCTTGTTGATAGTCTCCTGCTACATTACCAGCGGGCAGGATATTTTTACGAAACTCTTGATCGGCGCTTCGGTATTTGCCTTCCTTACAAAGCGTTCTTGCTTTGTTTAACGCTGCCGCTGCGCTGTCCTTCATCCGGAAATGATTCTTTGCAAAGATGCTTCCTTCATTAAGAACAATAGTTTCTTTTGGGAAAGCGCCGAAGGAGAGTATACCCAGTCTTCCGTTACCTGTCCCGTATCCATTTGTCCATTGTCGAGCAGGAGTGTCCGCTGTGATTTGCATAGAAGCGGGCTTGGCTAAAAGGATGGTATTTGTTGAAAGCAAGCTGGCAATGCAAAGAAACTTTAATGTAATAAGATTCATGTTCATGAGAGATATGATTAAGATTTAAGTAACAGAGAAAAGCGTTATTTTTTGATTTAATGAGTTATACGTGTAGTGGGACAGTGCTTTAGTAATTTCTCATTGAATATTAAAATAGAAAGTAACAGGAGCAAAACCAGGCAATGATGAGCAGACCGCAAGTGAACTCCAAGAGTAAGCCGGTAAGCATGCCCATAGTCGCTCCAGCACCTGCTTTGAAAGCAGTTCGGAGGTTTTTTCTTGCAAAAATAATTTCTGCTAACAAGGCACCCAAAAAAGGCATGAATAGAAGACCTACAATTGGTGGAAATAGGATACTTCCTATGAAAGCTCCTATTATTGCGCCCCATATGCCTGCCACTGTACTGCCAAATCTTTTAGCCCCTAGACCTCCGGATATTTTATCAACAACCAATCCCCCTGCTACCAGTAATGCCAGGACCGTCCATTCCCACCATGATAAGGGAGTACTACCCATGCTCCCTTGCCAGATACATCCCATTGCAATGATGATAATGCCCGGGAGCATGGGAATAAGCGTACCAATTAGTCCCATGCCGAATAATAATAGAGTTATGCTCCAGACAAGCGGTTCTGACATCTCAAAGAACATGTCCCTTTTAACTAGCAAAAAAATTGAGAATCAGCAAGATTTCAGCTTGGCTTTCGATGTTAGGAAAATTGAATTTATTAGTTGTTTTTGGTCAAAAGTAACGTACTTTATAGTGCCGTGTTGATAAAGTGTTCATTGTTTGGAGTCTCAATCGCTTTTTATTTTCTTGGGGTGATGGCGTTTGGAGATACTATCTCTCCTGGGGCTACTATTGTACGACAGTTAATTAGTCCTCTGAATGCTCGTGTTGGAATAGCTGCTGAAATGCTTGATACAGGGGAGTCTTTTAGGTTGGGAGATGATGTAGCTTATCCCATGCACAGCGTGGTGAAGTTTGTTTTGGCTTTGTCTGTGTTGAAGCGGGTAGATCAGGGGAGATTGAGTTTGGAACAGCTTATTCGTATACGGCCGGAACAATTGATAAAAGATACATGGAGTCCTTTAAGAGAACGTCACCCTCGAGGAGGGGTGTTTTCTTTAAGAGAATTACTGAGGGTTACCGTTCAGGAGAGCGATAATAATGTTTGCGATATTTTGTTTACTCTTATTGGAGGCCCTCAAGTTGTGCAAAAGGATTTGAAGGAATGGAAAGTCAATGGCGTGAATGTCCGTTTTTCAGAGGAGGAAATATTTCGCGATAAAGATTTGCAGAATGGTAATTCAAGCAGGCCTTCTGCCATGAATGCTCTCTTACGTTCTTTTGATGAAGGGAAAATCCTAAAAAGAGAAACTCAATCTTTCCTTTGGCAGCTCATGGTTGATTGTTCTACGGGGAAGACTCGATTAAAAGGGCAATTGCCACAGGATTATCTTGTGGCACATAAAACGGGCTCGGGATTTCCCCTTCCGAATGGTGGCTCTTCTTCCACTAACGATGTCGGAATCATTATCCTTCCCAACGGCCGGAAAATGGCGGTTTCTGTGTTCATCATGGACTCAAAAGATTCTGCGGTCACTTGTGACCGGGTGATTGCCTCTATGGCCCACTGGCTGTGCATGGAGTGGAAGCCTGCCTCCGGAAAAGAATAACGGAATAATGCAAAGCAATAGTCTTGACGTCAGATTTTCAAAAGATTCTGGATTTTGATATTCAGCACATTGCTTGGATGAGCAACAGAGGAGATTGATGAAATAATACCGAAGTAAAAAATTTCGTAAAATGATGATGAGAATGAGTGTCTCTGTTCCACGCCAATAGAAACTTTCTTCTCATATGGGCTTGAGGAGAGATAACAAAAAATAAAGCGTTTTGCTATTGCGATGATTGCATTTGGCATTTGCTAAAAATATATTTAGCATATTTATATTTTGTATTTATTGTTTCAACTGTTAAATCTTTAATGCCATTTTCTTCTAAAAGAATAATTGCTTCTACTTCTCTCAGATCGGAATAAGGGGAACAAAAAAGAATATGCATTCTATCCATCGGGAAAATATAATAATTAGGCAATTCCATTATGTTTGCAAATTTTTTCAGAAGATCATAATCTGCTTTTCCATTCTGTTTTTTCCATTGTTCAATAAAAGTAGTATATGATCTTTTTTGCAGAGTTCTCCTATACCAGCGGTCTAAACGCTTAGCCTTGAAAAGTTCTATGTAATATGAAATTACTTTTCGGTGTTTTTTCATAACGAATCTAAAGAATCAAATACTAATGTTTTACATATTTCTAAATATTTCGTTTATTTTATTATAAATCCTATCCCACATGTTATCAGTCTTTTTATTATAACAATCATTCCAAAAACAATGCCACCCACAGTATCCAGCTATGATAGCGTCCAAGGCCGTCATAAGAACGGCAATAGGAGAAACCACACGGCCTATGGTTCGCAATAAACTTCTGCCACCAGCCCTTAGGGTAACCGATAATGTACTTGGTATTGTCGTTATAGTCTTTTTCCCCATTTTTATGCCCACCCTAGCTTGACGTGCTAAATTTGGATAACCCATAACATCGAAAAGAGCTGGTACCCATGATTTAGGTATTGGTCCTCCCAGCATGTAAGCCAATAAACTATCTATTATTAACGATGTGTAATCATGGTCATTAAGGCAATCAGAAAAACAAGAATGCCCCAATATATCACAATCATTAAGTATGGAATTTGCTGCTATGATGTATAAATTTACACCTCCATCTAATTCCCCGATTGGATCTCTCGAAGTCCACCTTCCATCCACGGGATTATAGAACCGGAAGTTGTAATATACCATCCCCAGCTCAGCATCATATGCCTCGCTGCTCCATTGAAGGGGATTGGTGATGCTGCCTGTTTGCGTGGCTTCGCCGAAGGGGGCGTAGGAGTAGGAATTCGCGATGGTTCCGTTGCTCTTGTAGAGTTCCATCACGTTTTTGGTCAAGTCCCAGCCGTAGGCAAACCAGCTGCCCGCCGTCTGGATAGCCAGTGGGGGAGCGTCGGATCTCGTTAGATGTACATATATACATCACTACAATAACGAGCGTTCCTATCAAGATATCGGAATATGGAGGGCGACTTATTGAAATGTAATTGAAAGTTTCAGATCAATCTTACGGAAAGAAGATTAGCCTTACAAACTTTAGTTAACCATACACTTTGTCAGAAATCTTCCTTTTTAGAATACTCTTGGTTAACCAACAGGGGCATGAACTCTCATAGGAGACGCTTGTAGGCGAAAGAAGAAGATCCACAAGAACTTCTGTTATTACGACAACTTCTTGTTCTCGATTAGTTGCATAGATAATGTTTCGCATGTAGCAACCATCATGAAGCTTCATGCAACAGTCTTTCTTTTTTAAGATTAACATGTAGATTCTTTTATTTTATTAATTATGTTTATCGGAATGTTGTTTCCATTCCATTTACATTCTATATATTGTTTAACCACATTCAAAGCTTCAGTTTCGGAGTCTGTAAGAATATACGAATCTAAAGGAAAGAACCATCCACATTCTTCAAACCAAAGCCACTCTTTGGTCTCTTTCGTTTTATTAATATCACGTTTAACGAGAAATTTATCCCTTGCGTATAGTTTTGGATAGATATAACCGCTTTTTTGATCAAAATAAAGTTCCAGTTTGAGCCACTCCATTTGCCCTGTCTCTAAGCTAGGCAACAAAAGATATTCGTTAAGTAATTTCATATTAATTTTTTATACATTTAACATTTAAGTGTTTTGCTTGGTATTCCCTAGGGGTATTCTTTTGAGCATCTTTTTTTGCAAGATTATTAGCTTCGCTTTCAGATTTATGAATACCAATTCCAGTTACCATTCTCAAGTATATCGACATAACTCGAAAGTATCACGGAAATAATCTATAATTTTCTTGATTTTGAGAAGGTTTCCAATATTAACATATTTGAAATGCCATTGAAAGTGTTATTCTTGACAAAATAAATTAATCAAATCTTCTTGATGAATCTATTCCATAAGATGAAAATTACGCCTAGAAGTTATTATTTAACTTTCTTACAAAAATTCTAATAATCAGAGGAAGGGTAACAAGTATGTAAATCACGGTTCCCCATAATCCAAAGTATAACACATGAGTACACGAATTAAGCATTTCTAAAGTTGGAAAATAATTTTTACAGAACATATATAAGATGTTCAGTATAATAGAAATAGTGAAAACAACCATAAAAAACGAGGCAAGTAATAAGTCTGATTTGTGTATCCATGGATAAATTTTCCATATTTCTTTTTTGATTGCAAGAATCAAAATATAAGATTGAAATACACCATAAAGGGGTATTCCGAAAAGAACACCCTGAATGTTGCCAATCAAGCAAAAAAGAAGACTGGCTATAAAATGAATTTTCAAATAAACAAGTAAACCTTTAATCATAGGAATTTATCGTGTTATCAGTAAGTTCTTTCCTGTCGTTATAGGCATTGTTCTTGTAGCTTCTCCAATACGTTCTCCTAACTTTTGAATGGGACCGGGCGGTTCCTCCTTGATGGGATAGGCCGATTCAGGAATTTCCAGCCTTTCGCATTGAGTTTTATTTTTTCCATTTTTAATCCAGTCTCCTTTTTCATTTTTGCAGCAACATACCAACCAATTTCCTTCCCACATAAGGGTCCGATTCTTGGCTTCTTGAAAAGCTGTTGAATGTTTATGGGGATTATCGGGTTTTGTTCCATCCAGTATGTGCCCTCCCAAATACCATCGATATCCATTAGCATAGTGCGAATAAAAGTCTTGCATTTGGTGCATATAACTTTCGAACTTATTTTTATCGCAGCTTCGCGTAGCATTGAGAAGTTCCTTTTCTGCTTCTGCCAAGTGCTTGAAGTGTCGCCATGGTTGTATATAAGGATTGGTAAGCCCATCATCTTCTTTAGCGTAATCAAATCCTGATAGACTACCTAAGTCGGAATGCCCAGGAAGTTCTTTTGATGAAGGGTCGCCTTGAGTACCACTCCCCCATGCACCAAGTACATCAATAATGCTGATGGGTGAATTAAACACGAAATCGACAAGATTGGGAGTTGTCAGGAAATCTCTACTTATCCACCTCCCCTCTCTGGGATTATAGAACCGGAAGTTGTAATATACCATCCCCAGCTCGGCATCATATGCCTCGCTGCTCCATTGAAGGGGATTGGTGATGTTGCCCCTTTGCGTGGCTTCGCCGAAGGGGGCGTAGGAGTAGGAATTCGCGATGGTTCCGTTGCTCTTGTAGAGTTCCATCACGTTTTTGGTCAAGTCCCAGCCGTAGGCAAACCAGCTGCCCGCCGTCTGGATAGCCAGCGGACGCGTGGCGACGGGTTCCGTCGGGTCCCACAGGATGTACCATAAGGCGTTGAGCGTCGTTCGCGTGAGGTCGAGGGCCGCGATTTGTAGATAGCCCCGGTAAAGGTAGCGGTGGTTCAGGATGACGGATGTCGTGCTTTCTCCCGTTTCAGGGTCGGCGACGGTATGTTCCACTTTCTTGAAGATCCTGCGTCCCATGTAGTCGTAGTCGCCGGTGACGGTGGTCACCGTGCCGTCCTCCGCCGTGCGGGTGAAGCGCACGGGACGGTTGAGCGCGTTGTATTCCGCCGTCCAGACGCCGGTAGCGGTCCTGATTTTCGTCTGGTTGCCGTCAGCGTCATAGGTGGGGACAAAAGGCTGTTCCCGGGGGGAGAGGGAAGAGTTGGGAATGGATTGCTCAATACTTGTGTACTGGTTGAGTTCGTTGGCCGTGTAAGCGAATTCCTCCTCTATTTCCCGCGCTGTCTTGCGGTTGCCTATGTTGTCATAGTCATAGGCGTAAGCGTCCGTGCCGAGGGTGGCCGCAGCAAGCTCGCTTCTCCCGTTGTAGGAGAAGACGTCGCGGCGTGTGGTTCCCTGGCGGAGGAGGGTGCGGGCGGTTGGCCGCCCCAGGGCGTCATAGGCATAGGCGCGGCGGGAGACGAGGGTTGTTCCGCGGTTATAGTCCATATCCGCCAGCAGGTCACGTTTGGCTTCATAGCTTTGTTCCAGCGTCATGCCGTTGGGCATCGTCATTTTATTAAAAGTACAGGATTAGACCGAACATTATTTAGCATACTGATAACAGATTTTTCTATAGGTCGCAATTCAATTGATACGTACAGATAGTTTTTATATAAAAAATAAGTGTCATTAAAATAGATGAATTTATTTCCGAAAAAAACGGATAGAAAATCTGATGATTTTTTTAAAATAATTACTAATATTTCAACGAAATTAGTAATGATAGCCCATATAAAATCGCCAATCATATTAATCAACAGGAAAGTGTGCTAATCCATTTCGCAATAGCCTTTCTTCCTGTTTTTAAGGCTAATTGCTTAAGTGCAACTAAACTAGTCGGAATTAAACTCCCGGGTATGTATCCAGCGGTGCATTCAATTATAGCAGATACAACCACAGAAGTCCTTTGTCTGTACAACATTTTCTCATGCTTTTGCATCACATCGTGAAGTTTTTCCATCTCACCCTGTAAAGGTTTAATATTACATAAATTCTAATAATTAGATGATATGCGATAAGTATGTAAATTACGGTTTCTTATAATAAATATAACGCATGAATCAAAATAATAGTATTGAGAAATATATTACGTTGTCATTAAAAAGTCTCATTCGAGACTATTTTCTATATTTTCGAGCACACTTAATATAGATTTGAGTTTGGAACTTATAGCTTTTTGCTCTTCAAGTGGGGGGATTGGATAAAGCCAGCCTTCGATATTTTCTTTACTTATAGATGGAGAATTATCTCCTTTCATGTACTGAGTCAATCCGTTGAGTACATAACCAGATATCATTAGGAAGAACATGAACTCGGGGTGTAGTACACCGTTGGAGTTGCAAACATAGAAACCGGTCGATGCTATGCAGTTGCTGTGTTTCTGATCTATAAGTGCGATGTTTTCAAGATATGGTCTAACCAAAGAAAATAAAACACTTCCAGTTTTTACAGCACGAATTGCACGACTTGGTGCATCTGATATCGAAAGATGTTTAGCTTTCTTAATGCGATGTAAGCGATTGTCTATGGCATCAATATCGATATAATCGAAAAAGTCGCATTGTGGTTTTGCTCTTTCCATGCCTTCAAAGCAGGAATACCCCCTACACCATATCCAGTGAGCCGGTAATTCAAATGGTATTTCATCATCGATCTTCTTAATTTCGTTCCCGATCTTTTCATAATAAGAGAGAGCTTTGTCTTGGAAGATGATGGATTCTTTTTTGATTTGTTTAGTGGATTCTTCTTTTTGGGTTCTGATCCGCTCCAATAAGATGGTTGCAGATTCATCATCGGGATTTTGCGGAACAAGCTTGCCGCGGATAGCAAGGTCGAGAACTTTTGCTTTTGTTTTTTTGATTATATTTAATAAATATTCTTTATCTGATGATATGTTGTTAACGATACTCAGCGCAATTTGTGTTTGTTTGCAAATTTGTATTTGTTCATTATGGGGGGCTACGGGAATTAGCAGTTTCCTTAGAGTAGCAAGACTAACTGTTTTTTGTGCTGAGCCAGTAGCCATCTCATCACAGATGGATCTAATATATGTTGACCCAAATACAACATAGATGTAACGATTGGAAATGACACAGGGGCGCACTATTGCAATATGTCGCTGAAAACAGAAATAATCATCTGTATCCACTAGGACTGGAATTCCATAGGACCCGGTAACAGTAAACAGTAAATCCCCCCTTCGAGGCTTGCGAGTTTCAGGTAGCTGTCTAAAATATTCAACATCGACAAAACGCGTGTTTTTAAACGACAATTTTCCGCTAGAAATATTTGAAATTACAAGAAATGGGACTCCTGAAGACGTTTGAGGTGGGGGCTGGTGATCTCCGTCGCTAATGACTTCAGTGATGGTATTGAGTCTTGCCCAAGCCCAGTTTTTCGGTAATTTAAATGGGATTTCATCCTCGATACATTTTACGTTACCATTAGGGAACTTCTCATAATGTAAATTATCCTCACCAACAAATATAATTGTGTCGTTTTGTATATCCTTAACTTTGAGCTTGCCGTCCCTAACCATCTGTTGCTTTTGTTGGCGAATACGTTCTAGCAGAACAGATGCTGGTTCATCATGTGGATTCTGAGGAACAAGCTTACCGCGAATGGCAAGGTCAAGTACCTTTTGTTGTAATACTTTTGTGTCCATTATTCATCTATATCGCCCAACAATTCTTCTAGAATAGCCACAGATTTAGCGATGTCGGAGGTCTTTTTCTTTATATCATCTATCAGTTCAGCAAGAGAATAGGAATCGATACTGCTGTTGGATTTTATCCATGTGATATCCAGATTAGTTTTGTCACGGGCGAGGATTTCCTCATAAGAGAACTTACGCCATCTACCGTTGGGATTTTGTTCACTGTAGGTTTCAGTTCGAGCAGACAAATTGCCATCCTTGTAACATTTGACGAAGTCGTCAAAATGGCTTTCTTTCAGCGGACTTGTTTTGCCAAAAGACGGCATAGCAGAACGAAGATCGTAGAACCAAATTTCACGAGTGTTGCCCTTATCTTCATAACCACGGGTGAAGAATAGAACATTAGTTTTAATGCCCTGGGCGTAAAAGATACCGGAAGGTAAACGCAGGATAGTGTGCAGATTACATTTCTCCATCAAGTCTCGTCGAATGCGTTCGCCATCGCCATCAGCAAACAAGACATTATCAGGTAAAACCACGGCCGCACGAGCTCTGTTGGTTTTATTTAGGCTACGATAAATATGCTGTAAGAAATTTAGTTGCTTGTTACTGGTAGGGAAAATAAAGTCATCACGGGTGGTTCGTTCACCGCCTTTTTTAGTACCAAAAGGAGGGTTAGTCAGGACAACGTCATATCCTTTCATATCCTTACCAAAATTAGAAAGAGTATCGCCTAGATAGATGGGGCCATCGATATCGTGTAGCATTGCATTCATTAAGGCCAGACGATGGGTGTCATGAACTAATTCGCATCCTGAGAATGCTTGAGTCCGCTGAAATTCTTGTTGATCCACAGGAAGCTCAAATAAGTTGTCAGAGTGTTCTTTGATATAGCGATCAGCTGCGATCATAAAGCCAAAGGTTCCACAAGCTGGATCATTGCAACGTTCACCTGGCTGAGGAGCTACAAGTCGGGTCATAATATTGATGAGAGCACGAGGAGTGAAATACTGGCCGGCTCCGGATTTTTTCTCGCTTGCATTCTTTTCCAATAGTCCTTCATAAAGATTGCCTAATCCTTCTTCTTTGGCTGTGAACCAGTCAAAGAGGTTGATGGTCTGAATAATTTTCTCTAGGTTTTTAGGTTCATCGATATTGCTTTGTGCGCCTTGATAAATTTCTCGAATGCGACCGGTGCAGCTTTCTCCCAGATGTTCCAGTAATTCCTTGTAAAATTTCTTCAATTCCAAGCCATGTTTGGCAAGGAGCATATTCCAGCGATATTTTTCAGGGAGGGCTCTTTCTGTTCCGGTTTCCTTACACATTTTCAGGAACAGAATATAAGTTAATTCTGTAACATACTGATGATAGGTGATTCCATCATCTCGTAATACATTGCAGAGATTCCAAAGTTTTGCTACAATTTCCTGATTATTCATGCTACGATTTTTCCATCGTCATAGAGATATTTATTTAGTTCCGTCATGATGTCACGGAGCTTGCCTCCGAAACGGCGGTCAATAATGGTAAATCCACCGGCATTCTTAAACGCACCAATTTCAAAAATTTGTTCGTCTAGTACACATTCATCCAGTAGTACTTTTTCAATTCTTTTGAGCCAATTAAGCTGATTATTATTAAAGTTGTGATTCAATTTTAATTTAGCAAACGCATTTTTTACACGTGTTTCATGGCTAATCAACATGGTGCCTATAGCCTGTTGGCGGATAAAGGCGATGATATCCGCTACGATATCTTGGTTAGTCATTTTGTTCCATGCTGTGTTTAGCTGCTTCTCTGTAAAATTATGGCGATCAAGTTCTAATTTCAAGAGTTTGAGATCTTCTCTGGTAAGCTCGGATGGCTTTGTGCAGACTATATGCAAAGCCTCTATGGAGTTCATGTTGGTATTGATAAATTTTTTGAATGCTTCTAAATAATTTTCTGGTTTTTGTTCTGTACCATAGCCACGAGTGTGAGTAATTAATTCGTCCTCATGTGTATTAATGATATGCGAAGGGATGTTGTGTGGTTTATCTTTATCTAAAACGAGCAGTGCCTCTTTATGTGCTATGATATAGTCAATAATTTTTGTTATTTCTATGGACGGTATAGGATGTGCCGTTACCTCGACAGCAAGCTCAACATGTTTTTTTATGTTGTTTAGAATTTTATTAGCAAAACTGATGATGTCCAATCCTCCTGTTAGGTGGATGAAATGTTTCAAAGCTTTGGCACTTACCTTTGCTCTTTTACGATGTAATTTGGCAACAATGGTGTTTACAAGATATGTACGAGCCTTATCTGTTTTTGTTACGGTCAGCCCTTTGAGCAAGTTCTCGAAACTGGTATTGGGAGAAGTAACAACGGGCTTCATTCCGTTAACGCTTTGCAATGACTCATACACGCCAACGGGGTCGTAAATCTCAAAGTGGGTTTTGCTAATGGATGGGCATAATCTGGTGGCTCTTCCCAGCATTTGCTCGAATAGAATGCGGGACTTGATGCGGCGCATGAATACCAGTGTTGTAATTTCAGGAATATCGATACCTGTTGTCAGAAGGTCAACGGTAACCACGATTTGTGGTAGAGATTCGTTTTTAAAGCGCTTAATGGCTTCAGAGATTTTTTTCTTATTGCCACCAGCCACACTGCCGGTGATCTTCATGACGGTATCGTTGTTAATTCCTTTTTCTGCGTAGATTTCTTTCAGAATATTGACAATGAGATCTGCATGATTGTCATTAACAGCGTAGATGAGAGTCTTTCCTTTGCCTTCTTTATTGAAATCCCATGCTATTTCGTTCAGGACGGTACGATTGAAGTTCTCTGTAATAACTTGGCGGTTAAAACTATCAACTTCAAACTTCATATCATCTTCTAATGTAGCACTATTTAGGATTTCACCAGTAATTGGATCATAAATAGCAAGCTGGTCGCCCTTTTCGTATTTGATGCCCTCAATACGAAGCTTGGTACGAATGTTGTGGGGAACATTGTGATCTACCAGATAGCCGTCGATGACGGCTTCACGATAAGAGTAATTAAATACCGGTTTGCCGAAAATTTCAGTAGTATGGAGTGCCGGTGTGGCGGTTAAAGCGATTTTTACAGCGTCGAAATACTCAAGAACCGTGCGGTACTTGCTTATATAGTCATCTTGGTTTCGATAGAGCATTTCGGTCGTGCTCATTTCCTTGTCCAGAATATAACCGCGATGTGCTTCATCAACTATGATCAAATCGTAGTCGGTAACGGATGGCATAGTATCACCTTCGGGATAGAGAATGCGTTTAACAAGGCTTTGAACTGTGGAAATATGTATTTTTGTTTCTCTGTCGATTTCCTTTTTATCTAATCCATTGATATTATAGATTGAGTATAGAGTCATCAGTTCTTCGATTTTGACTTCCTTGAAAACATTCTCAGCTTGTTCACCCAAGGTAGTACGATCAACCAGAAACAGAGCTCGCTTAAAGCGATCGCTTTTGAAAAAACGGTAAATCATGCCAAGGATTGTGCGGGTTTTACCAGTTCCGGTTGCCATAGAAAGCAAAATGGTTTGCTTCCCACTAATGACAGCTCGTTCAACAGATTCGATAGCGTTAAGCTGATATTTGCGTAGATTTAGGCCGTTAGGGTCCCGCAACAAGTCTAAGGGAGTGTTTTGGAGTTTAGCATTTGCGGCAGTAATGTTCTTTTCTAATTGCTCCATCAAGCCTTGGGGGCTGATCCACCCTTGGAGCGTTTTGGGCTTATTAGCCTCATTGCGTAGATCTAGATACCGGATACCTGATCTTGTTTTAATCTGTTTTAAATACTTTTTTCCATTAGTCGAAAAAATAAACGGGACTTTATATGCCCCCCACTGACCAATGGTGTATTTTTTATGCTCGTTTTTAATGTCCTTGGAGTATTCCTTGCACTGATAGTCAATAACAGAGTAACTATCAATAGTTTCTTTTTTAGTGCCCACGATACCAACAAGTTGTAGGCCAACAAACAATGCATAATCAGCGCAGCCATTTTCCCCATCATAAGAATCAGTTGGCCAATCAGAGATTGCAAGATTTCTACCTTTCTGAGGGCGTGTTCCGTTGGAATAGCACAAACAGTTACTGTTGGCTTCCCAACCGACTTTGCGAAGTTGCTCGTCAATTAAGTAACGGATTTCTGGAGTAGAAAGTTCCATGCTTTCTGACTCAATTTCTGCCTTTTCAGCTCTCTCCTTTGCTGTTTTTGTTGATGTATTAGTAGTAACTTGCTCTACTTGTTTAGAAAGAATAGTAATTTTATCTTCCTGTTCTTTTATAATTGCTTCGTAATTGGGCTGAATAATATTTTCAGGCATAACGAAGTCAGTGGCAATATAATCCCAATCACCATATACTGTCATGAACCAAACAGAGAGGCTATGTGCCATCTGTAGTAACGTTTTTGCATCATCAACAGAATCAGCCCCACCGTGTACGGCATTATTCCTCGTTTTTCTGAGTACATAAAGTATATCATCAATCTTTTTGGGAATTAAGCCTTCTCGTTTCAATAAGCGAATGCGATTTGAATGCGTGTTGTCAATAGTGGGTTCTTGGATATGTTCGAAAGCAAAGATTTCAACAATTAATCGCTCTCCAAACATGCCAAGTTTGTACAGGCAAGCATTAGGGTCGGAATACACATAGTTTTCCGCCGCAGATCCTATTTGAGCCAGTGTTGGCCAGTATCGTTTCAAAAAATCAAAGTTAGATTTCATCTCTAGGCTTCCCTGACTTTTGTGCTTCATAACAAAAAACGCCCGGAAGATCGATGTAAAAAAACGTCATTGGTTGATAAAGTGTTTTCTTTCGTAAGAAATGGCAGATGTTTTGAAATAATTTCAATATTAATTTATATTATTATTAATAAAAATATATTGGTTTGAAATGATAGCTGTTTGTGTTTTACTTGTATTATTAATATTGTGTTAGAAAATTTATAAAATATGAATGATCTTGTAAGATAAAAATTAATTTATCTTGGGTTTGATTGGTTAGAGGCAATAGAAGTGCGGTCCTGTTTTTCTGGACATGTTTTAGGCTTGGAAAGGCATTCGTAATAAGGCAAGGTGTGTTTGTTGTTCATGAAAAAACTATTGAGCCGGTCTATTAGCTTGAGTTTAGCGTTGCGGTATTTGAATCCGTTGCGGACTTTCTTTTCCATTATTACTCTAATTTGCCTGTTAGGCGTCTCTCTAGGAGTAATGGTTCTTATTGTTGTGTTATCTGTCATGGGAGGCCTCCAGAAGGAAATTCAGGGTAATCTATTCGCCCATTCTCCTCATGTACAAGTGTGTTATCGGAATGATTTTGGCTTGAGGGAAGTAATTCCAGATTGGGTAGAGCTGAGTGAAAAACTAAAGCGTGTACCCGGAGTACAGTCCACCTATGCCTTAATAGAAGATTATGCTCTAGTAGATGTACAAGGACGGCAAAGACCCTGTTTTTTTCGAGCTATAGACACGGAAAATACAGCACAATTGGAAGATTTGAAGCGTCTGGTGGCAGATGGTAATGCAGATTTGGATATGGGGGAAAAGGCTGTGATTTCATCCATTGTGGCAGAGAATCTGGGGTTGAATGTAGGGGATATGATTCGGGTGTATACTACACGGAATTTTCAGGAGATATCCCATGCTTATCAGCAAACAGAGTTGCCTATGTTGGCAGAAAAAAATGCTAGGGAGCTTCGTGATTTGAACTTGTGGGGTAAATCCCTTAAGGCAGAGGAGAAAAAAGAATTGTCAGGTAAGGAGAACGTGGACAAGGTGTTGATGCAAATCAATGGAATGTTGGCTGTTCCTTGTCGTGATTCAGATCGTTCCTTATTAATGGATTTAGTAATGTTGTTGAACGGTGGAGAGTTAGCATGGGACGGGCGAGTGGCTTTCCCACAGGGGACACAGAAGGAGTGGGGACGTCTTTTAGGTGCCTTTAAGGCAGGAGAAAGGAATGAAGCGGATATGGAGTGTTTTCGCAAGATAAAAGAGCTTGTTATGCCCAAAGATTTGGAAGTAATAGGGATATACAGAGCATCTCAGCATACGCCAAGTCCGGATATTTTTATTCCTCTAGTTATAGGACAGGAATTATTGGGTTATGAAGATGATGTGGTGCAGGCTGTGGCTTTGAGAGTGGAAGATCCATATCATGTGGAAACAATGTTGGCGCCAGTTTCTCAGGCTTTGGAAAAGGAAGAAAAGCCTTCTTCAACCTGGACACTGGAGACATGGCATGATCGTTTCAATTCATGGTTTGAATTGATGCAGAAGGAACGCATGATGATGAGCTTTGTGTTGTCTTTTATTTCTTTGATTTCAGCTTTTTGCATCATGGCTGTCATGTTCACTGTTTCTATCCAAAGGAAAAAGGAAATAGCAGTGATGAAAGCATTGGGAGCTACGCCGTTTCAAGTGGTTCGTGTATTTTTGTGGCAAGGAGTTATTATTGGCTTAGTCGGGGCAGTTTTGGGCGTGTGTTTGGGATTGTTGATGCTGGAGTATCGCATGCAAATACAGGGCTTTTTGGCAGGAATAGGCTTTGATCCGTTTCCTGTGTCATTCCATGGTACGGCGAATATACCAGTGGTGATCGATTGGGCAGATATAATATGGCAGGCAGTTAAGGCTTTTGTTATGGTGGTTATTGCATCCATTGTCCCCGCTTTGATTTCTGCCCGTCAAGATCCTGCTCGTTCTTTACGTAGTATGTAATATACCTAAATAAATGGATATTTATTGGATTCAGGATCAAGAGAAGAAAGGACCCCTGCCTGAGGTGGAGGTACTCTCTATGTTAGAATCTGGATTGATTCCAGGAGATGTCAAGGCGTGGCATTATGGTTGTCATAAATGGATGAATATCAGAGATTTGCCTGCTTTGAAAGGGGCTCTTGTAGAGAAGGTGGATGATATGAACGAGTCGCAGAGAGGGGAAGCGATTGAGAAAGAATGCACGGCAGAAAATGTAGAAACGGTTGGAAAAGAAGGAGGGGAAGAAGGAGAATTGAGGATAGTGGTGCCTTATGCCTATGTCCGTTTCTTAGGGAGACTGGCAGATGTGATGATGTTTGCAACACTGTATTTTGGTGTGCTTAGGGGAATAGGAATGGGGTTTAATCCTATTTTTCTTCCCGGTTCTTATGAATCATTGTTGTTATTTTGTTTACCAATGGTACTGGTAGAAACGTTTTTCTTGAGTACCGTGGGTACGACGCCGGGTAAGGCATTGTTAGGCGTGACCGTCAGGGATTATCGAGGGAAGAAGCTTTCTTTTGCTGTGGCGTTTAAGCGATCTTTGTTTGTTATGGTGCTGGGGGTAGGATGCTTTGCTCCAGCGCTGTTGTTGTTGGGATTATCTTTTGGATGGTGGTGGGTACGTCGTTTTGGTTTTACCCCTTGGGATAGGAAGTTTGGAACTACGGATATACTAAACAGTTCTATTACTTTTCGAAAGCTGGTGATGACGATTGTATTAATACTGCTTTGCTTGCAAGGTATACGAATGTTGCTACTTCCTTGGGTACCTGCTTTGGAAGCTTACATGGAAGCTTTCGGGCAAATGTGATAAAAAGACTCTCCGTGGTGGATTTAGTCTTTTCATCAACTGAATTTGTTTCATACTTGTGTCAGTCATGCCAGAGATACACCCAACGGCAGTAGTGCATTCTACTGCAGAGATTGCAGATGATGTTAAAATCGGTCCTTTTTGTGTTGTCGGAGAACATGTCAAGCTAGGGCCGGGTTGTGTACTTCATAGCCATGTGGTTATAGATGGCCCGTCTTCTTTCGGGAGCGGAAATGAGTTTTTCCCGTTTTCCGTCATTGGTTTGAAAAGCCAAGACTTGAAATACAGAGGAGAGCCCACATATTTGGAAGTTGGGGATAACAATGTTTTCCGGGAAAATGCAACGATCAATCGAGCAACGGATATTGGCAATGCAACTCGGATAGGCAACAATAATCTTTTTTTAGTGTCTTGCCATGCTGGACATGATTGCCAAATTGGCAATAACGTGATTTTTTCCGGATTTGCAACGGCAGCCGGACACGTTATAGTAGGGGATTACGCCATTTTGGCAGGATGTTGCGCCGTACATCAGTTTGTTAACATTGGAGAGCACGCTATGGTTGGAGCAATGGCTCGAGTCAGTCAGGATGTACTACCATATACAATCGTGGAAGGACATCCGGCAGTTACAAGATCTGTAAACTCTATTGGAATGCAACGCCGTGGTTTTTCCGAGGATGATCTGAAGTCCGTGCGGATGTGTTACAAAAAACTATTTGTTAATAAAAAACTTACTGTTCATGAAGCATTGGCAGAGCTTAGGGATTCCGGGTATGCTCAAAATGCATGTTTGCAGAGAATCATCCAGTTTGTAGAAACTTCTGAGCGAGGTTTTTGTCATTGAGAATCCATGAAAACAGGGTTTGTTTTTGATTTGGATGGAACTCTGGTGGATTCTATCCCAGGTATTGCGCGTGGGCTGAATCTGGCTTTAAAAGCATTGGGGTATCCGGAGCATTCTGTGGAAGCCGTCAGAGGAATGGTTGGTAAGGGCTCTAGGGAACTTTGTCTGGCTTCTTTGAGGGAGTATTTTAATGGAGACGTTCCGAGGGAAGCCTTTGAAGAGGTTCATCATGGGTTTATGCGTGAATATCCGCATACATGGCAGGATGGAACTGTTCCGTATCCGGGAGTTAGTGATCTATTGTTAGCTTTGGCCTCAGAAGGGTATTCGCTGGGCGTTTTATCAAATAAACCACATGTAGTTACAGAGCCTTTAGTCCGTCAAATTTTGCCAGATATCCCTTTTCGAGTGGTGATGGGGTATTCCGAACGTTTCCCCCGTAAGCCAGAGCCGGATGCCTTATTGTCCATTGGCTATGATTGGGGGATGAAGCCGGAAGAATTGTGTATGGTTGGAGATTCTGCGCATGATGGAAATACAGCTGTTAATGCTGGGACACGGCTTATTTTAGTAGGGTGGGGGTATAGTTCCCGAGCTGCTTTAGAAGCTTTTCATGTACCGGTGTGCGATAATGCCTCGGAATTGGCAGCGTGTTTGCATGAAGAAGGGTATTTCCCTGTATTGGGTCCGGCGTAAAAATTTGGAGAGATAGGGCAGAATAATTAATCCAGAATGTTTGGAGATTTAGCCTGTTCCGAGATGTCTCCCATAGATTCAGGAAGCTCTTTGGTTGCGGTGATTCCCAGATTTTTTAATTTCTGGGCTCGAGGAAGGAAGCGTCTCTCGAATGAAGAAATAGTTTTATTATATTGGGTCACAGCTTGGGAAAGACTTTTGCCCAAAGATGTAAAATGTTCGGTAAGAACGGCACAAGTTTGGAAGAGTTCGTTGCCGGCTTCTGATATTTTTTTTGCGTTGTCTGCCAATTGATCTTGTTTCCAACCATAGGCAATGGTTTTTAACAGAGCTATCAGAGTGGAGGGTGTAGCAAGAATAACTTTGTTGTTTGCCCCAGTTTCAATCAGAGACGGATCTGCTTCCAGAGCTGCTTGGAAAAAAGATTCCCCTGGCAGGAACATGATGACAAACTCCGGACATGGGGAGAATTGGGCAAAGTAGTTTTTTGCGCTTAATTGCTGTAAGTGCCTTTTTACATCTGCTGCATGCTTAGTCATCCACTGATTGTGTTCTTCCGGAGTCCTTGCTTGAATGCTATTTAAGTAAGAAGACATGGGTGCTTTGGCATCAATAATGATAGACCGACCTCCCGGTAGATGTATAACCATATCCGGTCGGATTTTTTCTTCGTTTTTAGAGCGAGTTTCTTGTGTGGAAAAATCACAGTATTCTACCATACCTGCCAGCTCCACAACGCGGCGCAGTTGAAGTTCTCCCCATTGTCCGCGTGCGCTATTGTGATGTAGTGCTTGAGAGAGCTTGTAGGTCTCATTTCTTAGGGATTCATTACCGGTAATGATGTGGTTGATTTGAGTTTTTAAATCTGCATAGGAACTTACTCGTTCTTTTTCTATATCTCCTAGATGGGATTGAATGAGTTTTAAGGATTCACTGACCGGTTTCAGCATGGCTTCAATAGCTTGTTTCCGGGATTCCAAATCATGATTAGCTTGCAGATGTTGAGATTGAAGTCGAGTCTCGGCCAAATTAAGAAATTGTTTTTCTGAATTACGCAGAATTTCAGCACTAATACCGGCAAAAGATTCCTTCAGGACGTCATTTGCCCGTCGTAGTATTTGAGCCCTGTCTTCTGCTCGCTCTTCCCACAAACGGACTTCTGTTTCAAGGCGAATTGCTTTGTCTCGGTAACGTAGTAATAAAGTCAGAAGAGCAATACAGATCCCAATCAATAGGAATGTGAGAATCCAGAGAAAAACAGAAGAGAACATCATGAAAACAATTAAATAGGGGTTGCGTAAGGAATGACATCGGTTTCTTCCACCGGCTCTGCTAGGGGAATGTTATCATCTCCTGCGTCCAGCGGTTCTGCATAAGGGATATTTTCTTCAGATGTAGGGTTCGACCACGGGGTGTGTTTGGTACACATTTTGACCGGGGCCTGATACCCAGCAGAAGTTTCAAAATAAGCTGTTTTAGCGTGTTCGCATCCGGAATGAGCCAGTTGATTAGATTCCCGGCAAACGAATACGGCTTGTCCTTCTGCTCCGGGGCGTGTGCGTATGGCATTGGCAGGATAACCTTCTTTCTGAGCTGCCAACATAATATCTACCCAAATGGGAAGAGCCAAAGTCCCTCCATAGCCTTTTTCCAGAATCTTGATGGAAGTATCAAATCCGACCCAAACACTGCACGTTAGATTGGAAGTGTATCCGGCAAACCAAGCGTTGGTATAATTGTTGGTTGTGCCCGTTTTCCCTCCGCAGGGAGCTTTGAACCCAAGAGCTGATATTTTCCCTGCCGTGCCACCCGGTTTGCAGACCTGTTGAAGAATGGAAGATGTGACGTTAGCTGCTCTGGAAGAATACACGATCCTTTTGCTTTTAGTGATGGAGAAGCGCGGTTGTCCGAGAGAGTCCGTGATGTGGTCAATAATATATGGTGTGGGGCGTACTCCTCCATTAGCAAACACGCTGTAAGCACTAGCTATGTCCAAGGGTGAGGCTTCCCATGTCCCTAAGAAAAGAGCCGGCGTGCGATAAATGTTCCCGTGGAAGCCTGCCAGTTCGGCAGACTGAATGACATTGGATAAGCCTGCTTTATTTCCAATACGAACGGACATTGTATTACGAGAAAGGATGAGCCCGAAAGATGCAGGCTTCATACCCCGGTAGGTACCATCGGAGTTTCGGGGAGACCAGTTGGCGGCACCACGTATTTCTCCGTAAGCAATCCTATCATCAGAGATGAGTGTATTTGCAGAATATCCTTGTTGGAAGAAAGTAGCATAAATAAATGGTTTGAATAGAGATCCCGTTTGTCTTCTGGACTGAATAGCTCGGTTTAGTTTAGATTCTTCAGCATCTCTACCACCAACTACAGCCAAAAGGGCTCCTGTTGCATTATTCATGACAACGGCTGCAGATTGAATATAATTAGGAGATGGTGGGGCGATTTTTTTTCGTTGTTCTACAGGGAGTTGCTGCCATGCGGCCAAAGACGATTCATATTCCGTTTTCGTAAGTAGCTTGTTTTTTCGGATTCCTTTTTTCTCTCGTTTGGCTTGCATGGAAGCCAAGTGTTTCTTGAAGTCTTTACGCGCTTCAAGCGTATTCATATGTTTGTTAATGGCGTCCAGCGTGGCGTTTTGTAAATCGAGATCCAATGTCGTGTGGACAACCAGCCCCCCCAAGCGGATATCTTCTTCTTCCAAAATAGCGTCTAGTTCCCGGCGTACGAGATCCATAGCGTAGTTTTCTTCTGAACGTGATTGGGGTACTCTGGTGATGATTGGTTCTGCTAGCGCCGCTTGGTATTGTACCTCTGTGATTTTTTCTTCACTTCTTAGCAATCCCAGGACGATGTCACGCACTTTTTTTGCTTCTTCCGGGTGTTTGATAGGAGAAAAATCGTTTGGGCCATAAATGATGCCTGCTAAAGTAGCGCATTCTGCTAGGGTTAAATCTTGAGGCTCTTTGTCATAGTATCCTTTAGCAGCGGCTGCAATTCCCAAGAAAGTGTGTCCCCAAAAAATACGATTGATGTAAGTTTCCAGGATTTCATTTTTTGTATAGGTTGCTTCAATTCGTTTAGCTAAGGCTACTTCTGTTAACTTTGCATGCAGATTGCGTTCTCTGTGGTTGTATGTAATTTTGGCCAGCTGCATGGTTAGAGTGGAGGCTCCTTGCGTGGCTCTTTTGTGTTTGAGAACTTGGGCAATAGCCCGTCCTACACCTATCCAGTCTACGCCGCCGTGGCTGTAAAAACGATTATCTTCACGCAATAAAAGAGCATCTATAAAAATGGGAGGAATGTCCTGAAGACTAACTCTTTTTCTGTTTTCCCCGTGAAGGGTGCCAATGGTTCTGTTTTTACGATCTAGAATAATTGTACGTTCCGGAATATTACTTTTTACTTCTGAAATATCATAACGATTGGCAATGGTGCCGTAAAGAAACACCAGAATGGCTCCGATAATGATGCTGACAAAACTGAATCCCAGCAAGATGCGTAGTGGCCAGCAGATGAACCAACGGATATTTCGTGTTAAAGTGCCAATGAAGCGGAAAGGCATCAACAGGACGAACATTAAGGCACCAAACAAAGTAAAATGTTGTTTAGGGTGCTTAGGTAAACGTTTTGAAGGGATGGCTGATTCTTCAGAATATTGATCCTGTTGGGGTGGGGGGAAAGATGGTGTTTCTTCTTTAGCGAAGTTTGTGTGAGAGTCTCTTATTCTGCGCGTAGGTCCCGGTATAACTGCCGGAGCCGGATTTTCCTGTGGCAAATCGGGGTAGGATGGTCTGGGTACAGGACGTTTCTTACGTTCTGTTTGAGGACGGGTGGGGGCTCCATCCTGAATGCGCTCTCTCCAGGAGGTAGCACTTTGTTTTCGTGATTTATTGTTGAACCCCATCCGTGACGGGGGTTTTATCATAAATATACGGGATGGTCTAAGCAAAAGATACGTTGTTATGCCGCATTTATTAGACAAAATCTTACTCGTTTGAACGTTTATACAATAGTATATGTCCTATTATCTAATTATCGGTAATTTCATCATATCACATTTCAGAATGACAAAAGTGTATCACTTAGTTGTGATTGGGCTTATAGCTCTGTGTTTAGGAGGGATAAGTTTCGCAGGGAGTATGTCTTCCATGGCGGAGCTGCAAATACATGTGAGAGCAGTAGCTTCCAAAGTGACAGGAGCTACAGTTGCTTTGGTTGCTGATGGGGGGGAGACCGGTAGCGGGGTTATAGTTTCTCCGGATGGACTTATTTTAACGGCTGCTCACGTAGTTGGGAGTGATGAGTTTATGCGTGTAGTATTTGCAGATGGGCGCGTACTGAAAGGACGAGTACTGGGAGCCAACTTTACGAGGGATGCCGCAATGGTTCAAATCATGGATGGTGGTAGGAAATACCCCTATGTAGAGCTGGGGGAATCCGATTCATTGAAGGTTGGCGACTTTGTTGTAGCTTTAGGACATTCCAAAGGGTTTGATCCGGAACGGCGCGCCCCTATCCGTATGGGACGCCTGTGTACAGATGGGAAACAACGCTTTCTTATTACGGAATGCACGTTGATCGGTGGCGATTCAGGCGGTCCTCTTTTTGATTTATCCGGGAAGTTGGTGGGAATTCATTCATCTATAGGCCCTATGTTGAAGATTAACAATCATGTGCCGATTTCTGTGTTCAAAAAAGACTGGGGAAAATTGTTTTCCGGTCAACACTGGGGACAATTGGGGCTACATCCTATGGCTGATCCTGAATCCCCTGTACTGGGATTTACCATGATGGAAGTATTAGGCGTAGAAGGTGTTGTTGTAGAAGATGTTGTTGTGGATTCTCCTGCAGATGCCGCCGGAATTAAGCCGGGAGATGTTATAACGCATATGGATAACAGGAACTTGCGTTCTGTACGAGATATACTACGAGAATTGGGCCGGCACAGACCTGGAGAAACTGTGCCTGTAGTTGTGGTGAGAAAGGGAACTGCTTATAAAGCAGAGCTTACATTTGGTAAGCGTGGTGATTTGATGTCCGGTATGAATATTCAGGAACAGATTCAAAGATGATAAAGAAATTTTTATGGATGGCATTAGCTGGGACTGTTGCGGCGTATGCTCAGGAAATTGCATCTCCCTTGCCTCCGGATCAATTGATTGCTCCGGAGGATAAGGCTGAACTTGATTCTCAGGCACGGGAAATTTTTCGTGAGTGGGATAATGTAGCCGCTCCGATTGGGCAGTCCGTTGTTGCTTTAGTGACCGGTAATTCTCAGGTCGCTTTGGGAACGGTGGTAGGGAAAGGAAAAGTGCTTACTAAATTGAGTGATCTGAAGAGAGAAAAGCGCCCTGTCATGTTGGTTGATTCTTCAGGTCAGATTTATGATGCTAAGGTGCTTTTTGCTCTACCTGAACATGATTTGTTGATGATGGATGTGCCGGGGTTACCTGCTCCTCCTATAGATATGGACTCATATGTTCAAGCTCAGGAAGGAGATGTGATAGCTGCTGTTTCTCCCTCAGGACACGTGAGTGACTTTGGGGTTGTGTCTGTGGCTCAGCGGAGTCTTAGGGCTGATGACCAACCTTACTTGGGCGTTGTTTCTGATCCTCGTTGGGATGGAGACGGAGTCATGATAGGAGGCGTGGAGGCCGGTAGTGGTGCACATCGTAGCGGTCTAAGGGCAGGGGATGTACTGATGAAATTGAATGGGAAACCGGTAGACGGTATGTATTCTATTCGAGCGGCGATGGTAGGGATTCGACCGGGTGAAACGATCCCTGTGGAAGTAAAGCGTCGGAATCAGGTAATAGAAGGAAAGCTTCTTACGGGAGCCAGGCCCAAAGTCATGAAGTTTCCCCAGAAGCGTCTGGATATGATGAACTCTATGGGGAACAGAATGAGTGTGAAAAGGGATGAGTTCCCTCTCGTTATTCAATCGGATATGACGTTGTTTCCGGAACGGACCGGGTGCCCCGTTATTGATGTTAATGGAAAGTTTGTAGGAATGGCGTTGAGCCGCGCGGGGCGGACTGAGACTTATATTTTGCCGTCATGGGTGTGTCGAGAACTGGTGGAAGGAGTCCTGCCGCAAGTTCAACAGTATCGAGCAAATCATAGAGATCATATTCCAGATGCCCAACCTTTGGAAGACGCATATGATGCCAGACGTTTGGAGGAAAACCGACGTAAGGTGGAGAGCAAAATGAGTAAACAGGGATTAGTTCCCAAAGTTTATTAGTTTTCTTAAAGTAATGGGAAATTATCTGGAAAGATTTATTTTGGAGGGAGCAATATATAGAAATAAAAAAGACGGGCGTGTACCCCCGTCTTTTTTATATTTGTGCATCTGAAGATGCTTAAGTTTTTATTGAGAAGGCGTCTGTCTGTTATTTAGCAGAAGAAGCTGCTCCCGGTTTTTCTTTAAAAATCATCAGCTCAGTTAAAACAACGGTCCGTCCGGTAGAATCCGGAGAAAGAATCATGACGACTTTTCGGTTGGGATACGTTGTTAGCATCATGCCTCTGTCTTTTACTTTAATGACTTTACCGTTTTTTAGCCGAGTCATATATGTCAAATTGGCGGGAGTTGCACAAGATACTTTGGATGATGAAGAGTTTTTGCCAAAGATATAAGTGGCCTTGCTAGGGAGTTCTATGGTACTTTTTTCCCCTGACGGAGGCTTTGGTAATTCCAAGGTGAAAGCTCTTCCTGTCAAGTTTTGAATATAAACGCAATTTAAAGGTAAATCTGATTCATTGATGAAATCCAGGGTAAACTCTCCCTTGCCGTTTTTCCCAACCAGAGCCAGCGTTTTTGCTCCGAGGTCAGCGGGAAGGGGTTTGGAAACCAGTTTATTTGTAGGCATCCCCTTAGCATCCAATGCTCCAAACAGAGTAATTACTTTACTCTTGGGATAAACGCAACGACGCCCCGGGAGAGCTGGTCGTATTTCCACTTTTTCCAACTTTTTGGAAGCAACAGGCATGAAAATAGGGGAAGGAAGCGTCATTGGCTCCTTAAGAACAAAACGAATACCATTAACCGCTGCAGGAGCCAAGGATGTATCTACTGTATCAGCAGCCGGAGAGTTCGTATCCGGCTTAGCAGACGGGGAATCTTTGGAAGAAGATGCTTTTCCTTGTCCATGAACTAAAGGAATACTTCCGATCAGAAAAAAGAAAGCTAAGAGTGATAAAATACGCATATGTTAGTGAATTGAAATGATTAGTAAGAGATAGGAGTTTTTATACTTCCTCCGGAGAGAGCCATCGGAAAGAGACAACATTGAATCTTCTGCCGAAAGCCTTATTGACGGGACTCAAATCCGTTTCTTCCAGCATACCATTTTTCATGTTAACTTTAGTTGCCGGTGTTTCCGGTGCGTCAACCGGGTCTACGTAATTGATGCCTCTCTGGACTACAGCTTCACACCATGCTCTGGATAGAACTGCTCCCTCACGGTTGGTCAACTCGCCATAAGCTCGCACGGTAAACGTATCATCGCGAGTGGTTAAGATATTCCCTAGGACGGCAAGAACATCAGACTGAATCAGATAGCCAGGTGCAGCAGTGTAGACAGAACCCTTGGCTGCATCTTGGTTTGGATAACCACTTTTTGGAGTGATGACCATATCAGAGAGTTCATCAAATGTGCTGTTAATAGAGCTTTCATCAATGGCAGCTTGCAATGCACCTTTAACTCCCATGTCACCACTTTGCAGACGGCGGTTGATGAAATCGGCCATATTGAGGAATGGACCTCTCTTCTTCACTTCCTTAACCATATTCTGAGCTAAGGATTTGATTTGGGAATCACTTAACGTTCTCAGATCAGACCATGCCATGGCATCTCCATCAGGCATACCTTGAGTTACCCCAATGGAACCATAGTCATCCACGTGGGATTTGTCATTACTGGCGATTCCGAAGCGGGAAAAAGATGCCTGTGAGTTGTTAAGTACGGTGGGTTTCCCGCTTCTGGAGTAAAGGAGCGTACGCTTTTTCAGCCCCATTAGAGTTGCTTCCCAGGCACGTTCTGAAGTGGAATTGACGTTAAATCCGCCATCAATGGTAAGATATTTAGAGGCGTATTTATAGCCTTCATCCGTTTTGGAGAGTTCGTTTACAACGTTTTCGTATGGTTTGCCTTGAAGGTTAGGAACAAAGCGACGATTTGCAATACCGGATGCCTTGTCGGAAGCCGAATCTGTGGAGAATGCTTGTTGAAGTACGGATTTCAGGTCCTCTTTACCAGAGCCGCCGATACTGGTGGGACGAACGGCTAATGAAGACGCAAACCAAGAGTCCCAGAGAGCGTCATTGATCATGAAGCCGTGATCCCAGAAGTCACCCAGGGAGGAATCTCCCATAATTTCATTATGAGAAAAGATTTTATCAGCAGGGAGCATGGGGTCAGCAAAAGCATTGCCAATACCTACACCCGGTACGCCCGATTGATAGGCGAAACGCTTGGCAATGGCGTTTTTAGAGTCTGTCCTATACCATCCCGGAGTCAGGCGGCAACCGGCAAATCCAGCCAAACTGGCAGGTTGTTGGAAGGGGAGTTCCGCAGCTACAATTTTGTTTACTTGTTCAGCTCCGGGGCCACCAAACGGGGAGAGCCTGGTACCGTCATTGGAAAGAATATTGGAGATGGTGATGGGGAAGAAATCGCTATTGGCGTTCTTAACTTCAAATTGGTACGGGCTGTAGTGACGTCCCAGGTCTGAAGCGACAGGCATCTGTCCTCCCCAGAAAAGGGGGCTGGAGTGTTGCCAGGTTTTAGCCCGGTAATCTTTGCCTTCCGGATATGTACCAATGACGGGAGGCTTGCCCCATTTGACAGATACACCGTAATAGGCAACAAAGGTGGAATCTAGAGAAGGTGTGCCATATTCACCTGCTTTCTTAGCTTCTTCATTGGTACCTTCGTTGTCTTCCCACATTTCAGCAGGGAGTTTAATTTGGTCAACGAGAGGCTTTTCCCAAGCACCCCAATTCAAATTGAGGATTGCCGGCATCGTTTTGGAGAAGATGTCAATTTCAGCAGTATTTTTCCCGTTTAAGGAAGACGTATTGTTCATCTTACTAGGATCCATCAGACCTGCTCCCATGATAAATGTCCCCAAAGCGTTTGAAGATCCCTTGTCTCCATATTTAACGGCAAGTACATGGTTATCAGGAGTACCATTAAGTTGGTTAAGATCTTCCGCAAAAATAACGGATGCTTTCGCAATGCCTACCTGATTATATCCGCTACCATCTAACAGTTCATAGCGAACGCCGTCTAGAAGGTTAACGGCATAGGAACTGACTTGACCGGGTTCTTGAGACCAACCTTCCTTAAGTGGAAATCTATCTGGTCGGAAGTCTCCACTGCTCGCTTTGGTTTTGTAAACTTCATTGCCGTGTTCAATGTTGGATACAACAGGTTGAGCAAAAACAACGATTTCTCCTGCTTTTAAAATAGAAGGATCTCCTTTGACCGTAGAACCATCGCTGTTGAGTTTGGACGTGGTCCGGAAAGAGGCACCGAAGTCTGCAACCTGACGGTTATTGAAAGATTGATTTACATAGGGAACTAAGCAGGACTCTGAATAACTGTTGAGATCGTTTTCATTCAGTTGATTCCATGCAAACTTGACATTATGGGAGAGCAATAGAGGCATGAACCGATGTTCTCCGAAGTAGGCCCCCCAGACACCTCCATTGGAGTCGGTGAGTTTCATGTCTACATTGTACGGATTCCACCATACGTACACGGGAATGACGGAAATACGGGCATCAATCCATCCACCTCGATTGGGGTGCTTGTTCCCGTGTTTGATATAGTTAATTCCGACGAAAGAATAGAAGCGCAACAGAATAGGATGACGCATATAGGTGTAGCGATTATCCATCATTTCCAAATTGGAAGCAGAGTCGGAGGCAATAAGAGTTGTGGGAGAGCTTCCGTTCCACTGAATGGTAGCAGTAGCGTCTTGTCCGTCTCGCTTAGTGGAAGAATCCCAGACATTTGCCCACAGGTAAAGTTGATTCCAAGAACCAATGGGACGGGCTTGATCTGATGGATTCCCGTCTTCAGAAGTGTATGGTCGTAGGCCGATGTCTGCAGTATCGCCACGGAACTCATCCGGAAGCTTTTCCTGAGAAAACAGAATGTTAAGGTCTTTTTTCAAACCACCAAACTTAGAATCAGTTAGGAGGCTGGATGAAACCAGGGAAATATCGTGATAAACATCTCCTAAATCTTTTAACCGGCTGTTCTTATTACTTGCTAACAAAGAGTCAAGTGTGATGAGTTTTTTTACAGCAGACATATCGTTGCCCGAACCGGTTTCCATGATGGAAGAAAGATTGAGTGTTTCCAGATCAGGACCAGGAGTGTCCCATGTAGAACGCAGGATTGTGACAGGGTCAGAGCTTTCTTCGGAAGCGTGAGGCAGTAGATTGATACGCGCTTTTTGGTTTTCTCCAGTTACCCACCACGCAATGTACTTGCGAGAATTAGAACTTTTTTTCACTCCTGTGGTTTTGGAAGAGTCATCCACGCGAACAACTCGGGCGTATATTTCTTTTTCATCCTGATTTTTAGAACCCACAGGGGTACCGAGTGTCCCGGAACTTACCAGAGCAACACTACGGGATTCTTTCGTTGAACGAGTACGTTTACCAAGTGTGTTTTTACCGGCTTCCAAGGAACTTAATCTACGGAAATCAGGGTCAGAAATAAGCCAGCGCCTGAACATGGCTTTTCTTCCGGAATCATAAGTGGAAGAAATACTCATTCCTTTGGAGTTGTTTTTGTTAAGCCATGTGTCCCAGCTGTTCCATACACCTAATATGTATGGAGTACTTCCGCTACTTGAGCCAGATGAAAGAATACCGGAATTGGCAGAGACACGTTGGTCTGGTCCCAATTCACATTGGAGTTGTCCCAGAGCTACTTCTAAAGAGAACTTGGCCAGGGATTTTGCTTCCGCTGCAAAAAGTTGTTTTTCGGAAATACGAACTTGGGAAGACGCTATGGTAAGAAGTCCTACGCTAAGTAACGCCAGAAGCATCATCAGGGTAATGGTCGCAATGAGAGCAAACCCTTTATCGACGTGTTTGATAGGACGATTAGTGAAAAATTTGATCTTCATGAAAATGGATGGGTTCCGGCAAACACTTTTCTATTCGAAGGAGAAAACGGAGTAAAACTCCTCCTTCTGCTGAGAAGTGAGAAGAGCCAATTCTTAGCTTTAGTCAGTACAAAAAAGAGAGAGTCCATGCAAGCTCAAAATTGTTTTCCAGACAAGCGTGATAAAATAGGAAAAGAGAGGAGTCTCTGCCTCCCTATTTCAAAATATGGATTAAATAATTGAGACGGTGTGTTTGAGGGAAAATGAGAATGGATGTCGTATGAGGGAAACGAAACGTTTTTTATTTGTAGGATGAGGGATTTTATCGCAAAGAGGTTGTATGATTAGTTAATTGTCTGTTGGAGATAGGGAACGCTTTCTGAAACAGAATCCAACTCCAAATGTAACAAGCGTTCCGATGGTGACTCGCCAGGGAAATGCTATATCCGGGAGGCATTGGTCGTAGCCTTCCGGCAGGGGGATGATTCCTGTCAATAAAGCAATAGCAAGGAATCCCGTGGTCATAGCAATGGCATTGCCTGTATCATTTCCTCTAGTACGGGTTAACATTCCTAACAGGAAGATTCCTAGCAGAGATCCATAGGTATAACCGAATATGCCCAAAGCAATTTGGATGATACGGATTTCCGGATGGTGTACTACGTACCAAGCCGTGATGGAACCAACAAGAATCAATAAGAGGGAGAATCCGGCTGTACTCCAGCGCACGCATTGAAGCAGTTGCTGTTCTGTTGCGTTTGGTCGGAGAACTCCCTGATACCAGTCTTTTGTGGCGGTTGTCGCAAGGGAGTTAAGTGCTGTAGAAAGGGAACCCATGGCCGTAGCGAGCAGACCGGCGATTAGCAATCCTCGGATGCCGTTAGGCAGCTCATGAATAATAAAGTAGGGGAAAACGTGTAATTGAGGAGTATCTGCCGGAAGATTGTACGGGTTATATTGGTAAAAAACATAAAGAAGAATACCTGTAAAAAGGAATACGATGACAATAGGGAAGTCTAGAAGGCCGGATACGATAACGGCTCGTGTACCTGCGCTACTGTTTTTTGCTGCTAGCATCCGTTGAACCATATCTTGGTCTGTTCCATGTGTTGCCATCGTAATAAATGTCGCCCCCAAAAATGCTGCCCATACCGTGTATTCTTGGCTTAGGATATGTCCACATTGTTGAAATAGTGTTAATCCTTCTTTTGTTCCCCAAGAGAAGAGACACCAATCATCTTCTCCGTTCATCGTGGCTGTAATGGAATCCCAGCCTCCTGGAATATGAGAAAATAGTACCCATAAGGCAGACATCATAGAAATCCCCAGTACCACAGCTTGTAAAACATCTGTCCAGACGACGGCTTTTAAGCCTCCAATAGCTGTGTAAATGGTAGTGGCAATGGAGATGAGAACCAATGCTATAATGTAAAGCAGAACGATTTGGTCGGCGTCTGCTGTTGTTCCTGTCATGAATTGATAGGCAATGACTAAGAGGATGCCTGCAAAATAAAGTCTGGTTCCACTTGCAAGTACTCTACTGATCATAAAGACCATGGAAGCGGTACGGCGAGTTAGGAGACCGAATCTTTTTTCCAAGTATTCATAGATGGAAACAACCTTGTAGTCATAATAGGGTTTAAGAAAGAGTTTGCCAACAATGATACGTCCTAAAATCGTACCAATGCAGAGTTGTGCGTATGTGAAATTACGGGTATGAAAACCTTCTCCCGGGGCTCCTAAAAATGTAGCTGCACTGATTTCTGCAGCCAAGATAGATGCCAGAATAGCCCACCATGGTAACGTCCGATTTCCTAAGGCATAGTCTGTCAAAGATTTTTGTTTACGTCCCGTATAGATACCAATGCAAAATATTGCAAGAAAGTAAAAGATGATGACGATGGTGTCCGTAAGCATATGCCTTTAAAGAGATAGACCTTTCCCGGAACAGCTTTTCCGGAAAAGGTCTTGGGAGGTTAACGATAAGATTAGGAATGGCTCTTGTGTTCTAGTGCTGCAGATACCAACCCGGAAAAGAGAGGATGCGCCCTGTTTGGTGCAGATTGGAACTCAGGATGGTATTGGCAGGCAATAAAGAACGGATGTTCTGGGAGCTCTACAACTTCAACTAAACCGTGTTCATCATTAACGGCACTGATGATGAGCCCGGCTTTTTCCAGCTCTTCACGATAAGCCGGGTTAAACTCATAACGGTGACGATGTCGTTCTGATACGCTGTCTTTGCCATAGAGTTTATGAGCCAATGTTCCGGGGCTTATAAGTGCCTTATAAGCTCCCAAACGCATGGTAGCTCCCATAGCCTCGATCCCTTTTTGTTCTTCTTGCAGACTAATGACGGGATGTGTGGTTTGTTGAGCAAACTCTGTAGAATTAGCGTCATCCATTCCGCATACGTGACGAGCGTATTCAATGACAGCTACTTGCATACCTAAGCAGATACCAAGGAAGGGGATATGCTTTGTACGAGCGTATTCAACTGCTAAGATTTTCCCTTCAATTCCACGATCTCCAAAACCGCCAGGAACCAGAATCCCATTTACTGTACCAATAGTGGCTTCTGCTCCCTTTTCTTCAATTTCTTCTGCATCTATACGGACAATTTCCACGCGGGTGTCATTTTCTGCTCCTGCATGGGTAAATGATTCGTAGATGGATTTATAAGCATCTTGAAGAGCAATGTATTTTCCTACTACTGCAATTTTGATGGAATGGCTTGGGCTAATAACACGGCCTACATAACGCTGCCAATCTGCCAGATTCGGGGCAGGAACATCCAGCCCCAGACGCTTGGTTACAATACGGTCTATTTTATCTTGGCTTAGGTCAAGAGGGCATTCGTAAATAGTGTTTTTAACATCACGGAAAGCGATGACATTTTTGGCTTCCACATTGCAAAACATGGCGATTTTACGGCGTTCATCCTCGCTCATATCGTATTCTGTTCGACAGATAATGACATCCGGTTGAATACCGATTTCTCGGAGTTTAGCCACGGATTGTTGAGTAGGCTTTGTCTTCATTTCTCCTGCGGCCTTAATGTAAGGAAGCAAGGTGACATGAATAAAGCAGACATTGTCGCGACCTACTTCCAAAGCAAATTGGCGCAGAGCTTCTAAGAAAATGTGACCTTCCATGTCTCCGACGGTTCCTCCAATTTCCGTGATGATGATATCAACATCGGATTTTTCTGTAACCTCATAGAGACGATTTTTGATTTCATCCGTAACGTGCGGGATGTATTGAACCGTTTTACCTAAGTAGTCTCCCCTGCGTTCTTTTTTCAGCACGTTTTCAAAAACTTGCCCCGAAGTAAGGTTGTTGAGACGTGATAAGCTACAATGGACAAAACGTTCATAGTGACCTAAGTCCAAGTCTGTTTCAGCGCCATCATTTAAAACGTAAACTTCCCCGTGTTGAAAGGGGCTCATTGTACCTGGGTCTACGTTAAGATAAGGGTCGAACTTTTGAAGGGTGACTTTGAGACCGCAACGTTCTAGTAGAGTTCCAATGGAAGCAGCCGCTAGTCCTTTACCCAAAGAAGAGACGACACCGCCTGTGACGAAGATGTATTTCATGATAGTGATTTTTTAGTGTGTATTTAATAAGATTTGCTCCACTTGAGCCGCTTGTTCCGGTGTGTCTACACCTACGCTGACGTGGTCTGTTAGAATAACTCTGATTTTAGCACCATTTTCCAAAGCTCGCAATTGTTCTAAGGACTCAGTTTGCTCCATAGGAGTGGGTTCCCAAGACACATAATTTTCAAGGAAATCTCGTCGATAAGCATAAATGCCTAAATGGCGAAGAGCAGAAGTTACACGCGAATTGCGAGCATAAGGAATAACAGAGCGAGAAAAATACATAGCATCTCCATTGGTTGCTAAAACGACTTTGACAACGTTTGGATTGTCTAAATCCTCTTGGGTGCTGATAGGACAGGCTACAGTAGCCATGGAGAGCGAGGAATCTGATACTAGAGTATCTGCTAATTTGTCGATCAATGAAGGATCAATGAGAGGTTCGTCTCCTTGGATGTTGACGACGTGAGTAGCTGACGGAAAAGAACGTACTGCTTCAGCTAACCGGTCGCTACCGCTGGGATGATTTGGAGATGTCATGATAGCTTTTGCACCAAAAGCTATTGCTGTATCAAAAATCCGCTGATCATCTGTGGCAATAGCTATGTCATTCAAACGGGAACAACGGCAAACTCGTTCCCATACATGTTGAACAAGTGGTTTCCCTGCTATGGAGTGGAGTGGTTTGCCCGGAAATCTGGAAGATCCCCAGCGTGATGGAATGAGGCCAACAATATGATGAGAGGTATTTGATGACATGAGAAAATGAACCGCACCAAAAGGTAGCAACTCCCTTTGAATTAGTCCAGCCTCAAGCTCCGGTACAATCTGTTTTTTCGGAAGAGGGGTTTGGTTAGTTTTCCAAGGAAGCTTTAACAACGGGGATGGATTCCCCTTGTGTTTCTCTAATCATCAAAGGTATGTAATCTTTGTGAGCATACGGAGATTCGTAAAGCCCTTCTCTTTTGGCACAGGTGTATAGTATTTTAATGATACTTAAGGTGATGATATCTTGAGCTATAGATAGGCTGTCTCCAAATATAAACAGAAAGAAGAATGGTTTAATAAAATAGGATGCGGAAATAAACAAAATCCCTAGTTTATATTTATGGTTGCGATATATTTTACAAACAATCCAAGCATAAGTCATGCCGATAATGGATAGAATAATATACAGAGCAAGACCGACATAACCAAGTGTTTGAATGGTAGAGACAGGACCACTGTGCCATTGACCGTTCCAAACAAATGCTATTTGGTTATTACCGTGATCTAGATTATAAGCTTTTTCATAGACGTTGGCTTTAATAATGCTTATGTCTCGTGAAAAACCATCTCCAAATACTTTATCCTGAATAAAGTGTTCACGATCATCTAAGGCCCATTTCCACATTTCAAACCGCCAATCAGCGGAGCCTTCCGCATCAGCTCTAGCTTGTACACTGACATCTAGGAAAGGAACCGCAGAAAGAGTTCTTTGAATGCCGAATGGTAGGCTGTGAAGCGTACCGGCGGAAGACAATAGTATCAGTAAAAGCATTCCTAATACAGGAACAATAATACAAAAGAACCACCTTTTATAGAGTGCGGATATAGCTAAAAATAATAGCAAACAACCAGCTAATGCAGAACGGAAACCGCTTATCATGATTCCTACCATGCCAAGAAGAGAAAGGAATCCCCACCACGGTCGTTTAATGAGTTGCCATACAGAAAAATTGATAATAAGTAGATTTAATGTTAATCTGGATATAGAGAGAACTGCTCCTACTCGTGTGTTTTCAGAAGGTGTACTTGTTGAAGCGTCCATATTGGTCTCGTCAGGAGATAGAATGCCCTTGATTGTCAGGATAATTGTAGCCACAATCGCCAAGTAAACACACCATTGTAGTACTTTGCCTAGTTCATTACTATTTGTTTTTAAGGATGATAGACAAAAATAGGCAAGAAGTGCTTGCAAGAAGAGAATGTAACCTTTACCTCCATAGTAGTCTTCCAATATGTTTAGGCCTAAACCGAATGGATGACTTAAGAAGATATACCCTACGTGTAGGAATAATATGAGGATTACAATATCTAAAAGAGGAATGGAGTTCCATGTTAAGGAGGAACGCTTGGTCATTGCATTCCAAAAATAAAATGGAATCGTTATCCCGTAGGCAAAAAGAGAGCCATAATCGTATAAAAAAGCGATCAGCTGGAACATAATGGGTACCCAGAACCAGAGGTACCACACTTTTTCTTTCATCAGGAATAATCCTGCCAGTATAAAGGGAGAGGCTGCCAAGGCGATAGAGAGGGGATCTCCGTCTGCCGACATAACGCCACCAACAATGGCAAGAAGAATGGCAATGACTGAAATCAGTACAAATTTAAATAAATTACCATTCATAAGTAAGCCCGTGATGTTTTGTTAAACGATATAACGGGAAAGATGCTGGTGGAGTATAGGGGATTCGAACCCCTGACCTTCTCATTGCGAACGAGACGCTCTACCAACTGAGCTAATACCCCGTAGAAAATATGGAAAGTATGTTAACTGCTTTTTGAAGAAATGCAAGAGAAAATAGCTAGATGATAGAAAATAGGTTGGCTCGTGAAAATGTGTATTTGATTGATATAAATCAATGACTTGTAGAATAAGTTTGTTTGTTTGGTTGGTATTTATTCATACAAAAGTTATACAAACTAGATGCAATTTCCATAGCTGAAGTACATGTCATATGTATTCCGTCTGTAAATCGGATATTAGCGTTTTGTGGTAATAATGTGTTTAGATCAAGATACGGACATTTAAGAATAGATGCTAAAAATAGACTTTTTTCGTGTCTGTCTTTTGGTGTTGATTTATTTTTGTTTGGAAAAGATACTAACAAAATTTTGCAATCTTTATTCTTTTGCAATGATAAAAGCATTTGTAGACACTGAGAATCCCAAGAGTTCTAATGTTTGGGTTTGGATAAATATAATGGTGGTGTTTCATTCAATTGGTATGTTTGTGTAATATTATATTTATAATGTCTTAATTCTGTATATAAAAGTGATGAAATTCTATAAATTGGATTGTTGATGGCACCTAGATTGCCTATTTTTTTGAAATCACTTTCATTGAATACCGGACGTATGGTGGGATTATATAGAGTGTCAGTTTCAACAATAATGTATTTCGGTGGGGGGACAATTCCTGTTTGAATAATCTTTAATCCTTCATAGGAGGATGAGCCATCGACTCCTAAATTTGCCCATTTGTGTATTCCTGTTTCCATTCCTGGTATTCTTCCTGTTATAGAAGATCCGATAAAATATAGATTGGCAATTTTTTTGCTATTTTGTATAGACGCAACTCTTCCTTGAGAACTATAATAACTAGAGTGAGATTTCCACTGAATATGCCGAGCGTCTTGAGTTGTTTTCCAATAAATGCTCAAGATTGTTAAGCATAGAACGGTACATAGTATTGTAATGTAGTGAAATGTATAGAATGGAATATGTTCTATTGATAATTTGTCTTTTGTGGGAGAAGTCATAGTTAAAATTGGAAGTAAATAAATTCTGTGGAAGGACCAGAATTATTGAGAATTAAATATAAAATAATTCCATAAAAAATTCCTTCTAACAAAGGATGTTTTAGGGAATGGATTAAAGATTGATGTCTTTCTTGGATCCAACCATAGATATGATAAATAATCACGGGGGTACCATAGACTAAAATAGCGAATGCAATGATGCTTGATATCTGCATATTTTCCCAGACAAGAAGTCGAGAAAAAAACATTTTTAATGTGTTCATATCAGGCATTAGAAAAGTCATCCAAAGAAAAGAGACTGTAAAGAAACAATAAATTCCGCCTATTATTTTTAGCCATATATTTTTAGCTTTGTTTTTTCCCCAAAGAATTCGCTCTATAGCAAGAAATATTCCGTGAAATAATCCCCATATGGCAAACTTCCATTCCGCCCCATGCCATAATCCTCCCAAAAACATAACAATGAACAAATTAATATATGTTCGAATTTTTCCTTTTCTATTGCCACCAAGTGGTATATATAAATAATCTCGCAACCATTGAGAAAGTGTTATATTCCAACGTTGCCAAAATTCAGTAATGCTTGTACTTATATATGGGAAATTGAAATTATCTGGCAATCGATATCCGAACAAAATGGCTAGGCCAACGGCGATCATAGAATATCCACAAAAATCGGCGAATATTTGGAACGAATACCCTAACATTAAAGAAAGTGCTGTGGCTGCATTCATTGTTGATAACAGATACATATCTTTAAGATAAGGTGTGTATTCAGATAAATTGTCCGCCAAAACCATTTTTAAGAAATAACCAATGAGTAAGAATCTAAATGCTGTTCCCCATTGAATATCGTTGAACTTTTTTGCTTCTATTTGAGGCCAAAATTGGCGAGCTCTAACAATAGGTCCCGCAATAAGTTGAGGAAAGAATAACATATAGAATCCAATATCTCGAAGTGATTTTACAAATCCTGTTATATTGTTATTAGAGGTTAGTTGTTTTTCTTCGCTAGTCCGGACATTGCCGTGAGCAACATCAATAATCATACTGATGCCGTGAAATGTATAGAAAGAAATGCCAATAGGAAGTGGAATTTCTTGAAGCCATGCTATACAAGATTCAGGAATAAATGGTATAAGACTTGCAAAAAAAGAGCTGTATTTAAAAAATCCTAGTAATAATAAATTTAAAATAACTGCAGTTATTACCCATTTTTTCTTTTTCTCGTCTCCTTCTTTTGTTGTTCGTGTGTGAAGAATATAAAGACAACAAATTGTATTTCCAATACACGAAATAAAAAGAATAACAAGAAGGTTCGCATTTTCCCAACCGTAAAAAATAGCACTGCTTAATAATAGTAGAAAAACTTGGTATGCTTTTCCTAATTTTTTTGATGGGAGATAATATAAAGAGAAAACGATTATTAAAAATATAATAAATTCTAAACTATTAAAAAGCATAATAAGTAAAAGATGATATAATACGTATACGCCTAAAAAGGTTGTAAATGATTTGACACAAAGAGATGTGGCGTGTATTTAGTATTAATTTATCTTCCTGTCAAGAAGAGATAGATTTATTTATTCTTAATGCGACCTTTAAGGTGGGCGTCTTCAAATAGGCTGTCCATATATAAGCCTATGGCTTGTGATTTTCTAAGGTTGCGAGCTGCGTTTTTTAATGCAGGCAACGCTTCTTCATAAGTTGGGATTTTCCCTTTTTTCACGGGAGACGCCTCTATCAAATGCCACCCCCAATTGCTTTTAACGAGCACCGGTTTGTTATCAATAATATTTGTCAGATTCAGGCCTAAGATTTTTTGAGCTTTGGCGGGGTTAATCCAGCCAAGTTCGCCCCCAGAACAAGCGGAACGTTCGTCCTCACTAAATTCTTTCGCGAGTTTGTGGAATGATTCACCGGCGTTTAGTCTGGCTAACAATGCTTCTGCTGTCAGTTGAACTTGTTTTTCGTCTTTGTGCAGAGTAGCCAAGAAGATGTGCCTAGTTTTTCTTAAATCCGGAGAGGCAAGCTGTTCACGGATTAAATTGTAGTAGGTTTTCAACTCTTCTTCGGATGGCTCTGCCACTTGAGCTGTTGCCCGGTAGAGTTGTTCGGTTTGTTTAAGTCTCGCTTCTATTTTTTTATGAAATTGTTCCCGCGTTGATTTTTGGTCGTGCAATGATTTCAGGTATTGCTCCGCGTTTCCGTTAAAACGGGATTGGAGTTGTTCTTCTGTGCGGATTGCTTCTGCGTGGCGATTGGGGAGCTGGAGGTCGTTAACGCTAGATTTTAAACGCAGAAGAGATGATGCTATTAAATCGTATTTTGATCTTGGTGTCAGATCTCCGGAAATATCCTGCTCCTGAATAAGTCTCATACCACCGTTCATATCCAGGACGGGAGGTTTGCGTAGGATTTGTAATTCCGTAACCCTTCTGGAAAGTTGATTAGCAGTGATGGGCTCGCCATAGATTTCTGCAATTCGAGCAGAATTATCACCGGGAGGCCCCGGAATGGGCTTCAAATAAGAGGTTATTTTATTGGAGAGAAATCCGTTCCAAACGAAAAGATCCCCCACTAGATAGAGTAAGAACACTCCGTAGAATACAAGCTTAAAAGCGAATTTTCTAGTGGGGGACATAGGAAAAGCAAGTTATAATGGCGAAGAAGGTTGATTAATTGCCACCGCCAGAGTCAGCCAGACGTGCAGATTCCGGAGGTAAGAAATTGCGGAATCTCTTTTTATCAATGCACTTCATGTAAGCTTCTTCGGGAGCAACAATTCCTTGTTGAAGTTTTTGCCAGATATCGTCATCCATGAACTGCATGCCCATGGATTTACCGCCGACAATAACGTCCGGGATTTTTTGGGTAGCACCTTCACGGATAATCGCCCCTACAGCCGGAGTGGCGAAAAGGATTTCGTTTACGGCAATACGCCCCGGTCTGTCACAACGCTTCATCAAAAGCTGAGCAACCACCCCACGGAGAGAACCGGCAAGCATGGTTCGCACTTGTGATTGTTGGTCAGAAGGGAAGACGTCAATGATACGGTCAATGGTTTTACTTGCATTGTTTGTGTGCAGAGTGCCGAAGACCAAAAGACCGGTTTCTGCGGCAGTGAGAGCCAGAGAGATGGTTTCCAAGTCTCGCATTTCCCCCACCAGTACGATGTCGGAGTCTTCACGGAGAGACGCTCTCAACCCATCAGCGAAAGAAGGAGTTTGGAGAGGAACTTCTCTTTGAGTAACGATAGATTTTTTATTGGGGTGAACGAATTCGATAGGTTCTTCGACCGTGATAATGTGTCGGGCCTGGTTGCTGTTAATATAGTCAATAATAGCAGCAAGTGTGGTAGATTTACCGGAACCGGTAGGACCGGTGACCAGAACCAAACCTGATCGCATATGGGCGAACTCTTTAACAACGGTTGGTACCCCTAGTTCTTCCAAAGTGGCAATTTTGGTAGGGATGAGACGGAAAACTGCGCCCATACCATTTTGTTGTTTGAAGTAGTTACAACGGAAACGGGACGCTTCATCCATTTCATAGGCGAAGTCCAAATCCCCTTCTTGCAGATATTTCTGGAAGGCTTGAGGGTCGCATATTTCTGCCAGAAGATCTTGGAATGATTGTCCTTCCAAGATGTCTTCGGAAATAGCAGTGATACCTCCATTGACGCGGATTTTAGGAGGCTGGCCTTCACTCAAGTGAAGGTCGGATCCACCTGCTTCTACAAGATATTTAAAGTATTGGTCGATGACAGCCATAATAAAAATGTTTCAATATTAAAAGGTTACTTAATACCCAAGAAAGATTTCATGATGGTTTTATCTTCTGCTCGGAACAAACAATCTTCTGCGGTAATAATACCAGCTTGGTGCAAAGCTCGCAGAGAATCATCCATCAGAATCATCCCCTGAGCTTTCCCTGTTTGGATGCAACCGGGGATCATGAATGTTTTACCTTCTCGGATACAGTTAGCAATAGCGGGAGTGTTCACCAGCATTTCAATAGCCAAAGCTCGGCCACTGCCATCAGCTTTGGGAACCAACTGTTGTGAGATGATGCCACGCAGAGATTCACTGACCATGATACGGATTTGATCGCGTTGTTCTACAGGGAATACATCGAGGACACGGTCAATGGTTCGTGCTGCAGAACCAGTGTGCAACGTGCCTAAAACCAAGTGACCTGTTTCTGCGGCAGTGAGAGCCAGAGAGATGGTTTCCAAGTCTCGCATTTCCCCCACCATGATGACATCAGGGTCTTCACGAAGAGCACCTCGGAGGGCTCTTGCGAAAGATTCCGTGTGCTTGTGTACTTCACGTTGGTTAACGTGACAATTTCGAGATGGGATTAAATATTCAATAGGATCTTCCAGCGTAATGATGTGATCATGACGGTCCTGGTTAATGAAATCTACGATAGAAGCCAGGGTTGTCGATTTACCGGAACCCACAGAACCGGTAACAAGAATGAGACCATTGGTATAACGAGTAAGGGGTACTACGTATTCTGTTGGCAGGCCGATTTCTTCCATGGTTCGTACTCGCGTATTGATAATACGGAAGCAGATATCATACCCCAAACGTTGTTTGACGACAGAAGCACGATAACGACCAAAATCATTGGCGTAAGCAAAGTCTACGTCCCCTCTTTGCTGAAGACGATTCCATTCCGGATCTTCAAGGAATCCCCTTGCCAGAATCTCCGTATCTTCAGGAGTGAGGTTGGGTGCTTCTTCCCAAATAGGGAGCAATTGACCGAACCGTCGCCATGTAGGACGACTGTTGACGGCAAGGTGGATATCGGAACAGTCATAGTCCTGTCCAAGTTTAAGGTATCCGTCGACGTGGGGCAAAATGTATTCGCTCATGTTGTGAATGCAGCAAACTGATAAAGCTACATACTAGCGGAAATGAAGCTTTTTTGACCAGCAAAAAATGAATGATCAATCATTTCTATGAAAGGACACCGAACATTCTTTTTCTGATGATGGCCGTTATAAGGAATCCTTTAGATAGAAGTGAAGGCGTTTTGGGCGGGGGAGAGGAAAAGGTGAACAATTTTCAGCTGAGAAAAGTTTTATCACTTCTTTTTTCAGATACATTCAACACAAACGGAATCTATCTGGACTGACCGTTATTTGAACAGTGATGATATTTTTTTGCTGATAAGATTAAATCCCACTTTTTTTATAGAAGGGAAGACAAAAGGGATTAATAGTTCAATCACTAAGCGGAACAATGGGGAGTTTACCCATCCTCCGGAAGGTTGGTGCTGTTGGGGAGGAAGCGGACGGGATTTTTTCCCTGCAAAAAGACGGACAATAAAGATCCCCCCAAGTGTTCCTGCAATTGAACCGATAACGGGCAGAGTCATGGCCTTTTTTTTCAGCTCCCGTACACGGTCTGCCTGCTTTTGTGTTTTTTGTACCAAATCAACGGCATCATTAACGATATCAAGCCGTGATGTAGCAACTTGCATTAGGATTGCGAGTTTTTCTTGAGAGCCATTTGCAGACATGATAAATCCGTTTTAAGTTCTTCTGCCGTTGCCGGAGCAATAGGCGTGACGTGTGTTCTGCAGAAAAGGATAAATGCTACTACTGCCATCAGTAGATGAACTCCAGTAGTTACAGCCAGAGCAATAATAATTCCCCAGAAGTGAGCCATGACAGCAGTCAAGAGACTCCATAAAAAAAGATAGAAGAATCCGGCCATTAAGCATCCTATTAGGAGAAGGAGCATTTTTTTGCCCAATCTCTGGGACGCTTCAGACAGCTCCAACTTGAGCAATGAGGCCAAAGCTAAGACATGGGTAAGAAGTGCAGAACCGGTTTCTTTAATGGAATGAATGATAGCCATTCCTTCTTCCTTTTCTGCCACAATAGGGGCGATAAAGGTTTTCTTGATTCTGTCAAACAGGCCCATGGTCGTTTAAAGAAGGAGGGGAAAGGGTGCACCATGCGCTTAATGGCGTATGGTGCAAGAACTATCGGAGGAGGTTAACGGCGACGGATGAGCAGGCCGATGAGGAGACCAATACCCATAGCGATTAAAACAGACTGAGTGGGTTTTTCTTTTACGTATTCTTCACCAGCTTCGTGCAGTTTTTTCGCCTTGTCACAGATAACTTCGCCTTTTTCGTGAGCGTAATCTCGGATGGTGTTTGCTTGTTCCGTAGCAGCTTTGCGGATTTGATTTACTTTAGCAGCGGCAAAAGCTCTGGCTTGTTTAAATCTGGTTACGGCAAGCTCACGGGAGGTCGGGCAGGAGCATGCGTTGTCAGTGGCTTCTGCGGTTTGTTCAGATTCTGGTTGGTTGTCTTGCATAGTTAATTAGAGTATTGAAGGTTGTTTTTTGTTGAAAAACATGTTTGCGTTCATGTTTTCACCTCTCACATTGAGAATTATTTAGCACGCTTTCTATTATTGGCAAGTGTGTAAAGTGGCTTCGCTTCGGAATTATATATGGGGCTTTAGCGACGGCTTCCGGAAAAGCCACTACGCGGATCCGGTTTTGCTTGTGGTTCATTTGGATTTCGATATCGCAAGATACCATAATCTCTCAGGTTGCGGATAAATTCCTGAGCATTGGTACGGAATCGAGCATCGTATAACAACAGACCCAAAAATCCCTGGTTTTTGCGAGCGTCAGCTGTGACGGAGGAGATTTGTTCAGATGCCTTTCGCAGGGATGTGAGGGTTGGCGGTATTTCCTTGATGGCCGGATCTAACGTGTGAAGCTTTTCTTTGGCCTCAGCGATAAGCAGACGAGTATCCTGTACGGTATTTTTCATCGCAGTCACCGATGAATGAGTTTCTTCCATAATGGCCGGGAGTTGTTGGCTTGCTTGATCCAACTGAGACAATACACTATTAAGGTGTTGAATGTTTTCTTGATTCAGGATTCCTTCATTAAGCAACTTAGCTGTTTGAGCCAGGCCTTTGGCGGCATCGCCGATATTAACAATGGCAATATCTATGTTATCTGAGTTCTTTTCAATCCTCTTGAGAATCTTCAGTATTTCTTCTGTTGCACCTACGGTGTTGTGTTTGATTTTACTAAAATCGCTTTCCGGTTGGCCGATGATAGTAGAGTGTGGCGGAATATAAGCATTGGTCGGATGATTCGGAGGCACAATGTCGATATATTTATCCCCCAGGATATTTTGCATATCGACACGGAAGTCAGAACCCTCAGGTATTTTTACATCACTTTGGATACTGGCTTCCAACATCACTTCATTACCAGATGGCAAGAGTGCCGGTGCTTTGGAAACCTTACCTACAGTAACGCCACCAAGGCGGATTTGAGAGTCCTTGATTAACCCTGCTGCGTCCTTGAATATGATGTTAATAGGATAAGTTTGTTCCTTTGACGTCTTAATATCCCCAAAGCCCAAGATGACGCCGATAATCATGAAAAGTCCGGCAATGAGAAAAATGCCAACCCAGGTTTCCGGTTTGAGTTTTTGCTTCATAGCTTTATAGCAAAGTGGTTATTGTTTTCGTTCTCGTTCCGCTCGTTCCAGCAGGATGTGTTGAAAGTTGATATGTTCACCATGGAGAGATGCCCAGTTTTCACCGGAGTTCCCATATAGGAATCTTTGCAGGATTTCGTCTTCGGAATGAAGTAATTCCTCTGGAGTCCCCGTCCAATAAACGACGCCATTTCTGAGATAAACAATTTTGTCCGCAATGCGGAGTACACTGGGCATATCATGAGAGACGATAACGGTGGTAATGCCCTTATTTTTGCAAATCTGACGGATAAGAAAGCTAATGCTGTCTGTAACGATGGGATCCAGTCCTGCAGTCGGTTCGTCGTAGAGAAGACATTCCGGAGCGTTGATAATGGCTCTAGCGACGGCAACTCGTTTAATCATTCCGCCTGAGAGATTTGCCGGCATTTTTTCCTGATGTCCCAACAGACCGACGGAGTCCAATGCCGCAGAGACGCGAGCATCCAGTTCGTCTTCGTTTTTAATTCCTTTTTCTCGTAGGGGAAAAGCCACGTTTTCTCCCACGCTTAAAGAGTCAAACAAGGCTCCTTGCTGGAACATGAAGCCGATTTTACTGCGGATTTGTTTTTTTGTTTTTTCCGGGGCGCCACTGATACGTTGCCCATCTATTTCAACATAACCGCTCAAGGGATCCATCAGTCCGTCCAAGTGTTTCAAAATCACGCTTTTCCCGGCACCAGACCCTCCGATTAATGCAGTCAATTCCCCCTTGGCAACCTCAAAGCTTACGCCATTCAGAACCTTTTGAGAACCGAAACTTTGAGTGAGTTGATGAACGCGGATGAATGGCTGCATGGACGTAAAGAATAATTATCTCATGAACCCCATAGGGAAGAACGAATTAAGAATCATTGTCAGGATAAAGTTAGCAATGAGCAATGCCACAGAAGCGTATACCATGGCCTGCATGGTCGATTTGCCGACTCCAACGGCTCCATTGGACGTATTCAGGCCTTCTCGACAAGAGATGGTGGAAATAATCAGCCCAAACACAAGAGCTTTTACCATGGCAACAATGATATCCCCCATGGTCACAAACTTACTCATGAAATGCATCCAATATGCTTGATCCACATTGAAAGAAGTAATGCTGACCAGATAGGCGGAAAGTATGCCTACCAGTACGGCTTCCATCATCAGAATAGGCATAGAAATGAGCATGGCTTGTATGCGCGGTTTTACCAAATAATCCACGGGGTCTACGTTCATGGAGTTTAAAGCATCAACCTGTTCTGTAACTTTCATGGTGCCGATTTCTGCTGCCATGGCAGAACCAACTCGACCTGCCAACATTAAGCCGGTAATGACGGGACCTAGTTCTCGAAACATGCCAACCGCAACGACTGCCCCTCCCATGGTTTCCATTCGTACCGTTTGGAGTTGAAACAGCGTTTGAGCTTCCAATACAGCTCCGGTAAATGCTCCTGTTATAATGACAACAGGCTGAGACTGAACCCCTATTTTTGCAATTTGCTCCACAAGGACTCGTAAGCGGAACGTCCCTGACCACATGCATATCAGCACGCGGTAAAGCAACAACCCGATTGAACCGAGGTGGTCAATCAGCCTTAGAACGGATTGCCCGATCATGGTTGCTACATGGAATTGCATGGCTTTTACTAATCACTTCTTTTTAGCTGAGAGCAAGCGCAATGTCTGCCACATAAAAGAAAAGATATACTCCGGTTTTAATCTGCTAATTGATGAATGTAAGGTGTTAATGGTGTGTTTGGGGTGGATCGTAAAATGATGCTTGGCGGCAGTTTTCTGCGCATCCATTCAGAAGCGTGTATTCTACGCTGTAAACGGCGGATTTCTGATTCGGATTCCGGGAATTGGGAAACGAGTTTTGTTGCGGAATCATGGTTTCGGAGCAAGCGGATGAGGAATCCGTCTCTGGATATTGCTTCCGGGTCGGGGGTAAAAAATTCGGGATACAGGTCAGCCAGTTCCGACTCATATAAGTCCCCCAGAGGCATCAAGTCTGTAGCGAGGGCGGTATGAAGACGACCAGGATTTGTGATGATGTCGGTACCGGATAGAGAAGATAAGAATAATGCGCCTTCTTCCTCTGCCCATTGGTGCATAAGCCAGGATGCGACCAAGTATGCGTCCTGGATTTGATCCATATTTTTTAAAGGGAAAGGAATGGTATTTAATCCGATTGCGTCTGCAAGGTCTTGCCATTGCTTCTTCAGATTTTCCGTGGTATCGGGAAGCGTAGGTATAAGGCCTGTTATGGGCAAAGAAGGCCATTTTTCTTTTAATAATTTTGCCAGCAATATAGTTGCCGGACCTTCCTGTATGTTGAAACAAACAGCGTTATGTCCACTCTTTCGGATGAAATCAATCGTGCCTTTTTGTAAGGCATGACGGATTTGTTGAGAGGCAGATGGTAAAGCCGTCTCATTATTCCGGGGTGAGGATGGAGAAATAACGGCATAGTCCCGTTCCATGAATCGCATGCGTTTGAGCAATACCCCTTGCGCAGACCAAGCAGAAGAAGCACCCGGCAGTAAATATTCACCCTCTCCTCCGGCCAAACGGATGGTAAAAACGGGCAATTTGGCGTTTTGGGCAAGCAAACGCGTTTGTTTTTCATCTTCTTCCAGTATGCCTTCATGCCAAGCTTCGACAGGAGTATGGAGCAGCAGACAAGTGGAATTCTGAAGTGGCTCGGATGTATCCCATGATGTTACGGAGAAAAAGGGAGTGGTTGGTGTTGTTTGAATGCTCAAGAATGGCATTTGTCGAGGGGAGGCAGGTGCTGTAATAACAGCTTGTTGAGGAAACAATTCCCCATCCCGTAACAGATAGAAGCGGATTTGTTCTCCATCTACAGCTCCCAGCAACAGCGGAACACTTGCTATTTCTTTAACCAGATAAGACAAGGCCGCATTATTTTGTGCCCGGAAGCCGCTACGTTGAGCAAGTTCTCCGGTATGAAATCCGCTAAGTGCCAGAGGAGGACAAAGAACGAGATCTGCTCCTGCATCCAAGCAGAAACGGTAAAGTTCCACAATTGCCCTAAGGTTTTTGGGAAAATGTCCAGGAATGGTTTCCGGTTGGATCAGACCAATATTCAGCATGTGGTGATAAGGTAGCCCATTCCGAAGGAACGGGCAAGCCGTGATGATTCATGAGATCGTACATGTTGAGTTTGTCCCGTTGGTTTTTATTGTACGGAGCTTGTCATCTGGATTCTTCATGGTATGCTCTCCATCGGTTGCGCGCCGTTCGTTATCGGGCGCATACAATGGGAATAACTTATGAGGGAGCAGTCAACAGAGGAGCAAGAATCCTCCATACAGCGAGCCATGATCTTGTGGCGAGAATATCTTCTCCCTTATAAGGGGGCTCTGGCTTGGGCTGTGCTTGGAGGTATGGTTGCTGCGGTTGCCGGAGGCTTTGGTTTTCCTGTTATTTTGCAGGAGATGTTTCCAATCATCTTTGATGGGAAGCCGTTGCCCCCGTGGGCAGAGCGAGTCATTCTTTGTTTTGTGAGTCCGGAGAACCTTCCTTGGCTGACCATTTGGGGGACAGCGGCCATGTTACCATTGGTGGTGGTGATCAAAGGCGTGGCCTCATTCCTGAACGTTTATATGTTGTCCAAAATAGGGCTGAGTGTTTTAGAAACACTGAGACTTAAGGTGTACAGAAAATATCAAGAGTTGTCCCTTTCCTTTCATGACCGCCAGCAAAAGGGGGACTTGTTGAGCCGTTTGATGCAGGATACACAGTTTATTCAGAGCGGTTTGGTGCAGATAGCTAATGACCTTATCATTCAACCGTTAACTCTGTTGTCCGCATTGGGCTTTTTGGTTTACAGAGCCTCCGTCAGCCAGCAGTTTTTTATCTTGTTAGCGAACATTTTGTTAGTTGGAGCTTGTGTAGTACCTATTCGGTACATTGGTAAGAAAATGCTCGCCAAGGCACGTGTGGTTCAGTCCAGTCAGGGGGATTTATCCACCACCCTTCAAGAAAACTTCTCATCCCAGCGTGATATTCGGGCGTTTGAGTTGGAGAAGCAGCAAATAGGAGTCTTTAAGGACAGAATACAACGTTATATTCAGTCTTCCATTGGGGTGGTGAAATGGCAGAGTCTGTTATCCCCTTTGATTGAATTTGTTAGTGCTGTAGCCATGGCAGCCACTCTTTTGGTGGGGAACATGAACGGCATGAATATGGGAGACTTTGCCGCACTGGCTACGGCTATGTACCTTTGTTATGAACCCGTTAAGAAGTTGGGAGCCATTCATAACAAAGCGGAAACATTAAATGCCGGATTGGAGCGTATCAATCAGATTTTGGAGACCCCGGATGATGTCCCTGAGCCGGAATACCCTAAGCAACCGGTTGCCTGGAGCGGGGAAGTTGAATTCTGTGATGTAAGCTTTGGATATCAGCAAGATGCCCTTGTTATGAAGAACATCAACCTGCGTATTCCTGCAGGGCAAGTGGTTGCATTGGTGGGGCCCAGTGGTGCCGGTAAGACTACATTTATTAATTTATTATGTCGTTTTTACGATGTTGTTTCCGGTTGCGTAAAGGTGGATGGAATTGATGTTCGAGAGATGAGTAAAAAAGAGTTACTCACACATATAGCGTTGGTTTCTCAGTATCCCGTATTGTTTCGAGGTAGTGTGGCTGAAAATATCCGTATAGGCCGCCCGATGGCATCTGATGCAGAAGTGGAAGAAGCCGGGCGTATGGCTGCCGTAGACAGCTTTATTCATGAAACAACTGAGGGTTATTCTCGTTTGATTGGAGAAATGGGGGAAGGCCTTTCCGGTGGGCAAAGACAGCGTGTTTCTTTGGCCAGAGCCTTTTTGAAAAATGCACCTATTTTGGTATTGGATGAAGCCACTGCTTCATTAGATATGAAGAGTGAAGCTCAGATACAGAAAGAAATAGAACACTTGGCATCGGGACGTACAACATTCATTATTGCACACCGTTTTAGCACGATCCGAATGGCAGACCGCATTTTGGTGATGGAAAAAGGACGAGTGGTTGCAGACGGTACGCATGAGGAGCTGATGAAAGATTCGCCTCTGTATCATGAACTTTACAGCAAGCAGCAGATGGCTGCGGATGAGGAAGGAGGTGCGGTATGTTAAAACAGTTTTTTGAATATGCCCGGTATTTAAAGCCGGTGTTCAAACTATTTCTTGCTGCCCTCATAGCCGGAGCCGTGGCCGCCGCCGCCAGTGGTTTTGGGTTTCCTTTGATGATTGCCAAAGTCTTTCCTGTAGTCTTTGATAATACACAAATTCCTCCGGAGATTCAGGACATTATAGCTCAGATGGTGAGCCCGGAGCATATGCATATAGCAGTTTTGCTGGCTGTATGTTCCCTGATGCCGTTGGTCTTTGCCATAAGAGGCATAGGCACATTCTTTAATGTGTACTGGATCAGTATTGTCAGCATGAAAGTATTAGAAGGAATTCGGTTGGATGCTTTTACCAGATTGCAGACGTTGCCTCTTTCATTCATTGATCGACAGAAGCGAGGGGATTTGATCAGTCGGCTTATCAATGATGCTGCGAATGTACAAAGCGGTTTGGTCGTAGCGGCCAATGACATCATCAAACAACCTTTAACTCTGCTGACAGCTTTGGGCTTTTTGGTATACAAAGTTTTTGTTGATCCGAACACGGCTGTTGTTTTGATGAATCTAGGGTTGATTGCGTTGGCTATATGGCCCATTCGTTTTTTTGGCCGGCGTGTGATGAATAAGGCCAAGCAAGCGCAGGATGAGTTGGGCAATATTACGGCCGCTGCTCAGGAGAATCTGGCTTCTCAACGGGAGATCCGTTCTTATGGAATGCAGGAACAACAGGTGAATCTCTTTTTGAAATTGATTCAGAGATTCTTTAAAATCAATCTTAGAACAGTCAAATACAGACATTTCTTGGTACCGGTATTGGAAATAGTAACGGCTTTGGGATTAGGAATTTTGCTGGTGCGCGGTCATGAAATGGGCATTACCAAAGCTGATTTTACGGCGATGGCCGCTGCTTTGTTTATGTGCTATGACCCGCTGAAGCGCCTGGGAGTTACTTTGACCAATTTGAAGAGTGCGCATGCCTCTTTGGTTCGCATTAATTATCTTTTGAAAGAGCCGAATACGATGGAAGAACCCGAATCGCCCGTGCCATTGGGACGAGCTTCCGGGAGGGTGGATTATGATAATATATCTTTTTCCTATGATGGAAATCGACAGGTGTTGGACGGCATCAATGTACACATCAGTCCCGGAGAAATTGTGGGATTGGTTGGGCCAAGTGGAGCAGGCAAAACCACATTTTCCAGCCTTTTACCCAGATTTTATGATGTCAGTTCCGGTTCTTTGTGCCTTGATGGAGTAGATGTAAGGGATGCCACCTTGCACGATGTTCGTAAAAACATTGCTTTTGTGTCTCAGCACCCGGTGTTGTTCCGAGGAACCATTATGGACAATATTCGAATGGGACGGCAGAATGCTACGGATGAAGAAGTGATAGCGGCAGCACGAGCCGCCGCTGCCGATGAGTTTATCATGGGGATGCCGGATGGATACCAAACGATGTTAGGTGATGGAGGCAGCGGGTTATCCGGAGGGCAACGTCAGCGAGTGGCTATTGCTCGAGCTTTCTTGAAAGACGCTCCTATTTTGATCTTGGATGAAGCAACGGCTTCACTAGATGCGGAAAGTGAGGCCTTGATACAGCAAGAGTTGGATCATTTAGTTGTAGGAAGAACGGCTTTGATTGTAGCGCATCGGTTCAGCTCCATTCGAGTAGCAACGCGCATTCTGGTCTTTGATGGGGGAAGGATCGTTGGAGATGGATCTCATGAACAGCTTTATGATTCATGTCCATTGTATCGTGAATTGTATGATCGCCAGTCTTTCTAGGTAAAAACCTGCTGTCGAGCCCTGTTTTCTTGGGTATCGTTTTGTATCCATGATGGCATTTTTTCTTAAGCCATGCAGGAAAGAGCTATTGTCAAACAAAGGGTATGATGTACTATTTCCACCAGCATGAACACATTGGATGAATCCCTGACAAATGCTGTAAAAGAGGGAAAACTTTTGGAATCTTCCCGAACTAATATCAGCCTTTTGCTGGATGGAACGAAATCTCCCATTGCCCGTAAGGCTATTGAGGAGCTTGTTAATGCCGGAGATTGGCAAGAATTAAACAACCGGTTTTATAAAACTCTGGCTTTCGGAACAGGTGGGTTGAGAGGGCGCACGATCGGTAGCGTCGTAACTGCGGCTGAACAGGGAACAGGCGGAGTGAATGGGCGTCCGGAGTATCCCTGCGTGGGAACCGCTTGCATGAATTACTTTAATGTCGGGCGAGCCATGCGTGGCTTGATTATTTACGTGAAAAAGCATGTGGATGCAACGGATCCCGGCAGAAAGCCTCGCCTGGTTATTGGTCATGATACGAGACATTTCTCCCGTGATTTTGCCGAATACTGTGCTAAAATCGGTACGGAATTGGGATGTGATATTTACTTGTTCGACAGTCCCAGAGCTACGCCGGAAATCTCCTTCGCTATTCGGGAACTGAATGCAGATTCCGGTGTCGTTTTGACAGCCAGCCATAACCCATCCCATGACAATGGCTTTAAGGCCTATTTCAATGATGGCGCACAGCTTGTACCTCCGCATGACAAGGCCGTAATACAAGAAGTTAATGCCTTAAGTTCTGAAGAATACGAACCATTGCCCGAAGCTCAGCAAGGGACTTTGAATGTACTGGATGCTTCTTTTGACCGTATTTATATGGATCGGTTGAAAACGGTCTTGCTTCGTCCGGAGCTTTTCGACAAGGGTGGTGCTAAAATTGTTTACTCCAATCTTCATGGGACGGGCGGACATATTATCGTGCCTCTCTTGAAGGAGTTGGGCTGCAATGTGCAAACGGTTGCGGCTCAGGATGTGCAGGATGGCCGATTCCCGACAGTAGCTTCTCCCAATCCGGAAAATCCCCCGGCTTTGGCCTTGGCTATTGAACAGGCAAATGGTTGCGGTGCGGATATTGTGATTGCCACGGATCCGGATGCGGATCGCATGGGCGTAGCTGTACGTGGGGAAGATGGCAATATGCATCTGCTGACCGGTAATCAGATTGGTTCTCTGTTAGCTTGGTACCGTTGCATGAGCATGTCAGAGCTGGGAATCATCAATGATTCCAATCGAGCCCGCGCCGTTATGGTGAAAACGTTTGTGACTACGGGGCTTCAAGATGCCATCGGTAACCACTTCGGTTATGAAGTCGTCAACGTGCTTACGGGCTTTAAGTATATTGCTCAGAAACTTGGTAAATATGAACAGGCCATTCCTGCGGAAAAACGGGAAGGATATCGTAAGATGAGCGAGGCGCAGACTCGTGCCCTACGATTGGAATACAGCCGTTATTTTGTCTTTGGCGGGGAAGAAAGCTATGGGTATTTGGCTCAGGATTTCGTGCGGGATAAAGATGCCAACTCCGCTGCCATTATTTTTGCAGAATTGGCCGCCTATGCAGAAAGTATAGGTAAGAGTTTACTGGAGCTGTTGCATGAACTTTTTGAACAGTTCGGCGTGTATCTGGAAATGGGTAAATCCATCGTCATGGAAGGCGCAGATGGTGCTGCTAAAATTGCGGCTCTTTCTGCATCCTATTCAGCGAATCCTCCCACGGAAGTGGATGGCGTAGCCGTCAGCGGTATTCGTGACTTCTCCAAGGGCGATATGGTGGATGTGGAAGGCGACCCCATTCCTGCGGAAAAAATGATCTTTGTTGATCTGGCAGACGGACGCAGCTTTGCGGTACGTCCCTCCGGGACAGAACCAAAAATCAAATATTACCTCTTTGGTCATGGTCAGCCCGGTGCTTCGGTTAAGGAATCCATGCCCGCCGTTCAGGCTTCTCTGGATTCATTGTGGGTTGCCGTGGAACAAGACGCCAAAGCTCGTTCCAACGGCTAAATATTGTTGATTTCGACTCCCCGGCCACTATGTCATGTGGCCGGGGCGATTTATTTTGCTTGCCAAGTGAGGCAGAATTCCGCAGTCTACAGCTCTCATGACATCTGCGGTTCACAAAACTCTCTTGGTGGCCGGTGTCCTTTTGGCCGGTCTTTTTTTCTCATCTTGTTCTACTCAGCAGCAAGTTGAAGCACCGGCCAGACTTCCTGCTTACCACTTCATCCCCGGTAAAACTGCCATTTTGCGTAATGGTAAAGCTATTCCCCCCAGAAACGCACCATCTCAGGTGAAGCGAGCTATTGCTGCGGCCAATTCATTGGTTAACAAGCCATATCGTATGGGCGGCGGACATAGAAGGCATCATGATACTCATTATGATTGTTCCGGGAGTACTTCCTTTGTCTTGAAGGAAGCCGGTCTTCTTACTTCCACTCGTCACTCCAGGCTCTTTTTAAACTATGGGCAGAAAGGAGCCGGGAACTGGATTTCCATTTATGCCAAAAATGGACACGTGTTCATGGTGATTTGCGGGCTCCGTTTTGACACGACCGGTAGCGGTCGTCGCGGAGAAGGCCCCCGTTGGCGGGTGGATGGTCGCAATACCAGGCACTTTTTGGTACGTCACCCCACGGGACTTTGATGAGGAAGCAATCTGCGTGAGCAGGAACTATGTTTTTTGTGTATGTTCACGCAGGCTTTCTTGAACAATAAAAAGTAATATGCTATCACACGCAAGGGCATTGATAGCTCCTTGATTTTCATGGCTAAGACAAAGATTCACGTAGGGCTTGAGATAGGGACAAGCAAGACTTGCATGGTTGTGGGTGAAGTAAAGCCCGATGCAACCGTGACGATCATTGGCGTGGGTGAGGTGCCTAGCGAGGGGGTTGTCCGAGGCGAAATCGAAGATACATCCAAGGTCATACAATGTATTTATGATGCATGGAATATGGCACAGGATCATGCAGATGTAGACATTATGACCGTCTACTTGTCTGTGACCGGTGCTCATATTAAGGGACAAAATAACAGGGGAACGTTCCGTTTGCCTCCGGAAGAAACGATCATATCCCAAGATCATATGGATGAGGTGACGGAGATTGCTCGGGATATTGCTTTGGGGCCGGAACAGTTCGTTTTGCATCGTGTGCCCGGTCTTTTTTCTGTGGATGGACAAGAAAATCTGACTAATCCAGCAGGACTGACCGGTAGAACGCTGGATATTGATTGCCATATCATTCATGGAATTAAATCTCGCATTACCAATTCGTTTCGCTGTGTCCGCGAGGTGCCGTTGGATATAGCTGATGTGGTCTTTGCTCCTATCGCTACGGCGCAGTTTGTTCTGAACAGACAGGTTAAGCAGGCCGGTGCATTGCTTATTGATATGGGGGCGGGGACAACCGATTTTGTGCTTTATCTGGACGGTCAGCTTGTTGCTTCCGGGTGTGTGCCTTTGGGGGGGGATCATATTTCCAACGATATTACGTTGATGACCGGAATTCCTTTGGCTCAGTCAGAGCGGCTTAAGAGAACAGAAGGTGATGCCAACAGTTTTTCCGGCAAAACCAATGAAATGGTGCATATTCGCGGAGAGGGGCACATGAAGGATGCCACAATTGAGCGTAATGTGCTGAATGAAATCATCCGGACTCGCCTGCTGGAAATCTTCAACCTGGTAAAATCTTCCTTGCCCAAGGATACTTTTAAAGGCAACCGTTGTCATGGTGTTTATCTGTGCGGAGGCGCCAGTCTTATGCGTGGCGTTGGGGAATTGGCCTCTCACGTGTTTGGCGTTGCCATCAGCCGGCCTACGCTGGTGAAAAATAATGCTCCCTCTTATCTGGATGATCCTCGTTATTGTACAGCCATCGGGTTGATACGGTATGCTCAGATTCTGGATGCGGAGCTGCCACAGAAACGCAGTTGGTTTGGACGTTTGTTCGGCTTTTTGGGCGGGAAAAACTCCTGATGAATATTTAATCTTCTTAAAAATATGCTGGAATATTCTTCACGGGAATCAGCAGTTACCCCCGGAAAAATCTGTTTGTGCGGCATTGGTTCTGCCGGAACCAAGGTGATGGAGGAAGTATTACCGATGGTGCCGCCATCTGCATCCGTCTGTGCCATGAATCTGGATGCACGGTTGCTGAATGCCTCGTCCATTCCTTGTAAAGTTCATTTGGGAGCCAGAGTTACCAAGGGACTCGGTTCCGGTGGCGATGCTGCCATTGGGGCTCAGGCTGCTTGTGAGAGCGAATCTTCGATCCTTAGAGCCGTAGAAGGCAGTGCTTTAACCGTGTTGGCCGTTGGCTTAGGAGGGGGAACCGGTTCCGGTGTGGCTCCGGAAGTTGCGCGGTTAGCTAAGGAGCAGGGAGCGTACGTGGTCAGTGTGGTGATTCGTCCTTTCCGTTTTGAGGGAGAAAGGCGTACGGCACAGGCAGATGAAGCCCTTGCTCGATTAGCGTTATATTCGGACATGGTGCTGCGTTTTGACAATGACGCCATGGAAAGCCTTATTGACTCGGATAAGGGAGTGCTGGAAGCCTTTTCCGTCGTCAATGCACTCATTGCCCGTGCCGTACTCATTGTGCCATCTTTGTTGAATTCTTCCGGTGACCTGCTCAGCGTGGGCTTGGATGACTTGATTCGTGTTGCCGGAACAGGAAAGGGGATTTGCTCCTTCGGCGTAGGGGAGGCTTCTGCAGATGGGGAGTTGAGTGATATGTTGGAACAGGTTAGACGTTCCCCTTTGTTTTTGGAGAAGCGTTTGGGAGCAGTTGATGATGTTCTGGTGCTGGTACACGGAGGTAAGAGTTTGACGCTTCATTGTTTGGAAGAGCTGGTATCCGGTGTGGCTGCTATCTTGGGGGCAGGGGTACGTCTTCATATTGGTGCTTCTGCATCTGAGGCTTCGGAAGAGCGGTTAACATTGACTGTGCTGGGCGTTGTTCCTACGGAAGAAGAGGAAGTGATGATTCCTGAACCGCCAATCCAGAAGCCGGAGCAACGAACTGTTCCTGTTGTGGCAGAAAAAGCATCCGGCACAGATGCCGGTCTGTCTGCGGATTTGTTTGAATGTTCGGATGTCGCACCGAAAAAAGAAGCTTTTGTCCCCTCTCTTTCCCCTAAGGGAGATGAAGAATTGGAAGAAGAACTGATGCCCGTAAGACCTGTTGTGGAGGACGTTCCTCCTACAGATGTGGATTTGGAAGCCGATTCGGACGAACGGGACGGTTCGACTGAACTTGAGGAGGTTGAAACAGAATTGCCTCCTGTTTCCGATATTAAGGAATTGGAGGAAGGAGTTCCCCCGGAAGAAAGTGAAGCTGATCGAGCCGGGCATGGAATGTTTGCCAGATCTCGCCCGCTCATTTTGGATGGGGAAGATTTGGACTTGCCACCCGCCATGCGGAAGAAGAAACAGGATCCCAGCTGATGATTTCGTCCCGTGCGTCTGTGAGATGTTTTTGGGCGTTGGTTATTCTCGCTCTCGGGTATGTGGCTCTGCTCAGCTGGTGGAGTCCTTTTACTTCTGATTCGTATCATCATGCTCTGACGGGGATGGAGCATCGCTTCTCCATAAGCCAGGTATGGGAGCGATGTGTGGCATCTTATATGACCTGGAATCCCAGGCTCGGGGAGTATTTGGCCTTTGCTCTTGCGACGGCAGGCAAAGGACTTTTCGTTTTGATAAATCCCTTTGTTCAGGTTGGTCTTGTCCTGATGATGTTTTATTTGGCTGTCGGGCGCAGGATTGACCCTCGTTCTCCGGCAGATGTCAGGCTGTTTGGGCTGGGTCTTCTCTTGTTATTTACTTGTACGGCTCGCCCCGGAGTAACGCTTTTCTGGCTTTCCGGTGCGACCAACTATTCTTGGGCAGCCGCTCTGTGGCTGGGCTTTTTATGCCTGTACCGTCGCCTGTTGGGATCAGCTATATCCGGATCTGAAGAAGAGAGCCGTTATTCTTGGAGCAGGGGTGTAGCGGTTTTGGGGTTGGGATTTGCAGCAGGGATGACTAATGAAAACAATATTCCGGGAACCTGGCTGCTGTTGGGTGGATTGTTCGTCTTTATTCGCCTGATACGTAAGCAAACGCTTCCCTTGTGGTTTTATGTCGGGTGGGCGGCTCAGATTGCCGGGGCACTGTGTTTGTTATTGGCTCCCGGTGTTTCTGCCCGTCTGCATTCTGCTACCCCCGGTTGCGCAGAGCCGCTTACCGGACTATGGGGCAGACTGGAAGCCGTTCCCTCTTTGTTGTTTCGAATGCATGAGTATCTGGTTTTGCCTCTGTTGTTGGGGTGCGTTGCCATTTGGATCATTCGTAACAATGCTCGCAGGGATCGGAAAGCGTTTCGTTCCTGGAAAACATTATTGGGACTAGCTACAGCGTACATCCTGACCGCTTACGGCATGACTCTGTCCTTTACTGCCGCCGTGATTCCGGCTGATCATGCCATGTTTTCTTCCTCTTTGTTATTCTGTATTGGCGTGCTGACTCTTCTCTATGTGTGGTACGGTATCTCTGAAACAACGCCTCGTCCGCGAGTATTTGTGACCGTTTTTACTATTTTGTCCGGAATGTGCATTCTCTCTACCTTTCATGATCATCTGCTCCTGTTCCGGCAGCATGAAAAGCGTGTTTGCTTGATTCTGGAGCAGAAAAAAGCAGGGGTTCAGGAAATTGTTGTTCCTCCGCTTGTCCCTCCTTCTCCTTGGTGTGCCTTTATTTTCTGGGTGGATTTATCATCAGATCCGCAAGATTACGTCAATCGGGGTGCTGCTCTGTATTATGGCGTGAACAGCGTCAGATGCGATTGATTCCCATCCTATTTTAGAAACAACGTGTACCGATCTTTCGGATCAAGAGATGAGCATTCCTTGTTTTGGTGGAGGAACAGCAAGTTTTTACCACCCATCAAAAAAGATGGATAGTGTAACTTGTTTATATTAATTGAGGTATTGACAATAGATTCTATTAGATTGTCCCCCAATTTGGGCTTTTGTGAGGATAAGAGTGCGATTTTGTGTTGACATATATCTCTAAAGAGGTATCAATAAGCTTCGTTAATGATTTTTATATAACTAAACATCTCGCCTGTTTTTCTCATTGCACAAAACCGAATCAAATTAAGTTTTATTCATTTACGTTTATCGTGTTTCAAAAATAACGTTAATATTTTTAACAAAAAGATGGTATTAGTTATTTTATGATTTTACTACTTCTAATGTTTGTTTGTATTTCTTTTCATATTTTTTCTAAAGCGTATAGATGGATGTTATAATGATTTTTTTTGTTATAAAGATATGAAATATAAGCAAGTTTGGTAATAATAGGACTATTAGAAGAAAGAGAAAGTTGAATGTTATGAACGATTATTATTATTTAGTAGGAGATGAAAATGAGATGGAGGGCCCGTATAATATTGATGATATTAGAGCATTTTATAACAAACAAGATCCTTCCTTTTCACAAGAAAAGGTTGTTATTGATGCTGATACCGGACATAAATATACGATAGGAGAAATAATCAATGTGCAGAGTATTTCTTCAAATACAATCGATATTAATGCACAGGATGGGGAGACGGTAACTTACAACTGGAATCCGCAAATCGATATTAATGCACAGGATGGGGATGGCTTAACTGCCCTTATGGGTGCTACTGAAATGGGGGATGAGGAGCGCGTGCCTCTATTGTAACGAGAAGAAAATGAACAACAAAATTACGACTCTGGCCTCGCTGATTTTTCAACTAATTCGAATGTTAAGCCTGAGTTGACTTCTGAAGAAATGTCCATCGATTGTTCACAAACGCTTTATCAAAGAGGGCTGAATTATTTGTATGGATTCAACGGGCAACATCAGGATTACAAAAAGGCAGCAGATTATTTTCTTCAAGGGTATAAGCAGGGCGATTTGAATTCAGCCTATATGTTATGTGAATGTTATTATGATGGAATAGGAGTGGCGATGGATTTAGAACTCACCATTCGCCTTGCGGAAGAGTTGGTTTCGAAAAACTTCTTCCCTGCTTGTTATATCTTATCGGATATGTGGGGGACAGGAAGAGGGGTTCCCATGGATCAACAAAAGGCGAAAGAATTTGCGGATAAATTGGAAAAAAACTGTTCTCAACCCATAAATGGGATTGATGAGGGAATTCGGTATCGGGTATTGTGGTGTAACGAGTACTCAAAAACAACACCGGATTTTTATCAACTAAGACGAATCGCCAGAGAAAACTTTAGTAAATCCGATTGGCCCGATCGCTTTGGAATACTTGCGAGTACCTTAATCAAAGATATTGAAGATAGTCCGTCCGCTACACAGGAAGTTCATCAATTATTGGATGAAGGTTGTAAACAAGGAGATTTTCTATCGTGTTTTCTAAAAGGAACAATGCTGTGTGAAGATAGTAATCCTATTTTTACTCCAAATAAACATACTGGACTCAAATTACTTAAAAAAGCCGCTGATGGAGGGTTGCCGTTAGCTTTATATCATTATGCTTTGCAGCAAGATAATAATGACTTATTGGATAAATTTTGGGAAACGTGTCAATTGGGTCTATCTTGTATCCCGGGAAAGAAGGAGCTGAATTGCTTTATTAGCCTTGTCCCTGCATCTTCTGCTTGTTATTGGCATGTTTATGAAAAGAGTATTACTGAGGCTCTGCTGAACCAGAACCAAATAGATCAGCTTGTAAATTTATTGCCCCCCGTGTTGGTTCTTAAAAACCTTAATCCCCATACTTTATATAATTTGAAAGTCAGGATTTGTTGCAAAGATATTCAATTGGACAGAACAATAGATTTGCCTGCTCCTTTGTCCCCGGGGGGGTGTTTGGAAATTAATCCGCTGGACTATGATTTAACATTAGGGGAGCAGTTATATGTTGAAGTCCGATCAGGTGATCGTTGTTCCAGAATGGAACTGGAGACAATAAATGGTACAAGCGATTTTATGCAAGAGGTTCCACCTCTTATGCTATTTTGGGAAAGGGGATTTTTTGGTGGTTACATTCTTAAACTTGCCAGTATGAATGGGCGCATTAGTAATGTCCAAGTTCGAAAAACTCGCAATCAAGCTATCAATGAGAAACCTGTGACGTTGTTTGCGAATAAAGAACCAGCAAGTATAGGATGGTGTGAGTTTAACGATAGCGAAGGTTTAAAGGACAATGAAGTATTCTTTGTAGAATCTGCTGAATATCCTCCTATTGTTGGGCAGATATTAACGATGCCTGGAGCCCCCGGCAACAATGGCTAGGTTGGGAAACAAGTAGCCGAAATAGCAAGTAAGCTACTGGGTAAGTTTCTTGGAACTTAATTTTTATTACGATTTTCTTAAAAAACGGATTAGATAAAGAGAATATGATTTAACCCAAATAGTAACATCATTAACTAAAATTTTTTATCAAAGATTATGGAAGTTTTATTAGATAATGGAGATGGATCATTAAACAACCCGGTTAATCTTGTATTAACTGACGAAGAAATGAAATCCGGTTGTGTTGGAAGATTTAATATCCGAGGAACGTACTTGGATATTCGAGTCCCTCCCGGAGTTTCTGCCGGGCAGAAACTCCGGGTCCCCGCATCCAAAACCAATGGATTGGGAGATGTATTTTTCAATCTTGTGAGTCGTGAAACGATGAATCTTATGGAAGTTGCAAAGGTAGGAGATTTGCTCCGATTGGAAGAAAGTATACTAAATGGAGCCGATGTTAATGTCCAAAACAAAGATGGTTGGAGTGCTCTGATGGAAGCAGCGTGTAAGGGGCATGTGGATTGTGTAAAGGCTTTGTTGGACGCAGGTGCCGATGTCCATAGTAAGGAGATTCATGGAGGGGCTACTGCATTAGTGGAAGCAGCTTATGCAGGACACGATACAGTTGTGAGAACCTTAATAAATGCCGGAGCTGATGTAAATACCCAGAAGAATGATGGCTGGACGGCTCTGATGTTAGCATCGGAAAAAGGGCATGATAAAGTCATAAAAGAAGTGTTGAATAAGGGTGGACAGGTAAATGTACAGAATAAGTATGGAGAAACGGCTTTGATGTGGGCATCTAGGTCAGGACATACGGATTGCGTTAAGATTTTAATACAACAAGGCGCCGATGTTAATGTGCAAAACGAAGAAGGTTGTAGCGCCTTAATGTGGGCGGTCGGTGCAGGTTGTACGGATTGTGCCAATATCCTGATACAACAAGGAGCCAACGTTAATGTCCAAAACAAAGGTGGTTGGAGCGCGCTGATGGAAGCGGCATGTAAAGGGCATGTGGATTGTGTGGACATTTTGTCAAAATCAGGAGCCAACCTTAATGTACAAGATGGTGAGGGTGCTACGGCATTAATGCAATCTGTCTTGGCTGGCCATACAGAAATCGTGAGGGCTTTAATAAAAGCCGGAGCTGATGTAAATGTTCAGAAAAAGAATGGAGAAACGGCTCTGATGTGGGCGGCTAAATCAGATCGTGTGGAGATTGTGGACATTTTGTCAAAATCAGGAGCCTATCTTAATGTACAAGATGGGGAGGGTGCTACGGCATTAGTGGAAGCTGCTTTTGCAGGGCATACAGATTGTGTAAGTACGCTGGTAAATGCCGGAGCTAATGTAAATGTCCAGAAGAATGATGGCTGGACAGCTCTGATGTTAGCTTCATGCAGAGGATATATAAATATTGTGAACGTATTGTTGAAGGCAGGAGCAGATACCGATGTACAAGATTGTGAAGGGGCAACGGCGTTAGTTGAAGCTGCGTATGCAGGACATACGGCTATCGTGAGGAGCCTAATAGAAGCCGGAGCCAATATTAATATTCAGAAAAAAGATGGTTGGACGGCTTTGAAGGCAGCTCAAGAAAAAGGGCATACAGATATTGTGGATATATTGAAGAATGCTTGGAAAGATGTAGGAATTGACGACAACTGCAAAAAAGCAGATAAATATTGGAAAGAAGGAAATAAAGATGGAGCTTTCCCATATTATAAAGAATCTGCAGAGCATGGCTGTTGTCAGGCACAGTTTGGATTAGGCCGTTGTTATGCTGAAGGGAAGGGAGTTGTTCAAAATTGGCAACAAGCGGAGTATTGGTATCGCAAGGCTGCGGAGCAGGGGTATAGAAGTGCTCAGTATTTGTTAGGGTGTTGCTATGCAGAAGGGAAAGGCGTGCCACAAGATGACCAGAAAGCCTCCTTTTGGTTCCGCAAGTTGGCAGAACAAGAAGATAGTAAAGGCTGTTATCATTTAGGAGTTTGTTATGCAGAAGGGAAAGGTGAGCAACAAGATGACCAACAAGCGGTGTATTGGTATCGCAAGGCTGCAGAACAGGAGAATAGTGATGCTCAGTATTGTTTGGGGTGTTGCTATGCAGAAGGGAAAGGTGTGAGGCAAGACGACCAGGAAGCCTTCTCTTGGTTTGAGAAGGCTGCAGAACAGGGGAATAGTATAGCTCAGTATGACTTAGGCCGTTGTTATGCTGAAGGGAAAGGCGTGCCACGAGATTACCAGCTAGCCGCGTATTGGTTCGGCAGGGCTGCAGAACAGGGGAATAGTATAGCTCAGTATGACTTAGGCCGTTGTTATGCAGAAGGGAAAGGCGTGCTACAAGATGACCAGCAAGCCGTGTCTTGGTATCATGAGGCTGCAAAACAGAAGGAAAGTATAGCATTTTGTGCCTTAGGAATTTGTTATTTGGAAGGAAAAGGAGTAGAGCAAGATGATAAACAAGCCTTCTCTTGGTTTGAGAAGGCGGCAAATCAGGGAGATGCTCTAGGGAAGTCCTGTTTAGCATTTTGTTATACCCGAGGGCGAGGGACAGCGAAAAATGAAAAGGAAGCGGAGCTCTTGCGTTTGATGGCTGGACCGGAGTATCAAGACATTGAAACAATGTTGAGGAATAAATAATTTTTAGCCGGTTAAGTGGTGTAGCTCTTGTATTTGAGAGAGGTTGTTATACATCAGTATCACTGAGCCGGAAAATTTTATTGTGGCGGTCGGGAAGGTTTATAAGTCGGGGAGGGGGGCATTCCCCTCCCCTTTTTTTATATAGTTTTTTATAAAAAGTGTAGATTTTTTGTGGTCTAATGGTAGGGGATAGATCGGTTGATGAGGCGGGGCGTTTCTATCCAGTCGTTGATAGTGCGTTGGGCTTCTGCGATGGCTTCTTCTGGAGTGGGTCGTCAGCCTTGTAGACGGGGAGTTGGGGAACGATGGCTATGAATGCGTATCTTCATTACTCCATTCTATGTTGATGTTGTAATGCGGGTTCATAATGGTTTGAGAAGGTTGCTTCAGGATTGTTGGGGTAGAGGTTGAATGGAGTGTGTTCCAAAATAATAAGGGGAAGGTTTTAGCTCCTTCCCCTGACGGTATAGTATCGTTATCTTACAGAAATGAAGGTCTATTTTTGGTAAGTATTTCTTCCTTCCTTCATTCGTTTCTTTCTCATGATGCTTGTTTTATTTTCTGCGTCTTGTTGAAATCTCGTATCAAGGATGAGGCGCATCCCCTCTTCGATGTGGCGAGGGGATGCGCGGAGGGGTGGGGGTTATAGACTTTGCAGGAAATAGCTGGTGCAGCTACTCAGAATGTCTGCATCTTCTTCTCTGCCGTTTTCCCGCAATTGAGATTCGAGATTCTCAACTCTGTCAGAAAGTTCATCCAATTTGTTTCGGTGATCGTTTGTTCTTTGTTGAATGGCGTTTCCGAGCATTTGGATTTTATTTCTGGCATTGGCTGCCCCTGATACATTGGTGCTGCCGTCTAGCGGATTGGGAGTCAGACAACGGCTGAGCCAAGCTCTCTGAGTGCCAATGTCCCTTTCATCTTTGGCATTCTGTTGGCGTGCCAGTGCGGTCGATTTCTTGAATCGGTAAAGGTCGGTAATGATGGTAGAGAGATTATTGAGCAGTTTCCTGTCGTTACCTTTTGCGTCTTTTATCGCTTGTTTGATGTTGGCGATGGATTCTTTCCCTGCCTTTGCATTACCGGTTGATATGGATTTGGCCAATACCGGCTTCTTTGCTTCTGTTGAGGACGTGTCGGTGCTATCAGTGAAGCCACGTTCTTTTTCTCCAGATTCTGTATCCGATGTATCGTATCTCTTAACATGATTCCCCCTCTTGGTATCGTCCCTGGCACCGGCGTCCCGCAGGATGTTGACGATGTCTGTATGTCCTTCCATTGCGGCTATCATGAGGGCCGTCTCTCCAGTCTTAGCCTTCGCATTGACATCGGCATGGGCATCCAGCAGAGCTTTGACGATGTCTGTATGTCCAAAGTCTGCGGCAGCCATGAGAGCCGTCTCTCCTTTCTCTGCCTTCGCATTGACATCGGCATGGGCATCCAGCAGAGCTTTGACGATGTCTGTATGTCCAAAGTCTGCGGCAGCCATGAGAGCCGTCTCTCCTTTCTCTGCCTTCGCATTGACATCGGCACGGGCATCCAGCAGGGCTTTGACGATGTCTGTATGTCCATTGGCTGCGGCAATTATGAGAGCCGTCTCTCCATTCTCTGACTTCGCATTGACATCGGCACGGGCATCCAGCAGGGCTTTGACGATGTCTGTATGTCCATTGGCTGCGGCAATTATGAGAGCCGTCTCTCCATTCTCTGACTTCGCATTGACATCGGCACGGGCATCCAGCAGGGCTTTGACGATGCCTGTATGTCCTTCCATTGCGGCTATCATGAGGGCCGTCTCTCCAGTCTTAGCCTTCGCATTGACATCGGCATGGGCATCCAGCAGAGCTTTGACGATGTCTGTATGTCCTTCCATTGCGGCACCCATGAGGGCCGTCCTTCCATTATTAGTCGTCGCATTGACATCGGCATGGGCATCCAACAGGGCTTTGACGATGCCTGTATGTCCTCTCATTGCGGCAATCATGAGAGCCGTTGCCCCTTCATCATTAGACTTTGCATTGGCATCTGCCCCGGCATCCAGCAGGGCTTTAACGGTGCCTGTATGTCCTTGGCCTGAGCCCCCCATGAGAGCCGTCACCCCCTTATTATCCTTAGCATTGACATCGACACCGGCATTCAGCAGAGCTTTGACGATCTCCGTTTGTCTGGTGATAGTGGCCTCCATGAGAGCCGTTACCCCTTCATTATCCTTTGCATTGGCATCGACTTTGGCATTCAGCAGAACTTTGACGATCTCCGTTTGTCCTTTCGTTGTGGCCTCCATGAGAGCCGTTACCCCCTTATTATCCTTTGCATTGGCATCGACTCTGGCATTCAGCAGAACTTTGACGATCTCCGTTTGTCCTTTCGTTGCGGCCGCCATGAGAGCCGTCGCCCCGTCATCATCCTTTGCATTGGCATCGACCCCAGCATTCAACAGGGTTTTGACGATGTCTGTATGGCCTTTGTATGCGGCCAACATGAGAGCCGTCACCCCTCCGTTATCCTTTGCATTGACATCGGCATGGGCATCCAGTAGAGCTTTGACGATGCCTGTATCTCCTTTCAGTGCGGCCACCATGAGAGCCGTCACCCCCTTATTATCCTTCGCATTGACATCGGCTCCTTTCTTCAATAATGAATGAACGCGTTCTGTATGCCCTTTGCTTGCGGCTATCATGAGAGGTGTGTTTCCAATGCTATTATTAATCTTAGCTTTTTGTAAGAGATTATAGATATCCTCACGATTTCTAAGAACCCAATCGGCATTGTCTAGCACCGTCTTCCCGTCTTTATTTTTAGCGTAGATATCGGCACCGGCTTCCAGCAAGGCTTCCACTGTTTCTGCGTTTTTCTCACGGACAGCATACATGAGAGCCGACATCCCTTCATTATCCTTCGCATTAACATCGGCACCGACATCCAGCAGGAAATTGGCTACATTGGTATGACCGCGCTCGGCTGCCTCTATGAGAACTGTTTTTCCCACATTATCCCTTGAATCGATATTGACTCCCGTAGCCATCAGGGCTTTGACCGCGTTAGCCTGCATGTTATACGCAGCATACATGAGAGCCGTCCATCCTTTATTAGACCTCTCATTAACATCGGCACCGTTATCTAGAAGGACTTTGATGATATCTGTATGGCCCTCACAGGCAGCATACATGAGAGCACTCCATCCGTTTTTATCTTTGGCATTAACTTCCGCACCTGCCTTGATTAATTTCAAAACGCTTTCTTTATTGTTTGATTTTGCCGCTCGCATCAGGGGCGTGATACCTTGTCCATCCATGGTGTTGGCTTCGATGCGGGCTTGTTCTTTTTGCCATTCGATGATGCCATACGTCATGCCGCCTGCCAAAAACAGACCGATGAGGAGCATATAAACGATTTTTTTGCTCTTTTCCCTCGGTGGCTGCTGGGGAGGCAAAGGAGAAGGCCGAGAAACCTTTGTTGCGGAAAAATCCATGGTATTTTGCCGGAGTTTCCCGAACTGTTCCGGCAGGGGAGGGAAATCCGGTTTTGAATCGCCCGCGGGTTGAGCATGAATGTTGTCATTGTGGCTCGTTTTTTCCCCGAATTGCTCCGGAAGGGGCGGCAGATGGGAAGGAACGGAGTTTTCTGCAACCCATTGTTGGATATTGACCCAGTTACTCATCCCATCGCACCAGATTTGAGAATCTGCCGAAATGCCGCCATTTTTGTATAGGGCGATGATGTAAGCTTTTTCATAGGGACCTTCCTGTGTGTTGTCAGGACGAGTGACGTAGTATTGTTGAGAGCCCATGATGGTTTAACATGAAGGGGGTGAATGTTATCTCTCGGTAGGGAAACGGGAGGAATGTGTGCGGATAGTCATGAGAGTAAATAGCGGAAATAGGGCAGGCTGTGGAGGTGGGGCTAATGCTTGTTCTGTTCGTCGCGAACTTGCCGGATTCCTTCGTTAACCAGAATGAGAGCAAGCCCCCATGCCACTAGACCGCATATACCCCATTTGTATGGATTGAACTTTGCCATCAAAGTGCTGTTCCAGAACATATGTAGCAGAACGGGGACAATGGCGATCTGCAGAAAGCTCCCTTGCAGGAACATGCCGAATGAAAATCGCTTTTGCCCCATGGTACGCCAAAGGGCTCCGGCTGTAATAGCCGTCCATACAATATGCCCGAACGGCGATAGAAGAGCTCGCATGATCATGACTATGTCGGGGGCAAGAGCTAATGCCTCAAGTTCCTGTGGAGATATCTGACTGCCACTTGTTTCAGCAGCGAGGGCAATGCCTATTATATTGCATATTGCCTCTAATAAATACGTAAAAACATATCCGGTGCTCTCGAAGATGGAAAATCCTGCGCCTACGGCAGCACCGCAGAGCATACCGGTCAAGATACGCCCGTTCAAATAGCACTTACGAGCGATAAATACTGCTGCCATCAATTTGGCTGTTTCTTCGATCGGTCCGGCCCAATATGCTTCGTCTGCCGAAATATTGGCGCGCTCAGAGAGAAAAAGAGTAACGAAAAAGGATATTAAGGTACCTCCCAGCAGTAGCTTAGAAATGCCGTACCAGGAAACATTGCGGTACAGGTTCAGCTCCGCAAACAATACCAGAATGGAAAAGGGAATGGCAAAGTTGCCCGTAAACATCACCGACGGTATAACGTTGGCACTGTTGTCCGGATATATATTCAACACAAAGGAAAAGCCGAAAAAGAGCAGGACGGAAAGCAGCATCACTCTGGCGAAAATCCATGGGGAAGGCCAAGTAGCCACAATTTGATTCAGAGGCGGTGTGGTGGTTGAACTGCCGGCACAAAAGAAATCAACGATTTCCTGTTCTTTGTGCTTTTTGAAAATACCGCCGAAAAAACGTTTGGCACTGAAATTGCTGATTTTTTCTGTTCCGGTCCAATCGGAGAGTATGTCTGCTAACCCTTGTACGAAGCCTCGGGTAGAGATCACATCCCGTAGGGGTACCCAATCGCTCGTCCCTTCTTTCCAAACCGGGGTGTCTTCCTGCAGAACGCCACTGTTGAACAGTCTCTGCAGTTCTGTTTGGGAGAGAGGCCCTTTTTTGCCTTCTGCGGTATGGGCGTAGTAAGAACCGTAGAGTTTGTTTTCATTCAACGGGGGCATTCCCTGCGGTAAAGGAGGCATGGTATCCGGTTGGGCGGAAGCGGTCTTCTCCTGAATCCATTGCTGGATATTTTCCCAGCCGCTCATCCCTTCACACCAAACGAGCGAATTGGTCGGGTATTTGCCTGCTTGGTATCGGGTGATGAGAGAGTTGATATCATAGGGACCTTCCTGTGTTTTGTCGGGACGGGTGACGTAGTATTGTTGAGGTTCCATGATGTTCAGAGATGGTTGAGTTGAGTTTAAAGGATGGGATAGAGTAAGAGGGGGGGATCAAATCATATGCCGTTTAACATGTTCCCAGTTGTAATAGGCAAGGGATTGAATGCCGGAGTCCGACTGGGAGATCAGGATACCGCGTTCTATCTGTTCACGGGACAGAATCGTGTGGCGTTCCTCTTCTGTGAGCGGCCCGGAGTGGGATACTATTACGATTATGGGAATCATCTGACCGTCCGGGAGGCAGATGAGACAGTGGTGCGTTACGGAATCCGTTAACCGGGGACGGATGATAGCACCATCATTTTGGACGTCCTCCAGGGTTTGCCATTTGAATCTTTCTATCGGGTCATTGCCGTTGCAGTCCGGGTAACGACAATCAGCACAGCGGAAACCGAGGGGATCGCCGTGCAAATCATCTGCCATTACTTTATGAGAAGCAGTGATTTCTCCAAGCTGATTGGTTTCCAGATCCCGGACAACATAACGATGCATAGCTCGTTCTACGAGCATGAGCTGGTGGCTTCCACATTGAGGACAAGTGAACTGAATGAGGTTTTTCATTGTCAAAGTCTCGTTAACAATGTCTATGTATCTCTCTTTTGATATTATGGTCAATGTAAAAATATTCTTTTACCCAAAAAAAATAAGATTTATCGGATGAAGCTTATTGTCATTGCTTGGAGCGGTGTTATATTGGGAGGTGTGGAAGGAGCGAATCAGGATGAACTGAAGATCCAAATGAAGAGGGACTGTAGCCTCATCGATTTGATTATGAGTGGCTTGCGGAAAGATGTTACGTGTCGGAGGTAACGGTACGTAACCGGATGGTGCGTAATCCTATATCCGTAGCCAAGGAGCATATTATTCGAGAGCTGACCAAGCAATTGCCCATAAACCCATTGGTTCAGAGTTCGGCGGTGGATGATGGCATGATGTCCCTGAAGCTTGATGCAAGTACCCGCAAGGATTTGGAAGAAAAAGCTTTCTCTCAGGGGGAAGACTCTGAAGGAGTTTTTGGAGGATGAAGTTCCCAAACTTGCTCCTCCGGAGCGATGAGGAAGAAACGGTGTGGAACGACGGATAAGATCGCCGGAGGTGCGGAGCTGTGATGAGCCCGGTATGCATCATCATCTGCCGATAAAAAGTCAGCCGGCATACGGGGGGATAAGAAACGATTAAAAGTCGTCCCCTCTAGGAATGGTATATTCGTGTAAGCGAACAAAGGGCGGTAGCAGTCCCATTTGGGACGGGTAAGAAAAAAGAAAGGCGGAGTTGCATGAGCAACTCCGCTCTTGAGGTCGGTCACCTTGGTTCTGTGACCGATAGGATAGTACTCTATCCTTTACGGTTGGGGCTGATTATTTCCAGATATATCCGCGACCGTTGCACCAGCTGCATGGTTTACCAAACTTTTGCCCGGTTCCGTAGCATGATTGGCACTTTTCCATACGTTGTCCATACTGATGGCAAGACGTGTCTTCCTTGATTTGTTGGTTGGCTGTAGCCTGGGATTGGCCGAACATCAAGCAAATACCTGCCAAAGTGGCGATAGCAACGAGACTGCCTGTAATGTATGCTTTCATGTTATGATTTACTTTTGGTTGAATTGTGAACCCTTTTGCAGCAAGGGCGTTAGCTGCTTGATCCGTAAAGGAGGAAGAGGAGAGGGGAGTGTGTTCCCGCATGGTTGGTGTTCACTGCGCTTGTGGCAGTGGCAATCGGAAGATGGGCTGTGAAGCTGTTATCTTGATTGCGGTTTTGTTTTATAACTATTTTGATGCATTCGTCAATACAAAAATAGCAATTTGTTTAAAATAACTGCTATGGGTGGGGGAATGGCGGTTTTTTTGAGGGGTAGGTGAGATTCCGGAGCGGTCTTGTTTTTCTTATGTGGGCGAAAGAACGTGGTTGGTGTTCTTGGTGTATGATGAGTTCATTTATTGATAGTCAATGTTTATTGATTTTTCTTCCGGGATGGTGGAGCAGGGGCGGCAGAAGATGCTGGATCGGAGCTCGGATGGATAGGCGGCTCTGAAGAGAATGGAAGTGTATTCTGCTTTTTTTGTTGGTTTTTACTCGAAAAGACGGCGATTGAATTAAAAAAAGAGAGAATGTCTTGTCTCTGTATTGCCATGAGAAGGGTACGGTGATACAAGGAAAGGCATGTTCAGGGCGAATCAGGAAGAACTGAAAACCAGGGCGAAGAGGTGGCTCAAGACCAACAGGCTGGACTATGCCTGGTTGGCGGGGAAGTGTTTTGTGTCAGAAGCGACCGTGCGCAATTGGATGTCGCAGAAGTCTATTCCGAAAGCTAAGGAGTATATTATCAATGAGTTGATTAATCGACAAGCGGGCGAAATATCGGATGAAGTGATGCCGCAACTTGCTCCGGATGTGCAGAAGGCTTTGGAGAAGAAAGCCTTCTCACAGGGGAAGACGCTGAAAGAGTACTTGACTGATGAAGCAAGGGTGATAAATAATCGTTTGTTTTTCTGATTGATATGAATGCTGCTGATGTTGCCTTGCCGCCCGGAGCCTTGCTGGGGAACTATAAGCTGCTTAAGGTATTGGGGCAGGGGGGATTTGGCATCTCTTACATCGCCTGGGATACGCAGCTCCGGCGCAATGTTGTCTTGAAAGAATGTTTCCCGATGGGCATGTGCAGTCGGGACATGGAATCGGGAGAAATTGTCCCGTTGCCGCATGCTCCGGCTCAACTCTATAGGAGAGCGATGGATTCCCTGCGCAAGGAGGCGCAGACATTGGCATCCCTGAATCATGAGCGGATCGTTCGTGTGTATGATGTTTTCGAATCCCACGGCAGTATTTTTTACGTGATGCCGTGGTTGGAAGGGGGATCTCTGAGGGAACGGATGGATGAAGCGGCAACGGGTAAAAATCCTCTGCTTGCGGAGAAGGTGGTGGAGTGGCTTATTTATCTGTTGGATGGGTTGGCATATCTGCACAACAAGGGGATTTACCATCGGGATATTAAGCCCGGCAACATCCTCTTTGATGAACGAGGTCTGCCGGTGTTGATTGACTTTGGGGCGGCACTGAATATGCCGGAAGTAACGGTCACAATCACTCAGGGAGAGTTTTCCTATGCTTATGCATCTCCGGAGCAAATCACCGGAAAAGGGAAAATTGGCCCATGGACGGATTTGTATGCTTTGGCGGTGACATGGTATGAACTGATTTCCGGCGTTATGGCGGAATCGGCAGGATGCCGTCTGATGCAGGATGATGTTGTGCCTCTCTCCGTCATGAAGCTTTCTCAGGCATGGCCTCGGGAATTGCTCGCCTCTGTTGATCGCAATCTGAGGCTTAGCCCCGGAGAGCGTTGTTTGACCGCCGTCCAGTGGAAGGAGTGGCTGGAGCGAGGTAAGCCCAGGGGATTGAAGAATGCGGGCTCCTTTAGGAAAAACATGATTTATGGCGGTGTGGTTGTGGCGTTGATGGGTGGGGTTGGCGTGTGGATGTGGCAACAGCAACAGAAAGAAGAACTTAAGCCTCTCCCTGGTTTATCTCCGACCGAAGGTGATTCCAAGCAAACAGATGCCGGTTATACAGATCTGGAGGCGATGAAAGATGCTCTGTATAAGAAGGTGTATGCTTATTACAAGATGGATGATTACTTGGCTAAGTCAAAGGAATATAAGCAGAAGGTGGACGCTTTGTTGGTTCAGTGTGATAAGGAAACAAAAGAATGGGCGCAGAAGTGGGAAAAGAAAATTGGCGCTGCGGATAGAGAGGCGATTAAGAAGTTGTTGCAGGATGATCCGATGTGGAATGAACACCGCGACTTAATCAAAAAGTGGGAAAAAATTCTTGGTGAAGCGGTCAATAAATATTGGTCTGAGGTAATGTATCCCATGCTACAAATTCCAAGTGAACTACTTAACTCTTATTCGGTAGAGACAAAGGATGAGTTGGCGTTGATTCCGTTTGTACAGTCCCGCTTATACTTGGTGGTGAATGATGTGAACAATGTGTATAATAAAACAGATGAAGAAAAGTTCCATGCGATACAACGTATATTGGATGCTTACTATAAGTTGCGCAACCAAGTAGAAGAACGATTCTATTGTGAGGATGATAGAGGCGCTTCTTCGTCACTGCCGGACGGCTCAGGATGGGGAGTTTCTTCGTCACGGACGGATGTTTGGCATCAGAAGCCGGATCGCAGTGGAGAGCAGGATAAAAAGCATTGATTTTTCAATATTTTTCTTTGATATCGTGCGGAAGAGCGTGCGGATTTCTTTTTTGAAAACAGAACATCTCCGCATGGGTACATAACGGCAGGTAATAAGCCGTCACATAGAGATGACGTAAAGGGAATAGATTTTATCAATTATGATTGATAAAAATGTTTATCTGGCATATTTTATCAATCGTAAGGAGAAAAAATGACAACTCTTATTCCGCGCCCCCGGTATACCGAACGCATTGCTCCATTCATCGGCAAGAACATCATCAAGGTTCTTACCGGACAGCGTCGTATTGGCAAGAGCTTTATCTTGCGTCAGTTGATGGAAGAAATTCGCAGGAAGAATCCAGAGGCGCACATCATTTCTATCAACAAGGAGCTGGAACAGTTCCGGAATATCCGTACTCATGAGGATTTGTCACATTATCTGGAGCCTTTGCTGAGCAAGCCGGTGGCTCATTACCTGTTCATCGATGAGATCCAGGAGATTGAGGGGTTTCAATTCTGTCTGCGCAGCCTGCTGGCCGAGGAGAAGTGCGATATTTTCTGCACCGGCAGCAATGCTCAAATGCTTTCGGGGGAATTGGCGACTTATCTGGCAGGGCGTTCCGTAAGTTTCGATGTTCATAGCTTGAGTTACCGGGAGTTCCTGACCTTTCATCGTCTGAAAGCCGGACAGGAGAGCCTGAGGAAGTATCTGACGTTTGGCGGTATGCCTTATCTGGCTCATATCGGACTGGAAGCCGATGTCCCTTTCGAGTATCTGCGTTCCGTTTATTCCACCATTCTGTTGAAGGATACGGTGGCTCGGGAGAAGATACGCAATGTGCATTTTCTGGAAGATCTCGTGGCCTATCTGGCCGACAATATCGGCAATCTGTTTTCAGCCAATAATATCAGCAAGTTTCTGAAGTCGCAGAGGGTGGATCTGTCTCCCCAGGTAACGCTGAATTACCTGAGGGCTCTGAGCAATGCCTATTTGATTCATCGGGTTTCTCGTGCCGAAGTGGGCGGCATGAAGATTTTCGAGACAGGAGAGAAATTTTACTTCGAGGATATCGGCATCAGCCATGCCATTCGAGGCTTCAATTTCCGACGGGATGTTCACAAGGTGATGGAGAATGCGGTTTACCTGCATTTGATTCAGCAGGGGTATTCCGTTCATGTCGGACAGCTGAAGGAGCAGGAAATCGATTTTGTCGCCGACAAGTCAGGGGACAAGCTCTATGTCCAGGTAAGCCTGAGTGTCGCTGACGAGAAGACTGCCACCCGGGAATTCGGAAATCTGCTGGCCGTCCAGGACAATTATCCCAAGTATGTGGTGACGCTCAACGATATGATTCTGGGCGACAATAAGGAGGGCATCCACCACATGAATCTGGAAGAATTTCTGTTGAAGGAATGACTCCCGATACAAAAAAGAAACCCTCTTCAAGTTGTTTACTTAAAGAGGGTTATTGATGGTACGCCTGGCAGGACTCGAACCTGTACGTCTTTCGACACCAGATCCTAAGTCTGGCGCGTCTACCAATTTCGCCACAGGCGCAATAAGTGGTCGGGGAGGATTCTGCCATATAGGACGTCACAGTTCAAGGCTAAATAAGTGGTACGAATTTTGTTTTTGACTTATGCAAGGGAAGAAGTGATAGTAAGGATGATGAAAATGTTAATTACCCTGTTAAGTGTTTGTGTTTTGTGCAGTGTCCCAAAGACTGAAGCATCCATTCGATTCCCATATGATGTCTTTTCGGTGAATCGGATAGAAGCTGCCCAGAAAGAAGCCCGTGAGCAAAAGAAGCCTGTGGCTTATCTTTATACGGATCAAGCTACCAAGTGTCCGATTGTGGCCGAGGCAACGGAAGCTTTTTTGAAAGCGTTGGATAGACGTTGCGTGTTGGTTTATATTCCGGTCAGTAGCAGTAAGTTTGCGTTGCCGTTTCAACTTCGGGAAGCCTTAAAGGAGGGGAAGTTCTATCCCAAGTTGGTATTGACTGCCAGTGACGGCTCGAAGGAGCAGTGTTTTACTTATGATGATTATAAGGAAGATGAGCAGAAGACCTTGCGCGATATTAAGTGGAAAGTGACGGAATTATCCAGAAAGTAACCATGAAGAGGGGGCTCTCCCTCTGTCTCATATCAAGCATGGCGGGGTATCAGCACATGATGCCTGCCGGGAAGGGGAATATCTTTAAAAACAGGAAGTCCAACATACCCAAGGACAGGGCAATGCAAATTGCCTGTTTGGGAGATAGGCGCGGAATTGTTTTTAGCAGGATGATGATGCCGGCATGAATGGCGGCAGACAGCCCTACGGACCACCAGAAGAAAGGGAGACCCATCATGGAGAAAAGGGCGGCAAGCGGGTAGGTGAAAGCCATGAAGACTTTCATGATGGCGTCCCATTCATGCCCCCGAATCATGGATATTTGTTTGGATAACAGGGTGAGATACAGGCAAGAGGGAACGATGACACAGAGGATAAGCGAGAGAAGCCCTTTTTTGGCATACCGTTCTTCCTGCGTGGGAATGTACATGGCGCATATAGTGAGACAGTCGGGGTGAATTGTCAAACATTGTCCTAGCCCGTTATGGGCATGAAGGTATACTGATGGCGTTGCGTATGGCGTCCTTTGAATTAGACTCTTCATTTAAGCCTTCCGGAGACCAGGAGCAGGCCATTGGCAAGTTGATCAAGTCTTTGGAAGCCGGTAATAAGCACCAGGGGCTGTTGGGGGTAACCGGGAGCGGTAAGACATTTACCATGGCGAATCTGATCGCCCGAATGAACAGACCAACTCTGGTCATTTCCCACAATAAGACGCTGGCGGCACAACTCCATTCGGAATTGAAGAGTTTTTTCCCGAATAATGCGGTAGATTATTACGTCTCTTATTTTGATTATTATCAGCCGGAAGCGTACATCGCCAGTTCTGATACGTATATTGAGAAGGATTCCGCCATTAATGATGAATTGGACCGGCTGAGTCTGAATGCGATGAACTCACTGCTGACGCGTCGTGATGTGATTGTGGTGGCATCGGTTTCTTGTATTTACGGGTTGTCTACGCCGGAGGATTATCGGAATCTGACCCTGCGTATTAAGGAAGGAGACGTGATGGATCGGGATGTGTTTTTGCGTCAGTTGGTGGAGCGGTTGTTTGAACGACAAGACTTTGATTTTAAGCGCGGGACGTTTCGTGTGCGAGGTGAAGTGGTTGAGGTGTTTCCTGCTTATTCGGAAGGTGAGGCCATACGTGTGGAGTTTTTTGGGGATGAAGTGGAGCGGATATCTCTGATTGATTCTGTTTCCGGGCGAGTGCGTGAACGGTTGAGCGGCTATACTTTTTTCCCGGCTAAGCAATATGTTGCTGCTCCGGAAAAAAGAGCGATGGCGTTGAAATCCATTCGGGCGGAATTGGAGGAGAGGGTGGAATGGTTTGAAAAGCATGGCCGTCTTTTGGAGGCACAGCGGTTGAAGTTACGTACGGATTATGATCTGGAGCTTATTGAAGAACTGGGGTTCTGTAAGGGAATAGAAAATTATTCCCGCCATTTGTCCGGGCGGCTTCCCGGCAGTGCTCCGGCAACCCTGTTGGACTTCTTCCCTAAAGATTCTTTGACTTTGATCGATGAGAGCCATGCTGCTGTACCTCAGTTGGGGGGCATGTATGAGGGGGATCGCAGTCGTAAGAATATTCTGGTGGAACATGGTTTCCGGTTGCCCAGTGCTTTGGATAACAGGCCTTTGAAGTTTCATGAGTTCATGGAAAGGCAGAACCAGATTGTATATGCATCTGCTACTCCGGGGCCATTTGAGTTGGTCAATTGTCGGGCGGATAATAAGACGTATATTCCCGTGCGCAGAGCTGTCAGATCTGGAGAGAAAGTTCCGGAGGACTTTAAGGGGATTGTGTTTACATCGCCCAAGGATATTCATGTGAAGCCCAGTCCGTCTACAGAGCCTGTAGAGCAATTTGATCCGACTAAGCGTTCCACCACCTTGATTGTGGAGCAGATTATACGCCCGACCGGACTGTTGGAGCCCCAAATTACCATTCTTCCGTTGAAAGGGCAGATTGATGAGACCATCGCTCTATGTCATGACAGAGTCTCTAAAAATGAACGCGTTTTGGTCACAACGCTGACCAAAAGGACAGCGGAGGATTTGACGGAGTATTTGAAGGGGGTGGGACTAAAGGTGGCTTATATTCATGCGGATGTGGACGCCATTGAACGTGTGGAAATTTTGCGTGCTTTGCGTGCTCAGAAAATCGATGTCCTGGTTGGTATTAACCTGCTTCGGGAAGGGTTGGATTTGCCGGAGGTGTCTCTTGTCTGTATTTTAGATGCTGATAAAGAGGGATTTTTGCGCAATGAGACCTCTTTGGTGCAGACGGCCGGGCGTGCTGCCAGGCACGTGCATGGGGAATGCGTCTTGTTTGCGGATGTGATGACTGATTCTATCAAGCGGTTGATCGAATTGACGGATTATCGCCGGGGTATTCAGGAAAAATATAATCTCGAGCACGGTATTGTTCCTCAAACGGTTAGTCGTTCTGAACAGGGTAAATTGAGACTGTATGCAGAGGAGGGTGAGGAGTCAGCCCGTGTGGCAGAGGATGATGCTGAATATGGTGTGGAAGAACGCATTGCCAAGCTGGAGGCTGAAATGAAAGAAGCCGCTTCTCATCTGGAGTTTGAGCGAGCGGCCCTGATTCGGGATGAAATCAAGCAACTGCAGAACGGCGGGAAGTAGAAGACTGGTGGTGGGAGGAGCAGGTGACATGAGTCGCTTTTTGATCTAAAAATAGAAAAGAGAGCATTTTCCGCTTGCCAAAGTCAGATTGGGGCGTATACTCCCTGCACCATGACCCGCAAAGGTGGTATCAATAAAACTCGCAAGGCAGTCGCCAAGCGTTTCAAGGTTACCGGCACGGGCAAGGTACTGCGCCGTAAACAGGGCAAGCGTCACATTCTCCAGAAGAAGTCCAGCAAGCGCAAGCGTCAGCTTGGCAAGGTGGCTCTGGTTGATGAAACGCAAGTCTGGGCAGTTAAGCAGAACCTGCCTTTCGCCTAAACCGCGAAAACGCTCGACCAGCGCCGAGCATTCCCTCCGCTGAACGGAGGGCCTTCATGCAGCCTTCTTCCAATGAGAAGATAAGAACAGGCGAGACTGCAGGGAGGTGAGGAAGAACAGTCTGTTCCAGAAAGAAATAGAAATAAGCTATGCCACGTGCCACTAATGGACCGGCCTCTCGCAAGCGCCGTAAGCGCATCCTCTTGCGTGCTAAGGGTTTCCGCGGTTTTCGCAGCAAACTCTTCCGCTACGCCAAGGACGCTGTTTACAAGGCTTGGCAGTATGAATACCGTGACCGTAAGCGTCGGAAGGGCCAATTCCGTCGTCTTTGGATCGCTCGTATTTCCGCTGCTGTTCGCGATCGCGGTCTAACCTATTCTCGCTTTATGGAAGGCCTTAAAGCCGCCAATATCGACTTGGATCGCAAGGTTCTTGCAGATTTGGCAGTCTCTGACGAAAAGGCTTTTGATGCCATCTTCGCAGAAGCGAAGAAAGCCATAGAAGCTAAGGATGGCGCTGCTCTTCGTGCTTAAAAAGTACAACGGAGCCCATCTGTTCCTTAAATATTAAACAAACAAGCCCTCGGAAAGAAGATGTTCCGGGGGCTTGTTTTGTATTTGAGTTTGAGGGAGATGATTTTTTGAATGACAAGGAATGACTAGATAAGTTTGTGATTAGGACAAGCTAGAAGCTTGTTTGGGGGAATATCATTATGATAATAAAATAACTAAAGGACTACCATGGATAATATTTTTTCTGTTTTTACCACTATTGGCATTATTTTTGGAGTGGTACTATTGTTTAACTTCATGATATTCATTCATGAATTGGGGCATTTTCTTGCTGCTCGCTGGCGAGGGTTGTATGTAGACAGGTTTCAGATTTGGTTTGGTCGACCCTTATGGAAGAAGAAGATCAATGGCGTGCAGTGGGGGCTGGGGTGGATTCCTGCAGGTGGTTTTGTATCGTTACCGCAGATGGCACCAATGGAAACGATAGAAGGAGTAGTGGAACTGCCCAAGGATTTGAAACCGGTGACGCCCTTAGATAGAATTATTGTGGCGGCAGCCGGTCCTATTTTTTCTTTTTTACTGGCAGTGGTGTTTGCCTTGGCTGTTTGGCTGGTAGGGAAACCGGGAGTGGAATTACCGGATACGACCGTTGGTTTTGTGGCTCCTGGCAGTCCGGCTGCGGAGGCCGGTATTTTACCCGGCGATAAAATTGTGAAGGTAGACGGACAACCTGTCAATAAGTGGGTTGGAAATATGGAAGGAGTCAAGGAACTGATCGTATTAGGGGAGCATGACAATCTCGTTTTTACAATACAGAGACCCGGGCAGGAAGGGGAGATGGACATTTCCTGTGGATTCCGTATTCCGGAAACATCTTGGTGGCAGCGTTCCGGTATGCGCCAAGTGGGGCTCATGCAAGCCATGCCCTGTGTCGTCGGGGAAGTATTTGAGCATTCTCCGGCTGCACGTGCCGGTTTACAGAAGGGCGATGTATTGACTGCGGTCAATGGACAGCGCATATGGAATCCGAAGGCTTTGGATGCTTTATTAAAAGGGAAGGAACCGTTCCTGTTGGATGTGATGGGAAAAGACGGAGTTCCCCGCCAAGTGAGCGTTCAAGGACAGGTTCCGGATAATTGGCTGAACAGTGCGGATGGAACGCCTCTTGAAGGTGCCGAACCTATTCTGGGCGTGAGCTATGATTTCAGCTCCTTGGGGCGTGATATTACGGAGCATCCCTCTCCATGGGCTCAGATCCGTCAGAGCTTAAAATGGATGGGAGATACTCTGATCAAAGTGGTTGCCCCCGGTAGCAGTGTCGGAGTGGAGCATCTTTCCGGGCCGATAGGCATTGCCAATCAGTTTTATAAAATCTTTACGGTAGATGGTGGCTGGCAGCTGGCATTGTGGTTTGCTGTGGTGTTGAATGTCAATTTGGCAGTTCTTAACATGTTGCCACTTCCGGTGGTGGATGGAGGTCACGTGGTGATGAACACGATAGAGCTTATCATCCGCCGTCCATTGAATGCCAAGCTCCTGGGGTTTATTCAGACGGTCTTTGCGTTGTTTCTGATGGGCTTTTTCCTATTTGTGACATTTAAGGATGTGGGGGATTTCTTTGGAAAGAAGCCTGACAAGTTGCCGGCTCCTGTGTTCAAAGCCGTAACAGATTAACTTCTAAGAGAAGGCCTCTTTTTTATTTACATGATGCCATGAAGCGAGCTACGGCGGTGAGCATCCTATTCCGAGCATTGGTTCTGGTGCTCCTTGTATACTCTCTGTTGCTTACTTGGTGGACGCCTTTTACCGGGGATAGCTTGATGCATTCTCTGTTTGGAGCGGAACACCGTATGGCATTTCTGCCTGTGCTGAAGCAGTGCTGGTGGTCGTATATGAACTGGAATCCCCGCTTGGGGGAATATCTGGCTATTTTTACGGCAACATCCGGTAAATGGTTGTTTTTGACCATTAATCCGTTTGTGATTCTTTCTTTGGCATGGATGATGTTTTATTTGGCTCGAGGCAGACGCGTGAATCCCGGTGACTGGAGAGATGTGTTGCTGTTTGGAGTGGGGACGTTGCTGTTGCTTACATCTTCATCCAGGCCCGGAATTACGATGTTTTGGTTATCCGGAGGGACCAATTACGCCTGGTCAGCTGCAATTTGGTTGGGCTTTTTGTGTCTGTATCGTGCCTTGTGGGCGGGGGCTTCCCGGATTGCGGACATTCCCCGTACCTGGCTTTGGATTGCTCCGTTGGGGTTTATAGCCGGTATGACCAATGAAAATCAGATTCCGGCCTCACTGGGGATGCTGTTTTTATTCTGGCTGCATGCTCGCTATCATCAGCGAGTCCTCCCTAGGTGGTATTTTGTTGGCTGGGGATTTCACGCTCTTGGAGGGGCATGTCTGTTGTTGGCTCCGGGTAATGTTGTTCGGTTGCATTCGGAAAGCGCGGGAGGGGCTGCAGTCCTTCATACATGGGGGGAACGATTTGAAGCCATTCCGGAGCTGATGAATGCATTTTATGAGTTCATGTCACTCCCTAAAATATTGCTGTTCATTGTTGTTGCGGCACTTGTTTTGATGGTGATCAAAAGGCGGTGGAAGTTTCGACAAGGGAAAATCATCCGGAATCTAAGCGTCTCCCTCTTGTTTATTGTAGTCGCCCATGCGATGGCCGTTAGTTTTTTTGTACGCGTGATCCCTGCATGGCACGCCATGTTTTCAGCTACGGTGCTGATGATGGTCGGTATTTTGGGGTTGTATGGGGTATGGTTGGATGTGGGGCAACGCATTTGGGTGCCCGTTTGTACTCTGATGATAGCGGCACTCCCTGCTTTGTGGGTATGTCATGGATATTTGGAGGCGTTTCCTCGCATCTATCAACAATGTCAGGAGAGGAAATTATTCATTCAACGGGAATTGGCTAAAGGTGAAAAAAATATTGTAGTTCCTTCATATGAGCCGGTGCCCCTGGCCCCTTACGTTTCTGTGATGTGGCGCATGAGCAGTGAAGATCCGAATGAGTTTATCAATAGCTCTTTAGCTCGATATCTGGGTATAGAAAGCATTCGTGTTGATGTAAACTCAGTACAATAAATAATCCTTACCGGGTGTTCTCATTTTGTGTGTATTGTGAAATAAAAACGCCTTTCCCCGATTGAGAGGGAAAGGCGTAAAGTAGCAAAGAGAGGCGTTTTTTTTATGGCTGATTACAGCGGGAATGCCTGTTTCAAACGGGTGGATACGATGATGCAGGAGATTTTCTCTTGAGGAATACCGGTGATTCTGGAGACAATGCGAGCATAAGCTGTCAATTGTTCCGCATGGCGATCCTTAAGCTGTTCTGCTGTGGAGACTCGATCCGTTTTGAAGTCAATGATGGTGGCTGAATCGTGATGGATGATCAATCTATCAATGACGCCGGATATCCAGTTGTTTCCCTCAATGGCTTCAATGCGTTGTTCTTTCATGATAGACGCTTCAAGAGGTGGTGTAAACAGTTCCCGGATGGATGGTACTTCCATACATTCTGCCACGGTTAACTCTGCTTCAGTAGTTGGATGAAGTGCCCATTCCGGTTTGTTTGCATCATCCCAACGGGTAATGCGTTCGAATACAGCATGTACAGCGGTGCCGAATTCGGCGGCCTTCTTCATGTCTTCATTCTGCTGTTTTTTAAAGAATGAGGTTTGGCTATGTTGTCCGGAGGGAGAGATTCTTTCCCGAATGAGAGGCTTTTGATCCGGCCACTGTTTCAAGATGATTTCCTCATGCTCTTGTTTTTTGAGCGGTACGCCCTTGTACCAATCTGGCTGACCATCGGAATACAGGCACCTGGCATCACCTAACGACAGAGAATCACTGCCCTTGGAGCTGTATTTGGCTGCACGTTGTATCAATTGCCAGAAGGAAACAGCATCCTTGTTATCATCATTGGACGATTTATTGTCTTTTTTCCCCGGCAAAATGATGTATGTAGCACGTTTGGCTCGAGTTAGAGCTACGTACAGTCTGCAACATCCGTCAAACTCCTGTTGGGATTTCCAATTTAACAGAAGTCGTTGGAATTGAGGAACATTATTGTACACGTCCTTACTCGGAGCCAGTACGATCCCCTCAATGCGGTCATTGGCATCTTTTTTCTCAAAATGTTCCAGATGGGTCTCATTGGCAAGAGCTTGTTTGTTACCAATCTGCGGAATGATGACGATATCAAACCCCAGTCCCTTGGATTTATGAATGGTCATGATGCGAACAATACCCTTGGGCGGATCTTCTCGTCGTACCAATTCTTCCATATGGTTGAGCCATATATCCAGAGGCATGCCTTGGCCATCTACCTGTTCCGCTTCATTTTGCCATACGGACAGTCTGCTTTGTTGGAACTTCGTGAGTTTGATCCCACTTCGGATGAGACGCCGTTCGAGTTCTTCCATTACGGTTGCATAACCGTTTCGTTCCAGTAGGAGACGCCATTGCTGCCAATTCATGCCTTCCGGGCAATTGGGTGAGATGAGTGGACGCAGCGGAGAATGAGAAAGCAGCTCTGTAGTAAGAGTGTCTCCGGGCATCTGTAGCCAACGGAAGAACAGGAGCAGATCTTTTCCTAATGGGGAATCCACACCAACATTCACATCATCGCACACTTCTGCCGGTATGCCGGATTGAGTTAAGATGGATTTGACTTTTTTGGCTTGATCCCCAGTACTGATCAGAATGGCCGTATCTAGTCCTCGTTCTATTGCTTGAGTTTGATTCAAGATGTCAACAATGGTTTGGCCAACTTGTTCATCTTTATTTTTATCCTTGGAGTAGGGTGTTTCCCAGATTTGGGCGACACCGGGGCGCTCCTGCAGATGCGGGGCGCAATGATGTTCCGGGTAATCCCCCCATTGTTCCAGAGTGGAGTTCAGTAAGCAATCGGAAGCGGATTGTTTATAATTACAAATGTCATTGGCCATATTCAATACCGGCTGTACCGAGCGGAAAGAAGTAGCCATTCCGCATGTTTGCAACTGTAGCTGATCGGCTACGGAATTGAATAGGGTCGGGTCTCCTCCTCGCCATTGGTACACACTTTGCTTGATATCTCCGACGACAAAGATGCTGCCATCCTGACTATTTTTAGATTCAATCAGATCATCCAGGAAGGGCTTGATGACGCGCCATTGGGATTGTGAAGTGTCTTGGAACTCATCCAGCATCCAGTGGTCATAGCGACAGTACATCCGATATTGTAATTCCTGTTTCAATTCCGGTGTGATGGCTCCATCTCCCAGAATGCGTGTGATATCATGGAAAAGGAATCTGCCCCTGTTGCGAATCAGTGCAGAGTATTTCTTTTCAAACAGGGTCATTAATTTGTATGTGGCACGAGTGCGTCGCAATGTCTGTATGGATTCCATGCAGAGCCAGCTTTGGATGATTTTTTCTAAATCGGGCGTCCAGAATTCTTTGAACTTTTCGCGTGCCTGTTCCACGGTAATGTTCCATACTGAGCCTCCTTCTGTGCGAAAGCGCACTCGGCCCAGTTTGCCGTATTGTGAAAATGCATTGAGGAAACGCAGGAACAACTCTTTATTTTTTTTGCCTTTTTTTTCTTCCGGATCAGGTGCTTGCTGAGCCTGGGAAATAAGGGTCTGCAGGACGGTGTTAAATTGTTCCAGAGGAACAGCGGGAATCAGATCTTTCGGGGTGAAACCCAGTTCGGTTGGGTTTCCCCACTTTTCTTCTTCCGGGGCTTCCAGAAAAAGTGCATGAAAGGCATTCAGGCGTTTCGTCATTGTTTTTTCTGCCTGAATGGCGTCAGCCGTAGATTCGGAGCCGGATAAAAAAGCATCTTCGAAGTCCTTACTGAGTTGTTCATCGGCAGAACATTCTCTGTATAGGGAGAGTAACGCTTCTTTCCTCGCTTGTGCTTCTTCTGTAGAGTCAATGATCTTGAATCCGCTAAAACCCAATTCAAAGGCACTTGTTGAGCTGATTTGAGCAAACAAGCTGTCAATGGTGCAAAGGTTCAGACGAGCCAAGTTTTGTACCAGAATGTGTAACAGTTGGCGGAATCTTGTTTTGGTCAAATTGTTTTGAGCCCAGTCATCTGTGACATCCGGCCAGATACCCGGCATTTCCGGTGTGCCCTTAATAACCTCCCAAAGTTGTTTTTTCAAACGTTCAGCTCCATCATCGTCTTTAGCCCCGGTAGCCAAATCCGTCAAAATACGGTCTTTGAACTCTCCTGCTGCTTTTTTGGTGAAAGTAATCGCAATGAGCCGTTCGGGATGTTTTCCGCCGGTCAAGGCCAATAAACCAAGGAAGCGGAGAGAAAGCCGGTAGGTTTTTCCTGTTCCGGCAGAAGCAGAGATGAGCATATTTGTAAGCGTTGTCATATCAGCGAGAGGGTGTTAGATTTGTGGGCATACCCAGCAATTCTTGCAGGCTTTCTTTTTCTGACGGGGTTATATTGTTGAATAAGTCATATTTCGGGGCTCCCCATCCGAGGTCTTCTGCCGTGATGAGTCCTTTGCCATCATGAATCAGCTGCATGATTTCTATGGCCCAGCTACGGGCGTGCTCCCAAAGTGTAGTCGGATTATCCGGATGGGTTTCCTTAAGCGTTACCCATTCATTGATGCCGATATCAAGTAAGTTGGCAGGTAGTTTATAATAACTTACTGTCACATCTTTGTTGTATTGCTGACGAGCCCAACTGGCATAAATAGGCAGTTGTAAATCTGCCCAGCGGGAATAACTTATGTTTCCGTTTTTCGCTTTTTTGCACCAAGGTGTTAGAGTCGGAGAAAGCAAGGATAGATTTTCCGGATTGGTAAAGCTTTTCAGGTGATTTTTTTCACAAGAGTCCACCGAGCCGGTTTTATAATCAATGACACGAATGGTATTGTTCTTTTCATGAAAATCAATGCGGTCAATGCGGAACTTCAGAGGGAAACCTTCAAGAGTCCAATCATCCACTTGCTTTTCAAAATCAATACAAGACCAGCCTTGCTGAAGTTCAGCTAAATGCAAAGAAGCAAAGCGGCAAAGCCTCTGTTCCATGGAGCGTTTTTGCAATAACAGCGGCATGAGTGGCACGGAACCGTATTGTTCTCTGAATACCTGATTCAAGATGTCCATGATGGAATCTTGGAGGGAGATTTCTGTCATTCGATCATCGATCGTAGCGTGTTCCCGACAGAAGAGTTCCAGCACTCGGTGCATCATGTCGCCTACTTCATTGGGAGACATGGTATCCTTGTTCGGGATGAGTTCGTTATTATTCAGGTTCAGAGCCTCTTTGATCCAGAAGCGCATGGGGCATTCTAAAAATCGTTTGAGGCAGGAAGGTGAAAACGGCTTACCCTGTTCTTTCCACGGATTGTGGTAGTCTGGAACCAATTCCTGAATGGTCTGAGCGGGGTGCCATCCTTTTTCCGGTTTCAGATGCCAATTGCCGCGTTCATAATGTATAGGGAGGGGCGGATCATTAATTTCCTGGAAGAGGTGGTTTACCCGTTGAGGTAATTCTTCATCTGTACAACGTAAGAGTAAGGAAGATGGTGTCAGCGGGTCATTGGCACTACTAAGGCGTGAAAGGATAAGTGTCAGACTCCCTGTCTCTTTGCGGGAATGAAGCAGAGCCGTCAGTAAAAAGCTGTCTCGAGCTTTTTTCCGGTTAAGAGAGTCAATTCCCAGTGTTTCCCGAAGGTCTTCCGGCAAAAATTGGTCAGCCACACTTCCTTCTGGCACAATTCCCTCATTCATACCGGTCAGAATTAAGTGTTTTTCCGGTCGGAAATGCACTTCCATCCATCCCAGGGAATCAAGCACCGCATGAGGGGCACGGCGGTGTTTAAATCGGCTCTGTTGGAGGGCTGTGATCAGAATGCCCAGGGCCGTAGCCGGGGAATCAAATTCATCAGTACGCTCCTGTAAACGAGCCAGACCTTCCAGATTGGATCGCAATAGATCCAGAGCTTCGGAGTCTTCTCCGTAAGTGTTTTCCAGCTCCGGAAGCCATTCTAATAATCGTACGCCCTGTTTGCCGGGTGTCGTCATTTTATCCCGCCATGTCAAAATGGTTTTGACGGCGTCTACGGCATCGGGATACTTTGTTTCCAAAAGCTCCAGCAAGAAAGCTTCTGATTCAGGGATATATTTTTGTTGGAGTTGATCCAGGACGGTACAGCATAATTTCTGATGCTTAATGATGCCCAATGTGGAGCAGAGCAGGGAAGACCTCATCAGATTAAATACCGGGCGTGCTGTGCCCGGTTCTTCTGCAGCTTGTTGCAGGATACGCAGTAAATCCATAATGCCGGTACCGGCAAAGGCTTTCCCCTCCGGATTATACAGCCCCCATCCGTTTTGACGCAGGGCGGCATCCAGAGACACCTTCATATCGGTATCACATACACCTAAGGCAACATCCGGTTCTCCGTTTTCTGCTGTTTGAGCAATTATGCGGCAAGTTTCTGCTGCCAAATGTTCCGGATCTGCCGTGACGATGATTTGCTCTTCTTTAATGGGTATAGTGCGGTTAGACCAGACGGACGGAATAGGTCTGCCCCATTCGTCGAATGTGTCGGCTTCTTCTACCGGTGCATGGATCCATAAATGTACAGGGATGCCTTGTTTTTCAGCCTGCAGTAGAGCTTGGCGCACAGGATAGGGCATATCCGGAACACATGCTACAATGATGCTGCCTCCCGATTCTTTCAGTTCAGCCAACAAGGCTTCTGAGGCTTGAGGAGGTAATGCTGATTTATCTACCAGTCCCCAGCTGTTCAGCTTCTTCGTACAATGTTCCATTGCGGTGTTGATATCCGACCAGCGTTCATCTCTGTCGCCGCATGCTTCTTGAGCACGGGAACAGGATATTCCCTGTCGAGCCATGTTGTGTCGCAAGGAGAGCAGCTTACCGGCTATATCAAGCAGAGCTGACAGATCATTGGGCATTGTTTTAGGAAACAGCTTCGGGTAATGGCTTTTAGGGGCGTGACCAAGAGCACTTATCCAAGCTGCCAGTTCTTCCGGAATGGTCGCGGAGTCTTCTTGTTGTCCTTGTTGAGAGAACTGGGCTGCTTCCATTACTCGTGGGGGGAAGAGCGCTTGGTTGGGGGCAGCGGCGGCCAAACTTTCCCGGAGTTTTCTGCCGGATTCTCGAGTGGGAACAAGAACCGCATGGCGGCTAAGCTCCGAACCCATTTCCAGTAGTTTTTCCGTTACAGCTTGGCAAACAGGGATACTCCAGGGCAAAAACAATCGTTGCATAGGAAATAGAAAGAAATAATTGGTTGGGGGGGGAGGGTAACAAATAGACCTGAATCGGGTAGCTGTTTCGGTCGCTTTTTTTACTGCTATCAGAAAAAAACGGACTTGTCTACATTTTTTTCATGTAGGATATTTTTACCTCAATTTTGGGATAGCAATCAATGTTCCTGAATGATGGAGGTATTGCTACGCGTTACCAGAAAGACTCCGGCAAAAACCAGTAGTACAGAGACAGCTTTTAACCATCCGAAGTGATCCATACCCCACAGCACCGCCATGGTAGATGCGATTACCGGTTGGCTATAGTTATACATACTCACTGCCGTAGGTTTGATTCTCCGTTGTGCGTAAGAAAGGCAAATATAACTGAAGAAAGTGGCAAGAACTACTACATAACTCACGCATAGCCATGTTTGACCGTGGATTTCTGTATATGGGATATTGCTAATTTCCCGAAAGGTGAAGGGTAAACACACGGCGGATGCGTACGTAAACATCCATTTCATCAGGGTAATCGGGGAATACTTAGCAAAGAGCCTGTTGAAAAAAATAAAATAAACGGCCACGCTGCATTGGGAAGATAGGCAGAGTAAGTCGCCAAGCATGTTGTTATCTCCGGGTAACGCTGTTCTGTGACCGGCCGTGGATATCAGCAGTACTGCTCCGGCCGCACTGGCACATATTCCTGCTATTTTTTTACCTGTAACGGCTTCTTTCAAAACGATAACAGACAGAATCAGAGTCAGTATAGGGGTGATGGTTGTGATGATGGATGCGTCTGCAGGAGAGGTAAAACCTACGCCAACCGTAAAGGCCATTTGATTAAAAACAATTCCGAACAGAGATGCATAAAATAGTTTCAGTCTATCGCCTTTTTCTACTTGTTCTGACGGAATCAATGCCGAAGCTAGCCAAAATAAAACAGCTCCACCCAGTAGACGGAATGCAGCCAGAGCAAAGGCACTTACGTATCCCTCTTGGGTGACTAATTTAGTGATGGGAGACATCATCCCCCAGATGGCGGCAGCCATTCCCATGGCCAAATGGCCTTTCAAGCGTTCTGATTCCATCTTGCAATTCGCGCTCCCCTTTAACGCGCGCGACATTCTCCTCCTACTTAAACGGATTGCAAGTGTTTTTGTTGGCTCTTTCTTAGAGAATCATTGATGACAGAGCATAAGAAAACAGCATACAGAACCCCAACATGGTAAGCATAAAGCAGTACAGAACGCTTAATGCTTACCAAAGGTTCAATCCATTCTCCGTTAGTATGATTGTTTTGGCATGGAGATGGAGATTTTTTGATCATGACTGTTTCCTCGGAGTTCCGGAGCATACATAGCCTCAATGACAGAAGGCATGGCACTGAAGCGGCCGGGGCGTTCTGCTCGCAGGCGATGATAGAGTCGGTATTCTCCCATGGGTAAGGAGGACAGGAAGAGGCGTATTTCTTCATCCCCCAGTTCTTTGTAACCGGATACGGAGCCCAAATGAGTGTATCCACTGTTAGTTCCCAGGGCTTCACATCCGGCCGGTTTGGGATCTTTTAGCATGATGTATTCCACATCATTCTTGGTTTTGATGATTAATTCCGCTTCAATGATATCCCCACTGGCGATGACATCCCCTTCTTTTAACAGAATGCGCGTAGTTTGGTTATGTCCTTGAGCGATAAGAGCTCCGGCATCTGTTTGAGTATCTTTTTCATCATTGTTTTTAACGGTATTTTCCCGAATGATGTAGTAAGCACGCTTTACTGTAAGAGCATTCCCCATGGCAGGGATAGAATCTTCCAAGGTGAAGAAACTGAGAGAGCTGTTGGCGTAAATATTGCTTTTTCCCTTCTTTCTTCGGATGGTGATGTTGTGGGTGCCGTTTGTCAGGTCTTTCCCGTGCATGCGGAATGAGTTGTCGAATGTAAATAGGGTGTCTTTGGAGGAGGTAATGGTTTTGACGGGGACGCCATCGTAGAGTATTTCCGCTTCCATGGTTTCCAGGCCTTCTCCTGTTTGGAGCAGGTAGACAGAGAGAGCTTCCAATGCACTTGCCGTTGTCTTCGTTGAATCCCAGTGTGAGCCGTTAGTGCGGTTGTTGAGCAACCATTTTGCCAAGCGCGCCGTAATAGGGTTGTGTGGGTCACACTTAGCCATGAGTTTCAAGTAAGCAGCCTGAGTAGCTGTTTGGCTACCGTACCAGCGCCACCAATACCTCTCATTGGGCAGATTGAGCCAAGCTGTTTGTAGAGAGTCGTCTTGTTTCAAGAACTGGGAAATGATGGGGAGGAGACTGTTAAAGTCCTTCATGCGGTGAGAATCCAGCAGGATTTCTGCCAATTGAATCTGGCTGATCATAGGCAGGCTGAGGCGGTCTCGGAACAGATAGCGTTCCATAGGACGATTGGTGATACCGTTTTCTGCTAAAACGGCGTAGATCATGACATCTGTGGCAGAGGTTGTTAGTCGGTAATTTCCCAGCTTACGAATAGCTTTTTTCTTTTCTGGACCGTCCGGTAGTTTTTCCAGTTGTTTGTATTTATCTCCTGTTTCAAGGAGTTTGAGCTGCTTACTCTGATAGTTTTTAAGCCAGCGTACGGATTGGGAAAGAGTGGCATCTGGAACGTTGACGAAGCTTGAGGCGATTTTTAGCCCATGTACAATTTGGGCCGTCATGACAGGATCTCCTTCGTAAGCTCCGCCGAACCACCCCCAAGAGCCGTTGTCGAGTTGTTGTTTCCGGAGGGAGGCAATGCCTTTAGCGGCAAGTTGTTTCAGTGTGGTTTCATCGTAAATGGGATTGCATTTCAGCTTTTTCATGACGTTGTCATAGAACGTCTTATCTTTAATAAGCTGAGGATTCAGATTGCTATGGTTTCGCAGGGCTTCGCCGGGGCGTAAGCCGAGTTGGGTAAGCGTATCTGTGACGATAAGCGCAGGTAGGAATCGGTTAAGGGTTTGTTCCACACAACCATAGGGGTATTCTGCCAAGTATGGAAGGGCATCTGCCATGCTGAGTGCTATGCTGGGAGAAACGCGGATGAGTAGTTCACTTTCTTCCCTGCGCCGTTGTTGAGGTAACGTAATTGGGATGGTTTGTTCTTTCTCATCAGGAAGTATCATGGCACTAGCGGAATGGAGTTGGCGCATTCCATGTACCAGAACAGGGAAACTCATCTGCATGGCATCTCCAGCTGAAGGTGATGTCGCTTCCATAGCTATGGTTGCTTCTCCTTCTTGAACAGCCGTGGCCCACCAGTTAATGACAGCTTGCCCGTGGGCAGGAACATCTACTTCTCGAATAGCATTGTTGTTTGTGTCTGCTGCAAGGTTTTTTACAGAGGGATCGTTAGACGGAAGTAGGGTTAGACAGCCGTTTTTCAAGGTAATAGAAACACGAGAGTGAATGGGGGTATCCGTATTATTTCGGAGAAGGGCACTGAGCAGAACGAGGTCTTGTTCTACAAAGAATCGAGGTGCTTGAAGACTGAGTATGAATTCCTTTGTTGTCAGGAATGAAGCCGAAGCTTGTCCGACTTGTAAGCCGGGAGTGATAACCCAAGCAGTGGCTTTCCAGGTGGTCAGGGTGTCCGGCATTTCTACAGGGATAGTTACATTTCCGGATGCATCCGTTTGAAGAGAGCCACACCATTTGATGCAGTCTGCAAACTTAGTTCGCATCGTAACAGCAGCTGATGTTTCCGGTGTTTCGGGTGCCGCTTGGTCGGAGGATGCTATCTCATCTTCCGTAGCCATATAAGATTTGCCCCCTGCGAAGCGTTCTCTATTTGCTTTAGGTGCTCCCATGGAGGCTAATACAGGGCGTGCTGTTACTGCACCACAAGCACTTCCCTCCATCATGAAATTGTTGCCAAAATCTTGTGGAATGATGCCGTTTGGATGATAGAGAGGTCGGAATATCGGTTGATCATGGGTGGTAGTTTGCTGAAATAAGGTTGTTGTTAGTACTTTAGGCGAACTGTTTTGGGTATCATTGAGTCTGCCCCAGATAGCTTTTGAAATGTTCGAGATATTGGGTTGGGAGATGTATTCAAGAGCTTGATCATAAACGGCTAATGTGATGATGCTGTTGGTGACCGGGTTGCCATTTGTATCTTTAATTTGAATAGTGAGGTTTCCCTGTTCTCTTGGAGCATATTGGGGTTTGTCCGGAGTAATGTGTGGCGTTAATATTTGTTCTGTTGGAGGGATCAGCAAGTCGGTGCTCGCTGTATAAAGTTCTCCATTTCTGACTGTGAAGGCAGAGACTCCCATATTGGGCATATCTTCTTTATTCAGGAGACATTCGGCAATAGTGGTTTGTTGGGTTAGAGAGAGAAGTTGTCTGGATTCATTTTTCCAGTAGTTTCGGAAGAATATCCAGACATGAGCGTCCGGATAGTCTGAACTGATGAGTAATTTGGCCGTGTCTCCCGGTGCATATTCCTTTTTATCCGGAGTAATGGAAAGTGGATTGATTTTAAATGAGTTCTGTGTTCCTTCTCCATAAGATAGAAATTGGAAACTTTCTTCTACTTTGTTGCCGTGTTCATCTGACAACGTTGTGAAAAAGGCATGCAGACCGGATGTGTTGGTTCGGAAGGTAAATGTAGCAGCTCCTTCTTTATTGGTGGTGATGTCCCAAGTTTCTAACGTATTTTTGCTACCATCTGCGTTGATAAGTTGTAACGAGCAGGTTCCTTTGGCGTTAGATATTTTAGTCCCGTCTGCTGTTGCTGCTGTGATGGATGCCTGAATTAATGAGCCTACAGGGACGAATCCCCTGTTCAGAGAAGTGAAAATGTTGAAGGGGCGACAAGTTGCGATAACTTGACCGGAAGCTGATACTTCTCGCAGGGATGAATCCGTTACACTAACAGAAATGTTGTAAGTGATATGATGAGAAGGGAAGTCCATGGCATCTTGATTTGTTGGAAGTTCCAAAGATGCTTTCCCGTTTTTATCTAGTGGTACGGTCTTTTTCAGAACGGTCAAAGGAGAGTCCATCGAAGAAAACAAGACATGGTACGGATTGGCGGATGAATCATATAGCCAATCCCATTTCCAAACGGGTGTCCAGATATGAGCTCCCAGCGTTCTTGTTATGGTGATAGTAGCATTCCCCTCATGAAGCGGACCTCCGGCATAATAATCTGCCTGAATGGAGATGGGGATGGATTGCCCCAGACGAATAGGTTTGTCAGGAGCTTTCATGGTGACAATGTATTCAGGTTTTTTATATTCTTCTACCCTGAAGAGGTTAGTATATCTCCGGTTTAATTTTAAATCAGGGTCATTGGTATCTGTTGGTCGCAGTAGGGCTTGATATTGTCCCAGCGGTGCTTCTGCGGGAATGAGTAAATCCAGTTCAAATCCGCCGGTTGAATCCGTTGTGACCGTTTGTTCCGGGAAAACGCTTTTATCTCCGTTGGGGGCAATGATGGATAGTGTCAGTTTTTTCCCGGCACAGTTTTTTGTATTGGGCGTGGCGAAGTCGGAACAGAAAATGATCCCTTTAAGATGTGCCGTTTGGGCAGGACGATAGACGGTTTGGCTGGTTAGGAAGAGGCAGGATCGGCTCTCAGACGCTTTACCATTTGGTTCTAGAAGAGTTTCTCCGGAATTCCATTCAGAAGTTGGCAGTATATAACTATTTCCTTTGATAACGAGCCCTATAAATCCATCGTAATTCCCTTCGTCTGAGTTGTTGGGCGGGAGTTTTTCTATCATGATACCGTTGTTGTCGGTAACACCGGTAATCTCGCGTTTTTTTAACGTCTTCCTTTGTTGGTAACGAATAAAACGAAGGGTTGCACCTTTGATGGGAGCTCCGGTTGTGGCATCTGCTAAGAACCAGAGATTTCCTTCTGATACGGAACGGCGTGTCAGAACCATGTCCGTTAGGGTCAGAAGTCGATGAAATTGGTAACCATTATTAAGCGTGACGGTAAGTAGATACCATCCGGGTTTATTTGAGGGAATTGGGATTTGAGCGATGTGGTTCAAGTGATCATTCCCGGATGGCAGGGATATGGTTTGTCCGGTAATTTTTTCTCCCAAATAGCATGAATAAGAAGAGTCATGCAACAGATTCTTAATAAAGTTTCTCCGAAAAGAAAACAACTGGTTCCTGAGTGATTTATCCGTCTTGGAGGCGTTTAATAGCTTGCTCATGCGGTCTTCCTGCCAACGTCTCATATTGATGGGGCGAGCTGTGATTTGTGCTTCAGTGGCGTTACGGTAAAGGAAGGAGACGGACACTTGATTCCCTGCCAGTAATGTTCTTTTGTCGAGATCGAAGGTCCCATTGGGCTCTGTAATATCGGCTATTTTTTCTTTCAGAGCCTTCTCAATATGTTGGTAGTTCTTAGCGTCCTGTTTTTTGTCAGTTTGTGTGGTTAAAGTTTGAAGTGCTTTTTTCAACGTATCCACTGCCGCAGGCCGTTGGTTACGAGCTAAAAACTCGTTTGCTATCAGAATATTTGCCTGATAGTAATATTCTGGTTGTGTTTTTGGGGAAACCAAAGATGCTATTCGGATGAAATCGTAATCTGTCGGAAGAGTGATGATATTGAATTGTTCTTTGGTAGTGCGGTCTGTTTTGATGACAGTTTGGTTCTGTTTTAATTCTGAAGGATTTATGTTTGCAACCATGCCCGCATTGCCGGGACCATATACATCTTTTTGTTCAGCGTCTGTATTAGAGTAGGAAAACAGATTGCAAGACCAAACTGCTGTGGAGAGATGAACTTGATCTCTTAATTCCGGATTGGCTTGTATAGCTGCACTTAACAGCCATTGCATACGTTCTCCGTCATTTTTAGCGGCATTCCATGAAGCCGGTGTATGATAAAAAATGACTTCTGATGCCTTGGTTTGGGGATTGATAGATACGGGGAGTGTTGCAACATTGCGGAATCGAGATGCGTTTGCTCTCAAGACGAAATCCGGCAATTTTGACAAATCTGTTAAGTTCCCCAAAGCAGCATATGACTGGTATTTGTTTTTTACTCCGTAAGAAGGCTGGCTTGATTGTAACATCTTGGCCGTTGTGTAGCGCAATTGTCCCAGGAGTTTCTTGTCTTGCCTTTGTTCTGCTAGCTTCATAGCTTTGCAGAGGCAACGCAAAGCGTTAACTCTGTCTCTGTCTGCTCCGGAATATTCCCCATCCCAAGGCGATGAAGAACGGGTGTAAACACCATTCTCTAATTGAAAAGTATGGCAGGCATTCTGATACATTTGAGCGACTTCCTCCAAAAAATGAGGATTGTCGCCATGGAGTTTCATTTGCTCTTGAAGAATTGTATCCAGATTGGTGGATTGATCTAGATACCCAAGACGTAGCAAGGCTGTGTAATAGAGCCTCAGATCTTTACCGCTGTATGAGTCATCATATTCACGAAGTTGTTTTAAAGTCTGTTGAGCTGCCTGTTGAAATAACCTCTTTTCTAAAAGTTTTTCAATATCGAGAATGGATTGTTCTCTGTGTTGTTTTGTAGAGGTGTCTTTTGTCGGAACCATATTCTGCGGCAATGCTGCCATTGCTTTGGGCAGATGTGACAAGCCGACTGTCAATAAGATACCCTGCAGAATAAGAACGGATAAGACTCCATTGATGCTCATTCTGGCAAACTACTTCTACCTCCACAAATTGACAAGCCATAAATCCATGCGTCAGAAAACAGCTTGACAAGAATTGTGAAAAGCAGAACAAAAATAATAGGGAGAGGAAAAAAAGAGGGGGAATTATAACGCTATAGATTGTCCACAAGCCCCTCTATAAACGGCTATAGCGTCTTCTACTGATAGTTTTTCCAAGTTGCCTAGGGTTCCTCGAACCTGAACGGCCTGTTCTGCCATTAGGGGAAAATCCATTGGGTCAATATTCAATTCTTCCATGGTGATAGGAAGTCCTAATTCTTGATAAAAGCATTCCAGACGAGATATCCCTTCGCTGATGATGGAATCCGGTTCCCGATAGGAACTTTTCACGCCCATGACATTTACGGCAAACTGAATAAAGATGCCTTGGTGTTTGGGGGAAACGTATTTCATCCATGCCGGAGTGATAACGGACAGGCCTGCTCCATGATCGACGTTGTAAAGAGCACTTAACTCATGTTCCAAGGCATGGCAGGCCCAATCTTGTTCTCGGCCTACTCCTAATAGATTATTGTGAGCAAGGTTCCCGGAAAAGGCAATTTCAGCCCAAGCGTCGTAATTATTCAGATCCTCGTTCAGGATTTTGGCATTTTTTATGATGGTTCGCAGAGTTGCTTCGCAAAGGCTATCAGATAAGTCTGTATGCAATGTCCGTGTGAAGTAACGTTCAAAGATGTGGCTCATCATGTCACAGACTCCATTTGCCATTTGGTAGTGCGGAAGCGTGAAGAACAATTCCGGATTGATGATGCTGAACACTGGACGCAGTTTGGGAGATTTATATCCCAGTTTGCGGCGTGTTTCTTCATTTGTTATGACCGTGTTAGGGCTACTTTCGCTACCTGCTGCCGGAATGGTCAATATGGTGGCAACTTGCAATGGTTCTGTTTGTGGCTGTTGTTTAGTGAGATATAGCTCCCATACATCTCCGTTATAAGGAACACCCAATGCAATGGCTTTGGCGGAATCAATGACGCTTCCACCTCCTACGGCTAGTATAAATTCCAGCCCGTGTTCTCTGCATAAACGAATACCTTCATAAACCAAGGGGAGGGTTGGATTGGGGTGAACTCCTCCCAATTCTATATATTCAATTCCAGAGGATTTTAGTGATTCTGTTACATCGTCATAAAGGCCGGAACTTTTAATGCTTCCTCCTCCGTAGAGGAGCAAAACTTTCTTATCAAATCGTTTCAGAAGAGTGCCAATTTCATGTTGTGTTTCTTTGCCGAAAATAAGCGTAGTCTTGTTGTCGTAAACAAAATTGAGCATGAATGATAGGGATAATAATACATCAATGCTAAGGAGTTTTAACCCTTGGTTCAAGTGACTTGTGCGTCTTCTTTGAGCTTGAGGAATGTTAGCGATAGTGTGGTTTTCATGGCGTAATCCCTTCTGTTTTTTACTTGAGCATAGAGGGTTTTCTGCTTACTGTTCTGCACCGATCATGCGTGTCCCCGTAGTTCAATGGATAGAACGGGTCTCTCCTAAAGACTAAATGCAGGTTCGATTCCTGCCGGGGACGCCACTTATAGAGTTATATAAATTAAGATGTTATGTAGATTTTCTTTTGTTCTGTAGCCTTGCTTGAAAATCGCTAAAAGCATAAGAAAGCACGCTGAAACATGAGAAAAATGGCACCACTTTAGCACCACCGTTTTTGCTGCAGTAGCGGAAACCGCATGAGAAGAGGAGTCATTGCCAGAATTACAAATAGCTGGCAGAAGCACTGGAAAGCAGGAAGACTTCTTGTAATTCCTGTACACTCCTTAGGTCATTAGGTCGTACAACGCTCCTAGGCAGAGGGTATGTAAACTGTAAAAAACACCCGGCAACGACGAAGTTTTTTTTGTGCTTGCGATTCATTGGAAGAAGTTGGTGGAATTGCAGATGAGAGGATAGACTTAAGGCTCCAAAAATCGAAGCTAGGTCTATCAATCATACAATGTTAAGGGTTAAAGCAAATTTGATGAAGATAAACTACTGAGTCATCAAACATTCTTTTTCCATGGAATGGGCTTTTCCCGGGAATGTGACTGGCAAGAATAACGAATCATCCCCTGTGGGATCCTTTTCCAACCAATAGATAACATTTTTTCAAAAGTAGTAAGATGCTTGGTATAAAAAGCATATACTTATTTTTTTTGATGGAAAATATTCGTTATCCTTGATAGGTAAACAGAAATTTTCAAACAAATTCCGTTGACACTGGATATAGCTAATGGCAAGAGAAAGATGATCATTGAGGATAGTCTTCCTCTCATTTCATTTATCAATCTCAAATCTTTAATGTCTTATGAATACCTCCAATGCTTCTTCCAACGACAACCCTTCTTCCGTTCCCGCTTATCGCAAGTGGTACTTTGGCTCTACGGCCAAACCTACGCCGCGGGGCTTGCGCTCCGCTCCGCCGCCCGCTCCACTACCGTTTGAACCAATTCACGAACAAGATGAAATCACCGTGGGACCGCCGAGCACGTCGGAGGATGGACACAGCGCTCACGGTTACTTTACCATTCCGGAAGGGGAGGGCAAAAAACTCTACGGCACCTGCTCGCTCTTCCTTGGGGTGGACGACTGGGGAATCCTGGAAGTAAAGGACTCCGGCGGCAACGTGGTGGCGCAGGTGGATCTGAAGGAAAACCCGCAGACGGCGGGCGAGCAGGGCGGGCACAAATACCACACGGGGACCGGCGGGGCGCAGCTCCCCTCCGGCACCTACAGCTGGGAAGTCAGCCAGACCAACATCGACTACAATCCGGCAAGCGGCAACACCTCCATCTGCAACTACAGCATCGACGTGGTGCCGACGGAACCGGGGGGCAGGAAAGAACCCGAACCGTGTCCCTGCGAGGGAGACACGTGCGACAACAGCGGCGGAACGCCGCCCTCCCCGCCGCAGTCCCGGTCGGGCCCTGAGGCGGGCATGGAAAGCGGCGCCCTGGAAAACTACAGCTCGGCGGGGTGCAGCGTGACGGCGGAAAGCACGGCCACGCTGATGTACTGGTCCTGCAACTTCGGAGCGTTCCGTGGACTTGGGGGCCTTCCGGCCGGAAGGGTGGAACTGAGGGGTGAACAAAACGTCTCGGGCCTGGAAAGCCCCTCCTCACTGGCCTACAACCATCCCCTGAACAGCCGTCTGGACGTGCCGGAAGGGGGCATTGCTCCGGGAGTGCGGTTCAACCTGGTGCAGGGAGACCGGGTAATTGCCATGCGCTGCTACACGGACGGGTCCGTGCTGCCCATCGGGGTGGACACGTCGGGCGGAGGGCGTGCGGCGCTGGCCACGGCGGAAGGACAATCCTGCCTGCGCTGGGTGGTGGAAGACGGCAGCCAATACCTCTTCTCGGCGGAAACGGGAACTCTTCTTTCCTACACCACTACCGACAAGCAGGTCATCTCCAACGCGTCATCCTATCTGGACGTCAAGCATGCCGAAGACGGCTCCCTGAGGCAAATCTGGAACCTGTGGGACGGCCTGCTCAACGTGGAATCCGTCACCTCCACGGGTTACACCATCGCTCTCTATACCCCCGGCCAAATCACCGGAACGGACGAACAGGGATTTTATACCGTTACGGGTGCTCCCTTCAAAACGTTTGTCCTCTCCCTGTCTGCGGACGGCCAGTTCGCCGTCACGGAACAGACGCCTGCCAGGCAGCCCTATGCCGTTACCTGGTGGAAAAACGGCTTGGCGTGGAATATGCGGAGGGGAACGGGGGAAGACGCCATCACGACCATCCGCACGCGCACGGAGCTGGAACCGGAAAACTCGGTCTGGCAGCTGGTGACGGAAACCTCCAAAGGAAGTATCGTGGCAGAGCGTACCTGTTCCATCTACCAGACCACGGACGTGGGCGATCTGCTGCTCACTCAAGTGGAAGGCTACGGAAGCCCGGAGGAGCAAACCACGCAATACGCCTACGATCAGTGCGGACGGCTCAGAACGGAAACGGCCCCGGACGGCAGCCAGACTCATTACGCCTATGACCTCTACGGCCGCCTGCTCAGCCGGGACGAACCGTGGGCGGAAAGCGGCAGGCGCATCACGCGCTACACCTACGCCTGTTCGGGAGAAGCCGACTTCAGCAACGAACCCGCCACGGAAACGGCAGACCTGCTTCCGCTGGAAGGACACGTCAAAACGCTGACATCCACCACCTGGAAATACACGACGGCCAACCACATCAAAAGAACGGAACGGCGGGTCACGGGCCTGGGTGTGGCGGGCACGCGCCTGACGGCGGAGGAACAATGGCTGGCCGGAGCCGCCAACATCCATGCCCGCGGACGCACGCGGTTCAGCCGGGACCTCGACGGCGTGCAAACGTGGCACGACTATGCGGCCACGACGGAGCTCGGCGCCCTCTACACGGAAACGGTGGAAACGCGCATCAACGGAGAAGCCGTGCCGGGACAAAGCACGCGCGCCGTCACCTGGATCACGGCGGAAGGGCAGCGCGTCAGGGAAGAAAACTACCTCCTGCTTTCCACCGGGCAATGGGCGCTCACGGGCAGCGCCGTCTACGAATTTGACACGCAGAACCGGCGGGTGAAGCGGACGGCGGGCAACGGCCGGCTCACGGAACGCGAACTGATGTGCGACGGAGGCCTGTTGTGGGAAATCGATGAAAACGGCATCAGGACGGACTACGCCTACGACACGGCGCGCCAACTGGTGGAAGTCACGCGTTCCGCCGTGATGGACGGGGAGACCGTCATCACGCCGGAAACCATCACCACCTACGCCCGGGATGCGGCAGGGCGCGTGCTCTCCACGCGTCAAGACACGGGGGCGATGACTACCCAAGAAAGCACGGAGTACGACTTGCTGGGGAGAATGACTTCCTCTACGGACGTCCTGGGCCGGGTCACTACCTACGCCTACAGCCAGGACGGCTTGACGGTCACGCAAACCGTCCCTTCCGGGGCTACATTCATCACGCGCAGCGCGCCGGACGGAACGGTGATGGAAGAATCCGGCACGGGGCAGCGGCACGTCATCTACGCCATCGACCTGGTCAGCGACGGTGTGCGGACCTTCACGAAAGCCGTCTCCGGGGAAACGCAAACCGAGCTGCAGCGCAGCATTGTCAACGGAGCCGGGGAAACCCTGCGCACGGGCGTCCCCAACACCGTCGGCGGAGTCATTTACACGAGGAACACCTACAACGCCAGGGGGCAGCTCACCAAAACGCAGACGGACGCGGGCAATGCGGCCACGACGATGGACCCGACCCTGTGGGAATACGACGCCTTCGGCAACAAAACGAAAGAAACCTGGAAACTCGCCGATCCGGCTACGGTGTCCAACTCGCGCATCACCACGTGGAGCTACGGCGTGGAACAGGCCCGGGATGAAGTATACCGCGTTGTTACGGCGACCAGGAACAACAGCCGGGGAACGACCTACGACGAAACGCAGAAAACGCTGGCTTCCTCCCTCTCGCCCACGCTGGAAAGCAAAGTCATTTCCATCGATCCCAGGGGAAACGCTTCCGAACAATGGAGCGAATACGGCCCAGGCGCCGTCCGGACGCAGAAAAGCAGCATCCCCACCTCCGACATCACGGCCACCGCTACGGTCATCGACGGTTTTATCATCTCGCAAACGGACCATGCGGGCGTCACGGCCACGCAGACCCGCGCCTACACGGAAACCGGCGTCATCTACGCCAATACGGATGGCCGGGGCAACACAGTCACGACGCGCACCGACCTTGCCGGGCGCACGGTCTCGGTAACGGACGCGGCGGGCAACACGACTGCCACAGCCTACAGCCCTTATTTCGACCAGCCTTCCGTCGTCACCAACGCGCTTGGGAATACGACGCGCTACGGCTACGACCTCCGGGGCCGCAACACGGCGCAATGGGGAACGGGAACCCAGCCCCTGCTCTTCGCCTATGACGAAGCGGACAGGATGACCGGCCTCACCACGTTCCGGGAGGACGCCGGCGACATCACCACGGATCCTACAGGGCGCACGGACGGAGACGTCACCACGTGGAGCTACGATGACGCCACGGGCCTGCTCATCCGCAAAACCTGGGCGGACGGGACGCATGAGGACACAACCTACAACGCCCTGAATCTCCGCTCCACGCTGACGGACGCGCGGGGGGTGGTCACCACCTGGGGCTACAACCTGAAAAAGGGAGTCAACAACTCCGTCTCCTACAGCGACTCCACGCCCGGCATCCAGTATGCCTACAACTATCTCAACCAGCTGACCCAGGTCACGGACGCTTCCGGTACGCGCGTGCTCACGTACACCCCCTATAACGAACCGGACACCGACGCCATTACCATCGAAGGAGTCTCCTGCCAGCTCCAGGAACACTACGACACTTACGGACGCTCCTCCGGCTATACCCTGAAACAGGGAACCGGTGTCCTCCAGGAAGTCAGCCAGGGCTATGAAGCCGACGGGCGGCTGGCCAGCGCCGGAATCATGCACGAGGGGGAAGAACAGACATTCTCCTACGGCTACCTGGCGGGAAGCAATCTGCTCTCCAGCCTCGCGATGCCCGACGGCATCGTCCGGGAACTTTCTTACGAACAGCGGCGTGATTTGCTCAGCGGCCTAGACTGCCGCCTGGGGGAAACCGGGCTCGTCTCCCGGACCCAGAGCTGCGACGCCCTGGGACGCCCGGTCACCCGCACCCAGCAGCGTGGAACGGAGCCTGCACGCAGCGACAGCTTCAGCTACAACGGCAGAAACGAACTCACCGCCGCCACCCTGGGCACCGCCCCCTACGGCTACAGCTACGACAACATCGGCAACCGCAAGACCGCGCAGGAAATAGAGGAGGAGTTTGCCTACGCGGCCAACGAACTCAATCAGTACACCCGCATTGAAGAAAATGAGGAAGCGCCTTTTATTCCGACGTACGACGCCTCGGGCAACCAGACGCTCATCAGGACGTCGACTGGCATCTGGACGGTGGCGTACAACGCGGCCAACCGCGCGGTGAGCTTCACCAGCCAGAATGGAAACACGATTATTGAGTG
>CAZGGR010000008.1:0-111357 GCA_964525305.1 uncultured Akkermansia sp.
GTGCTATGCCAATGGAAATGGAGTGGAGAAGGATGACCAACAAGCGGAGTATTGGTATCGCCAGGCGGAGCAGGGGCATTCTGATGCGGAAAAAGGGTTCTTCCAAAAAATGCTGGAACGTATCACAAGACCGCGGGGTAGGGGTGGGCTGATGCGATAGAAGCATTGGAGAAACTGGGGCAATGAGAGGGTACGGAGCATCAATCACCATGAAGGAGTTTACCCGGAAGAAGTCGGGATGTGCCCTAGCATGGCTCTGATTTAATTCATGGGGACAGAGTAAGAGCCGATTTTTTTGAAGTCTCTGCCTTTGGGCCCTTTATCCGTCGTGCCGTTGTTGGGAGCGGCGTAGGTGTCCAGCGTCATGGAATCCGGGTAGATCGTGAGGATGTAGTAAGCGGTGATTCCTGAGCGGTATTGGAGCGTTTTGATACGAGAACCGGAAGGGAACAGGAAAGGGAGGGGCAAGACCTTATTACCCGCCGGAGCGCAGATGAGGGAAGTGAAGGTGTTTTTGCCATCAGGAGACGTGATGGAGTACAAGTCATGAGTGTGCAGGTGGCCGGAGATGATGAAGCGAACGCCTGCTTCCCTGAGATTGCGGTAAAAGATATTTTGTTGTTCAGTGGCGCTGTTATTGTAACGCCCCCACAGGCATTCTCTGAACTGCATGGGAGTTTGGAGAGGGCGGTGGGTGAAGATCAGGCAGTGGCGAGGGGCAGTATTGGCCTTACTTCGGTTGCGTTTAACCCATTCGCTGAAGTCGACAAGTTGTTCCGGAGAGAGGTTGATATCCATGAAGTAGAGGGAGGCATTTTTATGGCGGATGCCGTAGTTCAGATTTCTGGTAGCCAGCCCTTTGGCCCCCTGTTTGCCTGTGGGCAGGAAGAGCTTGCGGAATTGTTCAGCCCGGAAGGGAGGCTCCTCGTGATTGCCCCGCACGGCGTAAAAGGGGATACCTTTTTCCTCCAGTACTTTATTAAGCTCCTTGCGTTTAGCCAGACCGTTGACGGGGATGGAGCCCTCGGCATCCGTCATGTCGCCCACCTGGACGACCATGTCAACCTGATGGTGTTTGAGGATTTCCGCATAGATGGTGTGAATGAAGTTGACGGCAACGCCCTCGCTACCGGGAATGCGGGGAGGGGAGTCGTGCGTGTCGCTGATGATAGCGATTCTCCATGGAGCGGTGGGAGCAGCTTGAACCATGGGGAAGAGAAGGGCAAGAAACAGAGCAAGGTATTTCATGATACCCGATGGTTATAATCTTACCGATTCTCGGATGAAAAGTTATTTTTTTGAGAAAATGGAGAGCAGGGGAAGGATACAAAAAGCCGGGCACGAGGAGGTCGATGCCCGGCTTTTTGGGGGGGTGGAGTTAATGAATGAAGGTTTGAGGGTTAAAGGACTTGCAGTTCTTTAGCCTGTTCTTCTGTGAGCTCGATGCAGTGCCAGGGAAGCCCGCGCTTGTTGAGTTCATCCATGAAAGGATCCGGGTCGTTTTGTTCCATGTTGAAGACGCCGGAGCCAGACCATTTACCGGAGAGGATCATTTCAGCACCGATCATGGCCGGGACGCCCGTGGTGTAAGAGATAGCCTGAGAGCCAACCTCTTCGAAGCATTGTTCGTGATCACAGATATTGTAAATGTAAACGGCTTTATATTTGCCGTCCTTTACGCCGGTGATGATGTTGCCGATGCAGGTTTTGCCCTTGGTGGTTTTGCCGAGGTCGCCCGGGTTGGGAAGCACGGCTTTCAGGAATTGGAGAGGGATGATTTCCACGCCGTTGTAAACAACCGGATCAATACGAGTCATGCCAACGTTTTGGAGGACTTCGAGATGCTTGAGGTAATTAGGAGAGAAGGACATCCAGAATTGAGCCCGGCGGATGGTAGGGATGTGTTTGACCAGGCTTTCCATTTCTTCATGATACATACGGTAGATTTCATATGTGCCAACTTCTTGAGGGCAGGAGAAGCTTCTGTGCATGCTCATGGGGGGAGTTTCTTGGAATGCGCCCTGTTCCCAATGGCGGCAAGGAGCCGTTACCTCACGAATGTTGATTTCCGGGTTGAAGTTGGTGGCGAAAGCCATGCCATGATTGCCGCCGTTGACATCAATGATGTCCAATGTGTGGATTTCGTCGAAATGGTGCTTGAGAGCCCAAGCGGTGAAGACGTTGGTAACGCCGGGGTCAAAGCCGGAACCCAGAAGTGCGAAGAGGCCTGCCTCGCGGAATTTTTCCTGGTATGCCCATTGCCAGGAGTATTCGAACTTGGCGACATCGCGCGGTTCATAGTTGGCGGTGTCCATATAGTTGACTCCGGTTTCCAAACAGGCATCCATCAGGGTGAGATCTTGATAGGGAAGAGCCACATTGATCAGTAATTGCGGCTTAATTTCCCGAATGAGGGCCACTGTGGCGGGGACATTGTCAGCATCAACGGCATGAGTCGTGATGTTAACGCCGGTTCTGTTGCGCACGTCATCGGCAATGGCATCACATTTACTTTTTGTGCGAGATGCCAGGTGAATGTTTTGGAAAATGTCCGGCAACTGGGCGCATTTATTGGCAACTACGTGGCCAACGCCGCCTGCTCCAATGATTAAAACCGTATTCATGATAGGTTCAGTAAATAAGTGAAAACATGCTGAAAGGCAATCACGGATTTATGGCAATAGTGACACCGCCATCCCCGAATCTCCCGAGCCATGTCGAAGAAGCCGGATTTTCAGGATGCCCTGTGTGGAGGGGGGGGGAATACTTACTGTTGATAAAATGATTGAACAGGAGATTGACGAAGGCGGTCTGATTCTTCAATATCAACACACAGATATGATCAAACAGATTTTACCAATAGTTGTAGCCGCATGCGTGGCTCCTTGTTTTGCTGCAGATGGTTGGATGACTGATATGGAAGCCGCCAAGAAGCAGGCTGCTGAACAAAAGAAAGACCTTATGATCGAGTTTACGGGGTCTGACTGGTGTCCGCCATGTATGCAGTTGCGTGCCAATGTGTTGAGTAAGGCTGATTTCCTGCAGGAAGCTCAGAAAAATTTTGTGTTGGTGGAATTGGATTTTCCACGCAGTAAGGAACAAACTCCGGAAATGAAGGCAGCCAATGAAAAGTTGGCGAAAGAGTATGAAGTGAGCGGTTTTCCGACGGTGGTGTTTGCGAGTGCTGACGGTAAGCCGTTTGGAGGATTTGTGGGCGGTTTGCCTCGTGAAGATGTGATGAAGTCCATGCAGAACTCCTTGAAAAACAAGGAAGCCTTGCGAGTTGCCCAAGAAAATGTAGCAAAGGCAAGCACGGATGAAGCCAAGATTGCCGCTCTATTGGAAGTCCTGAAGTTGGCACCCAAGGATTATGTGAATAATTTTTACGGCGATGTGAAGGCAGAGATCAAGAAGCTGGATAAGGAAGACAAGACAGGCTTGAAAGCTGCGGATGAACGTGCGGAACGCCTTAATAAGGAACAGGAAGACTTGCAGAAGTATTTTACAGCCAAGCTGTCTGTCAAGATGACGCCGGATGATGCTCTGCAGGCAATTAAGTCTTATCCCGACCGTGAAAAGCTTTTGCCCGAAACTCAGCAGCGGTTGTTGATGATGGAGTTTGGCTCTTATCTTAATTCTACCGGTGATGTAGATGGTGCCGTGAAGATTCTGGACAAGGTGGCTGAACTGAGTCCCGGTACGGAATACGGTATGCAGGCTCCTCGAGTGAAGGCCCAAATTCTTGCCAATAAGGATGCTATTAAGAAGCAGATTGAGGCTCGTAGTAAAGCTCAGAACAAGTAAAGAATACCTGTTTTTCAATCCTGATTAAAAGGGAAAGCACCCCGTGACGGAGACGTTACGGGGTGTTTTTGTGAGTAAGGTCTGAGGAGAGATGTATTTTAGAACTGTTTCTGAACGTGAAACCTTGCTTACGAAGCAGAAAACTGCCAGAATCCCGGCATGCGCCTGTTCATGATGTTTTGTGTAATGCTTCTGCTTGGCGGATGCGATACGCGTACGAGTGTGGAACGAGCGCAGGATGATGGCATTCTGATTGTGGGGAATAATGCGGAGCCGCAGAGTTTTGACCCGCACATTGCAACGTCAGTGTCTGATTTCAAAATTATAAATGCCGTCATGGAGGGATTGCTAAGGGGCGATGCAGCGGATGATGCTGTTTTTCATCCGGCTGTGGCAGTCTCTTGGGAACACAGTGCCGATGCTGTGCAATGGCGTTTTTTTCTGCGACGAGATGCGGTGTGGAGTGATGGAGCACCGTTAACGGCACATGATTTTGTGTATGCATACCATCGTTTGTTGCATCCGGAGTTTGGAGGCCGGTACGCAGATATGCTTTATCCTCTAAAGAATGCGGAGGCGTATAACCGTAATAGGCGAGCTTGGTTATTATGCGGTCCTGATTCCCGTTGGGCGACAGAAAACGGGTTAAATAAGGAACTTTTGGAACAAGTGGAATGGGAGAAGTTGGATGGAATGGGAGAAGCCGAGCTGGAGGCTCTGAGCAACGATGTGAGCTTGATGCAATGGCCGGAGGGGGTGACCGCTACAGAGGCGCGAAAGATTGTCTTGCGGATGGTGGCAGATGTTAAGGCCGGGAGGCCGGATTTGTGGGCTGATGCCTGCGTGGGCGTACGTGCCACGGATGATTATACGTTGGATTTGGAGATGCGCTCTCCAATGCCCCAGCTTCCGCTCCTGTTGTTGCATGCGACTTGGTTCCCGATTCCCCGCCATGCAGTGGAAGCCCATGGTGGAATGTTAAACAGAACCGGAGCATGGACGCGCCCCGGATCGGCCGTGGGGAACGGACCTTTTTTGATGGCAGAGCACCGGTTTAATGACTATGTGGAGATACGGCGAAATCCTCGGTATAGAAATGCGGCTCAGGTGAGGTTGAACGGCGTGCGTTTTCTCCCTACAGTGAATGGATTTACGGAAACGCGAATGTTTTTTAACGGTAAGCTGCACGTCACCAATAATGTGCCACCGGAGATGACCGCATATGCCCAGGAGCGAGGGGGCAAAGATTTTTGTCAGGATGATTATTATGTGACGATTTTTTATCGGGTGAATACACACCGAGCACCGTTGAATGACGCAAGAGTGAGGCAGGCTCTTTCTTTGGCAGTGGATAGGGAGGCACTTGTCCGGGATGTGGTCTGTGGCGGAGGGCAGAGTTGTTTTGGTTTTACACCAAACGGGGCCGGGTATAAGACCCCGCACGGTGTGGAGTTTAATCCGGAAAAAGCCCGTGCTTTGTTGGCGCAGGCCGGATTCCCCGAAGGGAAAGGATTCCCTCGGTTGGAGCTGATGACGACATCTCGAGAAGTACAAAAAACCATGGCAGAGGCAGTGCAGGGAATGTGGAAGAGGCATTTGGGGATTCATGTGGATATTCGTTCTTGCGAATGGACGGCATACAAGTTTGCGCAGAATACCATGCAGTATGATATCAGTTCATCATCATGGTCAGGGGATTATCTGGATCCGACTAGTTTTTTGGATCTGTGGACTTCTGTTTCCGGGAATAATAATACGGGCTGGTCCCATCCGGAATATGAGCGTTTGTTGGCTGAAAGCAGGGCTACGGGAGATCAGGAAGAACGCCTGAAGTTGTTAGCTTGCGCAGAAAAACGGATGTTGTCAGAGTCACCGGTTATTCCGCTATATTGGGCTAAACGGTCTTATTTGAAGAGACCGGAGGTGCAAGGTTGGTATCCTTTGTTGCTGGATAATCATTTGTTTGAGCATATCAGTCTGAGCATGAAGGAGGAAGATGGAAAGGAGGCAACGCCTTGATTAGGATGATTTTGAAACGATTGGGGCAGGGGGTCCTGGTGTTATTGGCTCTGGAGACGGTGACGTTCTTTTTGATACGGTTGTTACCGGGACATCCGTTTATGGGAGAGAAGAAGTTACCGGAACATGTACTTCATCAGTTGCAGGCTAATTATGGGTTGGATCAAAGTCCCTTGGTTCAGTATGGACGTTACTGGTGGAATATGTTGGCACATGGTGATTTAGGCCCATCTCTGGTGAAGGAGGGAATCAGCGTGGCAGAAATGATCGGTCAGGCATTCCCCGTTTCTTTTCAACTTGGTGTGGCCGGTATGGTGATTTCCGTATTGGTGGGGATGCCTGCCGGGATTCTGGCGGCCTTGTATAAGAACCGCTGGATAGATTGGTGGGTGATGCTGGTGTCTATGGCCGGTATTTGTATCCCAACGTTTGTTGTTGCTCCTTTGTTGGGCGTCGCTTTGGGGATGCATGTTCCCGGATTAAGTGTGGCAGGATGGGATAGCCCGGGATGTGTGGTGTTGCCGGCATTGACGCTGGGACTGGTGAATGCGGCCTATTTGGCGCGATTGACCCGTGGAGGGATGTTGGAAGTACTGGGACAAGATTTTATTAGAACAGCTCGAGCTAAAGGGGCTGGGACATTCCGTATCGTTTGGAAACATGCTCTGCGTGGTGGCCTGATGCCGGCCCTTTCTTATCTCGGCCCTGCTTTTGCTGCCATGATTACGGGATCTTTTGTGGTGGAAACGTGTTTTCAGGTGCCAGGGATGGGTCAACATTTCGTGAATGCTACGACAGATCGAGATTATTTCCTCATTCAAGGGCTTGTTTTGTTTTACGGTATTTTGATTGTTGTGGCGAACCTGGTGGTGGATTTGGTACAAATGGCTGTTAACCCCAGATTGAGAAAGTCATCATGAAGCATATCAAAGAAACGGAGGAACAGGGTGTGTCTCTGTGGAAGGATGCTTTTTTGCGCCTTTCGCGAAATAGAGCATCGATGGCTTCATTGCTGGCGTTGGTGATGATTGCGGCAGTGTGTTTTCTTGGGCCATTATTGCCATGGTTGCCGCATCCGAATGTTCAGGATTTGTCGCGAATAGCGGAAAGTCCCTCTTGGAACCATTGGTTTGGGACAGATCAACTGGGACGTGATTTATTGGCGCGTGTGTTATACGGAGGCCGTATTTCTTTGTTGGTAGGATTGGTTGCTACGGGAGTTTCTTTGGTGATTGGTGTGGTGTATGGATTGGTGTCCGGCTATGTCGGCGGGAAGACGGACGCTTTGATGATGCGCCTGGTGGATATCCTTTTTGCTCTGCCATTCATTGTTCTGGTGATTATTTTTTCTTTGTCGGTGGAGGAACCTTCTCAACGGTTGACGCAGTGGGTGTCCGGTGTTACCGGTTGGTCTGTGGAAATGGTGAGTCCGCTCACGGGGTTGATTCCCTTGTTTATCGCCATTGGTGCGCTGGGGTGGTTAACCTTGGCTCGTATTGTTCGTACACAGACTATGGAATTAAAAGGTCAGGAATATGTGGAGGCGGCTCGTTCTCTGGGGTTAGGGCATATGAAGATTTTGTTCCGTCATATTGCGCCTAATTTGCTGGGATCCGTTATAGTGTACACCACGTTATCCGTTCCGGGGATCATGCTGTTGGAGGCCGTTTTATCTTTCCTGGGGCTGGGGGTAAAAGCTCCTAATTCTTCCTGGGGTACATTGATTAAAGAGGGGGCGGATCGCATGGAGGTAAGTCCGGAATTGCTTTTATTTCCTGCGTTATTGTTTTCCGTTACTCTGCTGGCACTTAACTTCTTGGGGGACGGTTTAAGAGATGCGCTGGATCCCAAGTCATCTAAAGATTGAATAAATAAAACATCATGAAGATAGCATTAACAATTTCCATGCTGGTGATATCCAATGTCTTTATGACGTGGGCCTGGTACGGTCATTTGAAAAAGGACTCTGCTTTGGATGAAAAGCCTTTGTTTTTGATTATTCTGATGAGTTGGGGAATAGCCTTTTTTGAATATTGTTTCATGATTCCCGCTAATCGATTGGGTAATGCCGGTGGACTGAATGTGGCTCAGCTTAAGATTTTGCAGGAGGTAATTACTCTGTGCGTGTTTATCCCCTTTGCCTTGTTTTATATAGGAGAGAAGTGGAAATGGGATTACTTGTGGGCGTTTTTGTGTGTGTTGGGGGCTGTGTTCTTTGTGAACAGAGAGAGATTGTTAGGGTGACAGAGATTTTCTGCGCCTTTTGAGCTTTCTGTGTGGTCTTATCATTTGGAAAGATGAAAACGACCACACCTGTTATTTTTGTTGTTGTGTGTATTCTGTCTGCCGGATGTCATCATCACCGCAACAGTGAACGAGACATCATGCCTCCCTATGAAAACAATGGTAGGTATCATGATAAGCAGGATACTGCATGGAAGAATTCCCGATATGGAAAAGAGGATTCTCCGTTTGTGTACCCGCGACTCTATCAGATTTTATAAATAGGGATTGATTATGAGTGGAGCTTGTTTGCAATGCCTTTGAGCAGGTCGATGTCCGCACACAGGATATAGGCTTGAAAATCGGCGGCTTCGTGGGCACTCTATGCTCCAGATCGATGACTATAGATGAGCAATTAGACATATTGATGGGCGGAACTGCCGTTGTGATTGGCCGTGAAGAATTGAAGTCTCGCCTTGAGTTGGGGCGGCCATTACGTGTGAAACTGGGGGTGGATCCTACTGCTCCTGACATTCATTTGGGTCATACCGTAGCTATTGAAAAGTTACGCCAATTTCAGGAACTGGGGCATCAGGCCATCTTGCTCATCGGTGATTTTACTGCAACAATTGGAGATCCTACAGGGCGTTCCGTAACCCGTCCGCCGCTCTCTCGTGAACAGGTATTGGAAAATGCGGAGACATACACCAAGCAGGCGTTTAAGATTTTGGACCGTGACAAGACGGAAATTGTGTATAATGGGGATTGGTTTCGTAAGATGACTTATGAAGAAGTGCTGAAACTCAATTCTCGTGTGACGATGCAGCAGATGCTGGCTCGGGAAGATTTTAAGGCACGTGTGGAAGGCGGTAAAGAAGTCCGTCTTCATGAATTGCAGTATCCGATTATGCAGGGATGGGATTCTGTGGAAATCCGTGCGGATGTTGAATTGGGCGGAACAGATCAACTTTTCAATATTTTGGTGGGACGAGATCTTCAAAAAGAGGAGGGAATGTTGCCGCAAATTGCCATGACGATGCCTCTGTTGGAAGGGTTGGATGGTGTACGCAAGATGTCTAAGTCCTATGGAAATTACGTGGGTGTAGACGAAGCACCGGATATGATGTTTGGCAAGATGATGAGTGCCAGCGATGAACTGATGGATCGTTATTACTTGGTTTTGTTGGGTGAAAAGCGGGATGTGAGTTTACATCCGATGGAAGCCAAAAAGATGTTAGCGTGGAAGATTACCGCACGTTATCACGACGCAGACGCTGCTGATGCTGCCCGAGCCGATTGGGAAACTCGATTTTCTAAGAGAGATTTGGCCTCCGCAGACTTGCCGGAAGTTGAGATTGCTTCTTTGCCCGCCGGAATGAATGCCTTGGCTTTAGTCTCTTATTTATTTGAGAGTGTATTCGGCTTGAAGAAGTCTAACGGCGTTCTGCGTAAGGAACATTTTACACCTGGGGCTATTCAGTTAAACGATGTTAAAATGACGGATCCTGCTTCTGTTTTGGATCTGACTCCCGGTAGTGTTTTGCGCCTGAGTAAGAAGCACGCCGTTCGTTTCAAATAAATATTTTGTACGGACGTGTAGTCTTTTCCTCTTTGTTTTTACATGCCGGGAATCCTTTCCAAATTGGATCGTTTTACTGTTGGCTTGATCGTCAGCGTGAGCGCAGGGATTTTGTTGCCTTGTTCCGGCGTGTGGGACACGGTGTTTAGCCGTTTGAGTGATGCTGCTATTGTTCTGCTTTTTTTCCTATACGGGGCCAAGCTTTCCCGCCGCTCCGTATGGGATGGGCTGATGCATTGGCGTTTACAGGGATTGGTGGCGGCTAGTACTTTTGTTATTTTTCCCTTGTTGGGGGTATTGTTTATGTCCTTGTGGGACAAGATACTGGGGCCTGATTTATGTATGGGAATGCTGTACGTGTGTATGCTCCCGTCTACGGTTCAGTCTAGTATTGCTTTTACTTCTATGGCTGGAGGTAATGTGGCTGCCGCCATTTGCTCCGCTTCTGTGTCCAGCTTATTGGGGGTGTTCATGACTCCGTTGTTAGTGGGGATTGTGTGGTCGCAAGGAGGGGATAGCGGTGTGGATTTTTCCACATTCTTGAATATTTGTTATATTATTCTGGTGCCATTTGTTGCAGGCCAAATATCTCAACATTGGATAGGTAAATGGGTGTTGGCTCATAAGAACATCACTTCATGGACGGATCACAGTACTATTTGGCTGGTGATTTATACCGCATTTAGTCATGCAATGATTAACGGTGTCTGGAAAAATCTGCCATGGATATCGTTGCTTGAGGTAGTGATTTTTTGCGGTATTCTGCTGGCTGCTGCGCTCTGGTTAACCTCTTTTCTTTCCCGTAAACTTCATTTCTCCAGAGAAGATCGCATTGCCATCATCTTCTGCGGTTCTAAAAAAAGCTTGGCTACTGGCATCCCGATGATGAACGTTATTTTTGCCGGTTCTCCTATCGGGTTGTTGGTTATCCCCATTATGGTGTTTCACCAGCTTCAATTGATGGTCTGCTCTTTCCTTGCCCGTAAGTGGAGTAACGAGGCAAACTTACATAAGTAGTTAAATAAGCCGTTCTTGTTAATTTTCTACCAAGCGTAGGATACCGTCGTGTTGTATATCTCGTCCCGGGATAATTATGTGACTACCGAATGAGGGAAGCTTGGCTGAAAGTGGAATATTGTGAAATTGAAGCATAAAGCTGTGAAATGCTTTTATGTCTTCTGGAATGATTTTTATCTCCGTATAAGCAGGGGAAGATGATACGTCTGTGATTGTGACACGAAAAGCCCCGGCTTCTTTACCATCAGGGGTAAAGAATACCAACGAATCTTGATGATGTATTGATGGCATTAAGAGTAGGAAAAGCATGATTCCTAGAGCAATTAAGGTGAGAATAAACAGGGGTATGTTTTTTCTGAATGGGTAGATAGACATGGCTGTTTCCTTTCCTTTATCAACGTACTGAAGATCGCTGGTGTGTCAATCTCTCTGCGGTGAAGCCATGACGTAACGAGCTGGTGTTACCTGATCCAGAGAGGGGGGAAAAAGGGGTGACGGAAAAAGAATTGCGTCCATTGATGAATGTGGTAGCTTGTGCGGGCAAGAAGAGAACTATGATTGTGCCTGTAAAGATGCTGGCTGTATTAGCAGGAATGTGCCTGATTGGGAACATTCAGGCTCGCATCTGGACAAATGATCGTGGTGTTACTCTTGTAGGGGTTCTAATGTCTGTAAGAGATACGGATGTGGATTTGAAGTTGCAGGACGGGCGCATAGTTGCTGTTCCTAAAAAGATTTTTTCCGGTGCTGATCAGTCTTATATACAGGAATGGGTGAAATCCGGTGGTACTCTTCCGGATACGGATGTGGGGGCAGAAAATTCGACAGTGCAAAGTGGGAGTAGTGGGTATATCCCTTTAGCCCCGAATTGGGACGCGCCGTGGCCGAGTTCGGTAGAGTCTGATATTTTTTTACTGATTCAAACCGTGCAGGAGACAGATGAACTGAGCGTTTATGAATCCGATCATTTTATCATTGAGTCTCCAGACAAGTTATCGGAAAAAGAGCGTCAAACGCTGGTATTGCGGTTTGAAAGCATATTGTCAACGTTGGCATCAGTCCCGTTAAATCTAACCGTGGCTCGGCATCCTTCCCGCAAGTATTTGGTAAGGGTGTGTTTCTTAGAAGAAGAATTTGAGAAAATGCCCGGCTTAAGGAATGGGAATATGAAATTTTCTCCAACCAGTTTTACTGTTTTGTTGCAACGTGATCAAAAAGGGCGGCCACAAAGATTGTCTGCAATCAATCCTGGGTTTGCTGTAGCGCATTGGGTTGCACAGTCGATGGATTTGGATCATTGGTTGGTTGACGGGTTGGCTATGTACATGTCCTTTTTGCCTAGAGAAAAAGAGACATTGATTTTACGGAAAATCCCGGAAAAATTGGCAACTAAGCTTCCGCGTGCTATTCGTTTTGGCAAGACAGAATTGCCGGCTTTGAAGGATTTGTTGGCGAGAGATTCCGTACATTCATTAACGGAACATAACAACTCTGAGTTTGAAGATAGATCTTCTGCGGAATGGGCAGATTTGTTATGGGCGGTGTATTGGTTTCATCTGGAAGGCGAAGGTAAAGCTACCCGTATTAGACAGTATCTGAAAACTCGTGAAGAGGTGGGGAGTAACAGTAAATCTCTTTCTGTCCTGTTGGATGGTAAGACGGTTGAGGAAGTTCAGGGAGAGATGGCGCAAGCTTGGTTAAAACAGGGAGTTCGCTTAAAGTTCGCGCCTCCATCTGGTGACCTCCCTGTCGGGAAAAAGGCTAAGGATGGCGAAAAGTAAGTGTCTCTTGTTTATTCGTAAGTTATAGAGAATAGCAGAAAATTAAATGACTCCATTTAATTTTCTGCCTATCCAGAACAGAGAAAGCAGGCATAGTAGAGCGGTTAACATATATGGGTGACACCAAAGCCGAGTACGTGTTTCCATGGGGGGAGGGGAAGGTAACTCTTCTATATCCTTGATGAGTTGTTGAAGCTCTTCTGGTTTTACTAGGCGTCCGCCCGTGATGGAAACCATTTCTTCCATGAGGGCCATATTGATAGGAATACCGATTTTTTCCAGCGTTTCACTCATGGTGATGATAGGAAGGGTAACGGATTTATTCGGTTCTGCAGAAGATGAGGCCGTGAGTTTCCATGTACCAGGACGATTGATTTTTACAGATGTGGAAAATGCACCCCAAGTATGGTTGACATTGTCCATTTGGACACGCATGGAGTTCCCTTCCGGTGTGGTGATATCCAGAAAGACATCTCCGTCCTGGAGAGGCGTCCCCTGTTTATCTGATACCATGGCATTGACCGTCAGCGTATCGCCCACCCCAGGGCGTTCTGGTGTCGGGATTAGACGTATTCTTTCCCCTGCGGCCATATTGCGTTGGTAACTCATCCATCGGGCTACTTGGCTCCAAAAACGATAATGGTATTTATCTTCAACGCCTCGTCTCCAACGCCAGGCTGAATCCGTTCCCATGAAGAGAATTTTACCATTGCCGTAAGATTGTGTGACAATGAGAGGTATACGCCCATAAATATTTTTATCAGCTCCGTGTACGGCGAGAACGGTTGTTCCTGCTTTAGGGCGTTCTATTGGTGCATACCAGTTAAATCCGGGTAAATTGCGCCATACATCTTCATTATCCCCTGGTGTATCTGCCAGCATGGTAAGCAGAGATTCCTGCCCTTCAGGCGTTAGGAGAAGGGGGGATGATGACGGATTAGTAATGCCTTCCGGTTTAGTTGTGTCGAGGGTGACGGGAAACATATCCCCAAGTTCGGATTTCAACAATTCCAGTTGCTTACCTTGATAACCGGGAAGAAAGACGATGCCTGCAGCATGATTTTTTACCAAGCCTTTTATCTGTACAATTTGTTCCTCCGTCAGTCCTTTGGCTCCCAGTCCTACATCTCCGATAAAAATGACATCATATTGCACCAGTTCTTCCATTTTATCTGGAAATTGAAGCAGGTATCCTGGCCCTTCTCCTATTTTTGCAATGTTCGGATGGAAGAGAAGTGTATGTACTTCTACGCCGGGATCCCGATATAGTGCGTTTCTGATGAATCGGTATTCCCATCGAGGCAAGGAATCAATGAGCAATACTTTGATAGATTCTCTTCTCCCGGCAATGCTGAAAGAGGAGGTATTATTATGGGACATTCGTTCTTGATGGTGAACTGGAAGATTGAGGGTTAATGTTTCTACTCCTTCTTTTTCTATCTTCCACAGGATTGCGTCGGATATTTCTCCTCTGGGTGGTATTGTGACGGTTCGAGTGACTGTTTTTCCGCTGGCTGCGGAAGTCATGGTAAGCGTGGTGCGTGTTTCTTTGCCCAGTGTACTTTTAATGGTAAAAGGAATTTGAACCGTTTCTCCAATGATGCCGTAAGTCGGTGCCTTTACATCTTGAAGTGCCAAATCTGGCAGAGATTGAGGGCTACCGGCAGGGACGATAAACAGAGGAATCCCTTTCGTTCGCATTCGTTGAGCCTGAGATAAAGCAGAAGAAGATGCGTTGTGATCTCCATCCGTAAACATGATGATGGCTCTTAAATTGTCAGAGGATTGTATGGCATCTTCTAACGGTTTAACCAAATCTGTACAAGCAATAGCATTATTTTGGGTATCAAGGGGGGGGATTCCAAAAGTAGCTGTTTCTATGATATGCGTTTTTTTGATAGATCCCGTGTCTAGCGTTTTGAGTAAATCTTGTACGTAATCGGTTCGACTAACGATAGTTTGTGAATTAAGTTCCACATCTTGTGTATTCATGGAAGCGGAACGGTCTTCCAGCATAGTAACTTTAGGTTTCCCCAAAGGAGGAGTGGTGACGACCCATTCAGGACGGAAGAGAAGTAAGCAAATAAAGCTCAGAATGATCAGTCGGAGAACTTCCAATTTGAATGTTAACGGACGGTTGTTACGTTTACAGGCGATAAAGCTCATTCGACACCCCAGGAGCATGACCAGAGTAGTCAGAATGATGCAAAATGCAGTAGGTTGAAAGCTCAAGTTCATGATTGCGGGGTACGGGGAAGGCTTTTAGTTGTTTGTCCGGGTAGGCTCAGAAATGCTTCCAGTAACAATCCGGCAAGACTAATGAAGAGAAAGAGTTGCCATGATTCCTGAACTAGAGTTGGTTGGCTGGTAGCATGTTGCATAGAAGTGATTTCTGCTCCTGGCAACAGCAAACTAACTTTTTCATGGGTAATTTGGTCGGGATCATCTTCAGCCCAAGGGCGATTTACAGCGTAAGTTTGTGTCCCCAGTCGATACACTCCTGCTGTGTCTATGGGAGTTCCGGTTGGGTGACTGCCGTTTGCATTGTCCATTCGTACAGGAGACTCTGTGGCAGATTGTGGTAGTGTCGGATCATTGACTCTGTGTAAAAAAGATGATGAAAATCGTTCTGCTCCACGATTAGCCAGACGTTGTACCAGAGGAAGGAGTAGATGTCCATCTGCTAGGTTTGACCAGGAATATTTGGGTAGTGTCCCAAGGAATAGGGCAACGCCTGCTCCTTGTCTGACTTGTGCCAGAGCACAGCTCCCATCATCCCAAGAAGCTAAGGTTTTATAATTGCCCTGTAAGGGCTTTCGGCGTATGGCTCTGAGGCGGTTGGCCGGAATGGATTTTTTGTCTGCTCCATCGTGCAAAATCCCTTTTTGTCGATCCCATGTTGTTAATTGGTAATATTGTTCATGGGAAGCTGTTTCTGTCTCTCCCCAGGAAACACCTAAAAATGGATGTTGTGATGTATTGTGAGCCGCGTCGTCTGGTAAAAAAAGAACGGTTCCTCCTTTTTCAATAAAAGATTGAAGCGTTTTTACCATTTCTGAGTGAGGTGGCGGACCATACCAAATGACTAAGGATTGAGCGGACAATTTAGCTTGTGCTGTTTTGAGACTGTTATGTATTGTGGCTTTTTTGTCAGGTAATCCGGGAGGAGCTGAAATTAGAGAGAGGGTTTTCCCCATGTCTCCCGATGGCCCATAAATGAGAATATTGGACTGAGGACGGGGTGCAAAGGTGAAAAAAGAGATATCATCATTAGCGAAGTCGTCATGAGGGATGGTTACAAAGCCAAATCCGGAGTCTTGTCCTTGAGATAACGGTATTTCTTTACGGATAGTGGTACTTTCTCCTGCCAACTGTAAGGTGGATGCCGTGGCTGTATTGTCCACAGAAATCTGCATGGGGATCTGTTCCTGTTGGTTAGGATCGAATCCCTGCCGAAGTATCTCTAGATCCAGAATTAATTTATCATGTAGAACTTGAGTTTGTTTAACACGAATCCCTCGATTGTTTTTTGGTCTATCTCGTAGAGCCATGATGCGAATAGCAGGAGGAGAAGGTAAAGCTGCGATTCGTTGGCGAATCCCCGACCATAAGGGCGATGTTTCTTTCCATGAGCTGGATTGCATATCAGAGGCAATCCAGATTTCTGTTCCCCCTGAACCGGATTCTTCTAAATATGAAATGGCTTTTTGTAATAAAGCTGGTATGTCAGCACCGCTATCTGTTGTTTTGCTTAAGCTAAGGTCAGAGAGTGTTTCGGGTGAAGGTATTTGATAAACTTTGCCCGTTGTGGAATCAAGAAGGGATAAATGACATTGTTCCAATTGTTTAAAGGCGGAGTTTATCATTGGAGGAACGGCATCTTGCAGGGAGTTTGTCTTGTCTGGACGTGTTCCCATGGACGCAGAACGGTCCAAAATAAGCAGGACTTCATTCAATTTGGAACTTCCCCAGCCGAAGAAACTACTGAGGAGGGGCCGAGCAAAGGCAGTTATGAGAGTGGCTAAAGCTAATACTCGCAGTGACAGAATCAAGTAATGCAGAAGTTTTTTCTTCCCTCGTGTTTCTTTGGCAGCTCGAAGCAAAAACTCCATAGCGGCCCAATGGACGGATTTATGCCGCCATTTGTTAATTAAATGAATAATGATAGGGATGAATGCCGCGAATAAGACCCATAGCAACCAGGGGGAGATAAAGGACATGGCAGGATGGGGAAGGTTTTTGATTGCCGAACATTAAAGGTCAAGGATTAGGAGAAACTGACAGTAACTGACGAAGTATGTGCAGGGTTATTTCTCCTGTTTGCTGGAAAGAACGTTCCCCTAAAATCCCGATGTTATCTTTGGAGGTGTGCCACCAATTGCCATCTTGAAAGTCATCAATCAGATTCAGAGTGTTTATGTTACGCTCCATGAATGGAATATGATCATCTAGGATAGCGTAGCTGGATACTCCCCATTCTTCTGTAGAATAACCCAGTTCACGAATGGCTTTAGAATAGACCCTGTACATGGCCGGGGGCGTTACGTAAGGTATGCGTATTTTTTTCCCCTGTCGCCCAACCATATCCAGGTTCAATACCCATTTGGGGTATGGTTGTTGCATGGTTAGGGCGTAATGTTTGGAGCCATACAACCCATCATTATTGTCCATGTGTTTAGCGAAACTTTCTTCTCCGTCAAAAAAAACAAGCTCTAGTTCTTGGGCTAGAGATGGCGTTTTTGATAGGATTCTAGCTGTTTCTAGAATGGCTGCTGCTCCGGAAGCTCCATCGTTAGCTCCAGAGAAGCCGCTAATACCTTGTTTGGTATCAATGTGGCAAGTCAACAAGCCACAAACCTTAGTCTGGAAATCAGGAGATTGACCAAAACGAGCTCTCAGATTAACGAATTGAACCAACCCCACCGGCGTATGTTGCTTAAAAGCCTGTTCTTTACAGAACCATCCGTATTTAGACAGCTCGCTTTTGAGATAATCTAACTGAGAACGATAGCCGATGGATCCGGTAGAACGGTCCCCTATTTCTGCTATTTTAGCAGCATGAAACATGGCATTTTGCCCGCTAAAATGTTCCGTTTGTTGAATTTGGGAAGGGATAGAACTGCCGTTAGGTAGAGGTGTTTTGACAGATTTCTCGCACTGCATCAGCAGAGCTGTGAGCAGAATAAGTCCGATGCGGAGCGTCATGAAAAAGAGGATAGGGTAATTATTTGAGAGCCGAACATTCATCAAGCCCCAAAAGTTCAAGAATACGGGAGAACTCGTCCTTGCTGGAGAATGTGATTTCAATGGAGCCGTGGTTGCCTTGTCCCGAGATATTTACTGGAGTAGAGAATTGTTTGCTAAGAACGCTGGAAATCTTTTTATATTGAGGAGAGGATGGCCTTCTAGTGGGAGTAGGTTCCGGAGGATTGAGTATCTTTTGGACGGCTTTTTCGGTTTGGCGAACGGTGTAGTTTTTATTTACAATGTCTCGTCCCAGTTGGATTTGTTGTTCTTGATTTTTGAGAGAAAGAAGAACTTTCGCATGTCCAACGCTGATGAAAGAATTATTCAACATATCTTGAACCGCTTGAGGTAAATCCAATAGTCGCATGCTATTGGCTACAGTGGCGCGAGATTTGCCGACTCTCTTGGCTATATCGCCTTGTTTCATGCGGAACTCTGTTTTTAAACGCATATAACCGGCTGCTTCTTCTAATGGACTGAGATTTTCCCGCTGAAGGTTTTCAATTAGAGCAAGTTCAAGAACATCTTTGTCTGATGCTTCCCGTATAATTGCTGGCACAGATGATAACCTTAAGATACCAGATGCACGCCAGCGTCTTTCTCCAGCAATCAGTTCATATTTACCATCCTGCGTTTTACGGACAATGAGAGGCTGAATAATGCCATGCTCTTTGATGGAGTCTACTAGTTCCGATAGTTGTTCCGGTGTGAAAATGGCGCGAGGCTGTAGAGAACTGGGAACAATGGAGGCATGAGAAAGTTGATGGACAACGTCTCCTGCTTGAGGTGACGCTAAGGATTCACGAGACAAATTTTGATTAATAAGGGCATCAAAGCCTTTCCCCAGAACAGGTTTTGCCATAGCAAGGAAGACATTAGCATGAATCGGTTCTGTTTTCAACAGAGTATTTTATTATCCTCATAGGAAATGTTTACGATTGGTTGAATGGCTCTGAGTAGATTTGGTTAGTGTACCAGGTATGTTTTCCCGAATGAGAATGGAGAAGCTTCCTTTAGGGTGACATTTAAGATGGTCAATAGAGGTCGGAAGTTTGACGCTTCTAAAATAATATGTTCCATCTTGTGTTTGTGAGCCTGTTTCTTCTTGTCGCAATAAAAAGAAACCCGTTCAAGGTTTTGCCTTAAACGGGTTATAATGGAGCCGCTTGTCAGATTTGAACTGACGACCGTCCGCTTACAAGGCGGGTGCTCTACCACTGAGCTAAAGCGGCGTGATAAAGAAGGTGGCACTTATTTACAGGAGATGGTTCGTTGTGGCAAGCCAAAAATAGAATGACAGACACGACTTTTTCATTTTCCAATAATTTAATGCGGTTTAGGAGTCAAACAGAGACCCTTGTTCCAAGTGTGGTTCTACTGGAGGATCTGTTTGCTGTTGTTCTGTTGGTAGAGTTGTCGTCTGCTCTGAAAAAGCCGTGATAGACTTTTCTTTTGGAACGTCTTCTTCTGACTTGGCTTGCGGCATGATGCGAGAAACTCTTTCTACCGGATGCTTGGTGATGATATTACCTTGAGCCCCACGGTTTTTTATCCTCAAATCTGCAAAGTGAAACGGCCTTATTAAGTTACGTAGTTTTAGAACGGCTTTTAAGTAAACGTTGACACTGACTTGAGAACTATTTTCTTCTGTTTCATGTACAGAAAAATGGAAGATACGCGTTCCTTTAGTACCGCGGGTGAGCGGGTATTCTTTATCCCTTGTAAATCCTCCAATGCGGAATCGTTTAGCGTAAACAGGACCTTCTTTCCCATCGCGATAGATGAGGTTGAAGACGGGATCGTCGTCTTTTTTGATAACAGAAATATAAAGAGGATTTTTCCCAGCAAAAAACTTATCCTGAATCCTCACAATTTTAAGTACTCCGCTACTGTCGATGATCAGGATATCATCCAGAGTAGAGCATTTACATATGGGGTTGCCTTTTTTGACCGCATATCCAGCAAAGCCATCTTCATCTATATAAAGCGTTTCATTGGCTACTGCTACTTGAGCTCGGTCTACGGAGTCAAAGGAAGAGATTTCTGTTTTACGCGGATAGGCAGAACCATATTTTTTACGTAGAGATTCAAACCAGCGAATAGTAAATTTAGTTAGCTGGTTGAGGTTTTTTTGCGTCTGTTCTATGTCCGCTTCTAGTTGGCTAATGTGTTGATCCGCCTTGTAAGAGTCAAATTTGGAAATGCGCTTGATTTTAATTTCCGTTAGTCTAACCAAATCATCTTTGGTAATAGGGGCACGCAGTTTGGTTACGAACGGCTGTAGCTCTCGTTCAATGGTGTTTAGTACATCTTCCCAAGTCTCAGAATCTTCTATAGAAAGGTAAATGCGGTTTTCAATAAAGATTTTTTCTAGGCTTGCTTGATGCCATGCTTCGTTCAATTCGTTGAGCCGGATTTCTTGCTCCTGTCGAAGGATTTCTTTAGTGGTATCTGTGTTATAACGCAGGATGTCACTGACGCACATGAAGCGCGGTTTTTCTTCTACAATGACACAGGCGTTGGGTGATATGCTGACTTCGCACGCAGAGAAGGCAAACAAAGCTTTTTTTGTTTGTTCTGGATCTGCCCCTGCCGGTAAGTGAACCAGAATATCCACGTTCTGAGCAGTATTGTCCTCGATGCGAGCGATCTTGATTTTTCCTTTTTCTGCGGCAGAGACAATGGAATCCATCAGAATCTCTGTAGTAACTCCAAACGGTAGTTCCGTAATTCGAAGGAGTTTTTTTGATTCTGTTAGGATGCGAGCACGTATACGAACGCGTCCTGTTCCTCGTTCGCCATCGCGATAATTAGTAGCATCCATGATTCCCCCCGTTGGGAAGTCCGGAAGAAGTTGGAATGACTGTCCCCTTAGGTAGGAAATAGAGGCCTCAAGCAATTCGTTGAAATTATGAGGAAGAATTTTGCTGGAAAGTCCAACGGCAATGCCTTCTGCTCCTTGGGCAAGCAGAAGAGGAAACTTAACGGGAAGGCTTACCGGTTCTTTATTTCTGCCGTCATAGGAAAGTTGCCAATCTGTAACCTTAGGGCTGTATACGACTTCTCGTGCAAAGGAGGTGAGTCTTGCTTCAATATAACGTGATGCAGCAGCCGGGTCTCCAGTCAGGATGTTACCCCAGTTCCCCTGTGTGTCGATCAGTAGACCTTTTTGCCCTAGACCTACTAAAGCATCGGCAATAGATCGGTCTCCGTGAGGGTGGAATTTCATCGTGTCTCCGACGATGTTAGCTACTTTATTGTAACGGCCATCATCCAACCGATCCATAGCGTGCAAAATCCGCCTTTGCACGGGCTTGAACCCGTCGTTAATTTTGGGTACGGCTCGTTCTAGGATGACGTACGAGGCGTAGTCCAAAAAGTAATCGGCATACATGCCTTCCACGGACTGGCTTGCAGGAGCAATGTGGGCGGTTTGTGTCACGAATGTAGATATTAAAGAAATTATTTAGCCTGGGCAAGTGCGATCTCCTAAAAGAAAATAACCGGTCTTCTCTGTTGGAGAAGCCGGTTATTAAAAAAGAATGAAAACAACCGTTGCTTATTTAGCGGTTAATTTTGCTTTAAGTTCTTCCGCTTCAGCTCGCAGTGCTTCAAGTTTTGCAGTCTGTGCTTCAAGTTCTGCAATTTCTTCCAGTACTGCTGCTAAGCGACGCAAGTCGGAAGGTTGAGCTGCGGCAAGAGTGGTAACCTTGGAGGTAGTGCTGTTTTTGCTGCCGGGCTTACGACCACGCTTAACTTTTGTTGCTTTAATCCAGTTGGAGATTGTCACGGTGCTGATACCAAAATGAGCGGCAGCTTCTTTTTGAGCGCCTCTTTTATTTTGTTTTTTCCAATCAGCTATGAAATCCAGGACGGATTGCTTTTCTTCAGACGTATAACGTCTCTTTTTTGTATTGTTGTTGTCAGAGTTCATGTGTTTGACGAATAGGCGTTATTTAATCTAATATTCGGATGTATGCAAGGAAAAATATGTATTTTGACATAGATTAAGAAGATTTTTAAATATAGAGTGTCCTTTATTGGTGGTAGAATTGTGTCTTTATTGTGTTTTATTTATGGTTTTTGTTGTGAATTCATTGCGCTTTGTTTGGAATACTTCGTTTTATAGATGTTTAATGAGTGAATGTATTGATCTTGGCGCAGAAACACGGGATGGTGATGGTAAAATAAGCCACATTTTGTATTTTTATTAGTGGGATTTTGAGATTGCAGATGGTATCTAAATCCTGTAGAGTCGTCCCAATCATTCAACCATCTTATCGTGATGACTGATCAGCCTGAATCCTCATCTTCTTCAGAATCTCCCAAATTGCGTCGTCGTTTATTGACGGCAGCTCCAGCCACTACTTCTAAGGTAAAGTTTGCTTCCCCTGCTGCGGAAGGGGTGAGTGTTGCCAAGCCTCGATTCCTTACTCCTGAATTACAAGCTAAATTAGCTCAAGAACAGGCAGAAGCCGAACGACTGGCAGCAGAGCGCGCAGAAGCTGATAGAATTGCAGCAGAAAAGCTTGCTGCCGAACAGGAAGCCGCTCGTATTGTCGCCGAACAGGAAGCCGCTAAACGAGCAGCAGAAGAGGAGGCTGCTAGGATAAAGGCAGAACAGGAAGCCGTCCGTATTGCTGCCGAACAGGAAGCCGCTCGTATTGAGGCAGAAAAAGAAGCTGCCCGCATTGCTGCCGAACAGGAAGCCGCTCGGGTGGCTGCTGAACAAAAAGAACAAGAGGTAGTAGCTCATTCATCGTCTGCTACATCTGTGAATGCCCAGCTTCAAGATGCTCTTGCTAAGGTTGCTGCTGCTCAAAAGGCTTTGGCCGATGCTCAGGCTGCTGCTTTGGCGCAGGCTGTAAGTGGAGCTCCTATAGAGCCACCGACTTCTGCTCCTATTGTTGAAGAATCGGCTCAGGTCGCGCCTACAGGAACTGTTTCCAAGCTAAAGGTATTTAAGACGGCGGCGACTGCTCCGGTTAAGACAGAAGAGACTTCGGTTTCCCCTGTTGAAAGTTCTGTTCCTAAACTTAAGGTCCTGAAGTCAGGGAACACCGCTCCTGTAGGTAATGCTTCGGCTTCTATATCTAAACCGGTGCTTGCTACTGCTACATCTACACCCGTCCCTGCTATTTCTAAATCGGCAACTGGGGCTTCTACCCCTGTATTATCAGCAAGAATGTCACAGCCACTAACGACTGCTTCTCAACCCGTTCCTCCCGCAGTGGAGGCTGCGACAAGCAGTGTTGCTGGTGATGGCGCAACTGTTCCTCCAATTCCTTCAGAGAATCCTTTGGAGTTGGCTGCCTCTGTAAGTAAGTCTAAATCTTTGTTGAAAGGCGCTATTTATGGAGTGTCTGCTTTAGCTGTTATTGCAGGCGGGTTGATGATTTTTGCGTGGAATAATCGCAGTGAAGTGGAAAATGCCAATAAGGGAAATGCCCGTTTGGAGGTGCTGGTAACAGACGGTGCTAAATTGGGACAACATCGTCTTTTTGATTCCAAAAATCTCAGCAGAGTCCCGGATGTGAAAGTTAATCCTAATGCAGAAGATGCTGCTTTGCTGTTGGAAAACATCAGAGGCGTTAAAGGGAAAGGAAATCCTAAAAACTGGCCGGGCGCTGCTCACTTAGTTTCTATTATGGCGCAGATGGATGATAATATTGCGCACCAGGTAGTGGGGGATATGAAAAAAAATGTCAGCAAGTATAGCAAAGATAAGTATTCTATGATGATTACCTTGTTGGCAAAATCATCCAGTCCTGTGATGCGGGATTTACTGAAAGATTTGTATGCTTCCATCAGCAATAGCGACAAGAAAAAGATTCAGGAAAAGCAAGCCATTGTACTTAAATATATGCGCTTTGCCATGAAGCTGGAAGATTTGGATGAAGTTATGAAGATTCTTCAGCAGAAGGATGCTTCTCAGGATTTGATTAATTCAGCGTTCCGTACGGCTCGTTATTTGATAGATAAAGCCCCCGATGATAAGCGTAAGGCTCTTTCTTCTAAATTGCTTCAGTATCAGAATGGTATGCCGGAAGAAAATAACAAGCTCCTTTATAAGTTATTAGCTCGTACCGGTGATTCCAAAGTATTGGAAATGATGGAGAAAATTTATAAAGAGGATTCTAAGAAAGCTCTTGTCATTATGACGGCTTGGGGGGATTGGAATACAGATGACGCTGTCCCTTTCCTATTTAAGGCTTGGAAGGATGAATCTCTGCATGAACGTGTTCGTTCTGAAGCCCATGATTCTATTTTGCGTGTGCTTTCTGTTGATCGTGACAGAGATGATAATGCAACCCTGAAGTTGTTTGAGCCCCTGATTGAAGATGCTAAAACAAGTGAACGTAGACAGTTCTTGGTTTCTGCTTTCAGAAAACTGAGTAATCGTCCGTATGTGATCCGCTTGTTGGGGAGAATCAAGCAGACGGCTGAAGAACAGTTGAAGGCAATAGAACCTAAGTTCCAAGCCGCAGAAGACGCTTTGTTCAAGGCAGAAGATAAGGCAAAAGCTAATCCGAATGATGCTGCTGCTAAAGCTGATTATGAGGCCAAGGAAAAAGAATATAATGATTTGACTAAACAGAAGACCGGGGAAGATAAGGTGATCGCGGCGGTTGAAAAGGCTATGGAGAAGGTGAAGAAAACGCCTGTGCCTACGAAGAAAACCAATTCTGATGAGGATGAGAATGACGAAACGTCCGCCATCAAAACGATCTAGACAGTAGTTTCCTGATTGATGCAAAAACCGGAGAAGGATTTTCCTTCTCCGGTTTTTTTGTGAAGAACTTTAGTTTATCTTATAATTTTCTTATAAAGTTTTGGAACTGCATTGATAAAAAGGAAGAAATGTGAACGTATTCATTTTAAATAAGCTTTATTGAAATATTGATGAATAAAATTGGAATTGTTGTATTATTGCACTTCCTTCAGATGGTTGCGGTAGCTTCGGAGACGAGTGTGTTTACCGACGAAAGAGAATGGGCGGATTGGAATTATTTAACGTCTTATGGGCAATCACTTTCTGTTGGTTGGACAGCTAAGCCTGTTGTGACGGAAACTCGGGAGTGTAACGGGTTGTATATGTTTAAGAGTGGAGTGAGATCGTATGAAAATGAAAGTGATCGTAGCTCTCTAATTTTTTTAAAAGAGGGGGTAAACGGATCTCGTGGAGAAACGCCTGTATCTGGGGCAGCTTGCAGATTTTTCCATTTACTATCACAGCGGAAGCCAGAAATGGCGGAACATATACGTTTGATTTGTTCGGCTACAGGTGTGGGGGGAGCTAGTATTTCTTCTTTAGGTAAAGGTTCAGATGCTTACAAACGTATTTTAGACGATTTGTCTTCGGCTAAAGTGTTGGCTGATTGTGCAGGTAAGACCCTTGCTATGCCGGCGTTTATTTGGACTCAAGGGGAGACTGATCACCAGAATGGTAAAACAAAGGAATGGTATCGAGAGAAAATGGAGGCTCTTATTAGGGATATCAATCAAGATGCTAAGGCTATAACCGGCCAGAAAAAGAATGTGATTTGTTTTGGATATCAGGTTGCTTCTCATTTGAATTATTATCGCTTTAATCCTACAGATTATCCGGCAATTGCTTTGGTTCAGTTAGATATGGCTTTAGAAAATGGAAGTCAATATGTAATGACAACTCCAATGTACCATTTTGAATATAGTGACGGAGTGCATTTAACGGCTCCTATGTCTCGCCTTTATGGAGAATATGTGGGATATGTAATGAAAAAGGTTTTGTTGGATGGTGAGGCCTGGAAACCTATACATCCCCAAAATTGGGAAATTAAAAGATCCGGCAATACATGGATAGTTGAAATTGCTTTTTATACTCCACAAGAACCATTAGTTTTGGATACAAAGACCGTTGATGATCCTGGTAATTATGGCTTTTCTCTTGTCGGAGTGACCGGAGACTTGATACCTATCAACTCTGTTCGATTAGTTGGTTCTAACACGGTACGGTTGGAGACAAATAAAGATCCAAGAAATGCGAGGTTACGTTATGGGATGACTTTGAATGAACACCGTCCATCCGGACCTAGATCTGGTGCCCGCGGTTGTTTGAGGGATTCTCAAGGGGATACCATTAAAGCAAATATTCAAGGTAAGGATTACCGGATGGATAATTGGTGCCCTTTTTTTGATTATTCTCTGTCAAAAGAGACAATAAATTAATTAAAAACGAAATAGGAATAGATTTCTTTGTTTTTTTATGAAGTCCATTCTTATTGTTATAAAAGATTATTTTGGTGACTCTTAAGGGGAAAAGGAGAATTTTGAAAATATTTTTTCGTTTTTCTCTAAGGCTTTACATGCGTTTTTTACAATAAAAGCCCTGCTTGATATACTAAGGTCGCCATTATAAAGCCTAGTAAGGTTAGTCCACTGAATTGAGCCAAAGCAAACCACCATGTCCCGACTTCCCGTTTGGCAACAGTGACGGTTCCGATGCAGGGGAGGGCGATCAGACAGAATATCATGATGCTAACTCCTTGTAGAGGTGTATAGTGGGCTTTGAGTCGAGCATTCAGAGTCCGTTGATCAACGACATCAGCCTCTCCTTCCCCAACTGCATAAAGAATGCTCATTTGTGTGACAAAAATTTCTTTGGCGGCAAATGCTCCTACAAGTGCTGAGTTAATTTTCCAATCAAATCCGGCTATTTTAGTGATAGCTTCCATCCTCTGTCCGAGTTGGCCGGCATAGGAGTGTTCCAGTGCGACAGCCGGATCTGTCATTCCTATGTTTTCATCCGGCTTTGGGTAGGTATTTAGACACCATAGAATAATAGAAGCTCCCAAAATAAAAGTACCTGCTTTTCGAACATACATGAAGGCACGAGACCACATTAAAGCAACTACTTTTTTTATAGATGGAAGTCGAAGCCGTTTCATGTGGTAAAAAGAGTCTGTTTGTTCGGATTTAAAAAGCGTGTTTTTCAGTAGTCGTGCACAGCACAATGCTAGTAAAACTCCGGCAGAGTAAATACAGAATAGTACGGTAGCTTGTAGATGAGATGGGAATAGCGCGGAAACAAACATCATGTAAATAGGTAGTCGTCCGGCACAGCTCATCATGGGAAGTACTGCGATAGTGACGAGTCTGTCACTGCGTGATGGGATTCTTCTGGTAGATAGAATAGCTGGTACAGAACAACCGAAGCCCAACAAAAGCGGTGCAAAGCTACTCCCGTTTAAGCCCATGATTTTCATGATTCGACTCATTAACTTGGAAACTCGCATCATATAGCCGCTGTTTTCCAAGATGGTGATAGCTCCAAAAAGAAGAATTACATTAGGTAAAAAAGCAAGCACGCCACCAACTCCTCCCACAACGCCTTCTCCTAATAAAGACTGTAGGTTGGGCCAAGGTGTTAAGAGCTGACACGTCCAGACGCTAAATAACTGAGTACCTGTTTGAATTAGCCTAACTAGCGGATCTCCGATTGTAAAACTTAAGTAAAAAATAAGGTAGACGATGCACAAAAAAATGAGTGTTCCCCAAACTCCGTGCATCAGAATGGCGTCTAGTCTGGCTCTCCACGTGTTATCCTGCTCCGCTGACTCCCGTTCCATAATTGATATCAGGGCTAACTTAGAACCTACTAATTTGACAGGCAAGTCTAAAAATCCCAGTATTTGTAATAAGAGAGTCTGTTAGGATGAAGATGTGGATGAACCGATTTTTTCGAAAGGAACGTGTGCTGTCTTGTTAACGGCGAATGACTGTCAGCCCTTGGATAAACAGAATGGCAGCGGTACAAATAAAAGTAATAAAGGAATGGTTCAGAAATAAAGATGATGCCGTTGATGAACTATTCCCGTAAGACGGGTAAATGAATGCCAATAGTAAGGCTGTAAGAGATAGTCCCCAAGCTACCCAAGAAACAGCGGGAATATCATTTTTATTGGTTTTACAGGTGTGAGTGTATAACCCGCTTTCTTCTTGATGAGAGGAAAGCCTTGTGGGTTCTGTAGATTCCCCCGATATCCGTTTTTTTATGGGTGGTAAAACTCCTGCTTTTGCAGAAGTCGTATTTTGTTTGACAGATATGGAAGTGGGAGCTTCCCCGAAAGGAAGCCCCGTCTTTACATGAATTAGAGCGCCGCATGACTGACAGTGCGTTCCGGATTTTTCATTCAGTTCTGCCGGATAGGTGTATTCATAACCACACTGGGAACATGTTGCGGATTCCTTCATGATGTTCTATGGAATTGGTAATTAGTCGTCCAGAGGAAGTAGGTCTACTAGATCTGTTTTGGTTTCTGGTCTTTGACGTATTTCTTGAAGCTTGGCGTTCATTTGTTCACAGATATCTGGATGTTGTGTAGCTACGTTATGAAGTTCCTTAGGATCTTTTTCCAGGTCAAACAAACAGCCACCTGCTGGAGCCTTGCTTATTTTTGCATCCAGTCCATTGATTCCATCACGGATGGTAACACCAGCCGGGATGAACTTCCATTTCCCGTGGCGAATAGCCAGTGCTTTGCCAGTACTGTTGATAACGTGGTATTCTCGCCCCTTGGAAGATTTTCCTAAAATGGCAGGCATAACGTTTTCGGAGTCTCTAAATGAGTTTGCTTTGCCAGGAGACAAAAGCTGTTCTAAAGATGCGCCCAGATCCATTTGATTGAATAAGGCTTTACTGGTAGTTCCTGGTTTAACTACACCTGGCCATTTAACAATGAATGGAATTCTGGATCCGCCTTCTAGGATGCTGTATTTACCGGCTCGGAATGGGCCAGCTGGATTATGAGTGGCATTATCACGCACAGCAAAGTCTTCATACCCGTCATCTAATACGGGTCCATTATCACTGGAAAAAATGACTAGCGCGTCTTTTTCCAGACCATTTTTTTTCAATGCTTCAGTGATACGACGTACGCAGTCATCAAGTTCTACTGTAACATCACCGCGAACGCCATGTTTGCTCTTACCAACAAAACGCTTTTCAGGGCAACGTGGTACATGAATATCATGCGAGGCAAACATTAAGAAAAATGGCTCGTTTGCTTTGGCACTTTTTTCAATGTATTCAATGGCCTTTTTGGTAATAACATCTGCGTTTTCTTCATCTTTCCATAGTGCACTTGTCCCTCCCTTCATAAAGCCTATACGGCCAATACCATTGATGATGGCTTGGTTATGCCCATGACTCCACATGAGTTTAAGCATATCTTTGTTGTCCTTGCCGTTGGGAAGGCCTGGGAAGTTGTTTTTATAAGATACTTCTAGCGGGTCATTCGGATCCAGATTGCGGACACGTCCGTTTTCTAGAATCACGCAAGGAACTCTGTCTCCCGTAGCTGCAAAGATAAAGCTTTCATTAAAGCCGATTTCGTTTGGGCTGGGAGCAATTTGTTTGTTCCAATCAATTTTCTTCCCTTGTTCTCCTAGTCCAAGATGCCATTTACCGACCATGTATGTTTTATAACCATGAGATTGAAGCATCTTGGGTAAAGTGACTTTTTGGGTATCAATAATCAGTGCCGCATCTCCCGGAAGAATGCCCGTGCCCTCTTTACGCCATGGATATTCCCCCGTAAGCAAAGCATAACGTGAAGGAGTACAGACGGAGGTCGTGGAGTAGGCATCAGTGAAACGGAGACCTTGTTTAGCAAGTTTATCAATGGATGGAGTAGGGATACCCTTTGCCCCATAACAACCAACATCCCCGTAACCGAGGTCATCAGCATAAATCATGACAATAGCTTTAGGGGGCTTGATAGTAGGAGTAACAGCTGCTTGGCAAACTGTTGCAGTGGTTGCCAAAGCTAGCAATAGATGGAGTGTAGGTTTGTTCATGTTATAATTGAATCTATTCAAACAGTACGTAAAGTTTCCTTTTGTACTTTCAAACAACATTGTTTTCTTCGTTGTTGATAGACGAGTTCGTTTCTAATTGTAACCGTGTTTCAGAAACGGAAGTATTGGCATTTTGCCAAATATACCGTTTATAGATGACCTTGATTGCGGCTGTCAGTGGAACGGCTAAAAGTGCTCCAATGAGCCCTCCTAAAATGAGCGTCCAAATCAATACGGAGAACATGACTGTTAAAGGATGAAGTCCTACGGAATCACCTACGATTTTTGGTTGGATGACCCATCCGTCAAATTGGTTGACGGCTAGGAAAATACCGGAAATAATGAGTACATGCTGGAAATCTCCCCAAGTGAACCAAGCTAATAATACGGCAGGAATAAATGCGGATATAATACCTAAATAGGGCACAATACCCAGAATGCAAACAGCCGCACCAATTGTGATAGCGTATGGTAACCCAATCAATTTTAAACAAATGGCTATCAGAATCCCTTCTATGATGCTTACTAGCATTTGACCGCGGAAGAAAGAAATCAAATATCCATTGATTTCTTCCATTGTCTCAACGACGTCTTTCCTGAAATTGGAAACTTTTAAAGGGAGAATGCTGGGCCATTTTTCTTTGATTTTATCTGCCTCCAGCAGAAAATAGAAAGCAAAAATGGGCGTAATTAAAATACTGACGATAATTCCGATGGTGCTGTACAATGCTCTGCCTCCGGAATTAAGCCAACTCATCAGCTTATTTTGGTAAAAGGCTGAATTGATCGTCATGTAAGCTCCCAATTTTTCACGTGCCGTCTGGGCATTTCTTAGGACTTTGGTTTCTTCTTCAGTATAATTGTTCGTGTTTAATTCACGTAGGCTTGATATGTAAACGCTGTCAATAGTTCGAGAAATAAAAGGAGTTTCAATAGTTGAATCAATAAGTTGGGATGTTTTGTCCCATAATTCCATACGATTGTCTATTAGTTCATTTGTTTGCCGAATTAATGGAGGGAAAATAGTTGCTCCAAATCCTACTACAATAGCTAATGTTGTAAACATGACTGAGATCACAGCCCAGGTCCGTGAGAATCTAACACTCCGTACTAACCAAGAGACGATAGGTTCCAATAAATAGGCTACAACAGCGGCAATTATAATGGGGAGTAATACAGGTTCTAGAAAGTCCAGAACCTCTACTATTTCAACAATAATAAAGACAGCCATGCATAACATGGTTAAGATGGAGATACCTGTTAAAGCATGCCAGCATGTTTTTTTCTGAAAAAGGGAAGGCGATGTAGAAGTTTGCTCCCTTTGTTGTTGCGAATTGGTCATATCAAATGTAGAGAAATGGTAAAAGTTGTTTAGGGTAAGTTTGTTCTATCTGTTTGAACGGCGGGTTCTGTAGTTTGCTCTAATAGGGGGGCTTCTGTAGATGATGAAATGGTTGTGTCGGTGGTTGTTTTTAGAGCTCGTTCTTTCTCTTCTTGTTGTTTTACATGTTGCTCAAATTCTTGTTCTGTAATAGCTTGTGGCGTAGGATAATAATCCCCTGCTGGAGGAGCTGCCGGTACTTCCCATTGAATCCGAATCAATTTATTTTTGCGTTGAACCATCACATTTGCTTTTGCTCCCCGTTGTGTGGTCACGTATTCGACAAGATCTGAGTATGGATTTTTTCGACCATTGATAGAAATAAGTACGTCTCCAGTTCTTAGGCCTGCCTCCCATGCCGGAGACCATTCTGCAACATAGGCTTTCAGGGGGCCATTCCCATTACGATCTTGAATAAATGTGCCCCCCATCAGATTAAAAGTTTCTGGGGTTGGTGTTTTGTGGCTGACAGAGCTAAAATAAAGTACATTTCCTGGTCCATCCAACCAGAATTGTCGTGCAGCTAGAGCTCCGAATCCCAAAATGATATCAATGTCGTGGGGTATACCCATCACATCTGGATTGGCAAAGCTTTCACAAAGTAGGATGTTTTTTAATTCTAAAGCACCAATTTGAAAGGAACTGACGAGCATACATTCATGAGCGTAAAAGCCACCTGCTGCTGGACTGTAACCGGTATAAACGCTGACAAAGGCATCCGGATAGGCTTGTTTGATGGCGTTCCAGCGTTTTTTTGAGATATAAACGGCATGAGGTGCTCCCGTGTCTATAATAATTCGGCGGCCATGTTTATCTGCAATTTGCGGGTAATCTGAGCCAGGGATTAGTGGGAGTTTATTCCATGTACGTATGCGTGGGGGGAGTGTGTTAAAAAAACGATGAGAGCGTTTGGGGTAATTGATATTCCATACATATTTTCGTATGCATTCCCATCCCAGCAATCCATCATATGGTGCTTGGTCAACCACTACTACGTCTTGTTTTTGTGAAATGGGAATATCTTCTTCTTTTAGAGATATAGGAACATAGGCTATTCTCATAATTCCTTTCCCTCGTAATCTTGCTCCAATAGATTCTACTGCAGGAGAAAATAAAAGGGACGTTTGCACGGCTCCTGTGTCCATTCCCATCATTAATTGTGTACCGGAACTCCAAGCCAAGGCGACAGGTGTACCATCTAGAGGATTAGCTGCAATGATAGGAGGGGAGCTGCTATCCTGGATGGGTCTGTGTGATACACAGGAAACACACAGCATTGTTGCCAGAAGCATAATGACAGAACGGTACATAAAGTGGTTCATACATAACAAACAGAACAAAATCTGGCAAGGTTTCCTTGTGTGAAAAAGAAAGGTGGTTCATGAATGTCGCATATTACCAAAGTTCTTGATTTTCGTTAAACAGCGTATAGGGTTGCTTAAACCATTATGCCCCCTCTTACTTTTGAAGATGCCGTGAGCCGTATTGTGCAGAAGGATTCTCGTTTTGCTGAACGAGCATATTTCTTTTTAAAAGACGCATTAGATTTTACTATGCAGCGTATAGAAGAGCAGGAGGACGGGAGACAACGGCATGTCAGCGGTCAGGAATTGTTGGAGGGATTTAGAGATTATGCCCTTGTTCAGTTTGGCCCTATGGCTTCAACCGTTATGAAAGAATGGGGTGTAAAAAATGGGAAAAATGTGGGGGAGATGGTTTTCCTGTTAATAGAAGAAGATATTTTTTCCAAGCAACCGGATGATTCTTTGGATGATTTCAAAGGCTGGATGAGTTTTCGTAAAGCCTTTGAAGAACCATTTGAATATCAGGAGCAACTTAGTTGAATTCTAATATATCTCATGAATAAAGATTTCAATGTTCGTTGGCCCGCAGAATGGGAGCCTCAGGACGCTGTTTGGCTGTCTTGGCCTCATCGTAAGGATTTGTGGCAAGGAGGGTTGAATGAATTGCAGCAAGTTTATGGAAATGTGGCAGCGGCCATTGCTCAGCATGCCATTGTGTGCATTAATGCCGAGGTCTCTTTTCATGCAGGGATCAAGCATGTGATGGATGTTTTTGGAGTTCGAGAGGAACAATATCGTTTGTTTAATCATCCAACCAATGATGTTTGGTGTCGAGATCATGGTCCTGTTTTTGTTCAGAATGTAGCAGACGGTTCTTTAGTACTTACTGATTGGCAATTTAATGCATGGGGGGGGAAGTTTGCTCCTTGGGATTTAGATAATGGTATACCTGCTTTAATAGGTAAGTCTCTTGGATTGCCCGTTCGCAGTTCTACTATGATTTTAGAGGGTGGAGCTATCGAGGGGAATGGGGATGGTTTATTGGTGACAACAGAGTCTGTTCTTTTGAATCCTAATCGCAATCACGAATGGAGCAGAAGCAGAATAGAGAATGAATTGCGGAGGATGTTGGGCGTGAGTTCTATTTTTTGGCTAGGTTCTGGTATTGAGGGAGATGATACAGATGGCCATATAGATGATATGGTCAGATTTGTTTGTCGGGATGCCGTAGTTTCTATTGTTGAGCCAAACTCTTCTTCTCCACATTATCGTGCTTTAGCAGAAAATAATGAACGGTTGCAGGATTTGAAATGTGTGGATGGTAGCAACGTGGAGGTGATCCCATTGCCTATGCCTGACCCTCTTCATGCAGAAGATTGGCGATTAGATCAACTTCCTGCAAGTTATGCTAATTTTCTTATTGTAAATGAAGCTGTTATCGTGCCTGTATTTAACCAACCTAAGAACGATGACCGTGCTTTAGGTATTTTACGAGAATGTTTCAGAGGTAAAAGGGTTGTCGGTGTAGATGCACGCAAACTGGTATTGGAAGGTGGAGCTATTCATTGTATTACTCAGCAGCAACCGAGTCCATGGAAGGAGGCCTTGTGAACAGTTATGGAGAAGTGATGGTAGATGTAATTCTACCGATGGAAAAAGCTGGGGATAAGCAAGCTCGCCGTGTTGCAGCGGCAAAGAAATTGGGTATTGATACATCCCGAATTAAGGGGGTGCGCTTGATAAAAGAATCTATAGACTCCCGTCAGAAAAAGATTCTTTTTCAGCTTCGTTTATTGGTCGGTGTAGATGTGGCATTAGCTCCGGAGACAACGCTTTCTAAGGATTATCCGTCTGTTAAATCTGGTGCACCTATTACTTTAATTGTGGGGTTCGGGCCTGCTGGTATGTTTGCTGCGCTTAGGTGTTTGGAATTAGGTATAAAACCTGTTGTGTTGGAACGAGGAAAGGATGTTTCTTCCCGCAGGTTTGACTTGGCTCCTATTATGCGACATGGTAAGGTAATGGAGGATTCAAACTATTGTTTTGGTGAGGGTGGGGCAGGTACATTTTCTGATGGTAAATTATTTACCCGTGCAACGAAACGCGGTTCGGTTCGCGATATTTATGAAATTTTTGTAGCACATGGCGCACCTCGAGAGATTTTGACGGATGCTCATCCGCATATTGGTTCTAATTTATTGCCCAATGTCGTTAAAGCCATTCGTGAATCCATTTTACGCGCGGGTGGAGAGGTTTATTTTAATGCCAAGGTGACACAATTGCTCCGTTCATCGGATGGAACCCGTATTCGTGGTGTAGTTTGTGCGGATGGTCGAGAATATATAGCGGATTCCGTTTTACTTGCTACCGGGCACAGTGCTCGTGATGTATATCGAATGATATTGGCAGAAGGTTTGTCACTAGAACAGAAGTCCTTTGCTGTTGGTGTGCGTATTGAACATCCTCAATCTTTTGTGGATGCACGACAGTATCATTTAAGGTCGGATCAAAAGCGACCGGAACAATTACCCGCCGCTCGTTACTCTGTAACAACAACAATTAAGGATCGCGGGGTGCATTCTTTTTGTATGTGCCCGGGGGGATTTATTGTGCCTGCTGCCACAGAAAATGATGAAGTAGTAGTTAACGGAATGTCTTTGGCTAAGCGGGATTCTGCCTTTGCTAATGCTGGATTTGTTGTTAGTGTGCATCCAGAAGATACAGAGGGTTTTCGTAAGAAATATGGCGTTTTAGCGGGTGTGGCATATCAGAAAGCTTTGGAGACAGCTTCTTGCCGTGCTGGTGGTGGAATGCAAAAGGCTCCTGCTCAGAAAGTGATAGACTTTTTGAAGGGGCGAGAGTCTTCTTCTTTGTTGCCTACCAGTTATCATCCTGGCGTTGTATCTCATCCCCTGCATGAATTATTGCCGAGTGAAATTGTTTGGCGCATGCGTGACGGATTGCGGATGTTTGACCACAAATGGCGTGGGTTTGCTGGTGATTGCGCTCAGCTTATCGGGTGCGAAACTCGTACTAGTTCTCCAGTTCGTATCCCTCGTAATCCTGTTACCATGGAGCATCCGGAACTGAAGGGGTTATATCCATGTGGAGAAGGTGCAGGTTATGCCGGAGGTATTGTTTCTGCTGCTTTAGACGGGCGTAGATGTGCAGAGGCTATAGCTCAGCAGGCTACTCGGTAAGGAATAAGCAATGTTTTTTCTAAAAAAGCATTTTTCTTTTTTGCAGGTTAAGTCTTGCCAGAATAGGGGACTTGGTGCCATACTCTGCAAGTTTCACAACCGCACATATAGTCATGAAAGTCATTGTCATTTACGGTAGCCCGAATGATAAACCCTTTATGGAACCGGCTCGCGAATATTTTGCTCAGGAGAATGTTCCTTATGAAGAAACCGTCTTGTCTGCACATCGTGATCTTCCAGAATTGATTAAGTATTTGGAAAATCTGGAAGCAAGTGGGGAAAAAGCAGTGATTCTTGCTGTGGCCGGCTTGTCTGCAGCTCTTCCTGGTGTGGTGGTGATGAGTTGTTCTCTACCTGTAATTGGTGTACCTGTTCCTGGTGGCCCTTTGAATGGTATAGACGCTTTGTTGGCAATTGCTCAGTGTCCAGGAGGCGTGCCTTGTACAACGGTCGGATTGCATAAAAAGACGCCTGTTAATGCCGCTATGGCTGCTCATCGTATACTGAAATTGGCAGGCTTATAATGTTCACTTATTTCTCTTTTACCAGATGACATCTTCTCCGTTTCAGGAACTTGTGTTGGATAGCTCGGGTATTTCCCGTGCGCTGGAGCGTATGGCTCATGGCATTGTGGCTCGTTTCCCTGGAGAACCTCTTGCCATTGTCGGTTTGCTTAGTCAGGGCGATGTGATTGCCAGAAGACTGGTAGAAAAAGTAAAGGAAATGGGCGTGAATGCTCAGTATGGAGCTATTGATATTTCTCTATACCGGGATGATATTTTTAAGTTGGATGTTCGTCCTTCTCTCCGTTCTTCCAATCTTCCTTTTTCTACAGATGACATGAGGGTCGTATTGGTGGATGATGTCCTTTATACGGGGCGTACTATTCGTGCCGCATTGAATGCTATTTTCGATTACGGACGCCCTTCTCGCATAGAGCTTGCCTGTTTGATTGACCGCGGTGGTCGGGAAGTTCCCATTCAGCCAGATTATACAGGCCATGTGTTGGATCACGCCGGTGCTAAAGTTATAGTCAATATGATGGAAACAAACGGCGAAGACAGTGTAGTTATTTCATCTTTATAGACAATTTATTTATTACCGTTTCCCATGAACCCACGCAAGGATCTTCTTAATATCTCTTCGTTGACAGACGAGGAAATTCATACTTTGTTGAATTCTGCTGGCCCGATGAAAGAACTCTTTACTAAGAGTGTTAAAAAAGTGCCGGCTTTAAAAGGTAAGTCTGTTTTGACTCTTTTTTATGAGCCCAGTACTCGAACCCGTTCTTCATTTGAGGTTGCGGCGGAACGTTTGTCTGCAGATGTGACAAACTTTACGGTTTCTACATCTTCTGTGGTAAAAGGGGAGTCTGTGCAGGATACGATAGCCACGCTTCAATCGATGAAGGTTGACTATGTTATTGTGCGTCATTATAATAGTGGGTTACCAAATGTAATTGCTCGCCATACTTGTGCCAGCGTTATTAATGCTGGAGATGGAGCGCATGCTCATCCTTCGCAAGCTTTGTTGGATTCCTTTACAATACGGGAGGTTTTTCCTGAGGTGAGAGGCAAGAGAGTGCTGATTGTCGGGGATATTTTGCATTCTCGTGTGGCACGATCTACTTCGTTGTTAATGAATAGATTGGGGATGGAAGTGGCTTATTTAGGACCAGGGTCTTTGGTCCCACGGCCAGAACATTCTGGTATCCCTCGTTTTTCTGATTTTAACGAGGCGTTTGTTTGGAAACCAGACGTTATTTATTTATTGCGCGTCCAAAAAGAACGCCAAGATGCCCCTTTCTTTCCCAGTGCTCGAGAGTATAATAAAATTTACGGAGTTACGGAAGAGCGCCTGAAGCGCATTGCTGATGAAGGAATGTACATTATGCATCCTGGACCTGTTAATCGCGGTGTGGAAATCTGCGATTTAGCTATGGATTACGAACGTTGCTTGATCAATCGGCAGGTGGAAAACGGAATCGCTTGTCGTATGTCCATTCTCTATCATCTCACCCCTCAAACTCAGCACTAATTATCTATGAAAACTTCTGTACTTATTCGTAATGCTCAGCTGACGGATGGCTCTGCTCCTATAGATTTGTTGGTTTCTGACGGGAAGATTGCCATAAAGGCTCCGGCTGGTTCTCTTCAAGAGAATGTAGCAGAAAAGGTGTTGAATGTTTCCGGTAAATATATTTTGCCCGGTCTTTTTGATATCCATGCTCATTTATGCCAGCCCGGTTATGAGGACAGGGAGCGTGTTGCTTCTGCTACTGCTGCGGCATTGCATGGCGGGGTGACTGGGATGATGGCTATGCCTGATACTCTTCCGGTAATGGATACAGCTGCCCAGATTACTACGTTCATGGAAATCTGTCGTACGGACGCTTTAGTAGATGTTATTCCCTCTGGTTGTTTGACCAAGAGTGATGGTGGAGAAGAGCAGGCTTCTTATGATTCGCTGCGTGCTAAGGGGGTGCGCTTTATTACGGATGGAGATCGAGCTCCTGATAATATGTTGTTGCTTTACCGGGCAATGCAGTATGCTAGTAATTTGAATCTTACCTTTGCCTTACGAGGAGATGTGCCTGCGTTGACAAGCAAGGCAACTATGCATCCAGGTACTACTTCTTATCGTTTAGGGTTAACGGGTGCTCCATCTTGCGCAGAGGAAATTGGCACTGAAACTATTATCCGTCTTTCTGTGGATACTGGAAACTCTTTGCATGTCCAGACGGTTTCAACCGCTGGTAGCGTGGATATCTTGCGCCGTTGCAAGCATCAGACTGAAGGGTTGAGTGCCGAAGTGGCTCTTCATCATCTCTTGTTTACACATGAAGATGTAGGGCGTTATGATACTAATTATAAGACCTTACCCCCCTTGCGCGATCGCTCGGATGTAGACGCTTTGATTGCCGCAGTAAATGACGGTACTATTGATTGTATTGTGTCTGATCATACTCCTTGTACGGCGTTTTCAAAACTCCAGGACTTTATTGTTGCTCCTCAGGGGATGATTGCTTTAGATACATTTTTGCCGGCCATTTATCAGTATCTGGTTAAGCCCGGTAAAATGACTTGGCAGACTGTTATTCGTTCTACCAGTGATGCCCCTCGTAAACTGATGGGATTGGATCAGATATCTTTTGAAGAGGGGGCTTCTGCCAATTTTGTGGTGTTTGATCCGAATGGAGAAACTCCGGTTACAAATGAAACCCTTTTCAGTCGTGCTCGTAATACTCCTTTTTTAGGAAAAACGTTGGAAGGAAAAGTGGATGCCGTCATTCTGGGAGAACGTCTTCACTGTTTTTAATAGAATAGTCGGAAATTGAATCTTTATTATTAATTATTAACCTTAGCTGCCTCGTGCAGATTGTTGCCAGAGTTAGCACATGCTATCCGGATAAGTTCGGCGTGCCTCGCCAGAGCGGTTTGGTTCCGGGTGCATGTGCTCGGCTGGTATTTGAAGCTCCTTTTCGGAATCCTGATGTTGTACGGGGGCTGGAAGGTTTTTCTCATTTGTGGTTGATTTGGTTATTTGACAAACACGTTAATGACGGATGGAATCCAACGGTGCGGCCACCTCGCTTGGGTGGGAATATCCGAATGGGTGTATTTGCTACAAGGGCTCCGTTTCGGCCTAATCCGATTGGCCTGTCTGCTGTTAAATTGGAAAGAGTAGAGATACACCCACAGAGGGGACCAGTTTTACATCTGTCTGGCGTGGATTTAGTGGATGGAACTCCCATTTTGGATATTAAACCCTATGTGCCGTTAGCTGATTGTATTCCGAATGCAACAGAAGGATTTACTTCCGTCCCTTATAAACGGTTAACAGTAGATATTCCCGATTTTTTAGCGGGAGTAATGTCTCCTGAGGAATTGATGACGTTGAAAGACACTTTGTCTTTGGATCCGCGACCGCAATATCAGCAAGACCCGGAGCGTATTTATGTTCTTTTATTCTCCTGTTGGGAAGTGAGATTTAGAGTGGCCAATAGGCATCTTAGCGTACTGTCTTTGCAAAGAAAATGATGATTTTGTCTGATAGCATCATTTCTAATTTCTCTTGACTTGTTTCCTGAAAACGATTATTCAGCGGCGGAGTTTTGAAGCATGCTTCATAATTTTATGGAGGATCCATTTACTATTTCTTTCTTAATGAAGATGATCACGGATCGTGTGGATACAATGATCACACGAGGTTTGACCGTTGAATGTGTTACTGCATCTCAAGGGCGTGTATTAGCTTATTTGATGTCTCGAGATGGGGAAATGGTTTCTCAAAAGGACATAGCGAGGCATTTAGGTGTTTCTCATACCACTATAAAGGGCATTGTTCGGAGGTTGGAACAAAAGGGGTGGGTAACTACAGCTTTTAATAGTGAAGATGGACGACTGAAAAATGTGTATTTGACGGAGGCTTGTCGTAAAGTACATAAAATAATTCGGCAACAGATAGACGTGATAGAAAGTACTTTATTGGAAGGTGTTTCAGAAGAAGAATGCTCCAGAATGAAGGTTTTGTTGATGCAAATGTATAACAATGTCAAGTGACCATACACTGAGCATAATTTAATGAGTGTTTGGCAGGTAGAAAACTAACTAATAATTTTATCAAACAATAACATGAAAGTACACTACATATTGATGGCTGCCCTGTGTGGGCTGACGGGATGTCGTGACGGAGAAGGAACGGCTAATGGAACAAATCAGAGAAATATGCCGCCACTCAAGGTTTCGGTCATGAACCTGGAACAAAGGACTGTGGAATTGAAATCTTCTTGGTTCGGGCATTTGCGCGGAGTCGAACAGGCGGATATTAGACCGCAGGTTTCCGGTACATTAATTAAGCAAGTATATTGGGATGGCTCTATTTGCGATAAGGACGAGTTGCTTTTTGAAATTGATCCTGCTACTTATCAGGCCGCTGTTGATCGGGAGGAAGCTAATTTGGCGACGGCTCATGCCGTTAAGCTTCAGGCAGAAGCTTCTTTGAACAGGGTGAAAAAGGATCTGGAACGTTATGATAAGTTGATAGAAACAGGTGCTATTTCTGTCAAAAATCTGACAGATGCTCAACAAAACTTAAAAGAAATGCAGGCCGCTTTGAAGCAGGCTGAAGCCGGCATCAAACAGGCTGAGGCATCTTTGGAAAACGCCCGAATTAACTTGGATCGTACAAAAGTTCGCGCTCCGTTCCGGGGGCTGGCTTCTAAGGCAACAGCCAGCGTAGGTGAGTTGATTTCTGCTAGCGGTTCTCCACTTACCACCATGTCTTCTATAGATCCCATCCGTGTAGATTTTTCCGTGACGGGTAAGCAAGTGCTCAGTCGTTTGATGGATGGCACAGTGGATGTGAAGACCGGGCGTATGGGGGATATGCCTAACTTTGAGCTGATTCTTGAAGACGGTACCGTTTTTGAAAAGAAAGGGAAGATTGTTTCTGTAGACAGTGAAGTAAGCCGTTCAACCGGTACAGTGAACTTTATCGGACACGTCCCCAATCCAGATTTAAAACTCCGTTCTGGGATGGCTGTTCGCGTCCGTGCTGTGACAGGTGTAGAACAAGATGCTTTGTTAGTTCCTGCTCGTGCGCTTATTTCATCCATGAATCATCGTAGCATTATCGTTGTTGCTCCGGACAAAACGCCCCGCAATATTGATGTGCAACCGGGAGAAACCATTGTGTTGGACATGGCAGACGGCAAGGGAGGAAAGGCTCCGATGCTGATGCAGATTGTGAAAGGTACGGGCAAACCCATTACGGAATCTTTGAAGGAAATGGGATATGTTAAACCATCGGAAGTTCCAGTTGTTGTTGAAGGCACGATGATGGCCGCTCAATATTCCAAGGCAAATAGCTTGATGCGTGAACGTGGTGCTAAGGAAGGTTTTGGAACAGTGAATCCTACACCGTTTATTTATGTCGCTCCTTCTTCCACTACTCCGTCTGTAACTGCAAAGTAAAGCCATGAGCTCATTTTTCATTAAACACCCAGCAATCGCTGCCGTGATTGCTATTGTGACCACTCTTCTAGGGGTGGTTTGTATGTTCAATCTGCCCATTTCTCAGTATCCGGAAATTACGCCTCGTACCATTCAGTTACAGGCTATGTTTCCTGGTGCCAATGCTCAAGCCGTGGCAGACTCTGTAGGTACGCCTTTGGAACGTCAGATTTCTGGTGTGCAGGGGATGGATTATATGACGTCTGTTTCTTCCAATAACGGCGTGTATAACCTTTCTGTGATTTTTAAACCGGGCTCCGATACGGATACTGATCAGGTGTTGACCAATATGCGTTATGGTCAGGCTTCTTCCCAGCTTCCGCAGGAAGTACAAAGCACAGGGGTGACCATTAAACAGCAACCGGGATTACCTTTGCTGATGTATTCTCTAACATCTCCAAATGGAAGTTATAATTCCGTGGATTTGGCTAACTATGCCCAGGTAAAATTGATCGATGAACTTAAACGAGTTGACGGCGTGGGCGAAGTCCAAGTTTACGGAGCAGGTCGTTATGCCATCCGTATTTGGCTTGATACTTCCAAAATGACCCATTACGGCATCTCCGTCAATGAGGTTCGAGGGGCTATTTCTGCTCAGAATACTACCAACCCAGGTGGTAAGATTGGCGCAGACCCTGTTCCTGAAGGTCAAGAACAAACAATTACGGTTCGTACCCAGGGGCGCTTGTCCGATCCTCATGAATTTGAGAACATCATTATCCGTCAGAATGGGGATGAAATTCTTTACCTGAAAGATGTTGCCAAGGTAGAACTTGGTGCAGAGGATTATTCTGTTACGGGGCGTTTGAATGGAGAAGTTTCTGCTGCTGTTGCTATTTTCCAGTCTCCCGGATCCAATGCTATTGCCACTGCTGATCGTGTAGAAAAGCTATTGGAAGCTAAGGCTCCTTTGATGCCGGAAGGGATTTCCGGACGCATTTCTTTGGATACGACTACCGCTGTACGTTATTCTATTGAAGAAATTAAGCATACCTTTATTGAAGCCGTTATTTTGGTGGCTTTGGTTGTGTATATCTTCTTACAGAATTGGCGTGCAACTCTGATACCTTTGATTGCGGTCCCAGTTTCCCTTATTTCTACTTTCTGTTTGTTCCCCTTGCTGGGCTTTTCTCTAAATACCATTTCTTTGTTGGGGATGGTTTTGGCTATCGGTTTGGTTGTGGACGACGCTATTGTCGTGGTTGAGGCCGTTCAGGAACATATAGACAAGGGACTTAATCCTCGTATGGCTTCTTTTGCTGCCATGCAGGAAGTGGCTGGTCCTGTGATTGCTATTGCTTTGGTGTTGGCTGCTGTGTTTTTGCCGTCCTTATTATTGGATGGTATTACCGGTACTCTATTCAAACAATTTGCCGTCACCATTGCTATTTCTATGCTTATTTCAGCATTTAATGCGTTGACGCTTTCTCCTGCATTGTGTGCGTTGTTGCTGAAACCCAAAAGCTCGGAACAGAAGGGAATCTTTTCTGCTTTTCACCGCTGGTTTAACCGGTGTTATAATCATTCTGCCAATGGTTACACCCGTGTGTGTGGAGGATTGGCTCGTAAATTGATTATTTCCATACCTCTTTTGTTCTTATTTTGGGGGGCTATTATGCCTGTGGCTAAACGAGTGCCCGGTGGTTTCTTGCCGGATGAAGACCAAGGGTTCTTGTTGGCTTGCTTGATTTTGAAGCCGAATACTTCTTTGCAGGTGGCTTATGAACAAGATAAGAAGTTTGAAGCAGCTCTCCAAGATCCCGCTGTGAAGAACCTTATTACGGTGGTCGGTCTTAATATTCTAAATAGTGTGCAAACGCCAGGTGCTTGTATTGCATTCGTTGAACTTAAGGATTGGAGTGAACGTCCGGAAAGTTCTGCTGTATTGGCAAAAAAATTACAGGGTAATTTAGCTCAGGCCGGATTAGACGGTATGGCTATGGTTTTGGAACCGCCTGCCATTCCCGGTGTAGGTACCGCTAATGGTGTAACGATGGTTTTAGAAGACTTGGAAGGTCAAGGGGTAAATTATCTCCATGAACAAGTTGTCCGTTTCCAAGAAAAGGCTTCTCAACGTCCAGAAATTGCCTTGTGTATGGATATGATGATGGCAGATATGCCTCAGAAGTATGTGAACTTGGATAAAGAAAAATGTAAGTTCCACAAGGTTGATATTGATGTGGCCAATGGAATCTTAGCCGCTTATAACGGTTCATCTTTTATCAATTATTTTAATGCCTTTGGCCAACAATGGCAGGTGTACATTCAAGCGCAGGGGGAAGATAGAACCAGTTTGGAAAAGATGGACGGATTCTTTGTCACGAATGCGGAAGGTTCTCGTGTCCCTCTGTCTGCTTTGGTGAATATAAAGGAAATAGAGGACACAGAATTCGTTATGCACCATAATATTTACAATGCTGCGAAACTGAATGTGATGCCTCGTCCCGGTTATTCTACGCAGCAAGTGATGGATGCCCTTGAAGATGTGTTCAAGCAGACGATGGATCCAACGAAAGTTGGCTTTGATTACCAAGATATGAGTTTCCAAGAAAATAAGGTTCGCAATAGCATTGGTTTAGGTGCTATTTTCACCATGTCCGCCATTTTTGCGTTCCTTATTCTGGTAGCTCTTTATGAAAAATGGTCTTTGCCTTTGTCTGTTTTCCTCACGGTACCTATTGCTGTGTTGGGGGCTTATGCCGGTTTGTATTGGCAGGGTATGGAGTTGTCTCTTTATGCTCAGATCGGGTTAGTGATGTTGGTGGGGTTGGCTGCTAAAAACGCTATTCTCATTGTGGAGTTTGCGAATTTGGAAGTTCAGCGCGGTAAGGAATTGATGGAGGCTACGTTGGCTGCCGCACGGTTGCGGTTACGTCCCATTTTGATGACGTCCATGGCGTTTATTCTGGGATGTATACCATTGATGCTTTCTTCTGGTTCTGGAGCATTGGCTCGTAACGCTATCGGTACGGTGGTTGTTATTGGGATGGGGGTAGCTACCTTAGTCGGTGTTTTCCTGATTCCGTGTTCATATGTATTAATTATGAAATTGTTCCGTATTAAGTTCTCTCTGAATGAACTGAAGGAAGATCCGGATGAAGTAGGGGCTAGAGAATATTTGGCAGCCCATTCCAAAGACTAGTTTTACTTCTTTGTGATTTGTGCACCGGCACTTCTCTTGTAAGAGGAGTGCCGGTGCTTGATTTTATGGGCATGAAAGAGTATAGTTACCAATGTGCCGGAAAGTATTCGTGGCGAAATGAATTTATGAATGATTATCGGCTGATAGCTGAAGCTTTTGATGGAAACTTTCGTGATTATGGAGAATTGGGTGCGTCTGTTTCTGTATGGCAGAATGGTAAGGAAATATTGTCCTTACATTCTGGCTTTACTGTTGTAGATCAGAGCCACCTATGGACGGAACATTCTTTAGTTCCCGTTTATTCTGTTACCAAGGGTGCGTCCTCTGCTACTTTATTATTGGCTTTGTATCAACAAGGTGCGTCACCTCAGATAAGTATAGGGGAATTGTGGCCAGAGTTCCCGTTGCCATATGCCTCTGTTGCTCAGATGATGTCCCATCAGTGTGGATTAGCTGCTTTTTCCCGAACGGCAAATGTATTTGACCATGAAGATTGTGTTTGTGCTTTAGAGACAACCGTTCCTGCATGGCAACCGCCAGAGCACGGATATCATCCGCATACCTATGGTGTGATGCTTGATGAGTTGATGTTGCGCCTGACAGGGGAGCGTTTGTGGTGTTATTGGGACGAATATATTCGGAAACCGTTGAATTTAGATTTTTTCATTAAGTTGCCAGAAGCAGAATATGGGAGAGTTGCAAGTTTGTATCCTGGTAAAATGGATATGTCCAACATGGGAACGCCGTTTTATTTAGAATACATGAAAAAAGGGACTCCGGTTAATTGTGCATTTAATACTTTAATCGGCTTAAACAGTGTGCGACAGATGAATACTCCAAAAGCATGGTCTTCTGGTGTGCCGGCTTTTGGTGGAGTTGCATCTGCTCGTGGTATGGCTCAATTTTATCAAGCTTGTTTAGGTCTGGATGAGAAACATATTTTCCCTGATACCGTGTGTGGATGGATGCGGGATATTGTTATAGATGGTCCGGATTTGACTCTAAAGACACCCACTGCTTTTTCCTGTGGTTTTATGCATGATCCGAAAGATCCCGAAACAGGGCGTAAACTACGTTGCCTGTTTGGAGATGATGGCTTTGGTCACGCTGGTGCTGGAGGATCCCATGCCTTTGCTGATCCGATAAATAATCTTTCTTTCGGTTATACAATGAATCGTATGGATTTGAATGTGTTGCCAGGAATCAAAACTCGTAATCTTATTGATGCTGTTATGGAAACTGTTCATAAAGAAAAAGCTCCTAATTGAAAATTTATTTCAGTTAGGAGAATAATGTGTAGATGAAAATTTGGGGGTAAGATCGGGTATATTCATTCGGAGAGAATTGTCACCAACCTCCTCCCAAGGCGCAGGCGAGTTGTACAACAGCTTTACGGATGTTTTGTTTCATAGTGACTAAAGATTCTTCTGAGCTAAGCCAAGATCGTTGGGCTGTAATAACGTTCAAAAAGTCTGTTTTACCATTGATATACAGTGTGCGGGATAGGATAAAGGCTTCTTTGTTAGCCTTATTTTCTTTGTACAAGTATTGCATTTGTGAGGTGTAGTTGCCGTAGGAAATGAGGGCGTCTTCTACCTCAGATACAGCAACAATGAGTGCTTTTCTGTAGGATTCAGCGGCTTGTTCTGCTGCTGCTTTTTGAGCTCGAACGGCCGCTTTTAAAGCACCACCATGGAATAGCGGTTGAGTTAAGTTACTGCCTAAAGACCATATATTATTGTTTTCTTGGAAAAGTTGCCCAAAATCCTTGCTGTGCCCTGATACCGATCCTGTTAGGCTGAAACGTGGGTACAAATCCGCTACAGCGACTCCTATGTTGGCTACAGCTGCATGTAGGGTTGCTTCTGCCGCAATGATATCAGGACGGCGTCTCAACAGATCAGAGGGGAGCCCTATGGGAACAACGGGCGTCTGTTCAAAGACAGAAGCTTTCGGCATTGTTAGCTCTACACGGGAGTTGTACGTTCCCAGTAATACAGAGAGTTGATTTTTTGCAGATTTTACCTGTGCCTCCAAAGCAGGAATGCGACTTTCTGTGGAAGCAACTGTAGATATTGCCTGTTCTACGTCCAGACGAGGAGCAAACTCTGCTTTATAGCGTTTTTCTGCAATGGTAAGTGTATTACGTTGGATTTCAAGTTGCTCTTGAGCGATACGAAGTTGTTCACATGCTGTGATCCAACTAAAATAGGAGGTAGCAACATCTGCCAGTAGAGCTGTACGTACGGCTCCTGCAGAGGCTTCTGTGGACATCAGTGAAGCTCGAGCTGCTTCGATGGAGCGACGATTCCCTCCAAAAAGGTCCAGTTCCCAAGAGGTGGTCGCTCCCAAGGAAAAGTTTTGGGATGTGGCTCCACGGAACCCGTTCCCTGGAGCTAAGCTCCAACCGGCATTGGCATCAGCACTTGGCAGAAGAGATGAATCGGAAATGCGGAGCTTCTCCCGGGATTCACGGATACGTAACAATGCCGATTTCATGTCAGGGTTATTGTTAAGAGCTGTAGAAACCAGGCGGTTAAGTTGTGGATCCCCAAAAATACCCCACCAAGTGCGTAAGTCCTTATCAGATGTATGTGGAGGAGTACTTGCTGCCCATGTGTGAGGGAGGTTACTGTCTGGAGTTTTGAAATCTGGACCAACCATGCAGGAGCTCAGGAAGCAAGCGGTCAAGAGAGGAATATATTTATACATGGATGTCATGGGGGGAAAGAGAAAATAATAGGTTTATTCGTGACGGAGAGCGTCGATGGGATCCATTTTGGACGCTTTCCAAGCTGGATACCATCCAAATGCCAATCCAATGAATACAGATACACCCACGGCTAAAGCCATGGCTTCTGGGGAAGATGCTGTAGCCCAATTCATGGTACGGCTAACAATGAGAGAAATTCCTTTGCCTAACAAAATCCCCATAGCTCCGCCTACAACGCAAAGCAATACGGCTTCTAGGAGAAACTGTCGCATGATATCTTGAGGACGAGCTCCAACTGCCATGCGCAAACCGATTTCTTTGGTTCGTTCCGTAACAGATACAAGCATGATATTCATGATCCCAACGCCTCCTACAACTAGAGAAATCATAGCGACTATCATCAACAGGTTAGTCATGACCTCTGTAGTGCTACTCATAGCTCGAGACATCTCAGCCATATCCCATACACGGAAATCATCCAATTGGCCGTCTTTGAGATTGTGTTTAGCACGAATGACTTCTGTAATTTGATCGATGGCTTCAGAGGAACGTTCCGGGTTCGTAATCTGTGCCATAATAGAATCTATATTATTAAAACGTCTTGGATGCGGGGCATTAGTATAAGGTTGATCTGTGGTTTCTGTATAATAGTCTACAGAGGTTGTCGTGTATTTATCTGCCCTATTAAAGGTTGTGGTGGATTTCCCTGATGAAGAGGTTGAACCTCCTCCTAATCCCTGAAGACGGTAACGAATACTGGTCCAAGGTAGGATGATAGCGTCGTCTTGATCCCGTCCCATCATGTTAGCCCCCTTCTTTTGAAGGATGCCGATAATTTTGAAGGTAACATCCTTGATGCGGATGTCTTTGCCCAGAGGATCTTCTGTATCAAAGAGTTCTTTTGCAACGGTTTGCCCAATAACGCACACGCGGCGCGCTTGTTCTACATCTTCTTCAGAGAACGGTTGCCCATGCGCCATGTCATACCAATTTTTGATTTTTAGGTATTCTACAGAGCCACCTTCTACAGTCTCAGGACTCCAGTTTTTGTTGCCATAAATCACCTGTCCGCTGGCTCTAACGATTGGAGTTGCTCTTAGGACCATAGGACAGTCTTTCATGATGGCTTCACAGTCTGCATTGGTTAGAGAAGCTCTTCCTCCTGCTCCGGTGTTAACTCCGCTTTTGGAGATAGCTCCGGGGCGGATATTTAGGGTATCTGCCCCCATTGATGCAATGGTATTTTTAATTTGCAACGTGGAGCCTTGGCCGATTTCAACCATGGCAATAACAGCGGCAATACCGATGATGATGCCCAGAATGGTGAGAGCCGCGCGCATGGGATTACGCACTAGGGCCTTGATGCAGGTTTTAAGGAGAGGCAGGAATTTCATACGTCGTCTTTACTGAGCATATCGGAAATCCCTTCGCAAATGAGACCGTCAGCCATATTAATGGCTCTGTCTGTAAATGCAGCTATTTTGGGATCGTGCGTTACAAGAATGACCGTTATACCCTGTTTGCGATTCAGGTCTTTAAACATATGCAACACTTCTTTGGACGTTGTAGAATCCAAATTACCCGTTGGTTCATCAGCCAGCAGAATGCTGGGACTATTGATGAGAGAACGAGCAATGGCTACACGTTGTTGCTGTCCACCCGACAGTTGAGCAGGTGTGTGATCCATGCGATCAGAAAGTCCTACGAGATTTAGTAGTTCCGTAGCTCGTTCTTTCATGGCTTTCATGCTAAGTGTAGGGTGAGCATAAACTGCCGGCATTATGACATTTTCCAAAGCAGTGGTACGCGAAAGTAAATTGAAGTTTTGAAAAACAAAACCGATACGCTTGTTTCTGAGTGTAGCTCGTTCGGAAGGATTGAACGTGGCCACATCTTCTCCTGCGATATAGTAATGTCCGGAAGTTGGACGATCTAAACATCCCAGAATATTCATTAGAGTGGATTTCCCGGAGCCGGAGGCTCCCGTGAGGGAAACAAATTCTCCTTCATTTATGTCCAAGGTGATGCCTTTGAGGACTTGAAGGTCTATTTCTCCCAAGTGGTATACCTTGGTTATATCTCGTAAGCGGATCACGTTATTATAGTGCTTGATGCGGTAAAAAGAGATGGATGCTTGATGATAGTTGGGGGGGATGCCCCGGATCAGGGAGGCGGGGGTGGGCCATCATTTTTAGGTGTATTTGTCGGAGCTTTTATATTACCTGTACTTGGTTTCCGACGTGGTGGCATTTTGGGAGCAAACGGGTTTTCTCCTCCGGCTGTAGCAGATTCTTCATTTTCCGGAGCCGTTGTCCCATTGAATATTTGTGCGGAAGAAACGATTTTCATTCCGTCATACAATGTCTTGCCAGAAATGGCAGTGAGCATTCCATTACTTTCTCCTTTAGTAACTAAATGAGGAATAAGAGTATTGTTTTTTTGTTCCCAGACGATGGCTTTTTTCTTTTGTCCGTTTTGAGTGGGGGGAATCAATTCCGGAAGCATTCGTTCAAATACTGTTTTTTGTTCTGCATTGACTAAATCCATTTCCGGTTGGAAGCGAAGTGTTGAGTTTGAGACAAGATAAGCATCTTTAATGTCTTCTACTACGAATTGAACATTTGCCGTTAGGTAGGGGATGAGTAGTTTGTCCGGATTGGGAACATCAATATCTACAATGTAGGTCACAACGTTGGATGTCATGGTTGCATCCAGACGAATTTTATCTACTGTCCCTTTAAATTTTCGACCGGGGAAAGCATCAACGGTAAATACGACGTTCTGCCCTTTACGAATGCTTCCAATGTCCGCTTCATTTACAGCGGCCCAGATTTTTAGTTTAGAGAGGTCTGTTGCAATATAGAACAAGCTGGAGGCACTCATGCTGGAAACTACTGTTTGACCAATATTGACCAAACGTTTGACTACTACGCCGTCTACGGGGGATAAAATAGTAGTATATTCCAAGTTACGCATTTCTTTCTTCAAAGCCGCTTCTGCTTGTTTTAGGGAAGCTTCTGCCTCTTGCAAAGATGCTTCTGCTACGGATACGTTGGCGCGAGCCGTCTCTTCATCCGCAATGTATTGGTCATAACTGGATTTAGATAACGCATCCCCCGGACCGATTTTTTCTGCTCGTTCTCGATCCAGTTTGGCTTGGTTATGTTTCGCCTTGGCCTGTTGGATATCTGCCTTGGCTCGAGCTATTCCTGCAATAGCTTGCGCCTTAGTTGCTTCTGCTCGTTGAACGTCTAATTGTACGGGGAGTTTGTCGATTTCCGCAAGCATTTGGCCTGCTTTTACCGGGCTGGAATAATCCACAATCTTGCCGTCCATATCCTTACCAAACTCCATGATGATGCCGCTAACTTGAGCACCGACATCAACCAACTCATCTGGTTCTGTGACGCCTGTAGCATCAATCGTTATCATGAGATTCCCCTTTTCTAGAGGCTCTGTCTGATATACTACCTGAACGGTGTCGTTTCCTTTCCACTGTTCCCAGGCGAACCAAAGTCCCCCAAGGACGACAATGACGATGATGAGTTTGATGAATCCCTTCACGACTATATTATACTTCGCAATAATGAAAAAGTTGCACGGATGCCAAAAACTTTTTCGTAACGAGGAAATATCCTATCATGATCTTCTGGAATGTCTATAGGTTTGTTATAAATGTAAATAGTTGTTGTTTGTTAACTAATAAGCCAAAAGTGGCTTTGAAGTAAGTTTTTTTACCCTCTTGCTTGAGAAAAAAATTAAAGAAAACTTTGTGTTACCAAATGAGTGCGCTTTCAGTGAGGGAAAAAAAGAGAACGTGGTGTCTGGAGAGCCAATGTTAGGTGAAAGGAAGACACCGCTGCACCGTCGCTGGCTGTGAGCCACGTTCCCGTGTCTCAATAGAGCGGGGACTTCCGTCACAATTTTGACTTATCCAATATAGGACGTAGTCAGCCTTATGTCGGGGCTGCCCCCATTAGTTTGTAATATCGGTCCGGGCCACTTGACCAGATGATGACGAGTGCAGCAGCCGTCATCCTGTATATACTATAAAGAAAAATATTCCAAGGTGTTTTTAGGGCCTCGGTAAATAATGTCATTTCCTCTTTTCATAGCTGAAGTATAAAACGGGTTCTTGTTCATTCAGCCACTGGTTTAATACTGAAATATCGGCAGGAGCCCATGGGAGATTCTTTAAGGTTTGTATGGAGAAAAAGCCTAGGCTTTCGTGTTCCAGTGGGAGAGGTAGGGCTTGTTCCAGTTTGCATAGAAAAGGAGTGAGGCGAATGATACATTCTTTTCCTTGATGTTGTACGGGAGAAAGCATCCGCACCGGTGTTATGTCACATCCCAACTCTTCCCGTATTTCTCTGATAACAGCTTCCTTTGCGCTTTCTCCTGGTTCTATTTTCCCTCCAGGGAACTCATAAAGAAGTCCGTTGATTTTACCCTGTTTCTTTTTTGCTCCTAACAACAGTGTTCCAGAGGAAGAAGATAGTTCTATGAGAGCACAACAAACTTCTAGTGTTTTCATAATGGAGTACATTCTAACGTATGCAAATTTAGTTGCCGGGATTCTGTGTCAAAAATGCCAAACCCGATTCTACCTGTTCTCCCTTGTAGTTCTCCCGGATTGCCAAGCAGGCAATTACCGTACATTTCACATTTAGCTTGATGCGTATGTCCATATAGAGCGATATCAACATTCCCTAAATATGCTTCCTGTAAGGCATATTTAGGATAATGAGATAGGGAGAACTTTAATCCGTATCTGGTGATGATGGCATGCTCTGGGTAAAGATGTGCTGCTAACGAATTTGTTGCTATCCACTGCATAGTGTCCAGGTCATAGTCATTATTGCCGGGGACAATATCTAGGGGATAATTTTTGGTTAGTTCTATCATCCTCCTAAAGCTATTTTCTGTAGTACAATCGCCTAAGAAAATAAAATGTTTGCAATTAAGTGTTATCATTTGATACACAGCTTGTTCTAGGTGGTCTAAACGATTGTGTATGTCAGAAAAAATACCTATTTTCATACTGATCGATCTGCTTCATGTTATGGCATGGGGGATGCATTTCAATGCGTTTGATAAGGGAAGGGGGATGAGGGGGGGCTTCATCTTTGCGTAGAAGGTAAGTTTTAATGGTGTGCTGTGGATTGATGTACAGTTTGTTATGTGGTGTTTGTTGTTGTGAGAGGGCTTGTTTTCTACTGATCGAGCTGGTTCATGTCACGGATGGGCCATGCTTTCAATTCGTTTGGTAGGGGAAGGGGGGATGGATGTTCTTCACCTTTACGTAGAAGGCAAGTGAATCCACCAGCACCTGCTCCATGAAAAGGCATGAGTCGGTAACAAGCCTCTTGAGTTAAAGAAGAACGGAATGATTCCAGTTCCGGGACGTTGATCGTATGTAACTCCGGGCAACGTTTGAGTAAATAGAGCACATTACGTTCATTTTCTTCCGGGGCGTAGGTGCAGGTCGTGTATAACAGACAGCCTCCCGGAGCCAAACATTGGAGAGCGGATAGCAGGATCCCTCGTTGGCGTTTGGCGTTACCACCAGTAACGGAAGAATTAAAGCATCCCGGATTAGGAATGCCCTTTGCCAGCAGGGATTGGCCGCTGCATGGTGCGTCTGTCAGAATAAGGTCAAAACAACCAGGAGCTTGCTGAGCCCATTGATCCGGTCTCATGCGTTGTGTATACAAACCGGTAAATCCACAACGATGCAAATTATGGCGCAGGATTCCTAGTCGCTTTGGATGTATTTCATTAGATATATGTTCCTCAGGACTTACACGGATTTGTGTTAAAATACTCTTGCCACCCGGAGCTGCGCACATATCTAAACAACGCACCGGGCGAAACGGCAGATGAGTAAGTGGCGCGGTTTCCCAGACAGAAGATAAATCCAGCGGATAATAATAGCCACAATCATAATCAGGTAGTGAGCCCGGCTTTGCTTCTGCTTCATCTGACCTGAGTGATAGGATAGAAGGATGTCCCCATTCGGATGGTGTATTTTCTACCGGCAGAGGGGGATCATAACCTTCCGGAGCTTTAGGCGTGATGACAAGCGCTCCTTTGGAAGAATCCCCTGACTGCATGGCTTTCAGAAAAGCCTGCTCCTGTTCTTGAGATAGGCCCAGTTTAGCTGCGAGTTTGAGTATCTGAGGAGAAGCCACGAGCTCAAGCTTGGGAGTTTGAACCAAAATGGGTATCAAGAGCCAAATGGGCAGAACCCAGGATGCCTGCTTCCGTACCAAATTGAGCGGGAAGGATTTCCAGCTGTTTTACCAGAGGTGCAGCCAACTGAGACTTCATGATTTCCTGAAGCGGTTGGAAAAGGAGTGATTTTGCCTTGGCTACCCCCCCACCAATGATAATGGCTTCCGGATTGAGAAGATAACAGCAGTTCATCAGGGAACAGGAAAGTTTAACGGCCAAATCGTGCCATACCTGCAGTGCTACCTTGTCTCCTGCCAGTGCTGCTTTTTCCAGCGCAATAGGGTTACAATCTACAATAGCTTTATCGATGCCATGACTGGCATATAGCGTGCGGGCATCTGCTGCTATTTCACGATTGCCTACATAGTCTTCCAATGATCCACGATTGCCGTAATGCCCCAGACGTCCCCGGTAATCAATGCTTGTTTGTCCCAATTCTCCTGCAGAGCAAGTAGCTCCACGCAAGAGTTCACCATTCACAATGAGACCGCTACCCACTCCGGTTCCCAGTGTTAGGCAAACCAAGTGTTTTTTACCTTTGCCTGCACCCAATTTCCATTCGGCATAAGCCATACAATTGGCATCGTTTTCTATGTATACGGGCAATCCGCAAGCAGCTTGAAGCATGTCTTTTACGGGAACATTATTCCAGCCTGGAACATTAGTAAGCGTGTAAACGGAACCTTGATAAAAATTGACGAATCCGGGCATTCCCATGCCAATAGCCTGCACTTCCGGATGGTTTTGCCGGAGCATATTAACAAACTGAGCGATAGCCTCAATCAATTGATCGGGATTGCCATATTCCTGGGTGGCTATGGAAGGCGCATGCGATATCACTTCCGTACCTTTAACAACCCCCAGCTTGATGGAGGTTCCCCCGAAGTCAACACCGATGGAAGGAATGGTTGAAGCTGTCATATGATGATCAATATAGGATTTTGCCAAGGATTGAAAAGGTAAAAAGAGGTACGTGTACTTTAAAATCTTACTAAAAAAATAAGATGTACCTGCGGGTAAAAACATGACTTAATTCATAGCCGAATTTTCTTGAATGAACATTTTGCTACTTGTAGTGTCTCATAGTCTAGTCAGCAGGGCGGTATCGCTCTCTGTTCCTGAAATATAGTCAACCACAGCTCATAGAGATTCCATCTATGCCTACTCCCAAGAAAACTGATAACAAGATCGTCGCCAAGGAAACCGCAGCTCCTAAGAAAAAGGCCTGTGGAAAGTCCAAATGCAAGACCGTTGCTGACCAAGATGCCCCTGCCAAGAAGAAGTGTTGCAGGAAAAAGGCTGCCGAACCGGAAAAAACTGTCAAGACTGCTAAAAAGGTCGTTACTCCTAAAGTTGCAGTTGGGAAAAAGTCAACGGTGAAAAAAACGACACCTGCACCGGAGCCCGTTGTTACAGCACCGGCACCCGATAAAAATGAATTGACGGATGAACAGGCAGAAGCCATTGCAGCTGCCAAGGCAGAATTGGCAGCTAATCCTGAATGGGAGCCTTTTGTTCAAATGCAACGTCAGCATTTGTTGGATTTGCGAGATAGAGCTTTGGACAATATGAGCGGTGTGGCTCGTGATACGCTCAGAAATCATCCAGAAGGTAGTGAAGCTTCCGGTTCTGGAGAGCATCAGGCCGATGCCGGCAGTGATGCGTATGACCGAGACTTTGCTCTCAGCCTTCTTTCTAAGGAACAGGATGGGTTGTATGAAATTGAACAAGCCCTTGCTCGTATAGATAACGGAACGTATGGTATTTGTGAAATGTCATACAAAGTTATTCCGATTTTGCGGTTGGAAGCTATTCCTTTTGCAAGACTTACCGTAGAATGCCAAGCCCAGTGGGAAAAGGAAAAAGGGCAGAATGCTCGGTTCCGTCCCAGAGTCGCTTTAGGCTTTGCCGGAGGACAAAATGATGTAGATTTAACGGTTTCGCTTGACGATGACGAAGAATAGTGTATAAATCCTCCCCCGTAACACATTTTCATCATGCCAAGAGACATTATTATCCTCGAATGCACCGAGGCCAAAGCCGAAGGAAAGCCTACATCCCGCTACGTCACCACGCGTAATAAGAAGAGTCTTCGTACGCCCGGTCGTTTGGAAAAGATTAAATACAATCCTTTCCTGAAGCGTCGTACACTTCATCGTGAAATGCGCTAATTGCGGTTCTACCTATAGATTTCTTTATTATTATGTCCACTGAACCCAAGACTGTAGAACGTCGTATTCGTTTCCGCACGTGCAATCGTCAGATGCCGCGTCGTCGTCTCGACATCCCGATGGATCAGGTAAATCTGCTTAACCCCGATTTCCTGTCCAAGTTCACTTCTGAAACCGGCAAGATTCTTCCTCGCCGAGTGACCGGGTTGTCCGCCAAGATGCACCGCAAGATTACCCGTGAAATCAAGCGGGCTCGTGCCATCAACCTTCTGCCGTAACAAGCCCCAAGGAAAATCTCTTTCGGTAGAAATTGTCTTTGTTTTTGCGGGAGTTTGTCCGGTTATAGGGCAGACTCCCGTTTTATTTTCCATCCATCATATCCTTTGATCAATGCAGGAATTGAAAGATACTCAATCTGAGGCAGATACTCGTAATATCTCTATTGATCGGGTTGGTGTCAAAGGGTTGCGTTTTCCCATTCAAATACAGGATAAGCTCAACCGCGTTCAATCGACAGTAGCAACGGTTTCCCTTGCGGTAGATTTACCGAAGGAGTTTAAGGGGACGCATATGAGTCGTTTTGTAGAGGCTCTGCACCAGCATGGGCCTTTGTTGGATGTCCATACAGCGTTAGCCATACCTCGTGAATTGCTCAGCCGTTTATCTGCGCGTCGTTCACATGTGGAAATGGAGTTTCCTTTTTTCCGAGCGAAGAATGCTCCGGTAACCGGATTGGAAGGTTTGATGGATTATGTGGTTAGGTTTGAGATGGAGGCAGAAGCGGATAACAAGCTGGCAGATTTTAAGCTGACGGTTGTTGTTCCAGTGACTACTCTTTGTCCCTGTTCCAAAGCTATGAGTTCTTACGGCGCTCATAATCAGCGCGGTATGGTTACATATTCCGTTCGTTTCGCTTCTAAGCCCATTTGGATTGAAGACCTGATAGATTTGGTGGAATCCAGTGCGAGCTGTTCTTTGTATAGCGTTTTGAAAAGGCCGGATGAAAAGTGGGTAACGGAAAAAGCATACGAGAATCCTGTTTTTGTGGAAGATTTGGTTCGCAACGTTGCAATGAAAACACAGAGCCATTCCGCATTTAGCTGGTATCGAGTTGAGGCGGAAAATTTTGAATCTATTCATAACCATCAGGCGTATGCCGTTATAGAACGGGATTTACGTTCCTGAACCTGTTGCGTTCCTGAGATATGAACGATAATTGGTGGGCGGTAGCCTCTCTTATTTTATCTTTATCTTTTACAGAGCTGGGGTGGCGTTTGTTGGCCTCCGGTCGGCATTTTTTATATGCGCATGGCTGGATGGCATGTCTTTTTGTTCTTCAGACAGGTGCTTTATGCGTTCAGGCATACAAGACAGGAGGGTGTCCAATTATGGGGGGAGGCGAGGTACTTTTTTTTCTTTCCTGGACCATCAACCTTTTTTATCTCTTGTTAGGGCATGTATATCGAATATCCGTTCTTGGAATTTTTACAGCACCAGCCATTGCTTTTTTGACATTTTTCTCTTTGTTAATTGGCTTTTTCGGGACAGAACCTGTTAACAGGTATGATTTTTGGGTAACAGCACATGTGGGGACAGCTATGATTGCATATGGAGCTTGTGGGGTGTTGGCGGTCGCCGGTGTAGCATTTTGTGTGCAGAACAGATGCCTTAAAAGGCGGACGATCCCCGGAACTATTCGCTTACTTCCCCCTATTCGAACATTGGAGGCGGCTATGAAACGTCTGTTACCGATAGCGTTTGTCCTTTTATTATTTGGAGAATGGCTTGGTTGGCATGGGAATCATACGATTAATGTAGTTAAGGCCGCCTTGGTTATTTTTCTGACATTAGGATATGGGATTCTTTTGTTATTAGCTTATCGGCGCGGTTTGCCGGGACGAGTTCTGGCTTATTGTTGTGTGTTTCTCTTTATTGTATCTTTAAGTATTTTCTTGGTAATCTAATGAGAATGGTTTGTTTAGGTTTGAATTACCGAACGGCTCCCGTAGAGATACGGGAACGTTTTGCCGTACCGTCTCACAGATTGCAAGATGAGGGACGACGTCTTTATTCCCTCTCACATGTGGAACAGTGCGTGGTGCTTTCCACTTGTAACCGCATGGAAATCTACTACTGGTCTGAGAATCCGACACAAGCACAGGAACATATTCTTGCTCATTTTTTAGGAGATGGTCGTGAAGATATAGACATAACCTCCTATTTTTACAGTTATATGGGCGCAGATGCCTTAGTTCACTTGTGCCGTGTTTTGAGTGGGCTGGATTCTATGGTTTTAGGAGAAACAGAAATTTTCGGGCAGGTAAAGACTGCTTATCAAATGGCATTGGAGGCCGGAGTAACAGCGGCTTGTGCTAATAAGACTTTTCAAAAAGCATTCTCCATTGGTAAAAAAGTACGGACAGGAAGCCTGATCCATGCGGGAGCCACCTCTGTTGGATCCGTTGCGGTAGAATTGGCAGAACAAATCTTTGGTAATCTATCAGGGACACGAGTTCTTATTCTGGGAGCAGGGGAAATGAGCCGTGTCACAGGGCGTGCTTTACATGCCCGCGGAGCAGAAGGGATTTATGTAGCAAACCGTTCTTTTGACAGAGCTGTAGAATTGGCAAGTTCTATAGGCGGGCAGGCTATTCGCTATGATTCCTGGGCAGAATATCTTAAGGACATAGATGTCGTAGTTGCAGCGACGGCTGCACCACATTGTATTATTACTCGCGAAACCTTACTACCATTACGTGTTGCCCGTAAATATCGCTCCCTCTTTTTGATTGATATTTCTGTGCCTCGTAATATTTCGCCGGATGTGGCAGATATCGATGAGGTTTATTTGTACGATATTGATACACTTACGCAGTTGGCTGATGAAGCCAAACGCAATCGCGAGCAGGAAGTTGCCCGTTGTGAGGTCATCATACGGGATAATATTACTAAATATTTTCCGGATTCTTCTCTTTATGAACAGTAAACACACCCTCGTCATCGGCACTCGCGGAAGTGCTTTAGCTTTGGCTCAGGCCAATATGGTTCGAGTTGCACTTTCTGCGCGTTATCCGGGATTAGAGGTTCGTTGTGAAATCATCCATACTATAGGAGATCATCGCACGGATGTCCCCTTGGCAGATGTGGCGCGTGTTTCCGGTATCGTGGATAAAGGAATATTTATAAAAGAGCTGGAAATCGCTCTGTTGGATGGGCGTATAGATGTTGCAGTGCACAGTCTTAAAGATGTCCCCAGTGAACTATCCCAAGATTTCAAGCTGGCAGCCGTTTTACCTCGTGCTGTTGTTGAAGACGTACTTGTTACCAAAGAACGGGAATGGAATGGTTCCGGCATTCTTGCTACCGGGAGTGTGCGTCGGCGTTTGATGGCTCGTTCATATTGGGGGGAGACTCTGCGTTTTGAGGATTTGCGCGGCAATGTTCCTACCCGCTTGAGTAAATTGGTGAATCATCCGGATTGGGAAGCCGTGATATTGGCCAGAGCCGGATTGGAACGTTTGGGGTTATATGCAGAAGAATCCTTAGTTGAGGGGAAAAAGCTTTATATGAGCCCCTTGCCAACAGAAGTTTTCGTCCCTGCAGTAGGGCAGGGGATAGTGGGCATGGAATGCCGTTCTTCAGACAGAGAGACCGTTGCTATTTTAGAAGGAATCAATGACGCAGAAGCCTTGGCTTGTGCACAGGCAGAACGTGCTTTTCTGGTGCATTTAGGAGCCAGCTGTTCTACCCCTGTAGGCGTCTATGCTTGTTTGGAAGGAGATGAACTCGTTTTACGTGCGGCATATTATGAATCGGAGAATGCTAAGCCATTGACCGTTCTTGTTCGCGGTAATAAAAATGAACCGGAAGAACTGGGATTCCGAGCCTTTAAAAAGTTAAGGGCATGACCCAACAGACAAAAAGGTTCCGGAATGTATCCGGAACCTGATTTAGAGATCAAAAGCGATGGGAATTAATGTTTTCCTTTAGCACCGTCGCTTTTTGTGCTCATAAATTGCCCGGTAGACGCATCGCGTTTAATGCTTCTGTGGGATTTTTTTGTGGAGGATTCAGAGCAGTCTTTCGAACCGCCCTTATTTGTTCCACATCCGCATGCATTGGATTTATCAGTCATATTGTTATTCACTTCCTTTCTATTTTCTTCACTTGTTTTTTTAACGAGAGAAGAAATCTTTTGAATCATAGGATCTTCCGGATGCATTTGGTTGTCATGCGGAAGCGTTAGTGAACAACGGTGTTTTTCTTAGCTCTATAGGGGAAGAGCTCTTTTGAAGAGATAGAGCAGGCATCCTAGCGGACTGTTGAGAAACGTTGGGACATATACCCTGTAATTCCACCGTGAGAATATGTTTTTACATGCTCCCTCAGTGGAGGCGAAAGCTCCATTGATGGAGGTGATTGTTCAAGGGATAGGTGAGAGGAAGCTCCTTAAAATACCGATGTAAGGCTTACCTTTTCTTAAGTTGATGGAACAGAATATCCTGTGGTTGTTTCTACCTAGCAGACTAGAACTAAATAGAATGACATACAGCCGAAGATATGGCTGCAGTCTCGATGATTCCGGTTACTTATTTCCTCCAAGAGGAATCGGGAACCGCTCCCTTGGTCCGGAGAGTCAGGATGAGTATTTTGAGTTCGTTAAGGCGTAAATGATGTTCTTTTCTTATTTGGGGTTCTAGAGCCCTGTAATATGCCCATTTATTTGTTTGGGCGGACATCATATTCAAAGCCGTTTGAGCCATGGATAAAGCTTGCCCCGGAGATTGTGAGGCAATGGCAGTACTCCAGGAATACAGCATATTGGTGTAAATGGTGGTCCAAGCAAACAGATGGTCGTCAAAACGTCCTGGCGTTTCTACATAAGGGCGAAGTATTTGTTCTGCTTCAGTAAGGCGTCCTTGACGAATGTACAGAAGGCCTTTAGCCGCCACCAGACCATGATTACCCGGACTGCGCAGCTCTGCTTCTGTGAGCTGGTGCTCCAGTTTGGCGAGTTGTTTTTTATCCGGGGTGGCAGAATTGCTTACCGTCTGAAGAATATTGCGGCGTATCAGATCGGGATCCAGGCTGTAAGTTGCTGCTTCATCCAACGTGGAGAGGCATTTATTGGCCGTTGCCGGAACGGCATGGAGAGATATTTTCCAGACCGGATAAGCTAAAACGGCAAACCCAATAGTTGGAACGAGCAGTAATGCAGCCACACCTGCTTGAGTCCAACGTTCTATGTGGCGAGAGGCCTTTACCTTGGCGAAAGAGGCGGAGCAAGTGAGACCTGCACATAGAGCCCCGGCGCCCAGCAACGCCGGATTATGCCAGATAAACTCTCCGTAAGCATGGAAAGACGCTATGCCCAAAACACAGAAAGACGCCGCTCCCAGAGGGTTCATTCGTTGGGAGTCTCCAGCAAGTTTTAGTACGCTCCGCAAGCCGGAGAAAAGGAACATCCCCAGCAGACCAAGCATTATTCCAAGTCCGATATATCCATAATCGCAAGCTGCTTGTGCGTATTCGTGGTGGGCAAAGTTAGGGTAATTTGAACCGTAGAAAAACTCCGTTGCGAGATTGGTAAACATCCTGCTCCCGTGCCCGAAAAACGGTGCCTGATCAGCCAGAGCCCAAGCCAATTTGGATAAATCCAGTCGATTACCGAACGTGAATATATCCAGGATATCGGATAATTTGCCGGCGCCGTTCGTTAAATCAATGATGACATATGCCGCCCCCAAAAAGAGGAACAGGATGAACAGAACGGCCGCTATATAGAACTTTTTATTATTGCGAAAAACGCTGGCTGTATAAATAAAAAAACAGAGGGTAATCCCGGATATGGCGTTGGGGAAAGCTGCACGAGAATTACAGGTTAAAGAGATGAGCACTAATAGTACTCCGATAAATAGATGAAGCCCCCATTTTTTTGCGGAGGCCATACTATACGCACAAAGGAAAAAACCGGTAATAGATAGGAAGTGGGCAGAAAAGTTTTTATACCCGAATAGGCCAATATTATGGATTTCAGTCCCAAATAGGGAATAGTTCGGACGGAACCAAGAGCTGTCAGAGCCCACGATATTCTGATACCCCCAAAGCAGGGCATTCAGTAGTCCCATAACGGCCACAATGGTAGGAAGAACGCTTTTCTTTCCATCTCCTGCTCCGGCATATATTCCTGCCATGAACATGACACTTGCTGAGACGATAAGGCACAGTTCTGCAACACTTTCATAATAAAACCATGGCGAAAACCATGATCGAATAAAAAAATACCCGCCGCCCAGCCCTAAAGCCAGCCAGCCCTGCCAGCCCGGGCTGGGTATTTTATACCCTCGTAAAATACAGAAGCAGAATAATATAAGGGACGGAATCAGAACACAGGCAGGAAGAAAAAGAGAGTGCCATTCTCCTCCGGCAGCCGTTGTTGCCAGCAGTGTGTAAAACAGAATCAATAAAGATAGCAGTAGTTTCCCTGTGGTTGTTTCTGCAATGCGCTGGGAAGATGACGAACCTAGTGGAAGTTTAGGCATGGGGAAATGGGACTGAATGATGAAGAAGAAGCAACAGTATAAATGCAGGGGTGACCCTTGCCAAGAGTAAGCTGATGGGTAAGTTATGTTTGATGCTCAAAGGTGTGCAGATTTAGGACTGGATACCGAATCTGCGTTTTATTTCCGGAATGGAGTAATTGATCAAGGTTGGTTTGCCTGTTGGCGTGCAGTAAGGTACTTCACAGGCCAGCAATTCTTTCAAAATAGCCGGGGATCTGTGAGGGGAAATCTGTTCTTTCCAAGCTGATTTTTTGGCCATTTCACCGATAAAGACTTCGTAAGCCATGTGTTTGATATTCCTGCTGAAGTCTGATTGGGTAAGGCGATCTATCAATTCCAGCAAGAAGGCACGGACATTGTCCAATTCCAGCAGAGCAGGGATAGATTCTATTCTAATGGTGTTTTGACCGAATGGAGTAATGGTGATCCCTGCCTGATCAAAATGCCGAGCACATTGTGTGATGACAGCAAAGTCTCGCGGATCCAGATCCAAAACGATTGGATCCAATAACTCTTGAGTTGGGATAGATGCGTTTTGTCGCTCCCTCAGATGTTCAAAAATGATGCGTTCCCTTGCCGCTTTAGGGTGCATCAGTACCAGCCCTTCTTGGGTCTCAAACATGGCAAATTGTTTTCGGAGAGTTCCCAGATAAGTAAATCCCTCTGTAGAAACTTCTGAGGAATTGGTCTTGCTTTCAACTTTGTTAACGGAGGAGTCTTGTTTTGTAGGACTCTTGAAATCCAGTCTGCCTTGGGTGACAGGTACTTGCTTGATGGGTGGGATGGTGCGCAGGGGAACAGGTGTAACCAAGCGTGGAGATTGGGGCTCCGCAACAGGGATCATTTCTTCCGAATGACTTGTATGTTGGGGGCGTTGTTGGGGGGCTGTATCCGGTTCCGGCTGAGAAGGCTGTTCTTTCCTGGCGTGCTTTTGAAGCGTATTGGTTATGGCGTCAATAATGGTGTTAACCACATCGGCAGAACGACGGAATCTCACCTCTTTTTTAGCAGGGTGTACATTAACGTCCACCAATGCAGGTTCTACCTCCATGTATAGGAATAAAGCCGGATGTAATCCAGCCGGGAAGCCACCATATCCGTCCCGAATGGCTCTGTTGATAAGCTGGTCTTCCACAGGCCGTGAGTTCATGAAGACATATTGCCCTTTTCTGGAGCGTCTGGCTTCGGAGAGCGGTAGTAAAAAACCAGTAATGGAAATACCGGGACCAAGAGTGGGTTCTATCGGAATCAGAGCTGCAGCGGTAGCTGTATCTGTCAGCGCAGAGATACGGACGCGCAGATCCGTTGAGGCCGGAAGGTCAAAAATCAGCTGATCGTCTCGTTTGTAAGTAAACCGCACTTGAGGATAAGCCAAGGCATGAAGACGTATTTGGTGTTCGATATGAGACGCTTCCGTTTCTGCAGATTTTAAGAACTTACGGCGTGCAGGAGTGTTGTAAAACAGATCAGCCACTTCAATAGCAGTGCCGGGGGAAATCCCGGAACTTTTCAGCTCCTGTTCTTCCCCTCCGTCAATCCGAATCTCCCATCCTTCCAGAGCTTTTGGTTGTCTGGTACAAATTTTAAAATGAGAAACGCTCGCTATACTGGGAATAGCTTCACCTCGGAATCCCAAGTGCGTGATTTCAAAAAGTTCTTTTAAGGTTGTCAGTTTGCTGGTGGCATGCCGTTGGGTGCATAACTGTACATCCTCTTTGGTCATTCCGCAGCCATCATCCGTTACTTTGATGAGCCCTATCCCTCCTCGGTGTATTTCTACCCGTACAGATTTTGCTCCGGCATCCAAACTGTTTTCCACCAGTTCTTTTACAACAGATGCCGGACGTTCCACAACTTCTCCCGCCGCCACTTGGCTGGCAAGAGTGGGGGACATAATGTGGATGGTGGGCATAACTAAAGCGGATTAAAATAAAAATCAGTTGGCGTTCTCAGCCTTCGGTTATAATGGAGATGTGTTCGAAGCATTCCGGTTGTAGGGGAATGGAACAGGCCCTCTTTAATGGATGTGGCTCTTCGTTTAAGTTCCTGTTATTCCCGTCTGTCATGACGACAGTACTCTACCATAACAAAAGGAAAAATCCAGAAACATACCACGCTGATGGCGTAAAAAAGATTCCGTTTTAAGAAGGAATGCCAAGGAAGAAAAAGTGGCATCGCGTACGGGACTCGAACCCGTGTTGCCCGCGTGAAAGGCGGGAGTCCTGGACCGCTAGACGAACGCGACATGGAGACTTGCACGAAGTGCGGGCGCAGTAAACCTTATCACTGTTTTAAAGTCAAGTATTATTTTGAAGCCGGGTAAAAAATATACTGCTTCAATTGTTCTCCTTGGTAAGGGGGGCTATAGAATGTATTCACCCCAAGAAAAAAGGAGAAAATCTGTAAAACAACGATTTTCTCCTTCAGGATTTGCTTATAAAAGTGGCATCGCGTACGGGACTCGAACCCGTGTTGCCCGCGTGAAAGGCGGGAGTCCTGGACCGCTAGACGAACGCGACATGGAGACTTGCACGAAGTGCGGACGCAGTAAACACGATCGCCTTTCTAAAATCAAGCATTATTTTGAGTTCGATCAAAAAAATGTTCTTTTTCTTTTTTAAGACCGGTGAGATTCATCATAATCATCCAGCCTGTGTTGCCAGAGATAGTACCTTGTTTGTTGAATAAGTACACCGGAAAGAGCCAGAAGGGAAATGAGGTTGGGTAGGGCCATCAATCCATTGGCACAGTCGGCAAATATCCATACCAGTTCTATTTTGGAGACACATCCTACGAAGACGGCTAGCACCCAGATCACGCGGTAAGGGGTAATCAATCGTAATCCGCCTAAGTATTCCAGGGCTTTTTCTCCAAAATAAGACCACCCAAAAATAGTAGAAACAACAAATGTAACAAGGCTAAGCGTGAGCAGGGGAGAGCCTACATAAGGGATCTTACTGAACGCCAACGTAGTCAGTTTAGGTCCATCTGTACAGGAAATGTCGGGATGAGCTAAAATGCTGGTGGTCAATACAATGCCTGTTAATGCGCAAATGACAACGGTGTCCCAGAATGGCCCGCTGGATGAGATCAGAGCTTGTCTGACGGGATTGCGGTTTTGAGCAGCGGCTGAAGCAATGGCGGCAGATCCTAATCCTGCTTCATTGGAAAAAAGCCCGCGTGCCACCCCGGTTCTCATGGCAGTCATGACGGCAGCCCCCACCACGCCGCCGGCAGCTGCTTCTCCGGTAAAGGCGCAGTCCAGAATATAGCGAATGGCAGGAAGAACATATTCTGCCTGTATGGCTAAGATGTACAGACAGCCCAGGATGTAAGTAACAGCCATGAAGGGGACGAAAAAGGCACATATCTTGGCAATGCTCTGGATACCGCCCAGCATGACCAGGGCTGTCAGGATTGTTAACACGACTCCCGTTCCCCATGTGGGGATGGAAAAAGCGTGGTAAAGTTGTTCTGCCGCAGCATTCCCTTGTGTCAGATTTCCGATGCCGAATGCAGCAATGGCGGTAAAGACGGCAAATGCGATACCCAGCCATTTACATTTCATCCCGCGTTCCAGTACGAACATGGGGCCTCCGCTCATATGCCCGTCTTTGTTTTCGACACGGTATTTGATTGCCAGAAGACCTTCCGAATATCGGGTGGCCATGCCCAGAACACCGGTCAGCCAACACCAGAAAATGGCCCCCGGTCCTCCGGTCGCAATGGCTACGCCCACACCAATGATATTTCCTGCTCCAATGTTGGCGGCCAGTGCTACCATGAGGGAGCTAAACGGTGAAATATCCCCCTTATCCGTATGATCCTTAACAAAGTAGAGCTTTAGAGCCTTCAGCAGGTAACGTTGAGGGAAACGCAGAATGGCCGTGAGGTACAGATGTGTTCCCAATAACAAGATGAGCAACGGCCATCCCCACAGAAAGGAGCTGAAAGAAGCAAGCCCCTCGGTGATAACGTTCATCCCGGAGAGGACTTGTTCTATTAATTGACCCAGAAAGAAATAAAGAAAGTTTTGCGGAGCATCTGTCATGCGGGGAAGACTCTAAGAAAAAACCGCACAGAGGCAAGCTCTTAAAGCAGATAATGACGAATAGTCTTCCGTCAGAAAATGAGGGAGATGAAAGCCTCTCCCTGTGTCTTAGAACAGCACATACCTGCAGAGTCCGTTTCGTATGCAGATTCTGCAGGTATGCGTTTTATCCCGGCTCAGTTCCGGAAAAGATTCAGCTGAAGCTCGTTAATGATGGATTGGAGAGCCGCTTGCCCCTTGACTGTATTACCGGCAGAATCCAGCGGTGGGGAAAAGGCCGCCATGGCCAGTTTGCCCGGTACAACGGCAACTAATCCTCCTCCTACGCCGGATTTGGCGGGAATCCCTGCCTTATACATCCAGTCTCCCGTAGAATCATAAAGACCGGACATACACATTTCTGCCAGAATAGGTGGGACATGTTCCTCTTTCACCACGCGCTTTTGACTGACGGGGTTAATGCCTCCGTTGGCGTAGCAAGCTCCCATTAGAGCTAGTTGTGCAGTCGTGACATTCAGGGAACACATGCGGGTGTACAGATCCACAATCATGGGCGGTGTATTGTAAAAATACCCGTAACTGTCCAGCAACCATGCAATGCCCCTGTTGTGTTGGTTGGCAGCTGACTCGGATTGGTAAACCTCTTGGTTCACCATGAGCCCTGCATGGGCGAACTCGTTAAAGTGATGCAGGATATTCCCCCATATTTCATCAGAGTCTGTTCCGTTGATTAAACTGACCGTAGCCAATGCTCCGGCGTTAACCAAAGGGTTGAGCGGTTTGCCACCGTGCAGTTCAATTGCCATGACTGAGTTAAAGGGCTCCCCGGTTGGGTCTGCTCCTATTTTGGTGCGCAATTGTTCCATGCCGATCAGATCCATGACGTAAGCCAGGCTGAATGCTTTGGATATGGATTCGATGGCAAAGGGCGTGTCTGCATCTCCCACAGTTAACAGCTCTCCTCGGACGGTAACCACGGCAATAGCCAGCAGATCAGACGGAACATTTGCCAGAGCCGGGATATAGGAGGCATTTTTACCGCCTGTGATGGTGCTTGCATAGGCATATGCCTTCTCCATGGCCTTTTGGATTTGTTCATGGGACGGAACTTTTTTCATGAGAATGGCTTTTTGAATGATGAAAGTCTCAGGAATGTTCCCGTTATTTCTTTTCCCAGCCAAAAGGCTCCACGTCATCTTCCGGACCTGCGGGGCGTTTCCAGGATGGCTTGGCCATGGCTTGGATCATGAATGGGATGCCGGCAAAAATAAAGGCTCCTATCACCAGCAGCAGGATATACATCGTATTGCTTCCCACTGTAATTTGATTCGGGGGGATAAAGCTCACTAAAAATGCAGCTAAACTGGCTAAAAATCCCAGTCCGCCCACAAGCCACATACCAAAGGTCTTTCCCCCTGGAATGCGGAAGGAACGTGGGGTATTCGGTTCTCTGTAGCGCAGATAAATGCCGGCTGCAAACATGAGCATATACATGATAAGATACAGGATAATTGTTAGCTGAGATATAATCTGATACGCAGATTGTACGGAGGGCATGATAACAAACATGATGGAAAGCAGGGTAACAATCCCGCCTTGAATGAACAAAATACCCACCTGAACGTTATTTTTGTTCCGCTTTTGCATAACGGGCGGCAGGTTGCCGGCAACGCCCACTTGGTATAAACCTTTGGACGGCCCTCCGACCCATGCGGTTACCTGTGCCAAGACACCTACTGCCAGAGCCAGTGCCAGCAGCCAATTCATCCATCCGAGACCAAAGAAGTTGAAGTAGCTGTCGTAAGTAATCAACAGACTCTGCACCAGATTGATTTGGGAATTGGGGATGATAAAGCCGATTGCCAGAGTTCCTAAAACAAAGATGAGTACTGTAATGACAGCTGATATCAGAATGGCCAGCGGATAATTGCGCCCGGGGTTGTTCACATCTTTAACGTGTACGGCAGACATTTCCATCCCTGCATAAAACAGGAAAATGCTGGCAGCCAAAACCAGGTTGTTAAAGTTGCTCATATCCGGGATCAGTTTGCTCCAGCTCATGTCCAGCAGAATCGGGTTGCCTCCTGCCCAATAGCCCAGCCCCAGCAGAATCAGAATTGCTCCGGGAATGACCGTCCCAATGATGGTACCCCATTGGGTGACTCCGGCAGATGTCTTCATGCCTCGCAAATTAAGTAAGGTGGCAGCCCAATAGACGCACAGTACCACGATCAGCACATACCATTTATTAGCGGCCAATGCTTCATCCCATCGTTGTCCCGGTCCCATAAATGCCAGGGAAACCGCCGCAAAGGTCAGCACCGTCGGAAACCAAATCGTACTTTCTATCCATTGTAGCCAGATGGCCAGAAAGCCCCATTTCTTGCCAAACGCTTCACCCACCCATCGGTACACTCCTCCTTTTTGCGGCCAGCCCGTTGTCAGCTCCGCTGCCACTAAAGAAACCGGTACCAAAAAAAAGACCGCCGCAAAAATATAGTAAAAGACGGAACTGAGACCGTACGTACTTTCTGCCGGCATGCCTCGCAAACTGACAATGGCAGAAACGTTAATCATAGCCAGCGTAAAGACCCCCATGCGGAGAACTGATTTGACCGCCGGAGCGTTATTGCTTGTTGCAGGGGCATCTGTTGCTCCCGTTTGTGTCGTGTTTTTCATTGGTTTATTCCGGGTTGAAGCTTCGGGCTGTGGTGCTTCGTTTCCTCTGCACCGTTTAGCCTCGCCTTATCAAGTGGACTCCCGTTCCCTCTTTCACGTTGAACGCATGATGCGGATTGGCTCGAGGCTCTTTGTCTTACCTCCCTCCATCTTTCCCTTAGCGGTAGGCGGTCTTTCTCTTGTGTTGCTTTAAGAAGGTAGAGTCTGGGGCACGAGTATTGGCTACTGTACCGGAATCTTTTCATGCTGACCTATCTTCGAATAAGTACGGTATCCCCTTTTAAGGGCGCGTAAAATCATGATGCTGAGAATCTACATTGGGAACTCCCGAATAAGATCATTCAGCGGATTGTAAATCCGCTGTCAACGGTCTAATCCTCAACATGAAAAACTTATGTCGTTTGAAGTGTTTCATTACATCTGAAAAAAGCCGTTAGAGGTGCAGCATTCAGCGGTATCATTCAACTCGACAAATACCTATCAGCGGCGAAAATCTTTATATTTATAATATTGGACATCAAGTTGTTACAAGTATACAGCATCCGGTCTTGATGAGATAATTTCCTCATATCGTCTCGAAGGGGGTGCGTGACAAATATCGTGCGGATTTACAATCCGCTATCTTCTTTGGTGCATGAATGACATGCACCAAAGTTAACCCACGTATCTGCACAAAATGAAACCCATTCTCTCAGTCATAGCGGTTCTTGCGTCCTTTGGGCTCGCTCAAGCCGCTACCGTGTTCTCTACCACGAACTCCAATACTCCTAACGATTCCTACGATGCTTGTCGAGGCTTTGCCACCAAGCTCACCTCTCCGGGAGTGCTAACCACCACCTCAGGAGGAACAACAGCGACTCTCCCCCCTACCGTTTATTTGGACGACATTTCCCTGACTACATCGAATTCCTCCGACTCGTATGAAGCGTTCAAAATAGCCGTTTATTCTTATACTGCTGAAGGAACAGTCGGAGAATTGGTGGCTCTTTCATCCAACTCCAATGCCTGGGCAAGAGGAACTACATTGACCTTCAACTTTGACAGTGTAGCATTAAACTCCACCAGCACCTACCAATATCTGTTTGTGAAAGCCGCCACCACATGGGACGATCTGAACAAAACAGCAGGGAGTCAAAACTACAATGCTTATTGGGATGCTTCTATTTCCGAAGCCGTTTCTATGTCCTCCTACACCAGCGGTGTCCTTCCGGAAGGGAATGGGCTTTATAGCAATAACGCCTTAACCTCTCCGTTGAGCAATCTACCGGCCGTCACCTTCACCACCAGTAATGAAGCTGTGCCGGAACCGACAAGTGCCACTCTGGGGCTTCTGGGATTGGGTAGCCTGTTGTTGCGCCGTCGTCGCCGCTAGTCATCAAATATCTTATCCTCATCAAAAGGGAGAAGGGGCATCATGCCTCTCTCCCTTTTTCTTTTACTCTGAAGCACACACGGGACTAACATATCTCCTCGCTCGTTATTTTCACTCCGACTCTGCTCTCATCTAACTTAACAGCATGACTTTATCCTTTCTGGTATCCGATAAGTGAAAATTGGAGGTATACATCATGGATAAAATACGTTATAGATATTTTTAATATGAAAGATAAGAAAGAAATAAACAGTATTGTGCAAGCAGTTAAAGTCGGTGATTTCGAAACTTTGAAAGCCCTATTGGAATCCGGAGCTGATGTCGATGCCACGGATGTATATGACCGTACGGCATATATGCAAGCCTCAGATGTGGTCCGAGAAGAATGGCAACGGTTGGGGCTGCCACATTGATGGACGCTTCAGTTGGGCTTTATCTTACAATATAATCGACCTCTCCCTCTTTTGGTAAAGAGGGAGAGGCAACACACAAAGGTAATGCCGTCCATGAGTCGTGCGTGAAGCTTGTCGGGGCGGATGGTATTACGTAGCTTACCGTGAGTGGCGGATATAATGTCTGCCATTAACGGCTTGGTTGCATTTTATAGAGTCTTCCCATTAGGCCACATCAGCATCCGTTTCAGGAAGCGTTCGTTATCAACGGTGACTTGTGGAAAGATGCGCTTGCTGGATCTCTTAAGTGCATCAATGGCGTCTTCTCCCTGTAGGGGAGTGCGATCGGAAGAGTCAATAACGTTGCGGATCCATGCAGTTTGGGGCATATCGCAAGCCTCTACCGCCTTGAATGGCATGCGAACGCGCCAGTTGCAGCCACCGGTGGTGCCGGGGATATTCAGACGTTTGTTGAGATCAAACAAGGCCGGCCAAAGCATGGCGGCGTAACGGGAGTTGGAACGGAATAACGCTTGGTACATGGCCGTTTTAATTTCCTGATTCCAGTAAGAATCCCATGTTTCCGATCCCATTTGGGAGAAGTCCGCAAACCATTTGATGAGTCGGGCTCCGTCTTCTGCTCGGCGGATGATCTCTTCTTGTCCCGGAGTCGGTGTTACCTGAGTGGGGGAATCCTTGCCCCATAAGCCCAGCTTACGGGCTTGTTCAATTTTGGCGTAACTATCGTTCCATGTTTGAATGATCGGCTCAAAGTCATGTGTCCCAAAGGCGGCAAAGGAGCATTCATGATATTCTTTGCCCAAGGTGATGTTGCCATCTGGCTTGATTTCCCAATGGGGAATCTTAAAGCCGGGGATATCCAACTGGCGCATATTGGGGCGCACATAATCCGGTACGCATCCCAGGTCTTCTCCCACGACGCTTGCTCCCGGTGCTGCAGAGAGCAGAATCCGCAGATAGAGGTCACCATCGGCCAGATTCATTTGACGATTGATGACGCTATCATCGTTTCTCGGTTTAAAGCCGGGTAGCCTGCCTCCTGTTTTTTGGGCGGCTTGCTCCGGTGTGAGCGGGAGAAACTCGGCGTTTTCCGTGGGTTTCCAGGGGAAGGCATAAATGCGGTAAAAGCCCAGGATGTGATCAATCCTGTACATGCTGAAAATCTTGGTACAGTATGTGACTCGGCGTTTCCACCATGCGAAGTGATCCTGAGCCATGACGTCCCATCGGTACAGCGGAATCCCCCAGTTCTGCCCCCATTTGCCTGTGAAGGGGTCTTCTGCATAGTTGCCTTCTGCCGGGGCTCCTCCGCACCAATCTGTCTGGAACAGGTGGCGTTCAAAAAAGACATCAGAGCTGGACATGGACACGCCGATGGGGATATCGCCCATCAACTTGACATTTCGCTCGTCTGCATACAGGCGGATGAACTCCCATTGTTTGCCGCAGAGCCACTGAAGCCAGCGTGCAAAGTCTTTTTCTTCTTCATAATCTGCCGCAATGGCTCTGGCTCTGGCCGGGTCTTGTTCCGGCCAACGCCACCAGATTTCCGTGCCGAACAAATCACAGAGAACTTGGAAACAGACAAAGTCTTCCAGCCAGCTCCCCTGTTCCTTCACCCATTGGCGGAACTTGGGGATAATACCCTGATATTCCGGCTTGGTCTTAAAATTATTCCAGGCTCCTCGCAAGATCCACATTTTCCAGAAGCGCACCTTAGGGTAGTCCACCAAATCCGGACCGGCCGGTTGTTCCCATGGTTGAGAATCTTTGGTTTCGTTGAAAATGCGTTCTTCCAGTCCGGGAATGGTCCATGGTTCCAGGGAAAGATACAGAGGTTCCAATGCTACAGAACTGATAGCGGAGTAGGGTGATGGACATTCGTCTCTGCCCAGAGCATTGACAGGAAGTAGCTGTAGAAATCCTACATGAGCATCCGCAGCCCAGTCGATCCATTGTCGCAGTGCTGTCAGGTCTCCTATCCCGTGGTCATTGCTGCGACGTAGGGAAAACAAGGGCAGAACAACTCCGGCTAATCTTTTCTCATCCATATCAGAATACATTGCTTGAACGATTCCTCCGGATGTCCATGTCAGCAGCCGTTGGAACGGTAAAGAAATAGACTAGCATTGATGGCATTCCTACGGCAAGCTTAATACGATTGGTCGGTTTTATTCTTGCTTGTTTGGACAACGGCGTGTCGGGAGGGGAGAGTCGGAATAGGAATTGATGGAAAACAATGGCTTTATTTTAAAGTGGGGAATACAGGCACAGATTTTTCTTTTAGGCGTATGATGAATCATTTAGAATAGCTTGCAAATGAAAATGCATCTTCTACCTTCCGTCTTGCTGGTGCTGGTGGCTTCTTGTGGCCCTAACAAGCATGTCAATGCATGGGATCGTCAGAGCTCTGCTTTGGATCCCGTGGGGATTACTTCCAAAAAAATGGAAGCTAAAAACAAGGCGGAACAGGCATCTTACAAGCCGGGCGAATCTGTGACTTTCAGGCAGGAAAAATTGATGGTGTTTGATGATAATCCTGAGACGAATGGATCCGCACGCGGTATGGTGAAGGGTGGTGCCAAAACCGGGAAAGTGCTGATTTGTGGGGATATATTTGCCAAAGTAGAGTTTGAAGATGGCAGTCAAGGCTATGTGAGCTTGTCTGAAATTATTAATCCGCAGGAAATGGTGAACTTTTATCCGTTCTCTACTCCGGAAATGGTCGGGCAGGATGGCTCCTTACTCCCATTCCCGGTGAATATGGGTGCCGTTAGTCCGGATGCTTCTGCTGCTACTAGGGAGTTGGAAGCTGCCGGGATGAATGCAGCTCCGGGGGGGAGCTCGGTCATGCCTCCGGCTTCTTCCGGCTCCGGGGCTCAGGATGTGATACCGGAGAATGTCCCGCTCCCGGAATCAAGCGTGAAACAACAGTAAGTCGCTTGGCGACAGGGGGCTGTGATCAAGCAAAACGGGGAGAATAACAACACGATGATGGACGGTGTTATGTCTCCCCTATTTTCTTCGCGGTGAGGACGGTAGCATTGATTCTGCCGTCAGTTCATATGCTACGGCATCAGTAACGGTGACTGTGGCAAATTCCCCTACGGGCAAGGTCATCGGAACGCTTACCGTCCCGTCAATGTCCGGAGCATCCCATTCCGTTCTGGCTACACCGGGAGCGTCTACCAGAACGCGGATTGTTTTGCCGATTTGCGCTTGCCCGATTTCTGCTGCTAACCTGGTCAGCAGAAGGGTTGCTTCGTTATAGCGTCGGGCTTTGGTGCGGTGATGCACTTGGTTAGGCATATTGTAGGCCTTGGTGCCTTCTTCGCGTGAGAAGGTAAAGATACCGGCTCGTTCAAAGCGGAACTCTTCAATGAACTCCATCAGTTCTTGATGGTCGTCTTCTGTTTCCCCCGGGAAGCCGGTGATGAAGGTCGTGCGGATGGCGATGTCGGGGATGGCTTTTCTGATGTCTCGGAGCAGATTGCGAATGTAGTCCCCGTCTGTGACTCGCTGCATGGCATCCAGCATATTGTCGGAGATGTGTTGAAGGGGAATATCCACGTAGCGGGCTACCTTGGGGCATTCCGCAATGGCTGTAGTGAGTTCCTTGCTCCAGTGTGCCGGGTGGGTGTAAAGTAATCTGATCCAGAAGTCTCCTTCGAGGTCGTTTAAGGCACGAATAAGAGAGGCTAGGGATTCACCCTTGGAGGAATCCACGGCACTGCGTCGATTGGGGCGTGTATCCGTCCATTTATCCATACCATAATAGGTGATGTCCTGGGCGATGAGGCAGATTTCTTTAACTCCGGATTGGATGAGGGCTTCCGCTTCTCGCACAACGTCTTGTTGGGAACGACTGCGATGGCGTCCGCGTATTTTGGGAATGATGCAGTAGGCACAGCCGTGATTGCAGCCTTCTGCAATTTTAATGTAGGCTGTGTGAGGTGGGGTGAGGCGATATCGGGGCGTATCCCAATTGGGGACATAGTTGCATTTCCCTTCGATGAAATCCCTGGATGGGGCGGTTTGATTCATCACTTGGGTAATGATTTCCGGCAGACGGGTAATTTGATCCGGCCCGATGAAAGCGTCCACTTCCGGGAGCAGGGCAGGGAGTTCTTTGCGGAAGCGTTGAGATAAACAGCCCGCTACAATGAGCTTCTGTTCTGCTGGATAAGATCCGTTTTCTTTGGCTCGAACAATGTCCAGAATAGCATCAATAGCTTCTTGCTTGGCTTGATCAATGAAGGCGCACGTATTGACCACCATGACGTCAGCAAGTTCCGGTTCTGGTGTCATGGTCATGCCTGCTTGTTGCAGGTGGCCGATCATGATTTCAGAGTCGATCAGGTTTTTGGGACAACCCAGAGAAATAAGTCCAACGGTAAGTGACATGGCTTGTAAGTGAAAGACGTGATGGCTTCAGTCCCCGGATGGGGTATCGTCTTTGATGACGACGAGGTCGAATGGACGAACGTCCACAACGCGCACAGGGGTACCCTTAATGAGTATGCCTTGTCGAGAGAAAACCTCACAGATTTCGCCATGGATCATGGCTTTACCATTGGGTTTGAGCTCCGTGATGGCGTTCCCTCGGTCTCCTATTTGCACGCGGGCAATGTGAACGGCTTCTCCGGTTGGACCTCCGCTGATGGTGGTGTTGGTTACCTTGCTCATGAGCCTTGAGTCCGGCAGGTATTTCATCAGCACGGCTATAAGTAAAGCTCCTCCACTTAGTCCCAGAGTGACTTTCAGGAGAGGTACTCCCACAACGGAGAGTAAGGCAGAGGCATTGTCCCATTGTCCGTTTTTAATGATGTGATCCCATTCCCATGAGCCAATCATGCCTCCGAACAACGCTACAAAAATGCAGATAGCTCCGGCTATTGCCGCAATAAAGGAGCCCGGGAAGAAGAAAAACTCCACGCAAAGCAAGACGACGCCCATGATGAGCAGGACGGCTGTTTCGTATCCGGCGAGATTCCCGGCAATGTTGTTGCCAAAGAAAAATAGAGCAAATGCAATGATGGCAATGATTCCTCCTATGCCGAATCCCGGTGTTTTGAACTCAATGTAAATGCCGCCAATCCCCAGTAAAATGAGAATTGGGGACGCCCATGCTATCCAGAGTCCGAGTCGTTCGAATGGGGTCGGTTCTGCCGTTATAACGGGGGCGTCTATCTGTTCCTGGCTTAGTAAATCCGTGATGGATGAAGCAATGCCTTGGGCTAACAAGGGTTTGCCGTCTTCCATCTGGGTCGTGGCTTCTTTGCCGGTTAAAGTTAACAAGGCTCCTTTTTCCAGTTTAACGGATCCAAATTGTTGTTCTTGCTCGGATGGAATCATCATGGCTTTGACTACTTCCGGTCGATAGCCTTTTTCAATGACGACAGATCGGGTGAAGGCCCAGAAAGCACTTTCTGCTTTTTTGCGCATGACCGGATCCATTTCTTCTCCTGTGGAGTTGATGATTCCTGCCGCACCTATGGATGATACAGGTGCCATGTAAATCTTGTCGCATGCTGTAGAGATAAGAGCGCCGGCAGACATGGCTTTGGGGTTGACATAGGCGTAAGTGGGGATGTCCAGCGGTTGGAGGCTTTTCATCATCATTTCACTGGTTTCCCAAGCTAGGCCTCCGGGCGTGTTGAGATCAAAGATGATGGCTCGTGCCCGTTCTTCTTGAGCCCGATTGATAATGCGGTTCATGAACCCGAAGCTTTGTTTGCTGGTCAGAGAGTTTTCTCCCACGGGAATGATAACGACTTTGTCCTGAAACGTGGTCTCTTCTGCGCTTGTGGGGGAGATGGTGCTGATGAATACTCCCAACAAGGTTAGCAACAGAAAATAAATGTGCCTCATGAACTCATGCTAACACGTTACTTCTCCGTTCTCAATGAATAAATGAGGCCTGATGGTGCTGGAGATATCACGAGCCTTGGTTCAGTCCTTTTGTCCCCGTTGTCGTGTCCTTACTTTGTCTCCTTGAGCAGGTGGCTTGCCTGTGATAGACTGTTGTTGCCTTATGGGAAGGATTGATGAAGACAGCATCCGGCGCGTCCTGGAAGCTACTGACATAGTAGACGTAATAGGGGGATATATTTCCCTGAAAAGAGCCGGTTCTCGTTGGAAGGCCTGTTGTCCGTTTCATAATGAAAAAACGCCGTCTTTCATAGTGGATCCCAACCGCCAAAACTTCAAATGTTTCGGATGTGGTGAAGGGGGGTCTGCCATTTCGTTTGTGATGAAGATGGAGAATCTGGGATTTGCGGATACCGTAAGGCGATTGGCCGAAAAAGCGGGCATAACCATCGTGGAAGAGGTGTATGATGCTGCTGAGGAAAAGCGCCGTAAGGCCAGAGCGGCTTTGTTGATGGCTAATAAAAAGGCTGCGGAGTTTTTTCATATGTTGTTGCTTCGCTCGCCTAAGGCAGCAGAGGCGAGGGCTTATCTGAACTCCCGTGGGTATGGTTCGGAAATGGCAAAGCGTTGGCAGGTCGGATGGGCTCCCGATTCTTCCCGTGACTTGATGGCGTGGGCTCGGCGAGAGGGGCTTTCTGAACAAGTGTTGATAGATTCCGGGTTGGCAAGTCGTTCGGAACGAGGTGAGCTGTATGCCCGTTTCCGTGACAGGTTGATGTTTCCCATTCACAATGTGTACGGGGAGTGTGTGGCTTTTTCCGGCCGTATCTTGCGTGCTCAAGAAAACGTAGGTAAGTATGTCAATTCTCCGGAAACCGCAATTTTTAAAAAGGGGGATGTGGTCTTTGCTTTGGATAGGGCTCGTGGGGCGATGGGGAAAAGCGGAAAGGCGTTGTTGTGTGAGGGGCAGTTAGATGTAATTGCTTGCCATGAAGCTGGGTTGAATGATGCCGTCGCCCCTCTGGGTACGGCTTTTACTTCAGAACATGCTAGATTGCTTTCTCGATATGCGTCAAAAGTGGTATTGTGCTTCGATGCGGATAAGGCCGGTATGGCGGCGGCTGATCGAGCTTTCCGGGAATTGGCTCCTTTGGGTAAAGATATTTTCTTGGTGAATCTGCCGGCCGGTGATGATCCTGATTCTTTCATGAAAAGGGAGGGTAAGGATGCTTTTGCCAAGATGGTGGAACAGGCTCATTCTTTCTTTGAAGTCCGTATAGCACGCGCCAGAGAGCGAGGCTTGTTGGAGGATGCTGCTTCAAGTGCTGAGTTCGCCAGAGAAATAGCCGCATTGTTGGCTTACATGAGTGATCCGGTTGCTCGTGATTTGGCAACGGCTGATAGTGCCATGCGGATGCGTCTGTCTCCTGATAATTTGCGCAGGGCGGTAAAGGTTGAAAATCAGCGTAAGAGTAGAGATCGCTCTCGATCCGCAGAGCGTGATGTTCCGCAAGAGGCGCAGAAATTGCCTCCTGTCAAAATAAATCGTGCTGTGGCTGTTTTGTGTGAGTTTGCTCTTCAAGATTCTCGCGCTCAGGAACTTATTGTCGATCGAATAGAGGAATTGATGGAGCCTATGCGCCTGTTGGAAGGTGGATCTATACTTAAAAAAATCTTGGCAGGTCTGCCTGATCCGAATAATCCGGCCGCTATTCAGGCTTTTGTGGTGTCTTTGCCTCAGCAGGAACGGGATGCGTTGCTCGCTTTGAATCTGGAGTCTATTCCTATTCCCAATCTGGATAAGTGTGTCCAAGAGGCTTGTTCCGGTATTGCAAAGGCCGCTTTGGAAAAACATATTTCAATGTTAATGGCAGAATTGTCCGATCCATCCACAGAAAATTCAAAAAGATTGGAATTGTCGAAAAAAAGTGTTGAATTAAAACGTATATTGGGTACCATGTAGTGCCCAGCGCCTATAAAATGGTGAATTGTGCCTTTTATTCTACAATATGTCCAAATCTATTGACCCATCCCCATCCGATCCTAAGAAGACTTCCGGTAGCAACAATGCTTCTGAATCAAAGAAAAAGGTAACATCCAAGACCGTTGATAAAGCTCCTAAATCAACTTCAAAGGTAGCTCCTGCCAAAAAGGTAACCTCTAAGAAAAAAGCAGAAAGCGTTGCTACGGTAGATAATAAGCCGAATACGAAGAAGACGGCAAAAAAAACAACGGAGCAGGTTGCTAAAAAGCCTATCGCTAAAAACACAGCGGAAAAAACAACGGAGCCGAAAGTAAAAAAATCTGCTCCTAAGTCCGTTACTACGGAAGAGAATGCTGCCACAGTAAAGAAGGTTTCTGCCAAATCTGCCTCCAAGACGCAGAAGACTGCCTCCAAGTCTGCTACAGAAAAGAAGGTTTCTGAGAAAAAATCTGCTCCGATTGCTGAGAAAGCGACCGTTGCCACTAAAAAAACGGTAGAAAAGCCTGCCGCATCAAAGAAAGCAGCTTCTAAGGCGGCTGACGCAGAAAAGAAAACCTCTGAGAAAGCGACCGCTGCCACTAAAAAAACGGTAGAAAAGCCTGCCACATCAAAGAAAGCGATTTCTAAGGCGGCTGATGCAGAAAAGAAAACTTCTGAGAAAAAGACTGCTACCACTAAAAAAACGACAGCAAAGTCTGCCGCTGATTCCAAAGAAAAGAAAGTTGCCGTTAAACCCGCTTCTGAGAAAAAAGCCGCTAAGTCTAAGTCGGAATCCCCCAAGAAATTGAGCGAAATCTTGGAGGAGGAAGAGGAACGTAAGCGTAGCCGTAAGATTGCTAATCCGATAGACGCTCCTGAGATTCAGGAAAAAATCCGTGAGCTTATCAAATTGGCAAAAGAGCAGGGATACCTGACCTTTGATGATATTAACGATGCGTTGCCCAACGATATTGTTGATCAGCAGGACTATGAGGCCATCATGGATCGTCTGCGGAGCATGGCGTTTGATATTATTGATGCGTCTGATGTTGATAGTTATACGGATCGCACTCATATCAATACAGAAGAAGATGATGAGGAAGAAAAACTGGAAGCCAAGATGGATATCTTGGACGATCCCGTCCGTATGTATTTGAAGCAGATGGGGCAAGTCGCTCTGCTGACTCGTGAACAGGAAGTTGCTATTTCCAAAAGGATAGAAGATGCGGAGCAGAATGTTCAGCGCTGTGTGCATCGCTTCGGTTTTATAGCTGATTCATATTTGAATGTAGCCGAACGGTTGCTGAAAAATGAAGAACGCTTTGATCGTGTTATTCTGGATAAGAAGATTGATTCCCGTGAGCGTTACATGAAGGGATTGCCTCAGCTTTATGCTCAGATTAAACAAACGCATGATGACGCCTTAAGTGCTTTCCGAAAATTGTATCGTAGCAAGGATTCAGCCAAAATCACGAAGACTCGCCAAGCTGATTTTGATAAAGTTGTCACGACCTTGGTGAAGTTGTTCAGTCGCTTGTATTTCAAGCACAAGGTGATAGAGGATTTCAGCGAAGAGATTAAGAAAAATCGGGAAGCTGTGCTTCGCATCCGGAAAAAAATGGAGCAGGCTCCGTCCAACAAGGAGTATAAAGAGCATCTGGAGGAATTGGAACTGCGTATGTGGATGTCTGCCGATGAAATGGCAGACGCTTATCAGGATTTGAGTAAGTGGCTCAGAGCAGCACGCAGGGCTAAGGATGAAATGGTGGAAGCAAACTTGCGCTTGGTGATTTCTATTGCCAAGAAGTACACCAATCGTGGCCTTTCATTCCTGGACTTGATTCAGGAAGGCAATATGGGCTTGATGAAAGCTGTGGAAAAGTTCGAATATCGTCGCGGATATAAGTTCTCCACGTATGCTACTTGGTGGATTCGTCAGGCCATCACTCGTTCGATTGCTGATCAGGCTCGTACGATCCGTATTCCGGTCCATATGATTGAAACCATCAACAAATTGATGCGAGTTCAGAAACAGTTGGTGCAGGAATATGGTCGCGAACCTTCGCCGGAAGAAATCGCCGAAGAAATCCATTTGCCGGTGGAACGAGTCCGTGCTGTGTTGAAAATGGCACAACAGCCCATTTCTCTTCAAGCTCCTGTAGGTGATTCGGATGATACGTCATTTGGTGATTTCATTGAGGACAAGGCTGCCGAAAATCCCATGGAAGAGGCTTCTTTTTCTTTCTTGAAAGAAAAGATCAAGGATGTCCTGGATACCCTTACCGATCGTGAGCGGGAAGTGATTGAACAGCGTTTCGGGCTTAAGGATGGTAGCCCCCGTACGTTGGAAGAAGTAGGACGCCAGTTCAGCGTGACTCGTGAACGTATCCGTCAGATTGAGGCCAAGGCCTTGCGTAAGCTGCGCCACCCCACGCGCATCAGCAAGATTAAGGGGTTCCTGGAGATGACGGAACTTTAAGCGGATTGATACCGCATGCTGTGTTATGCCAATGGTTATGAAGACCTGCGTATCCACGGCATGCGGTATGTTTTTTGTATTGCTGATCTCTTGTTCAGGTAGCAGAGAAACCAAACCGTCTTTTAATCAGCCGCTTCAGCCCGTAATGCAACCGGGCTTTGTTTATGTGGATCAGGTCGCTCCCTTGGTGAAGAGTGAACTGAAGTATGTCGGATATGATAATTTTGTAGGGCGTCCGTTGGATGGTTATCATGGCAAACGTGCCATTCTTCGTGTCCCTGCGGCTCAAGCCTTGAAAAAGGTGTCGGAAGATTTGTTGGCTCAAGGATATTTGGTGGTAATTTACGATGCTTACCGGCCTCATACGGCTGTGTTGGATATTTGCCAATGGGGGGCTGATCCCGCAGATCAAAAAATGAAGTCTCGCTATTATCCCCATATTGACAAAGCTAGAGTATTTGGGGATCACTATGTAAGAGATTTTTCAGAGCATTCCCGTGGTGTGGCTGTAGATGTTTCTTTACTGTATGTCAAGACCGGAAAACCGGTAGACATGGGCGGCCATCATGACCTGCTTGATCCAAGTTCGGCAACGGACTCGAAGTCGGTTTCTGTGTCTCAACACAGAAACAGGATGATTCTAAAGCGTGCTTTTGAAAAACAGGGCTTTGCCAATTATGCTCCGGAATGGTGGCATTATCGCCTGTTGGATGAGCCTGAACCTACTCTGCATTACTGCTTTCCTGTATGGGACGGCATGACTTCTGCTGATAGCTTATAGAAGAGGACTTCTATCTTTTGGTGAGGCTCTGTGGTTCACGTGTCCTCTTTTTTAATGAAAAAGGCCGTCCCGCGAAAAAGACGGAACGGCCTGTAGAGCGTTTCTGCGCAGAAAGTGTTAATGCGGAAGGCGGAAGTTGCGGTTGAATGCGGATACTTCCGCCTTGAGCTGGGCAAAGCCTTCAGGGTTCGGACATACTTGTTCGCCAACGTATAGAGCTAAGGCTCTGGCGATGAAATTGGCTACTTGTTCGACGTCTTTTTCTTTCATCCCTCGGGTGGTTACTGCCGGTGTGCCAATGCGGATGCCGGATGGTTTCATGGGGGATCCGGTATCAAATGGAATGGCGTTCTTATTAACAGTGATGCCAATCCGATCCAATGCTTCTTGGGCGTCTGCTCCATTAATGCCCTTGTTGCGAAGGTCGACCATGAATACGTGGTTGTCCGTTCCATTGGAGACAACACGGAATCCGAGTTCCACCATTTTAGCGGACATGGCTTTGGCGTTTTTCACCACCTGTGCTGCATAGTCCTTGAATTCAGGCTTGAGTGCTTCTCCAAAGCAGGCCGCCTTGGCTGCAATGATGTGCATAAGAGGCCCGCCCTGCATCCCCGGGAAGACGGCGGCATCTAATTTCTTAGCGTATTCTTCTTTGCAGATAATAAAACCGCCTCGTGGCCCACGGAGTGACTTGTGCGTGGTGGATGTGACAAAGTCTGCGTGTGGAACAGGATTCGGATGTTGACCTCCGGCTACCAGCCCGGCGATATGAGCCATGTCTACGAACAGGTAGGCCCCGCAAGCCTTGGCGATTTTTCCCATGCGTTCAAAATCAATGGTTCGGGAATAGGCACTCGCTCCTGCTGTAATCATTTGCGGTTTTACTTCCATCGCAAGCTTTTCCAGAGCATCGTAGTCAATGGTTTCCGTCTCTTGAGAGACTCCGTAATGTACGACGTTGTACAGTTTCCCGGAGAAGTTGGCACGATGTCCGTGAGTCAGGTGGCCTCCATGAGCGAGATCCATCGTAAGAATGGTATCGCCCGGTTTCAGAACGGAAAAGTAAACAGCCATGTTGGCTTGGGAGCCGGAGTGAGGCTGCACGTTGGCGTGTTCTCCTCCAAAGATGTTCAGAACGCGATCGATGGCTAGTTGTTCCACTTTGTCTACGCATTCGCAACCGCCGTACCAGCGCTTGCCGGGATAGCCTTCTGCGTATTTATTCGTCAACAAAGAGCCTTGTGCTTCCCGAACAGACGGAGATGCAAAGTTTTCAGAGGCAATCAGTTCAATGTTGTTGCTTTCTCTTCTGCCTTCTTCCTGAATAAGTGCCGCTAATTCAGGATCCGTCCACTGAAGAGGACTTCCGGAGGATTTGATGACACGGCGTTCATGACGTCCTCCTTCAAATTCTGCGTGTAGCCATGTGTCCAGAATTTCTTCTACATTTTCATTGTCTACATAGGCAGAGGCTAAGCAGAGAAGATTGGAATTATTGTGTTGGCGGGAGAGCGCTGCTGCTGGTGCTGTGCGGCAGAGGGCTGCTCGTACTCCAACCCAACGATTGGCGGCAATACTCATGCCAATGCCGGAACGACAGATCAGAATCCCTCGTTCGTTGGTGCCGTCAGCAATGCTGCTTGCGACTGCATTGGCATAGTCGGAATAGTCGCAGGAGTTTTTAGTCATGGTTCCCATGTCGGTTACTTCATGCCCCCATGCCTTGAGGAGTTCTATGACGGTTGCTTTGAGGTCAACTCCGGCGTGGTCTGCACCGATGGCAATTTTATATGTCGTATTCATGGTCGTACTCATTACTGACGGAGAAAAATACTGCCTTATTTCTTTTCCTCTGACAAGTCCTGTATTGTATTGATGGGGGAATCCCGATGGAAGAGATGGTCCGTTCCCCGGTAAAATCACGATTTTCAAAACAGAAAAAAATGAAATGCCTGTGTTTTGATCTGCTCCATCGCAGGTAAATCAGAGGATCATGATTAATGAGAATAGAAAAAGTTGTTTAATGGTTAATGTCCTTCAAGATATCCAGAGCCTTAGGTTGATAAAGTCCTCCTATCATGGCGACTCCGCCAAACTTTAACTCCCTTAAATAAGGTATTTTATCAAAGGTTACTCCCCCTAAAGCTAGGACTTTATTGTCAATAATGCCATCTTCGGAGGCCTTCTGCAATTCTTCATGGCGAAAGCCTGATCGGTATCCTGATTTGGAGATGCTGTCGAAAATAGGGCTTAAAAACAAATAATCATAATCGTTCTTATACCTGATAAGTTCTTCAAAAGAGTGACAAGAACGAGTCTTAAATCCGTTGTAGCCGTTTGGCAGGCTTGTGACGTTTCGATTGATGTGAATACCTTTCAAGCCAAACTCAAAATATAATTCAGGAAAATCGTGAATGATAATTTTCGCTCTTTGTCCTATGGTTAATTGGGCCAATAAATCTCGACATTCATTAATGTCGGCATCGGGTTTTCTAATGTGGACAAAGTCGACGCCTAGCTCAAGTAAACTCTTGATGAGATAGGCGTCTTCGTTGGTCACCTTGGGTGATGTGATGGCGATGAGTTTCAATTATTTCAATTTCTCAATGATAAGATCAGCAACTTTTTTGCCTGAGAGAAGCATACCGCCGAAGATTGGCCCCATACGTGGGGTGCCGCTTACTGCTGAAGCTGCCATGCCGCAAACATAAAGTCCTGGATAAATCTCCTTGGTCCCGTTGACAACTTCTTCTTCGCCGGAGATTACATCCAATGAACGTTCTCCTATGACAGCTCCGGTTTCTGTGGCAAGTCGAATCCCGTTTTTGCGTGCCACGGTCCGACACATTTCGCTGTCATGTCCTGTCCCATCGATCACACATTTTGCCATAATGTTGAGCGGGTCAACGTGCATGCCTTCTCTTAAAACCGGAGTCCAATTGACCACAACTCCGCTAACGACATTGTTTTTGAAAATAACATCTTCAACGGAATAGCAGTTAAAAATGGTAGCTCCTGCATGAACGGCTTGATATAGCAAGGCTGATGTGCTCTCAACAGAGTCCATGACATAGAGATGGTCGTTGTATTGCTCGTAGTTGATATCAAACTCCTTGATAATATGTAATGCTTCTTCTTGAACCACAATTTGATTAAACATCATAGCTCCTCCCCACATGCCTCCTCCTGGTGATAGTTTCCTGTCAAATTGGGCAACTTTCAACCCCGCTTTGGCAAGATAGTAAGCCGCTACGATACCCGATGGGCCTCCTCCGACGATGGCTATATCTAAATCCAGGTTTCTTTCTAACTTGTTGAAATAGGTGCTGATAATGCTGTGAGAAACGTTGCTTTCAATCATAATGTGATATGGTGTATAGGTTTTTGCTGTTATGAATGGATTGTTGAAATAATTTCTGTTATCTCTTTCATTTCACTTGTCGGATGTTCTGCATTAAGAATACTGCCGCTTAAAGCAATGCCTTTAACGCCGATTTTAAAGAGTTGGGGAATATCATCTTTGCGGATGCCTCCTATGGCAATCAGCGGAGTGTTAATGCCTAGTTCTTCCATTTTTCGTATGATATCCATGTAACCCTCATAACCAAGTATGGGGGCAAGATTCTTTTTGGTTGATGTAAAACGAAATGGGCCGCATCCAAAATAGTCGGGGGGAGAGGTTGAGATATGTGACAGAATATCGTTAAATGAGTTGACCGTGCTGCCTATAATAAATTGTTTCCCAAGTATCGTTCTCGCTTCTGCAACGGGCATATCATTTTTTCCAAGATGAACTCCGTCAGCTTTTATCTTTTTTGTAAGGGGAACGTTATCATCAATGATAAAAGTAGCGTTGTAGGCCTTACACATTTTTTGTACGATGAGGGCTGTCGCTTCCATCAGGGACTCCTCTGTATCTTTCATGCGAAGTTGTATCCATCGGCAACCTCCTTGTAACGCTATCCGTGCAGAATCAATGTAAGAATACGCTTGATTGTAATGGGTGATGAATTGCAATCTATAATTATCCGATATCATTGATTATCAATTTTAGATGGGTAAAACCGTGATGGTCGGCTTCTCGACCGTATGAATATCATTTTCTGAGCCTGAAATAACCGGTTGCCTAATACGTCCCCTAACAAACTTTATAACCGTTGTCAACTATCCCCCCCTCCTTTAGGAGTAGCTGCAAGTCCTGATGATAATGCATAGCTGATTCTCGGTGTGATGATAGAAAGGATTCGCGGATAATCTGATCAAGAGGTTACTTTCAAAAAAAGAGACTGATTAAAAAGGCTCAAGTGGAATTCCTCTTGAGCCTGTAAGTATAGGGATAAATCTGAAAAGACAGTTAGTATTTGCTCGTTTCCAGCTTTAACATATCTTGAACAATATTGATGCCTTCTCGAAGTTCTGGATCAAGTCCTGATGGATATTCCGGGGAGTCATCCAATTCTGCAGTAGGATCTTCTGCTAGGTGCATGAATTGTTCATTGTCTTTTTCCGGATCTGCCAATGGAAGTTCTTTGGCATTGATGTCATCCAGGGTAAGCCGATAAATCCTATATTGGGACGCGTCTTCTTTGGCCATTTCCGCAAAACGGATTTTGCGTTCTTTATTGATGGCTTTGCGCCGTTGTTCCAGCTTGGCGTTTTCTTGTTTACGGACTTCTTTGTTCAGGGAAAGTTTATTGTCCTTGATGCGTTGTTTCATCATGGCAATGTCTTCTTTGCTGATTTGAAGATCCCGATCTTTTTCCACTCGCTTTTGGCTGGCTTCTTTGAGTGTTGGAAGCATAGATGCAATGCCGGTCGCCTTTTTATAATTGGTGCATGGCTCGATCTGATCGTAGGGCATGGCATAATCCAAAGTGTCTTCCCCTATGTCAAATGCTGCTGTGGCTGTGGGTAACGAAATATCGCTTTCTACACCTTTAAGTTGCGTCGCTCCGCCCGCAACGCGGTAAAACTTTTGAGTGGTTATTTTTAATAACCCTGCTCGATCTCTGGCTGAGAAAAATGGCAGGTATTGCCCAATGTCGACGGGTTGTTGGACGGATCCCTTCCCAAAGGATGAAGAATCTCCCACAATGACGGCACGACCATAGTCCTGCAGTGCCGCCGCCAAAATCTCAGAGGCAGACGCACTGAGCTTGTTAATCAGAACGACAATGGGACCATTGAAAAGTTTTTGACGATTGTAGGCAGATTTAATGTCTACATTGCCTTTGGTGTCTTTGATTTGCACGACAGGGCCATTCCCGGTAAAGAAGCCTGTCATTTGTCGAACTTCTTCCAAAGAGCCTCCGCCATTCCCTCTCAGGTCAATAACCAGACCGTCCACATTTTCTTTGTTCATGCGCTCCAGAATCTTTTTAACGTCCTTGGCGCAACGACGATCTCCTCCGTCCATGTCTGCGTAGAAAGATGGCAGGGTCAGCACACCGATGCGGTTTTGTCCTTTCTTGGCTCCGATCAGTTCGATGATTTCGCCCTTGGCCAGTTCGTCTTTCAACGGAACTTTAGAGCGGGTCATGGTTATGATCTTGGCTTGTCCTGGGGAGTTCGCTGGTTCTACTTTCAACCGCATTTGGGTGTTTTCTTTGCCTCGGATCATATCTACCACCTTGTCCAGTTTCATGAACAGGATGTCTACCATTTCTCCTGAGTTGTCGGTGTCAACTGCAACAATGCGGTCATTGAGTTTCAGTTCTCCGGATTTATCAGCGGGCCCGCCTACCACAATGCCCGTGATTTTGGTTGAGCCGTCGTCTTCACTGCCAAGTAACGCTCCTATACCGGTGAGTTCCGAGCCCATATTGACCTTGAAGCGTTCTACTTGCCGTGCTCCCATATAATCCGTGTGGGGATCATAGGCCATGGCGACTGCACTGAGCAGAGTTTCTGCCACGTCTTCGATGTCCGTTTCCTGAATATTGCGCTGAATCCGTTCATAGCGCATGAGGAGTTTTTCTTCGACTGGTTTTTCGTTGGCTAACGGATCTGGTTTGTTTTGCTCTTTAGCCAAACGTGCTATGGTTTCCCGACGCAGAATTTCAGATAGCAGTTGTTCTTCTACCATGTCTTTCCAAACCTGCCGCATGGCCGCTTCATCTTTAGGCCATTCTGCTGTTTTACGGCGAGATCTTTCAATGGTCTTGTTAGAGGTGAAGGTGAAGCCTCCTTTCTTCAGTAGCTCCCGAGCATATGTGATGCGCTGGGTGGCTCGTTGGCGGTACAGTCCGTGCATGGCTTGGGCTGCTGCCATCATTTGCCCGGACATGAGGTAGTCATCCAGTTCATTGCCATATTTCCGGGTGAGGGCATCAATGTCCTGCTGGGTAAAGAATATTTTGTTGGGATCTACCTTGCGTAAATAGGTCTTCAGAAACTTGGCGGATAGATCGTCACTGAACTCCTTGCGTGAAAAATGGAAGTTCTGGAGCAAGAGTGACATTTGTTTGCCTACTTGATTGAAGTCTGTTGCTGCGTTGGCACAGGATGTGATAGCTGCTGCTGCCAAGACAGAAAGTGTGGTAAATCGAATCCAACGGAATGAGTTCATGTTCATAGAGAAAAAGGATGCTGTTGGCTCCATTTGATGGGTAGACCGTCTCTGGAATGTGAGTGTTACTGATTTATAGATGATTGTCTATCTTATAAAATGTCCATATGACGCTATTTTGTTCCCATGCTCTATTCCTGTAATGTGTGCCGGTTGGTCTGATGGTGTAAAATGATTGTCCTAAGGATGACGGGTGTTGTGTGATTCCGTAAGGGGGGGATTTCGGGATTGAGATTGTGGATGTTTTTTGTACACTGCGGCCAATGATGAAAACACCAAATCAGGATCAGAAGTTCTCCGAAAGCAAAATGGGGGTGTTATTACAGCGCTTGTTCAGCACTGTAGTGTTGTTAGGGGTGTTATGTTGCGTTTTGTGGTGGGATTGTGAACCGGGGTATTATGGCCTGGTGTGTTTGTTCTGCATCTTGGCTGCTTGGGAGTGGAGACACATGCTGGTGAGTTCGGGTAAGGCTTCTCAGCCCAATTTAAGTTTTTTGTTCGGTGCGGGGTATCCAATGGTGCTTTCTTGGGTCTGTTGGAGTACTAGGGTTCAAGATAACGCTTGTTGCGGGCATAATATTTTTTTGATCCCGTTGCCTCTTTTGGTTGCATTGGGTGCTCCGGTATTGTTAGCCGTGATTTCTTTCGTATTGGAGATGAGGCATCCGATTGTTGGCAGTAGAGCTCTTCGCTCGGTCGGTACAACGTTGCTCTCTTTTATATATCCTGTCTGGATGTTTTCTTTTGCCATCTTGGCTCTGCATTTGGCTTATATGAAAACGGGTGTTGTGCATCCGTTTATCGTCATGTGCGTTTTGTGGGTTATTTTGGTCACAAAAATGGCGGATATTTTTGCTTACGTAAGTGGCTTTTTGATGGGTGGCCGTTTGTTCTCTCGCAAACTGATCCCTCATATCAGTCCTAAGAAAACTTGGGAGGGGATACTGGGCTCTTGGGTATTGACTTGCCTGGCGGCGATCGGATTGGTTTTCCCGATGTTTAATGTCTCTTCTGACTTAACATATGCACAGATATTGGTTTTAGTGGGCTGTATTACGTTTATTTTCCTGCTTTCTGTTTTCGGTGATTTAGCCGGCTCTTTGGTGAAACGCAGTTTGGCTGTCAAGGATTCCGGTGCTTTGTTGCCGGGAATCGGCGGTGTGTTTGACTTGATAGATAGTCCTGCTTTTACGGTCCCGTTTGTTTGGCTTTTAATCGCTTTCGGATATTGCCTCTAAAAGGGAGCGTCTTTTCTGTATTCGGATATGATCCCCCAATCCCTTCCTATTGAGGAAATCCGTAGTGATTTGTTGGAGGCGTTACATGCCCCGTCTCCGCGTATTTTGTTGAAAGCTCCGACCGGGTCCGGTAAGTCTACTGGAGTCCCTCCCATGATGGATGATGCCGGTCTTGGGGAGCGGGGGCTGATTGTAGTTGTTCAACCTCGCCGAATGGCGGCTCGCTTGCTGGCAAGGTATGTGGCTCGCATGAGAGGGTGTGAATTGGGACAGGAGGTGGGATATGTGGTTCGTTTTGAACGGCATATTTCTGCTCGTTCCCGTATTGTGTATGTGACGGATGGAATGTTGGAACGATGGCTGACGGAGCGTCCGTCTTTGGATGGAATTAGTGCTGTGGTTTTTGATGAGTTTCATGAACGAAGCCTTTCCGGGGATTTGTCGTTGGGGCGTGTGTTGGATTTGCAGGATAGTATCCGCCCGGATTTAACTGTAGTGGTGATGTCTGCTACGTTGGAAATAGCCGGTTTGAGGGAATATATGGGAGATCATTGCCGTGTCCTGGAAGCTCAAGGAAGGCAATTCCCTGTAGAAGTTTTTTATAGAGCCCCCCGACTGGTTAGTGATGGCCGTGGAAGGGTGTCTCCTCTTCCTGTATGGGAACAGGTCGCAGATGTTGCCAAAGAGGCTGTAAAGGCTGAAGAGTGTGGGGATATATTGGTGTTTATGCCGGGGGTGTATGAGATTAGGAAGACTGTAGAGCTGTTGTCTGGTAAGGCTTGGTTGAAAGGGTGGGATGTTTTTCCTCTTTATGGCACTTTATCTCCGGAAGATCAGAATCGTGCCGTAGAGCAGGGGCGCGTTCCGCGTATTATTGTTTCTACGAATGTGGCAGAGACTTCTCTGACGATTGAAGGGGTTCGTACCGTGATAGATTCTGGATTGGTGCGCCGTTCGGGGTGGGATCCGTACAGGGGAATGGATACTCTTTATCTGTCAAAAATCTCTAAGGCGTCTGCGTTGCAACGAATGGGGCGAGCCGGTCGTGTGGCTCCCGGCCGTTGTTTCCGTTTATGGAGTGAGGCTGAACATGGGCGCAAGGCGGACTTTGATCCTCCTGAGTGTTTGCGGGTGGATTTGTCCGGTGCTGTGTTGAATCTTGTTGCGTGGGGAACAACCGGACCGGAAACGTTCCGTTGGCTGGATGTGCCTTCTGATCAGGTGATGCAACGGGCTGTAAATCTGTTGTTTGCTTTGGGGGCAACGGATGAGTCAGGATGCTTGACTAGTACGGGGAATAGGATGTCTTCTTTCCCTTTACCTCCTCGCTTGGCTCGTTTGATGGTGGCAGGGCAGGATGAGCAGTGTGGTGTTGAGCTGGCTGCTATTGCAGCGTTGATGCAGGGCGAAGGGGTTGGTTTGAAGGGCGGGTTTAGTGACCAATTGCGAGATTCCGCTGATTATACGGATTTTCAGGCAGAATGGCGGGCCGTGGAGAAGGCCGTAGAACTCAGGTTTGATTCGTTTGAGTGTACACGTTGGGGAATTTCTGCTCGTGGGGCGCGTGAGGTTTGGATGGCTTATCGACAACTGTTGTCTATGGGTTGCAAAGGTAGCTTCAGAGAAGTTCCGGGCCCGGATTTTTTGTCGACTCGTCCTGCTGTCGTTCGTGCCATAATAGAGAGTTTTGCGGATCATGTAGGGGTACGAAATGGGGTGGCTTCTAATACTTGCCGTATGTCAGGTGGGGTGGGGGGAAAACTGGTGGAGGGGAGTGTGGTGTTTCATGGGGTTCATTTTGTGGCAGCGGAGGTTGCTGAATTAGCAGGAAAGACGTTGGAAACACGGGTGGGGCGTTGTACTCTTATCTCTCCGGAAGATTTACGTCTTATTTGGCCCCACCGATTTTCCGAGGGAAATGTCGCTGTTTATGATGATTCTTTGCGTCGGGTTCGTTTGCATCGAAAGTTGGTGTATGAAGACTTGATCCTGGAAGATCGTGATAAGGGTGACGCTTCTCCGGATTTGGCTGCTCCGATTCTGGCAGAAAAGGTGGCGGACGGTTCTCTTAAGTTGGTGAAATGGAATGATGCCGTAGAGCAGTGGATCCGACGCTTGAATGGATTGAGTTTGTGGATGCCGGAACTGGAGTTACCCCGTTTTACGGCAGAGGATAAGCTGGTGGCTGTCGCTTTGGTTTGTGAGGGGGCTGTTGGGTATAAGGATATTAAGGATAGGGAGATTATGCCGGTATTAAAGGACTGGCTTGCTGATTGGCAGGCAAAGGCTTTGGATGACTTTGCTCCGATAAGTCTTACTCTCCCTAATGGACAGCATGCTAAAGTCAGATATGGAGAGGATTCGTCTCCGGTAATTGGATTGACGGTTCAGCGATTGTTTGGTGTAGCAGTTTCTCCTCGTATCGCTAATGGTGCGGTGACGGTGACTGTGGAGATCCTTGCTCCCAATCAAAGGCCTTGGCAGGTAACGGGGTCTTTGGAAAGCTTTTGGAAAAACGGTTATGCTCAAATGAAAAAGGATTTGGCGGGCCGTTATCCGAGACATTCATGGCCGGAGCCTGGAGATTGGGATGCTCTTACTCGTAATCGTTAAGAGTGGAGTGTTTTTTTTGTAACAAAATAGTAGCAATATCCCCCGTTTCCGTGTAAAGAGGCGTTGGTGTTGCTCGCGGATGCCCTCCGCCCACCATAACTGATATATAACTATATGGACTCAATCTATTGGATTATTATTGTAGCCCTGCTGTTTTTGGCAGCGTTTGACTTGATTAACGGTGTGGCAAATGATGCCGTTAACTTCCTAAACTCAGCCATCGGCTCGAAAGCCGCTCCGGTCAGGGTTATTCTGACTGTGGCATCCATCGGGGTTCTGGTCGGTGCTTGTTTTTCCGGCGGAATGATGGAAGTTGCTCGTAATGGCATTTTTCACCCCAATATGTTCAGCTATCATGAGGTGATGTTGCTCTTCCTGGGGGTGATGATTAGTGAGGTTATTCTTCTCGATACGTTTAATACATTCGGCTTGCCAACTTCTACCACGGTTTCTTTAGTATTCGGTATTTTGGGTTCTGCTGTTGCAACGGCTCTGTTTAAGATTTCTAAGTGCCATATGGTGGAATCTGTATGGGACTTTATTAATACGGATAAGGCGTTTGAAATTGTTACCAGCATCCTTCTTTCTGTAGCTATTGCGTTTACTGTAGGTACCATTGTGATGTGGATATCTCGGTTGTCTTTCACTTTTAAATACCAGGAACGATTTAAGTGGTTTGGTTGCATTTGGTGTGGCCTTGCTATGACGGCGATCGCTTATTTTGCCATTTTCAAAGGATTGAAGGAGTCTACCTTGATGGAGCCTTCTTTCATTCAGTACATAGACCAGAATCTGGGGCTTTCTCTTGTGATTGCTTTCGGTGGCTTTTCTGTCTTGATGTTCTTGTTGCAGCATTTGTTCATGACCAATATACTTCGGTTGACCGTGCTGGCTGGTACGTTTTCTCTGGCGTTGGCTTTTGCCGGTAACGACTTGGTAAACTTCATCGGTGTGTTTATGGGCGGCTTGGATTCCTTCCAGTATGCCAATGGGGTGGTTGCTGACGGCGGTTCTACTGCTTCCATTACTGCTATGGAGTGCTTAATGCCGGGTAAGGGGGCTCCCGTGAATCATTATATTCTGTTTGCTTCCGGGTGCATGATGATTTTTGCTCTGTGGTTCTCCAAGAAGGCTAAGTCGGTAATTGCTACCGGAGTGGAACTTTCCAGACAGGGTGAAGGCGGTATAGAACGTTTTGGTTCTGTTCCTCCTGCTAGGGCTATTGTTCGTAGTGCCATTGCATTGGGGCGTGCTGTAAAACAGTTGATCCCGGCTCGTATGTTGGTTCGTATGAATCACCAGTGGGATCCGGCTCCTCAGCCGGTAAATCCTAAGGATCGGGTCGCTTTTGACTTGATCCGTGCGACTGTTAACTTGACCGTCGCTTCTTTGCTGATCGCTTGGGCTACGGGGAAACAGCTTCCGCTTTCAACCACCTATGTAACATTCATGGTGGCAATGGGGTCTTCTTTGGCTGATAAGGCTTGGGGTCGGGAAAGTGCCGTTTACCGCGTGACTGGGGTGCTGACGGTGATTTCCGGCTGGTTTATGACCGGCTTGGCTGCTTTTACTTTGGCTGCAATTATGGCCACTGTTCTTCATTACGGGCAGGTGTACGCTATTTTTGGCTTGCTGGCCTTGGTTGCTGTGATCTTGGTGAAGTCTACTGTCTTGCACCGTAAACGTGAGGGTAAACTTTCCGAAGAACGTTTTGAACAGATCACGGAGGAAAATATTTTGGATGTGTGCAGTCACCAGATTGTGGATAGCACTCTTAAGTTGCGTGAAATCTATAGTGACACGATAGAAAACTTCTTCCAGGGGGATAGAAAGTCTCTGAAGGAGCTGGCTGATTCCGCAAGCCGTTTGGCTATGACCAGTAGCGAGCATCATAAGTATGATATTCTGCCCATGTTGTACAAGATGCAGTCTCGTTCTCTGGATATGGGATATCATTTTGTTCAGGCCTTGGAACACTTGAATGAAGCCACTCAAAGCTTGTCTCAGTTCTCAGAGTCTATTTTCACGTATGTGGATAATAATCATACGCCGTTTACGATTGATCAGGTGGGTGATTTGAAGGAGGTTCATGCTGCTCTCCTTGCTCTTCTGGATGAGTATTGCAATATGCTTCAGTCTGGTTCGTACAGCCAATTTGATTATACGATGGTGGCTCAGGAACAACTCCTGCAATTGGTGGCTAAGGCTACCAAACGCCAAATTAAACGTGCTCAGCGGAATCAGACGCGTACGCGTTCTTCTCTCTTGTATCTGAATATGCTCAATGAAATGAGATTTATGGCTATACAGGTTCGTGCTCTGACTAATGATGAGCGGAACTTTATCGCTGCTTAAAATAAAAAGTTATCTGATTGAGAAAACGATAAATCACAGCGGCTGCGGGCATGATGCTCCGTAGCCGCTTTGTTGTTTTCGTGACTCGTTGTTGACTCTTGTGTCATACAAAAGAGTGATTGTTTGAACAGAATCTCCGGGCGGGTGTCTTACCCATAACGGTTATAATCCGGATGCAGTGAAAGAGAGAGCGCTTCATCCATTTAAGGATTCGACCGTCTTCATAGGTAGTTAGTTGAACAGCAACCCCGGCGAAGGGATTCGCCGGGGTTTGTTCGTTGAAGAAGTGGTCGTTTAGTTTTGCAAATGGAGGGGAAAAAGAAAAATTGGTAACGGTTTGCCACGAGGTTTGATTGACGCAAGTGAGGCCTCAAGGCATAGTGTCAGAGTTATGAAGAAAGCATTTTGCCTGATAGCCGGTGCATGCGGTCTGCTTGGCTGGGCCTCAGCGGATGAAATAGGGATGAAGAATGTGCTGTCTGATTGGCAGATAAAGCAGTCTGATTGGGAGTCTGCTCTAAAAACGGCCGAAAGCGAGGATAAAAAAGCGGATTTGATGAAAAGTAGTCCGGATGCTGTTCCGGTTGCTAAGGCTTTGTGGAAGCAGGTCGGGAGAGATCTTCAAAAGAGTGAGATTCAAAAAAGTTATCTCCTCCCGGCTGTAGTTTGGTTTTTGGATCATCCTCAGGCTGTGGCTCAAGCTTTTCCTAATGGGGAGCTGGCTAAGAAAATCATCGTGCTTTGTCTCGATTCCTTAGAAAATACACTTTTTAGGGAACAGGGCGCGGGAAAGGTGGCTCATGCCTTGAGTAATTCCCGAGAGCTTAGATGTCGTGTTATTCTTGAACAGATTAAGGATTATAATCCATTCCCTGAAGATCAGGGGCTGGCTGCTTTGGGGCTGGCTATGGTAATGAAGGAGTCTGCCGGGATTCTTCAAGATGATGTTAGGCTGGGGGCTGCTCGCGCCAAATTGTTAAAAGATGCTATTATCAAGTGCTACGATTCCAAGTTCGGGGCTGTGCCGGTTCAGGATGTTATTAAAGAGGAGTTGTATGAAATACGTAATCTCCATAAAGGCCGTATTGCTCCTAAAATCAGTCTCCCTTCTACGACAGATGGCAAGATGCTAACGATCCCGTTCGGGGATAAACCGATATTGGTGATTTTTTGGAGTCCCCAAGATATGTTGTCCGTTCAATTTCTGCAGAAGGCTGCTTCTTTACGAAAGGAGTTTCCCGGTATGAATGTGATGCCCATTGCTCTTGGTAAGAGTGAACTTATTCGAGATACTTTACTGAATCTGGGTTCGGATATGGATTCGTTGGCTGATGAGAAGGCTGTGGCGTTTAAAGATTATCGGGTGAGATTTACTCCTCGTGTGTATTTGTTGGATGTTGATGGTAAGATTTTAATGAGAGGAACTCCGGATGCTCTGTTTGACGCTAATTTGTATGCCGTGATGAACAGAAAGGAAGGGAAAAAGGAGAGTCCTGCTCCCGTTTCTCCTGTCGCCGAGAAGCCGGCTCCTTCTCCTGTAAAGATCAATTCACCGGATACACGTGTTCCTTCTGCTCCTCAGGTTGTTTCTCCTCGTCCGATTCCTTCTTCTGCTGAGCAAAAAAATGAATCTTCTCTTTCCGCTCCGCCGTTGCGTCCTATGCCTGAATAGATTTTTATGGATAAGGATTCTTTAAGAAATGCAGCTGAGTCTGTTGCATCGGTGTTGGCGAAAGCTGGTTATTCCGTATATTTTGTCGGCGGGTGCGTTCGGGATAGATTATTGGGGTGTCCTATAAAGGATATTGATATTGCAACTTCTGCTTTACCAGATGAGGTTTTGAGGTTGTTTCCCGTTGCTTGGAAAGTGGGGGCCTCTTTTGGCGTCGTATTGGTTCGGCATGGTGGTTTTTCTTTTGAGGTGGCTACTTTTCGTAAAGATGGCAGTTATAAGGATGGGCGTCATCCGGAAACCGTTTGTTTTTCGGGTGCTGAGGAGGATGCTCGGCGAAGGGATTTTACCATGAATGGACTTTTCGAAGATCCGTTTTCCAAGCCTCCCGGGCGCGTGGTTGATTATGTGGGGGGGATGGAGGATATTCATAATCGCATATTGCGGTGCATCGGGTGTCCTGATTTACGGTTCGAAGAGGATTCTTTGCGGTTAATGCGTGCTGTGCGGTTTGCGGTGACTAGAAACCTGCAAATAGAAAAAGAAACGTATGCTTCTATTGGCAAAAATGCACATCTGCTCGCCCGTATTGCTCCGGAACGTATTCAAGAGGAATTGAGTAGAATCTTGACGTCGCCATGCAGAAAGAGAGGTGTTCAGATGTTGGTGGAAACGGGGCTGATGAAGCATATCATCCCGGAAATATACGATTTAATAGGCTGTACTCAACCTCCTCAATGGCACCCGGAGGGGGATGTGTATACCCATACGATGATGATGTTGGATGAGCTGGGCAGGGATGGGAAAAAGGTGTCTCTGGAGTTAGTCTTGGGGGTTTTATTGCACGATATTGGCAAGCCGATATGCCGTCAGATTGATGAAACCGGCCGAATCCGTTTCTCTCACCATGATAAGGAGGGCGCTAGGTTGGCAAGAGTCATTTTAAGGAGATTGAAATGTTCCAATGCTGTCGTTGATGCCGTCTGTACAATGGTGGATCGTCATATGCACTTCATGAATGTGCAGAAAATGAAAAAATCTAAGTTGCGCTTGTTGATGAGTTCTCCGGTTTTCCTGGATGAATTGGAGTTACATCGATTGGATTGTCTGGCTTCCAACGGGAATCTGGATAATTGGCGTTTCTTAAAGGAGGCCTTGGCTTCTTACCGGGAAGAGCCTCTGATGCCTCCTCCTCTCGTGAACGGTCGGGATTTGATCAATCTTGGCTTGCCCCCAGGTCCGAATTTTAAAAATTGGCTGTCTCAATTGCAGGAGCTTCAATTGGAGGGGGCTATCCGCTCTAAGAGAGATGCTCTGTTGTTGTTGGGACAAATTGCTCCGGTTTGTCAAATTACGCTTGCAGAGTACCTGAAAAAGTTAGCATTATAGACGGCAATATTTATCTCTCTACTCATGCGTCCGGTCATTTATCAGTTATTTGTGCGCCATTTTTCCAATATGGAGTCTCATGGCGTGGATGGCGGTTCTCGGGATTCTAACGGCTGTGGAACGTTTAATGGTATAACAGATAAGGCTTTACGAGAAATCTCTCGAATGGGTTTTACTCATGTGTGGTTGACCGGGGTTCTGAGGCATGCTACTCAAACTTCTTATCCTAATTTGCCGGCTCAACCTAAATCTATCGTTAAAGGATTAGCCGGAAGTCCTTATGCTGTAGTGGATTACTTTGACGTTGATCCTGATTTGGCTTCCGCACCGGAACGTAGAATGGAGGAGTTTGTTGCATTGGTAAAACGTTGCAGGTCAGTCGGTCTCGTCCCTTTAATGGACTTTATTCCTAATCATGTTTCCCGCGCTTATCGGGTAAATGATGGTATTCATGATGATTTCGGAAAAGGGGATGATGTTCATACGTTTTTTGCTCCTAACCAAGGGTATTTCTATTTGACTTCCAATTGTTTAGGTGATGGCCCACCTTTGCGCTTGCCAGACGGTGTCTTTGAGGGAGAATTGACTTTTGGGAAGGTCACTGGGAATAATTCCATCTCCTGGCACCCCTCCCAATCTGATTGGTACGAAACGGTAAAACTCAATTACGGCTATAACTTTATGGCTGGTTTTTCTTCTCTCCGTTTGTTGCCAAATTGGACTAGTCCCAAGCAGCGTGTTCCTAAAACTTGGCAAATCATGGATGATGTCCTTTCTTTCTGGCAAGATAAAGGGATTGGTGGCTTCAGGTGTGATATGGCACAGATGATTCCCATGGCTTTTTGGAAATGGGCTATTTCTCGTGCCAGAGTCCGTTTGTCGGATGTGTTTTTCATGGCAGAGGCGTACAATGATCATATGAAAACAACTCCTGATGATCCGTGTGAAGCCTTGTTAGATGCTGGGTTTAATGCCGTTTATGATTCCGGTTGTTATCATTTGGCTCAGAATATATATACGGAAAATAATTGGGCCAATGATTTTGATGGTCTTTTCCGTAGTAATCCCAAATACATGACGCATGGCGTACGTTATGTGGAAAACCACGATGAAACGCGATTGTGTTCTCCTCTTTCTTGGAGGGGAGTAGGAAGCACCGTTTTCCCGGCAATCATAACATTGGTATATGCTTCCGGGAGCGGTCCGGTGCTAGTATATAATGGACAAGAGGTTGGGGAAAAAGCTGAGGGACCAGGCGGTTTTGGTGGCCATGATGGTAGAACCAGTATATTTGATTATACATGTCTCCCTCAGCTTCAGGAGTGGGTGGCTGACGGACGTTTTGATGCAAATCTGTTGCCAAAGGATTCCTTTCGAGTGAGAGATTTTCACTGCCGGTTGCTTCCTTTGATGCAACATTCTGCATTGGCGCGTGGAGATTTTTATGGGTTGAATTGGGCTAATATGAAGAATACCACTTTTGGCCGGGAGCCTCAGGAAGATACTTCTGGTCATTGGGTATATGCTATGTTGCGTCATGATGTTCATGATAAGACCACTGTTTTGGTTGTAGGGAATCTTTCTCCGGAGATTAATTTTTACAATTTGCACATTTCTATACCTCAGCATGCTTTTGGATGGTGTGGTATTTTGACAGATCAGGTCCGTCTCAAGAATCTCATGGATAAAGAGATTGAAGATGTAATTTGTGAACGTCGGGAATTAATGGAAAATGGCCTTTCGTATCCTTTGAAACCGGGGCAAGTGGCAATATTGGAACTCTTTGCCGTTTAAAGTTACATTGTCCAGTAAAGGTATGATTTGCCGATTCCGATATTTTTTAATCTCCCGGGCTTTTTTATAATGACGAGAGGGTTTTTATTAGGTATAGTCCCGGAAATTCCTATGACTAGACGTTTTCCTCACTCCTTGTCTGCTATTCAGCAAATTGCCATGGTGCTTGCCGTTGCCGGTATTGGAGCCGGACATGGTCTGGCACAGGAAGGAGCAGGCGCTGCTCGACGGGCGGCTGCCCGAATGGAAGAGCAGGCTCAGACTGCAATGTTGCTGTTAGAACAGGCTCGCCAACAATATTCTGCTGGCAAATATCAACAGGCTTTGGATTGTTATCGCAGAAGTTTGACTGCTTTGCCCAAAGCTCCTAATATGGAAAAACGCCGTCGTTTTTTGGAAGCTAGCATTGCGGATGCCAGTGTAGCAGTGGCGCAAGAGTATATAAAAGTGGGGCGTTATGAAGAAGCTACAGAATTGTTGGAGGACGCATTAAAGACAACTCCTAATCATGCGCTGGCCAAACGTACGCTGGAGTTGGCTAAAGATCCAGCTCGCACAAATCCGGCTTTATCACCGGAGCATGTTAAGAATGTGGAGGAAGTGAATCGGTTGCTTCATTTAGCCTATGGTTATTATGAACTGGGTCAGTATGATGAGGCTCAAAAGGAGTTCTTTTCTGTTCTTAAAATAGATTCATATAATACGGCTGCTCGTAGAGGGTTGGAGTTGATTAATCGTGCTAAAAGTTCTTATTTCCAGTCAGCTAGGGATGAAGCCCGTAGTAATGCGTTAGCTGAGGTCGGTAAACAATGGGAGTCTCCTGTTCCCATGATGGATACTCCGGAGGAGCCGTCTTCTTTTTCAAAACCATTAGATTCACCTGTGGCGAATGTAGACCAAAAATTAGGCCTTATTCGTTTGCCTAAGGTTCAGCTGGACAGCGCTACGGTAGAGGAGGCTGTGGACTATTTGCGTAATTTATCCAGAGTGCATGATTCAGCTGCTTTGTCTGATGCGGAGAAAGGTGTCAATATTTCTGTAAATCCTGGTCCAGCCGATAGCGTGGCGGCCAAAGATATTGCAACAAAGAGAATTACTCTTAATCTGCAGAATGTCCCTCTTCGTGATGCGTTAGACTATGTGGCACGTGCTTCTGGGCTTGTTTTGCGGACAAACGCTTTTGGCGCTGAATTGGTATCCACTTCTGATGGATCTTCTTATATGGTAACCAAGACCATTTCCGTTCCTCCAGGCTTTTTTGCAGGTTTGGATGGTTCTGCGGATGCTGGCCCATCTGATCCATTTGATTCCGAGGATTCCAGTTCTTCTGGTATGGCTTTGAAGCGTGTAGATCCTCAAAAAGCATTGGCTTCAATGGGGATTAAGTTCCCTGAAGGTAGCTTTATCAAATATAATTCTGGTAATTCAACTCTTCTTTTCCATGGTACTCCCAGAGATGTAAGTATGTTAGAAGAGTTGGTTGCAACTAAAACAGCTGAACAGCCTCTTCAGGTAGTTGTTAGTGCGACGTTTTTAGAGGTTAATCAGACGGATTTGGAAGAATTGGGGTTCAATTGGATTGTGAATCTCAATTTGGATCCCACCAAGTGGTTTATGGGTGGGGCTGGAACTGATAAAGATGGCTATAATGAAACCGTTTTGGAGAGTGCAGCTCGCGTACCTGGTGCTATTTCTCCTGTAGGGGTTGTTGGTGGTCTGCGTTCTGGGAATCAGGTATTTACGGATAATACCATTGACAGCATGATTGAGCGTGGCACCTCTTCTAAAAATGTAGATGGTGTTACTTACACTCCCGGAGGGGCTCCTAGTATTCTTACGTTGCGCGGTATGTGGAGCCAAGCCGATATTACGATGATCATGCGAGGTCTGAGTCAGAAAAAAGGCACAGATATCATGCAACATCCGTCTGTTATTGTTCGTCCCGGAGAAAAAGCTTCTTTCTTCTGTGGTCGGGAATTGATTTATCCTACGGAGTATGAACCACCGGAAATACCCAGTAGTACCGGTTCAGATTGGGATGATGATGATGACAATTACAACAGTAATAACGGACTTTCTGTAATGCCAATGACGCCGTCCCATCCTACTGCTTATGAAACCAAGCAACTTGGAACATTGTTTAATGTAGAAGTGACTGGTATTAGCGATGATAAATCTATGGTGGAAATGACGGTAATTCCTGAAATTGTGGATTTTGACGGGTTCATCAATTATGGGACATCTTTATTTATGCCTATGGTTTCTTTGGAAAAAGACGCTAAAGAAGATATTGTTATGGTGAAAACTTCTGACAACTTTATTCTTCAGCCTGTATTTTCTACTCGCCGTGTGACGGCTCCTGTTCGTATTGCTACCGGTAACACGCTTGTAATAGGGGCTTTGAAAAAATCCACATCTATTACATATGAGGATAAAATCCCCATTTTGGGTGATATCCCTTGGATTGGGCGTTTATTCCGTTCTGAAGGGTCAAAGGAGGAGCGTAAGGCTATCCTTATTATGGTGAAGGCTGAGGTTGTTGATCCGGGTGGTAAGCAACTTTATACACCGGATACCACTCTCCCTGACGAAAAAGCTCCTGCGGATGCTGCAACGCTTCCTGCTCTTAGCACTTCTCTTTAACTCTAACCCCCAGTTTAAGATTTTGAAGAATAGCGATCCTGAATTTTCTTCATCTTCACAAGGAGCAAAAAATATCATGCGCCAGCTGCATGCTTCTGACTCTCATGGAGTAGAACGAAGAAGAGAAGTTGTAGTAAGACCGGATGGTAGCAAAGTCATTCGAGTAGAAAAACGACGCAGGACATATCAAGATGATCAGCAGAGTTCAAGGCAGACTGCTCAGAAAAACAAACGTTTTTTAATCAGTCTTTGCATTTTGATCTTGTTGGTTGTAGGTGGGTTAATGGGTACGTATATGTACCGATTGACGGCGTTCAATACGGAAGAGTTTGCCAAGCATTTGCAAGCCGATCTTTCTGAGGCATGGGGCGGGAATGTAGAAATCTCCGGTTTGGCAATGGATGGCCTCTCTTTAAAAACATCCAGCATTAAGGTTTCTTTTCCGGAAGATACATGTTTGTCTTTTGTTTCATTAGAAGGAGTTTCTGGAGATATTTCTGCTATGTCATTATTCATGGGGAAAATCAAAGGAGAAAGCCTAAATATAACTAAGGCTACGGTGGGATTGCGCCCCGGTTTTGCTAAGTTTACAGTACCACAGGCCAAACGTGAGCTCCCGTTTAATTTCCGTCGCTATACTGCGCCTCGTTTGGAGGTGGGATATGCTCACGCTGTAGAGGAGTTTGCCTTAGAACGTAATAGTGCTCCCTTTTACATGACGGCAGAAGCTTATATTCGTGTATCAGGTAATAATGCGGAGTATGAATATGTATTGGATTTGTCTCAACAAAAATTGAAATTTAAAGGGTGGCCGTTGATGAGTGTGGATTCTGGTTCTGTCATTTTAAACGGGAATGGGATTAAACAGCTTACTTTTTCTGGGGCATTGGATAAGGGAAGTTTGCTTAATAACACTACAGATATTAGTCCCTTTATGATCACGGGAAGCTTTAATTTTGGGACGACTTTCCAGCATCGAGCATGGACTTTAACTGGAAGGAACATGAATCTTGCTTCTTTGGTAGGAGATAGTTTTTCTTCTTTTCTCAAGGTTGAGTCAGGAGAATCAGAGGTGAAAGAAAGACATGAATGGAAGTTGGATTTTTCCATTCCTGTGTTGACTGAACAGAAAAGGCCTTCTGTTGTAGGAACCGGTGGTTCTGTTATCAAAGCAACGATGATGAGATTGCCTGTTCTTAATTTGCTGGCTCAGCTGACGGCTGGGAATAAGGAAATGAGATTGCCGTATTCTTCTCCTGTCTTTACTTCCGGTTCCTTTTTCTTGGAGAGCAATGGAATGGAGGACTCCGTTTCATTGAAGAAATTGTCCTTGTCTGAACAGGGCTTTTTGAGTGTGTCCGGAGATTTGCTCTGTAATGGAACATCTTTGTCGGGATCTTTGGTTTTCAAAATCCCTGCCTACATGATGAATAGTCGAAAGTTGCCGACTGTTATAACCCAGGAAGGGCACGAGTATGTTCTTCCTGTAAAAATATCCGGTACTCCTTTTTCTCCTCAGGATAATTCTGGTAGTATGCTTCAGGAAATGAAGTCTGGAGATAACGGTGTAGAAAAGCGTAATTCTCCGACCGGCATTACTGTAGACAGGTTTATGTAATATTTGCCTGACGTGCCCCCCCTTTTTTGTTATTTAATCCCATACTAATTTGTAAAATGTCTGAAAAGCGTTCTCGCTGGTGGACTCAATTGGCCGGGTTTAGTTTATGGTCTGTGATTCAGCCCATTTGTATGAGTCTGAATATTCGTTCTATTAAGGAAGAACATGATGAGGTTTACACAAAGCCTTTTCTTGTTGCTCTTTGGCATAATCGAACGATGGTTCCCGGGTATGTATGGAATTTGGCTCAAAAGCCTCTTAAGATGTGTATCCTCACCAGTGCTAGTAAGGATGGCGCTTTGGTGGAAGCTGTGTGTAAACGCTTTGGCTTGGGGGCAATTCGTGGGTCTTCAGGTAGGCGTGGCGCGACTGCATATATAGAAATGATTCGAAAGGTTCAGGAGGGGAATGTGTGTCTTTGCATTACGCCGGATGGCCCTCATGGCCCGGTTTATCGGTCTCATCACGGGATTATTAAATTGGCCTCTCAAACGGGGTTGCCTATTGTCCCTGTATGTATAGAATATGAAAAGTGTTGGCGTCTGAATAAGGCATGGGATCATTATGCTATTCCAAAACCCTGTTCTAATGTGAATGTTTTATGGAAAAAGCGTTTGTTTATTCCATCGGATATTACGGACGAACAAGTTGCAGACTTCGCACATATTTTGGACGGAATGCTTGCAGAAGGGCTTCCGGATTTTCCTTCATTTAACCAATCATTATTATGCAAATTATCGACGGAAAACAAGTAGCTGCTCAAGTATTGGAAGAGGTGAAGAGGGATATAGCCTTGCTTAAAGAGCGGGGAATAACACCTGGGTTAGCCGTAGTTCTGGTTGGGGAGGATCCTGCTTCCCAAGTATATGTGAGTTCCAAGGTGAAAAAGTGTACGGAGTTGGAAATGAACTCCAAAAAAATCGTACTTCCAACGGAAACCACTCAGGAAGAATTACTCCAGGTGGTGCGTGATTTGAATGCAGATCCTTCTATTCATGGTATTTTGGTTCAGAGTCCGCCGCCTCCCCATATTGATGAGGCTGCTGTTGTTTTGGCTATTGATCCTTCCAAGGATGTAGATGGTTTTCATCCAGAGAATGTTGCTAAGTTGGTATTGGAAGATGAAACGGGATTTGTTCCATGTACCCCGTTGGGGTGTATGCGGTTGCTACAAGCTTCCGGTGTTCAGACAGCTGGTGCAAATGCTGTTGTCATTGGACGCAGTATGATTGTGGGTAAACCTATGGCTCATCTTTTGATGTCTAAGCAAGCAAATGCGACCGTTACTATAGCCCATTCTCGTACAAAAAATTTGGCAGATATTTGCCGTTCTGCAGACATTATTATTGCTGCTGTTGGAAGGCCGTCCTTTGTTACGGCAGACTTTGTAAAGGATGGTGCCGTAGTTGTAGATGTTGGCATTAACCGTGTAAAAGATATTTCTGCTAAACGTGGATACAGGATTGTTGGAGATGTCGCTTATGACGAGGTCGCTCCCAAATGTCGCGCTATTACACCTGTTCCAGGTGGAGTGGGGCCGATGACGATCGCCATGCTGATGGCAAATACGGTTAAAGCTTGCCAACAACAAACCGGTGCTTGATAAAAGTACTGCTTTATCCGTTTTTCTTGTCAAAAGAAGAGAAATAAGGCAATATTCATCTATCGTTATGTCTAGTAAATTACTTGAAGGCAAAGTTGGTGTCGTCGTTGGCGTGGCGAATAAGCGTAGTATCGCATTCGCAATTGCCAAGGCATGGCATGAAGCAGGTGCAAAGCTCATTTTTAATTATCAGGGTGAGCGCCTTAAAGACGGCGTGCTTAAGTTGATTCATGAAAACTTCGGGGAAGATGTCCCTGTTTATGATTTGGATGTCAGCAGTGATGAATCGATCAATGCTTTTTTTGAAAAAGTCCGCCAGCATACAGATAAGGTGGATATTATGTTACACTCTGTAGCGTTTGCTCCTAAAGAAGCTTTGGGTGGTAGCTTCTTGGAAACCGGTCGCGATGCGTTCAAGATTTCTTTAGATATTTCCGCTTATTCTTTAGTGGCTTTATCTCGTGCCGTTGAACCAATGATGTCTGATAAAGGTAGCATTCTGGCAATGACTTACTTGGGCTCTGAAAAAGTAGTTCCAAACTATAACTTAATGGGGGTTTCCAAGGCTGCCCTTGAAGCATGCACGCGTTATTTGGCTTATGATCTGGGGCGTTCTCGTGGCATTCGTGTAAACTGCATTAGTGCTGGTCCCATGCAGACGCTGGCTGCTCGTGGCGTATCTGGCTTTAACACCATGTTTAAGGTATATGAAGAACATGCTCCTTTGGGGCGTTCTTGCACGGGTGAAGAACTTGGTGCAACTGGTGTTTTCCTGGCTAGCGATGGAGCTGCTTCAATTACCGGTCAGGTGATTTACGTGGACGGTGGATATCAAATTATGGGAATGTAATTCTCTAACCGCAAAGCAGACTTTTAGACCGCACCTTGTCTTGGTGCGGTCTTTTTGTATCGTTTTCCGAAGCTGAAAAAGATTATTCCTGTAATGAATATTACAGGTTAAGACTACATTTTATTCAGGGATAGTTATGAAAAGATTTAAAATCTGAATAGGAGCCTTTGTGTGAGCCACAGGTTCAATACGAACGGTTCCATCAGGAAGCATTAATTCCAGAACTCCATGAGAAATCCTGCGCGGAAGTGTTATTTCTAAGAATTTTCTTATATCATCAGTCGGTCCTGGAGTTGTCCCATCTGCTAGAACTTCTCCATCTTCTGATTTAAGCGTGACGTGAAGAGGTAGTCTTTTAATCCCGTTTTTCGTTTTTGTCTGAATGTTCAGCATTAGGCGGCTCCCTGGAACATAACTAGGTTGAGCTGCTACCCACTCAGAGGCTAGTTTTAAATAACGGTCTGTAATGTTAACAGCCGGAACGATTTTACTTTCTGGAGGAAATGTTAGTGTGTGCTTTATTGGATCATAACGAGCTTCCCATATTAGTGGGAAAAAATCTTTTTTATAACTTTCTTTTTTCCATGATGTTGCGTAAATGGTGTTTTCGGGTTTATTGGGATCCAACATACTGATAGCAGATAGAACCCAAGGTGTATTAAATGTTTTTTCATTATATTCTAGCATTTTCCACTCACCATCGCACCATGCTTCCGTCCAATTGTGATTGCCTCGTACATGATTCCATGTAAGCACTCCTGCCATACGTGCCGGAATACCTACGGAACGAAGCGCACAAATGAGTAAAATACTTTGGCCTGTGCAGGAAACTTTACCTGATTGTAAGGATTCTTTTACGCCCTGGTGGGGAACTCTTCTTTCTGTTGAATAACGTACATTTAGAATGTCCTGGATGCTGGAAGCTATGGCAAGTGCTGCTTCTTGCCCCGTCTTACATGAAGAGACAATAGGCGCGAAGGTTTTGTAGAATTGTTCTCTCCATTCGTCACGTGGTTCATTGACTACTGCGTAAGGAAGAACATTGTTTGCATAAATCTCCCAAGGAACTTGCTTGGCCCAAGGAAATTGTTCGCGGGCCGTTAAAGCAAAGCGTACCTCTTTTCCCAATCTTTTCTCTGTGATAGTCTCTCTATCTTGTAATGGCATATGAGTACGCAGAAAATCTATACTGGCTGTAAAATTATCTTGAGCAGTACAGATTGTGAGAGCTAGCCCGAAAAGTAAGGAAAAAGGCAATAGATTCATGAACGTTGATATTCATACCTAACTTTTGAGGGGCAGACAAGTTCCCTCTTATTCAAGGAGTGTATGGAAATGAGCAAAGAGATGCGTATCCTCCGGCGGGGTAGGGTTCCAAGGTGTGTCGTTGTCTAGGATATCTTCACAAATCTTCATGAAATCATGAGCTGTTTTTGCCCGTTTCATGTAATGATCAAAAGAATCTGGTAATCCCCGTGCTGTATAGACCAGATATTTTTTCATGCGGTGGATATGTTTTTCTTCCACATAATGTTCTTGCATTTTTAGGGTACGGTTGAAGAGACAGCGAATGTAGTGCAATACTTGGCGAAAGGTGAGAGGTTTTATTGTTTGTCCAAGTAAATGAGATCGAATATGGGAAAATATCCACGGGTTCCGTAAGGTTGCTCGTCCTATCATTAGCCCTGCCGGTGTTGCTTGTCGAATCCAAGCATCTGCCGTAGCTATGTCGACGATATTGCCGTTGGCTATGACCGGACATTGTAGCATTTCTGAAGCCCATTTTACCCATTCAGGATGAACTGGAGAACGATACCCTTCACGTACGGTTCGAGCGTGAATACATACCCTATCCGGAGAATGTGAAGCAATAATGGGTAGAATACGTTCAAACTCATCTGGGGTTTCATAACCTAAGCGGCATTTGACGGTAAAGGAGCCCGCCGGTAATACATCTCGGAGCGCTCCTAAAGCTGCATCCATTGTTTTTAGAGAACGCAACATTCCTCCTCCCGCATTTTTGCGGCACACCATGGGAGCAGGGCATCCCATATTTAAGTCTACTCCGGCGCAGTTATGCTTCATCAGAACTTGTGCATCTCTGGCTAAGTATTCTGGTTCATGCCCTACGAGTTGACCGAAAATAGGACGCTTGGTGGGGTTTTCATCAATAGAACGCAGAATGTATGGCGACATCTTTTTATGATGAGCTATTGTCCGAAAATATTCTGTAATGAAATAGTCCGGCAATGAGTTCAAGTCATTTAATGTGTGCAGGAAAGCTAAATCTGTCACATCTTTCATTGGAGCCAGGGCCAATAGCATGAGCTTGTGCATACAGTGAAAAGTACCGGTTGGCAAGCCGTGATTGTCTTGACGAAAGAAAGAAAGTGTGGAAGCTGAGAGTATGAATCAGGACTCCACCCGCAAAGCTAGAGTGAATGTGAGACGAGCCGAGGTAATGGAACAAGTGGAAAAAGAAATCCAGCAACATTACCAAAGTGAATTAATTTCGCATATCCGTTCTGCTGGGAATGTATATAATTTGGGCCATACGGAGTTTTTCTTAGCTCGTGAGTTCGGTTTTTGTACCGGAGTTCGTCGTGCCGTTGATATTGCTTATGCAGCACGTAAGGTATTTCCTTCTCAAAGGATTTTTTTAATAGGCGATATTATTCACAATCCGGAAGTGAATCGTCAACTGGAGGGGATGGGGATACAAAAACTTCCTTGGAAGCAATTGGACGCTTCTTATGACGCCATAACCGCAAATGATGTTGTGATTATTCCTGCATTTGGAGTCCCTATGTCATTCATGGACGCCTTGGAAGAGAAGGGGGCTCAAATTGTAGATACAACCTGTGGTGATGTAATGAAGGTGTGGAAGAGGGTAAAAAATTATGCTGCTATGGGGATAACTTCTATTATTCATGGTAAGGTTACTCATGAAGAGACTAGAGCTACTGCTTCTCGGGCCTTGGGCGATAAGGGGAAAGGGAAGTATCTGGTTGTTTACGATTTGGAAGATGCTCGTTTTTTGTGTGATTACATTTTGGGTCGTATAGATAAGGACTCGTTTATACAGAGATTTGATGGGTGTTTTTCTCCGGGATTCGACCCTGAACGGGATTTGGAGGAAGTTGGAATTGCTAATCAGACCACGATGTTGAAAACAGAAACGCAATCTTTCCAGCAGATGGTGAGGGATGCCATTATTCAACGTGACGGAGATGATGATAATTTTTATGTGTTTGATACAATTTGCGGAGCGACGCAAGATAGGCAGGATGCTTTGTATGAATTGTTGAAGAATCCATTGGACGTTATGTTTGTAGTTGGTGGTTACAATAGTTCCAATACAACCCATCTGGTGGATATTGCCAAGGAGCATGTACCTACCTATTTTATTGAATCCGCAGAGTGCATAAAATCTATTCAGTATGTGGATGCTTTTGATACGGAGAAGAGGGAAGTGTGCCAGATGACTACGGAACCGGTTGTTCAGAACTTAGGCAAGTCTTTAAAGGTGGGGATTACCGCTGGCGCTTCTTGTCCCGCTAATTTGATAGAAGAAACCATTCGCCGTATCGCAGATTTACGTAAGTAGCCAACAATGGATGTCCATTGCTGGTAAATTATAGAAAGAGGCCTTTCCTATCAGAAAAGTTTTTTTGATCGTGAAAGAAGTTCTACCTTTCGTATGTAATGCTGAGGTAGGAAACGCAATCAATAAAAATGTTACGAACAGTTCAATCTGTGAGTTCCATGTCTTCTAGTGTAACAGAACGCTGAGCCCGTGATGCAAGAAGTACGGCTTGTTCTGCAACGTATTCCGGATTGGAGTCAAAGCGGTAAGCGTTGCAATTAGGGCAGACCATAGTAGTTCGTGTTACAATAGAACCGCACGCTTCACAAACCTTGAAGTTCTCCGGTTGTTCAATAATCTGTTTGGCTTTATCCAGGCGAGATTGTTGCATAAATAAGAAAAATAAAACAAGTCGCTCAGCAGAGCAGAGCGACTTGTCATGAAAAAATCGTTAGAAAACCGAAGTGAAAACTTAGGCAATTTTTGCGATAGCCTTGGCGGCCTTGCTCTTGTAGTTCGCTGCGCGATTGGCAGGAATGATACCAACCTTGGCGGCTTTATCAACAGCAGAGGAGAAAGTATTATAAGCAGTCGCTGCTGCTTCTTTGTCAGACGATTCTACTGCGACAGCAACTTTCTTGCGGAGTGTCTTCAGTTTGGAGGTTACTGCACGGTTACGAGCGGTGCGAGTTTCTGTCTGGCGGATGCGCTTGAGTGCGGATTTGGTATTGGCCATGTTGTAAAAAGTTTCGGTTTCCGTTTCGAGGTGGCAAAAACATTAGAACAATAGGATAAAATGTCAAGCTCTTGATATTTTTTTTAGGGATTCTTCTTTTAGTTCCCTTCGTTTGTGGGCTTTACCGGGAATGGTATTTGTGGCATGATACTTCCTCGTTATGAAGAAACGCGTGGATTTGCCAGAAAAGAAATATGAAGGATATATTTTTGATTTGGATGGTACATTAGTGGATAGTATGCCGCTCCATTACAAGGCTTGGCGCAAAGCGTTGGCTTGTGCCGGTGCTCCTAATGATGTGTTCTTGGCAGATGAATTTTATTCATGTGGTGGCAAATCCGCTAACGATGTAGTGCGTTTTTTGAATGAAAAGTATGGGATGCAAATGGACGCTACCTCTACAGCGGAGAATAAACGACGTATTTATTTGGAAATGTTGGCAGAGGAGGGTATGCGTCCCATTCAAGAAGTTGTGGATTTTGTTCTTTCCTTGGGGGATGCTCCCAAGGCTATTGCTACGGGTAGTGCATTACCGGGAGCCTCTCAAACTTTGGCGGCATCCGGCCTTTCTGGATTATTTAAGGTAATTTTAACCCCGGATGACGTGCAACATGGGAAACCCGCGCCGGATATGTTCTTGAAAGCCGCTGAAGTATTGGGGGTTAATCCGTCTCGGTGCGTAGTGTTTGAAGACGCAGAACCAGGCATGAAGGCTGCTGCTGCTGCCGGTATGGATTGTGTACAAGTCCGACGTGCTGCTCTGGACTGATATACTAAGTATCAGTAATGCTTATCCATTGGTTGAATTAACATTCTAAATTTCACAAATAAAAAAATTGTGCATATGGCA
>CAZGGR010000009.1:0-75865 GCA_964525305.1 uncultured Akkermansia sp.
AAAATAGGACGATAAGAAGAGATACGAGAGGAAAAGGCGAGGGAGATGGATGAATGTTTTTGCTCTGGGGGGGGGGACTGTTCCGTTTTCTTCAAAGTTGTGCAGAGAGGAAGGGAAAATGTAGTGCCAAAGAAGCGTACTTCCTCCATGTTTTCGCACGCTTTAAGAGTATTTAAAAAGAAAACCTCCATAAAGTCTCATTGACTTTTGGAGGTTTATTTTGGTAGGCCCGGTAGGGTTCGAACCTACGACCCAGGGATTATGAGTCCCCTGCTCTGACCGCTGAGCTACGAGCCCGTTGAATAACAACGCAAGAGGACTTTAGCATATTTTGTCGTAGAATGCAAAGTTTTTATGAGAGTATGAACATTTTAGACTTGCAGTTTAGTCCAGCTGCGCCCTTTGACTATTTTGTAGAGGATTGCGGCTTGAATAGCCATTTCAAAGGCGAATAGCATCCATATTCCCCAGAGAGACATGGTATCCGGGGCAATTTTGAACCATATCCATGTACAAACAACACGGAAGAAGCCCATGATACCGTACGAAATGAACATGACTCTGCGTGTGTCTCCTGCTCCACGTAGGGACATCTTCATGACAATGCAGGCTGCAAAGACGGGTTCAACTAACAGCATGGTGCGCAGTACTGGGATTCCTGTATCTATAAGAGTTTGATTGTTGTTGGAGAATATTTCCATGAAGAGAGAAGGGAAAGCGCAGAAGAGAATCCCCAGAGCAGTCATAAAAATGATGGCGTACCGCATACATTTCCAGATGGTGATGCGAGCCATAAGTGTGTTCCTGGCACCCAGATATTGCCCCACAAGGGTAGAGGCCGCCATGCCAATGGCGAATCCGGGAAGAAAGCTGAGTGATTCTATTCGGACAGCAATGTTGTGAACCCCTAAAACGCCTGTAATAGGCAGCTCGCTGATGATGGAAAGGCAGAACATTTGTATGCCCCACATGCCAAAGACTTCTATGGCCTGAGGTAGACCTATTTTCAGGATGCGTTTTTGCATTCCCATATCCGGACGCAGATGAGAAAAACTGAGGTATAACGGAGGAGCATAGTGTTCGCCTCGTTCTTGAACAAGTTCTTCCAGAGAGTCATTTTCCCTACCCGAGAATATGTTCCTTTTCCGGTGTACCATGATGAATAAGAGGATGCTCATGCTGATGGCATAGCCACAGACCGTACCTGCGGCAATTCCTCCGATACGCCATCCCCCAAGAGGGGCTTCTGCAAAGACAAATAGAACGCTGAAAATGACGTTTAATATACCCACACTCATCATAATCCAGAAAGGAAGTCTGGTGTCTCCGGACCCTCTTAAGGCGGCGTTGATGGCAAAAACAACGCCGCTGAATGGGGCTGCGAATGCTGCTACATAAACATACTGTAGGGCGTAAGCCTTAGCAGATGCATTCATGGTTAATACGTGAGTAACTAGGAAATCACTACATAAGAAAAGTAGCCCGCAGGAAATGATACCGGCAAGAAGTCCTAGTATGGCTGCTTGATGTAGGCCGTGTTGTGCTTGAGGATAGTCTCTGGCTCCTGTCATGCGAGAAACGATGGCTGTAGCTCCCATCATGATAGAACCTTGAATAACAAAACCGAACCACATGATGAAAACAACCGCTCCCATCCCATCGGATATGTCGATGGTATCTTGAGCGTTGATTCCTATTTTAGTAGCGATAAAAAGGTCTGATGAAGTAACAAAAAAGCTTAGAAGTTGTTCTAAGAAAGGCCAGAAGGCAATAACTGCTATTTGCCGGGGTAGGGAAAGTCCAGCTAGTTTGCCTCCTAATCGAGCTCGGCTTGATCGGCTGCGGATGATTCCCTCTCTTGCGTCTCCTGCACTCATCGTTGAGCTGTGTAAATGGCGGCAATTCCTCCATTTAGTGGTTCTGCCGTGATATTGTTGTAGCCACAGTCTTTGAGCAAATCTTTCATGCTTTGTCCATGAGGGAAAGCTTCAATGCTATCGGCTAAGTAATCATAGGCGGCTCTGTGTCCTGTCATCCATCCGGCGATAATGGGGAGAATTCTGTGTAAGTAAAAACGGTAAGGGTGGAGCAATAAATTTTGAGGAAGAGAGAAATCCAGAATGAGCAGATGCCCCCCCGGGCGCAACATACGCCCCATTTCCATCAGTGCATCCGGGTAGCTGGCCATGTTCCTCAAGCCAAATGCAACTGTTACGACATCATAGGATGAGGAAGAGAAGGGAAGGTTTAGGGCATCTGCACAAACCACGTTGGTGAGTCCTCGTGCCATAGCTATATCAAGCATGGGTTGGCAGAAGTCTGATCCGGTAAGCTTGATTTCCGGCATGGCTTTCAGGATAGCTAGTGCTAGATCTCCTGTACCGGTAGCTAAATCCAGTAGGTATTCCGGCTTCCATTCTGCTACGAGTTGTACGACTCGTTGTCTCCACAACAAATCTATCCCCATGCTCAACACATGGTTGGTTGCCACATAACGTGGTGCAATAGCGGAAAAAGCTGCTTTAACGAATTCTGGATTGCGCATGCGTCCTTGTTAGATAGTAAAAAAGAGCACCATAAGTGCTCTTTTTGAAGAAAATGAATGGGGTGTCGGACGGGACTCGAACCCGCAACAACCAGAATCACAATCTGGGGCTCTACCATTGAACTACCGACACCATTGGATGTTGTGGTGCGACGAATGCTACACGTATTTTGATGCATAGGCAAGCAGAAAATGAGAAGATTTGAATTTTAGGTAGGATATTTTTCAAAGTATTGTTGGTCGTGATGAGATAAATCCTCGGTCTTTATCCTAATTTGATAGGTCCCATCTCTTTGTCCTTGCAAGATTTTACGGAAGGCTTTGGTAGCTCAATTGTTGTTTTAATGAGGTTTCCGGATGGAGAAATGAGGAAGAGGGTTAAGGCATTACTATTTTTGTCAGAGCTGTTATTTAGAAAGTGAACATCGGTATCTATAGAAGAATCCACTTGCAAAGCCGCGATCACATAGGGCCTCAATGGTTTCTTTATCTCACTTGGAGTGATAACAATGAATTCCGGTTATCTACCTAATAAAGTCATTTCCGCTCCGTCATTTCATAAAAATGAAGTAGCATAATGGTAAGTGAGTTGTCTGGAGAAATCCTAACGAGGATGAACTTGGCGGGCAGGCTGATTACATAAAAGACATGGCGTCTACGTCAATTACAGCTGTCAAATCATCCCCTAGTTGGGCTTCTTCTACCAATTTTCGGAGAGTGCTAGAAAGAACACGAGCGGAAGGTCCTTTGACTGTAATTTGGAATCTGAATTGACCATGAGCTCGTGGAATGGGGGCGGGCATAGGATCCGTCATGGTCGCTGGGGGCGGCAGCATGCGGCGGAGTCGAGAAGCTAGGGTATTGATGGCGAACTCTGCCATATTTTCATATTGGGATCTGATGGTCAGTACGGCAATATGGGTAAAGGGCGGCAGATCAAGGGCTCGGCGTATTTCTAATTCTTGAACAGCAAAGCCGTCTGTATCATGATGCCGAGCGTATTGTAGAGACGGAGATTGAGGTGTAAAAGTCTGAATGATCACTTCTCCTGAAAGATCTCCTCGGCCGGCTCGTCCTGCAACCTGAGTCAGTAGTTGGAAAGTGCGTTCCCCTGCCCGTAGGTCAGGGATGAATAACCCTAAGTCTGCATTGAGAACTCCAACAAGTGTGACATTGGGGAAATCAAGGCCTTTGGCAATCATTTGAGTCCCAAGAAGAATATCTATCTTGTGGGAGCGAAATTGATTTAAAATGTTGCGTACCGCATTTTTTTGTCGGGCAACATCGGCATCTATGCGCGTAATACGTGCCGTAGGAAAAGTGTTACGCAAGATTTCTTCCACTTTTTGTGTCCCATATCCTTGAAGAAGAATGTTAGAAGATCGACATTCCGGGCAGGTTCGTGGAGCCAATGCCTTAAATCCGCACAAATGACACATTAGACGATCTTCTGTGCGGTGATAAGTTAGAGGTAGCGAGCAATGTAGACAAGTGACAACGTGTCCGCAGTCAGGGCATTGTAGAGATCGGGCAAAACCTCGCCTGTTGAGTAACAGAATAATCTGTTCTCCTTTATTCAGCCGGCGATCAATAGAAAGCCTGAGGCGCTCAGAGAGTATATTGGGACCGGATTTATTTTTCCCCTCGGTCTTCATATCTAAAATTCGTATGAGAGGAAGTTGTTGCCCATCAGCTCTTTCTGTTAATTTTACAATAGAGTATTTCCCAATATTGGAATTATGTATACTCTCTAAAGATGGAGTGGCCGAACCGAGAATGATCGTACATTTTTCCATATGGGCTCTCAGTACAGCCAAATCTCGTCCATGGTAACGAGGGGCACTTTCTTGTTTGTAAGAGGCATCATGTTCCTCATCTACAATTATTAGACCCAGATTTTGTAATGGCGCAAAGACGGCAGAACGAGGACCAATAACAATGCGCGCCTTACCGGAACGGATAGAATGCCATTCATCAAAGCGTTCGCCATCAGAAAGGAGGCTGTGTAGTACTGCTACAGAATATGGCAAATGCGCAAAACGGGATTTGAATCGCTGAACTGTTTGAGGAGTTAGAGAGATTTCCGGCACCATGATAAGAGCTGATTGGCCGGCTTGTACGATCAAGGAAACCGCTTGAAGATACACTTCTGTTTTTCCGGAACCGGTCACACCCTGCAATAGTATCGGTTTTTTTTGTTCTGCCGAACACATAGCAGAGATTTCATCCAAGGCTTGTTGCTGTTGGTTATTTAGCTTCATAGGCTGGGATGGAACGAATTGTTCTCCTGCTGTAGGATCACGGTGCGTCGCTTCTTCTGTTATGGTGATGAACCCTTTAGCGACTAAATTACGAGCAATGTTTAGACCTCCGGCTCCAAAGTTGGCTAGGGGTACGGAATGTGGAGCTTCGGATGCAAGGTTATCCAGCATTTGAGCTTGGCGAGGTGCTTTGCGATACAGGGCTTCCAGTTCTGCTTCGGTAGGTGTTTTGGTCAGATGAAGCATCTTTCGCATTTTTTCTGACGTATTTTCTTGCCGAACCGGTTCAGGAAGTAGGCAACGGATCATCTGATCCAAAGCTACGGAATAATAATCTGCCGCCCAAATCGCCAATTTCATCATGATTGGAGAAATCAGTGGCTCTGGATCAATCAATTTTGAAATAGGTTTTAGCTTGTCTTGCCAGGCTGGATTGGGGGCCGATATGGTTAGGATTGTTCCATTGGCTGTTTTGTTACGCAGAGGTATTTGAACGCGGCAGCCCGGTTTGATGTTGTCGATTTCCGGGGGAATACCATAATCCAGTATCAGATCGCTGTGCCCGTCAACAAGAATACGCGCCGACTGCATAAGAAAAATGAAAAAACAGGGTTAACGATAGCCAAACGGAAAGCGGGCAATGCCACTCATATCTTTTAGAACCTCGATGTAATTATATCCATAACCATCTAGGATTTGTGTGACGATAGTTGCTTGGTCATATCCTATTTCCAAGGCAACAAAGCCGTTTTCTGTTAGGTAATTCCGAGCTTGAGCTAAGAATCGTTCAATGATTTCCCATCCTTTAGGTCCACCGAATAGAGCTGTATGAGGGTCATTTAAGACTTCTGGAGCAAGTTCTTCTCCATCAGCTATATAGGGTAGGTTTGCTACGATAACATCAAAACGTTGGGATGTCTCTGTTTGTCCATTTTCTTCCGAAATAGATCCATCCTGTTTTTCCTGTGTTTGCAAAAGAGGTGGCGCTGGTGGGATGTTTTCAAACAAATCTGTTTGGATGGTGGAAACTTTAGCCCCTAAACGCAAGGCGTTTTCCAAAGCCAAATCCAGCGCTTGGGAAGAAATATCCGCTAAAACAATTTCTTTGGCTCGTTCCTTAAGTTCCAGAGCAAGAGTGACGCCTATAATGCCGGATCCGGTTCCCATATCCAGTATGCGTACCGGGTGAGCCGGGATTTTTTTTAACACCAGTTCCACCAGTTCTTCTGTTTCCGGTCGTGGTATTAGAGCCCGAGCATCCGTCAGAAAATCTCGACGAAAAAACTCCGTGTATCCCAATAGGTGTTGAAGGGGAACTCCCTCCGCTTTGCGTTTTAGTAATTGGCGCAACGGAGCTAATTGAGCTTCTTCAATGGGTCTGTCAAACTGGGAGTAAAGGGCTGTTCGATTGCAATGCAAAACGTGCGCCATCAGGTGTTGCATCGTGGCGCGTGCTTCATCACAGCCTTGCCGAGTCAGATAATCTGTTCCGGCCTGAAGAACTTCCAGTAAGGTTTTCATAGCGAGAGGAAATGTGTTTAGGACATACCTGCTTCTGCCAAGCGTTCCTGCATTTCCGCATGTTGAAGAGCCATAATCAAGTCATCCATTTGCCCCATCAGAATGCCATCCAGATTGTGAGAAGTATAACCGATACGGTGATCAGTTAGGCGGTTCTGCGGAAAGTTATAAGTGCGGATTTTTTCTTCACGTCCGCCGGATCCAATGAGGCTACGACGTGCAGCAGAGTATTTTTCAGCTTCTTCGCGTTTTTTGGCTTCAAAGAGTTTTGCTCTTAGAATCTTCATGCCTTTTTCTCGGTTTTTCATCTGGCTACGTTCTTCTTCACATCTCACATAAACTCCAGTGGGTAGGTGCCATATTTGTACAGCAGATTCCGTCTTGTTTACGTGTTGTCCGCCGGCTCCTCCGGAACGGCATACTTCTATGCGGAGGTCTTCTGGCCGGATTTCTATATCCACTTCTTCTGCTTCAGGCATGACCGCAACAGTTGCAGTGGATGTATGGATTCTCCCTTGTGTTTCTGTGGCCGGTACACGTTGTACACGATGCACCCCGCCTTCGTATTTTAGGAATCGGAATACTTCTTCGCCGGTAATGCGGCAGACTACTTCTTTGAAGCCTCCTACGTCAGATGGACTGCTTTCCATGTGTTCAAAGCGCCACCCGCGTGCTTCTGCAAAACGTTGGTACATTCTCAGAAGGTCTCCTGCAAAAAGGGATGCTTCATCACCACCCGTACCGGCTCGAATTTCAATAATAGCATCTCTATCTTCCGTTGTGTCACGAGGCAGGAGACTGTATTGAATATCACTACGAAGTTTTTCCAACTTGGCTTCCAAATCGGGAATCTCCATGGCTGCCAATTCTGCCAGTTCTGATTCGTCTGTTTTAACGAGTTCTTGATTGTCAGCTAATTGTTGTTTCGTCGCATTTAAGGAAGCCCACGTGTCCATGAGTTCTTTCAGACGGCGGTGTTCCCTCATGATTTCTGAGGCACGCTTTTGGTCATTGAAAAAATCCGGTTCAGCAATGACAGTTTCCAATTCTTCCAAGCGTTGACAGCGTTTTTCAATGAGAGGTGTGTAATCCATGGTGTTAACGTGAGGAGAATCCTAAAAGATAACTACGCTTTCTAAAAGCCAAAACAGGGAGGATTTAGACATGCTTTGTTCTTTTGAAAAAAGAGAAGTACTTTTGCCCCGTATCATTAAAGGTTTCCCCTATTCTTCGTTTTAGCCTTTATTGCTTTTGTCTCGTCTGACTTTTAGAAAGATTCTGCCAAGATGAACTATAGAAATCAATAAAAAGCGCCTTCCATAAAAGGAAGGCGCTTAAATGAGAGATTAAAACAAGGGGTACGAGAAGTTACATACCTTTATTTTTCATGGCTTCAGCCAAGGCTGCTCCCATTTGAGCAGGCGTGTTGGCAACCACGATACCGGCATTTCTCAATGCTTCTTGCTTAGCTGCTGCTGTGCCTTTACCTCCGGCAACGATAGCACCGGCGTGACCCATACGGCGTCCTTTAGGAGCTGTAGCACCTGCAATGAAAGCTGCAACGGGTTTCTTACAGTTGTTTTTAATCCATTCAGCGGCTTCTTCTTCTTCAGAACCACCAATTTCACCGATCATGATGAAAGCATCTGTGTTCGGGTCTTCTGTAAAGAACTGCACGGCTTGTTGTTGTGTCATGCCATGGACAGGATCACCACCAATGCCAATGCACATGCTCTGACCAAGTCCCATGTTGGTAACTTGCCATACGGCTTCATAGGTAAGCGTCCCGGAACGGGAAACAATACCGATTCGACCGGGCTTGAAGATGTAGGCGGGCATGATGCCGATTTTGCAGTTAGCGGAAGGATTAACGATTCCGGGGCAGTTCGGACCAATGAGGGTCACATTTTTGCCTTTCAAGAAGGTTTTTACCTTTTGCATATCCTGAACAGGAATGCCTTCCGTGATGCAAACAATGAGTTCTACACCTGCGTCTGCTGCTTCCATGATAGCGTCCGCTGCAAAGGGCGGCGGAACAAAAATCATCGATGCGTTGCAGTCTGTGGCTTTTTTAGCTTCCGCAACGGTATCGAATACGGGAACTTTGCCTTCAAAAAGCTGGCCTCCCTTACCGGGGGTAACTCCGGCTACCACATTAGTGCCGAAGTCCATGCAATTCTTGGCGTGGAATGCACCGGCACTACCGGTGATGCCTTGCACAACCAGACGGGTATTTTTGTCAATGAGAGATATCATTGTCGTAGTAAATGGTGAGGGTTATTTAACTGCTGCGACTGCCTTTTGGGCTGCTTCATCCAAATTGTCGGCAGGGATAATGGCAATGCCGCTGTCTGCAAGAATCTTTTTGCCGATTTCTACATTCGTTCCTTCCAGACGGACAACAAGCGGAATCTTCATATCAATGTTTTTGGCCGCGGCGACAATACCCTGAGCGATAACATCGCAACGCATAATACCACCAAAGATATTGACCAAAAGGGCCTTCACGTTCTTATCGCTGGTGAGAATGCGGAAAGCATTGGTGACCATTTCTTCCGTTGCGGAGCCACCAACGTCCAAGAAGTTGGCAGGTTCGCCACCATAGTATTTAATAATGTCCATGGTAGCCATGGCAAGACCGGCTCCATTCACCATGCAACCGATGTTACCATCCAAGCCGATATAGTTTAGGTCATATTTGCCGGCTTCAACTTCACGGGGGTCTTCTTCCGTTTCATCCCGCATTTCCACGATTTCCGGATGGCGGTACAGGGCGTTATCGTCAAAGTTGAACTTAGCGTCCAAAGCGCATACTCGATCATCCGTGGTAACAACTAGCGGGTTGATTTCTACTAAAGAGCAATCCAGCGTCGTGAAAAGTTTGTAAACGTTGGTGATCAGTTTGGTCGCTTGGCGGAGCAAGGGGCCGGTGAGACCCAAGGCAACAGCGATCTTGAGAGCCTGGAAAGGCAGAATCCCCAAAGCCGGATTGATGTGTTCGCGAATGATAGCTTCCGGGCGGGTGGCTGCCACTTCTTCAATATCCATACCGCCTTCCGTACTTGCTACAATAACGGGGCATTCTTTGGCACGATCCTGAAGAATAGCGAAGTAGCATTCCTTTTTAAGGTCCACAGCTTCAGCTACCATAATCTTGCTGACAAGCTTACCGGCTTCCCCGGTTTGCTTGGTAACAAGAACTTGATTAAGCATTTTCCCGGCTACGTCTTCGACCTCTTCTACAGTTTTAACAACATGAACGCCGCCTTTGAAACCATTTTTAAAGGTTCCTTTACCTCGGCCGCCAGCGTGTACCTGTGCCTTAACCACGTATTGGGAGAGGCCCATGTTACGAGCCGTTTGTGCTGCTTCTTGAGCCGTAGTTGCAGCAATGCCCTTAGGGGTAGCTACACCGAAACGCTCAAAGAGTTGTTTTGCTTGATATTCGTGAATGTTCATGACAGTGGGCCGTTTGGCCAAATGTTTGCGGAAGAAAAGCTAGGACTATTTTGAGTGTCGGTCAAGGGAGAATGGTCTGATATTTGGATTTTTTTTCTGTTGACTAGAAAAAGTACCCTTAAAAATCGACCGGGATAGAAGGCTTGACTGAGTGCATAAAGATTGGGAGACTCTGGCGTTATTTTTTACATCTGCTTATGAAGATCTACCGTCCTTCCGATGCCTGTTTTGATGAAATGAAGAGTCAGATGAACCGTCGGGCTATCCCGGAGGATTCTGTAAGAGATACTGTGAATACTATTATTCGGGATGTTGCTACTCGTGGAGATTCTGCTCTTTTTGATTACGCTGCCAAGTTTGATAAGGTTCAGTTAACGCCATCTTCTTTATTTGTGACAGATGAGGAGTTGGTGGAGGCGGAAATGGCCGTGGAAGACTCTGTAAAAAAAGCCATCGCCGCTTCATTAGCTAACATTCACTATTTTTCAGAAAGAAGCCGTAGACAAGATTGGTCTGGAGTAAATGCTCAAGGTGTGGAAGTAGCGGAACGATTCCTACCTTATGATCGAGTGGGGATTTATATTCCGGGAGGAAAAGCTCCTTTGGTATCTACCTCCATTATGACGGGCGGTTTTGCTCAGGCTGCCGGTGTTAAGGAAATTGTGGCTGCTACTCCTTGTGGTCCTGATGGCCGTGTCAATCCTGCTCTTTTATATGCATTGAAAGCTTCTGGTGCGACGGAAATTGTGAAAATTGGCGGGGCTCAAGCTGTTGCAGCTCTTGCTTTGGGTACGGAAAGTATCAAACCCGTGGAAAAAATATTCGGCCCCGGTAATCGTTTTGTAGTAGAGGCTAAGAGACAATTAGTCGGTGCTGTTGCTATTGATCTATTACCTGGACCTAGCGAAGTAATGGTACTTGCTGATGAAACGGCCGATGCTGAGTTTTTAGCAGCAGATTTGTTGGCTCAGGGGGAACATGGACCGGATAGCGTGGTTGTATTCGTTACAACGTCGGAAATGTTATTGGAGCAAGTCGAATCGGAGGTGGAACGGCAAGCTGCACTGCTGAGCAGAGGCGCTATCATCCGTGAAGTGTTGGATAAGCATGCATATGGTTTTTTGGTTTCATCTATTGAAGAGGGCGTGCAGTTAGTAAATGATTTTGCTCCTGAGCACTTGGTACTTGTGACAGAAGACGAAGATATGGTGCTGAGCAATATTCGGACTGCCGGAGCTATTTACGCTGGTGCTCTTTCTACCGTTGCTTGTGGGGACTTTTTGGCCGGACCAAGCCATACGTTGCCCACAGGCGGTGCCGGAAAATCTTTTTCTGGGTTGCGGGCAGATCAGTTCCAACGCCGCACCAGCGTGGTGCGCATGAATCAGGATTCTGTACTTAAATCTGCTCCTTATGTTGCGGAGTTTGCTCGTGTAGAGGGGCTGGACGCACACAATCATTCCATACAAGTGCGTGCTAATCGAGTGCAACCGTAGACTAAGTACTTGTAAAAAAGTTTTTCCCTCATTTTTTTCTATCACATAGCTGTGTTAGAATGTTGTAAGTTGATATGTTCAAGTCTCTTATAAGGACATTTGCTATTGTATCGGCATTCATTGCAGGATACATGTCTCCTGGTCTGCACGAATACAGTTGGGGATTAAAATGGATGCTGATAACAATGTTGTTTGTGACATTTTTGGGTATTCGTTTCAAAAGAATGAAGCTGGAGAGGTTTCATTGGTTATTGGTAGGCACGAATCTGTTAATAGCGTTCATATCATGGTTTATGTGCCTTTGGGTATTTGGTGACGGTGAGTTATCAGAGGCTGCTTTTTTTGTGGGTATTACACCTACGGCTACAGCGGCTCCTGTAGTTATGGGATTATTGGGGGGTAGTGTGGAGTTTGTGTTGACTGCTCTCTTAGTGGTGAATGGGGTTATTTGTGCTTTGTTGCCGTTTATTCTGCCGATAGTCGTTGGGAAGGGGGGCTTGGAGATCTATCTGGATGTAGCGCAAAATATTTCCATGGTCATGGTATTGCCTTTAGTTTTGGCTATGGTTGTGCGGCGTTTTTATCCAAAAGCGATTATGTGGCCGCGAAATTTAAAGAATGCAACATTTGGTTTATGGGTGGCTGCTTTAGTATTGATAGCCGCGAATGCGTCTCACGACATTTCTTCAAGTTCGGGGATTTCAGAGTGTATATTGGAGCAGATAGGCATCATTTCTTTAATGATTTGTATACTTAATTTCTGGGTAGGGCGGATGCTTGGTGGTCGATTCCGTGCGGCAGAGTGTAGCCAAGCTCTTGGCCAGAAAAATACCACATTGTCTATTTATTTGGCTTTAACATATGCGGGACCGATTGCTGCTTTAGGGCCAACGTTTTATGTCTTGTGGCATAATTTGTGGAATGCATGGCAGTTGTACAGAGCTTCAGAACGAGCTCGTAAAAAAAGAGAATGATTTTTCAGTTCCGAACAGGCGTTGATGTCTCTGATGTAGTAAAAGGCTTGATTTTCATGCAGTGAACAGTAACGTTACGCCCTTGTTATGCAGGAACCTTCTCCCTTGCCCCCTCTTTCACAACGAACCAAGTGGCTGATAGCTGCATGTTTGTGTGTACTTGTGATGTTATTGGAGTTTGCGACGTATCATATGGCATATCGCATAGGGCATGATGAAGGAATGAGGACCACTCCACCGGAAGTGGTTCAGATGAGTGAAGAAAAAGCTATGCAGAATCTGTCCGGTTTTATGGCAGACGTATTTTCTTCTCAAGAAAGTTTAGCTGGTATTTTGGCGAACAAAGAAGAACGTTTGGCTTGGATTAAAGATAGCGAATTAAGGACGGAAACGGCTTGGGGGCTTACTCGTGAACTAATGAACCGTGGTGGATTGGAACAGGCTCTTGTTACCGCCGGGGAATTGATAAGCAACGGATATAGCGAGGGAAATTATCAGTTGTGGGCTCCTCGTGCAGAAGAAGTGGCCCAAGCTTTGTTAGCTGAACATCGTTATGCTGTTGCTTATGATTATATGAATACAGCGGTAGAAGGATATGAAAAGGCCGGATTATCAGAACCGCTGGTGTATACTCTTCAAACGATGAGTTCCATAGCTCAGATGTTGAACAGGAATGATGTGGCCAATACTCTACTTCAGCGCGCCGTTGATGCTTCTGTTCGGTTGGGGACGTCTGCTCTTCCTGTCAAATCTCGTCTTTTGGCGGCACAGGGTAGGTTGGCTCGCGTTATAGGGCGTATTCCGGAATCGCGGGCGTATTTTAAAGAGGCTCTGGCCTTATGTCCTCCGTTGGATAAGACTACCGGAGATTTGGCTTTGGCCAGTATTAGTATGGGTGAGGCTATGCTGGAAGCCGGCAGAAAAGAGGAGGCTAGGGATTTGTTTTTAAAAGGGCTTAACGGAGCAGAAAATGCTTCTTATTTGTTGAATGATTGCCTAAGTGCTTTGCGAGGTCTTGGGCGTATTGCTACGGAGCAGGGTAATTATGAAGAGGCTCTTTCTTATCTTCATCAAGCTGAAGGGGCTGCTCGAAGTGTATTACCTAAGGATCATCCTTTCTGGGCAGGCTTGTATGATCAGAGAGGATGGGTGAATATCATGAGAAAAGCCGCATCTGAGGCCCGCATAGATTTCCAGAAAGCTATAGATAGTGGTTCAGCTTCTCCTATCATTTGTGCCCAATCTTTGGAGGGGCTTGGTAAGGCATGGTTGGAAGATGGAAATGGAAATAATGCTAAAGAAAATCTGCAAAAAGCATTGGATGTAAGACGTTCACAATTTAGTGCAGATTGTTTGTCTATGGGGCGCGTGTATTATTTCTTAGGGCTGGCTTGTGATATGGCAGGAGATAGAGAAGGTGCTCTACAGGCTTATACTGGAGCCGTTGATTCTTTGTTAAAATGCGGAGCTGGAGAAGAGCGTCAACATCTATTGGTTCAGGCTTATTTATGTAAAGCCTATGTTCTGTGTGATGATGAACAATGGAGAGAGGCAGCAGATGCTTTTGAGGCCGTTCTTCCCATGTTGGAAGGAGACCGTAGATCTGAGAATTATAAGCAACTTGGACGGTGTTATGATGAACTTGGCATGAAGGAAAAAGGCGATGAGTGTTGGAAAGAGTCCGGTTTCCCCAGAGTTCGAGCTAATATTCCCGGACATGGTTCTTCTAAGAGGGGGAGAGCTTCTCGAAGATAGAATTTTTTGTATCTTGCTAAGATGCCGCGAGCCGCTTATTAGGCTTGATTTGTGCCATTTTTTTGGCTCAATGCCTGCATGAGTTCCGAGCGTCATTTTTCCAACAAGCCTTATCGCCCATCTCGTAAAAAGAAGTCTTATTGGAAGCCGGTACTTTTATTGGCAATCATGGGCGGGCTTTGGTTTGGTTATATTCAATATTGGCCTACTATAGAAGGTTGGTTTAAACCTACTATTCACGAAGTTCACAGCCAGACGCAAGCTATGGGGCATTTGCAGAGTATGTTGAACTCATGGAATGGTACGGACGCAGAATTGGCTCAGATTGCTGCTAATGTGGATAAACAAGTGGAATGGATGAACTCCCCGGAGGCTCGGGATTCTTTTGCATGGTTGTTAGCCGTGGAAATGGAGAGACGAGGCATGATGAAAGAAGCAGAGCCTATGTTGTCTTCTCTCCTAGAAAAAAAATTGACGGCTTCTTCTATCTTACAGGAGGAAGATAAGCTCCGTTTGTTAAAGGTCAGTTTGAATTGGGCAGGTGAGTTTGCTCGCCGTAAGCATGATGCTATAGCTGAAAAACTTTATGAGATCATTTTGAAAAATACGCCGGAAGATCAAGTTTCTATCCGGTTGGCTTGTTTGGAACCGCTTGTAACTTACTCATATGATCAGGCCAAGTTTGAGCGATTTGCCGCCTTGTGTAAGCAAGCTTCTTCTCCTGTGATGAGAAGCTTGTTGAAAGACACTGTGGACGTTAAGAGAATGGTCAAGATTTTGTTATTACAAGACACTCTGCCGGAGGCAACCACCGGTATGCCTAACGGCGTGGGGAGTGCCATGGCTCGAGAATTGCTTACCAAGTTCCGTTTAACAGCTAGTCCGGATATGGGACGCATTATTTTAAAAGAACTGAACGGGGTGCTGAATACCCCACGAAAGTATTCTCAAGAAGAATTGAAGACAATGGCGGAACAATTGGAAAACGCCTTAATTTGTTTTCGGGCTGCAGAATCAGAAATGGACTGTACGCCGGAAACAATGCTTGCTTTGGCCAAAATTAAAATGCAGATGGGCGATTTGAAAGAGGCCGCACGATTGTTGTCTCGTGCGGAAGGTGCTGCTATGACGCTTGGGGTGGATGCTCCGCGTATTTTAATTGGTTCTAGCTTGAGCCAAGATATTACTGCCATGCGTACTCAATTGGAAAAATATAGTCAGGCAGAATCATTGGTGAAGCGTGCGTATGAAGATGTGAACATTGCTGCCGCTTTTTTGAAGGCGCAGGATTATGATCAATCTGTGAAGTACTTGGATCAGGCTATGGGGGTTGCTCGTGAAAATACAACGTTTGTGCAGGCTTTGTTGCCAATTATTATGAATTTGCAAGCTCGGATTAGCGCAAGCAGAGAGCAATGGGCTGTTGCTGAGGCTCAGTTTGGCAAGTTGATAGAAATATGGGACGCACTAAGTACGGAAGATAAGGAAAGGCTTCGGAATAATTTGGCCTCCATCCAATCGGGAGACCTCTACAATGAAGTACATCGTAATTGGGCTTCCGTATGTCTGAAGCAAAACCGTACTACAGAGGCTCGCCGAGTACTTGGTAAAATTGGGGAAACGCCGGTAGAAGAAGTGAAAAAGCCTTCTTCTCGTCGTCGTAGATAGTCGATCTCTTCTCGAGATAGGCTTCTTTTTGATGTATGTAGATAACATCTATTTCCCAAAATTTAAATAGGAAATATGGATGTTTCCAATGTGTGACTTCCCGTCGTAATGAGGATATATCTCCTCATAGATACTGGTTTTATTCAGAGCGAGATTTCTTTGTGGAAGAGGACTTCTTCTTTTTGATTCCTATAGCTTTGCTTTGCTTGGTTCGAACGGTATATTTTGCGAAAATCTTGCAAACAGAAAGATCGCCTTCTTCAAAAAGTTTGAAAATACTATCTCTGACTTTGATGGCTTCTTGAAGTGCTGCTTCCGCACTTCCGTATCGGGAATCGGGAAAATAACGAGTGAATAAATGTTTATTTTTACAAATGGATAGTCGGTAACCTTGAAAGGCCGTAGTTTCGTAAGTGTAGCGGGTTATGTTTTTGCAAGACATATGAACGAATGTATGAAACAGGATAAAAGGAGCAGCGTTAAGCTTCTTTCAGAATATGTTTCATTTTCTGTAAAATCCAGAAAAAACATAATTTGTTAGATTGTACTCAAAAATAATGCAATAGATGTTTTGTTTTCAATTTATTGCGAAGTGTCATTCCTAACATAAAAACACCCATCAGAAACTCGGATTTTTAATTTTTCTCCTTCATGTATCTGTTTTGTTTGTCGAATAAATTGTTTCTCCTGATTTTCAACTAAAGCGTAACCTCGTTGTAGTATTTGTTCAGGACTGTGTGCATTAATATTCGTTTGAAGAAGAGATAAATGTGAAGAGTATTTTGTAAGTCGCAAAGAAGCTGTAAAAGCCAACTTTTCCTGTAAAGACCGTAGAAGTTGCTTCCGTTCCTTATTTTTGTGTTTGGGATGATTTATTTGTAATTTGTGCTCTAGGCTGTTAATTTGTTGATCCTTTTGAATAAGCTTGGATTTAAATATGTTCAAGAGATTTTCTTCCAAGTCATCTAGGCGTTGGAAATAAGGAGAAAGCAAGGCGTCGGGGTCAAGCAGTTTCCCTCGTAGGTAAATATCTAGTTTTAATTTGGAACTCAATAAGGAATGTCGAGCGGCTGTATGCAGTGATTGTTCCATTCTAGTCAGCTTGCGAAGCAATTCCTTGCCATCAGGAGTGGCGAGTTCTGCTGCTGCGGTGGGGGTAGGTGCACGAAGATCTGCCACAAAGTCTGCGATGGTAAAATCTGTATCGTGCCCTACTGCAGAAATCACGGGGACGGAGCAATCGTAAATGGCCCTTGCAACAATTTCTTCATTAAAGTTCCACAAATCTTCTATGGAGCCTCCTCCTCTGCCTACAATAAGTACATCTATAGCGGGTAACCCATTCAATGGTGCTCTAGACCATGCTCGTATGGCTTTTGCGATTTCTTGTTCCGCTCCTGTCCCTTGTACGCGGACTGGAAGTAAGTAAGCTTTTACCCACGGAGCGCGGCGTTCTAGAACATGTCGTATGTCTTGAATGACGGCTCCCGTTGGAGAAGTAACGATTCCGATGGCTGCGGGGAAGGGCGGAATCGTTTTTTTGTGGACCGTATCAAATAGGCCTTCTTGCCGCAACTTTTCCTTCAATGCTAGAAAACGAGCTTGCAAATCTCCTTTCCCCGCGTCTTTTACCTGACGGATAACCATTTGAAGTTGCCCCCTGTCCGGGTATACAGTAGCATCTCCAAGAACGTGGACTTTCATCCCTTCCTTGAGTTGAATGGCGCATCTTGCTACGGCAGATTTAAAAAAAGCACAAAATATTTCGGCTCCCTGTTCTTTTAGCGTGAAGTAAACGTGTCCGCTGGTGTGATGTTTAACGTTACTTAGTTCCCCAACTACCCACTGTGTTCCCACTGCAATGCTAACAGCATCCCTTAGGCGGTAAACAAGTTGTTTGACCGTGATGAGATTAGGTGGCTCGTGAGTTTCCCTCTGGAATTCCATGGTTATGGTTCAAAAGGGATATTTAAGGCTTCATATGCTAACATCTTGCATTGTTTGAGATCCAATTTCCCGGATGGTAGCATAGGAATGCGTTCAACAGGAATGATTTCCTTGGGACACCAAAGAGCTGGTAGTCCTTGGTCAATCAGTCCGTGTCTGATAAGAGTTCGAGCTTGATGTACATAATCTGTCACCAGTGTAGTAAGTAAAGCGATCGCTTCCCCTTTTGTGGAATCAGGGATCGTAACTACGGCAATTCTCCGTTCTTCGTCTGCTGGGTCCAGAGACCAGATATTCATGATAGCAGCTTCCAGAGCTTCGTGTGGGACCATTTCTCCTCCTATTTTAGAAAATCGGGAGATGCGCCCTTCAATTTTTAAAAAGCCGAACTCATCAGACGAACCGATGTCTCCTGTTTTTAGCCAGCCATCTACAAAAATATCTTGTTTTGTTTTGGCATTAAACAAATAACCTGGGAAAATATTTGGCCCTTTTAGCCAGATCATGCCAGAAGAAGTGATGGGTTCAATGCTCCCTGTATGAGGATTGGTAATACGGACTGCTATGCCGGGGAGCATGGCGCCTACAGATCCTTTTTTCATTGCAGGTATAAAGTCCCCCACAGAATTTGATGGAGTTGGATTGAGAAAATTGACGGAACAAACAGGAGACGCTTCTGTCAGTCCATATCCTTCACAAGGAGTGATACCAAACTTTTCTTTGAATGCGTTAGCGAGGTCGTCCGTCAGTTTTTCTGCTCCTACGATTAAGTATCGCACATGTTTGAATGTATCAGGCTCACAACGTTTCAAGAATCCTCGTAGGAAGGTGGGGGCTGTGACCACCAAGCCAATACCGTATTGTGTAATGAGAGTCCCTAAACGCTTAGATTCAAGCGGAGACGGGTAAGTGACCATATCATATCCCCCTATCATCGGATACCATAAGCCGATAGTAATACCAAAACAGTGAAAGACGGGTAAACTAGATAGAAATCTGCTTTGAGAATCTAGCGTGATACGAGAAGAACACTGTGATATATTAGAAAGCAAATTGTGGTGAGACAAAGGCACTCCCTTAGGTTCTCCAGATGAACCGGATGTAAACATCAGTACAGCTTCATCTGCTCCCACCGGGGTATCTAACCCCAGTTTTTTTATCATGAAGTTTGTTGTCAGCAATTTAATAGCAATTCCCCAGCGCTTTGCTGATTTTTTTAGTGAAGCTTGTTCCCTCTCCAATAAAATCAGATCCCGTTGAGGAGGCCAAGGAAAGTTCTGCAGCTTGCGCATGAACGTATCTGCCGTAATAAACCAATCAACTCCGGATTGTCTGACTGCACTGTTAAAGGCATCTTCTGATGCCGTGTAGTTAAAGTTTACAGGCGTTTTCCCGGCAAATAAACACCCTAGATTGGCGATGGCCGCTCCTTTGCCTGGGGGGAGTATAATACCAACTCTTCTGTTGCTAGTGATTTTTTTTAGCCGTTTGGAAAAGGCAACAGATACTGCCAAAAGTTGTTGATAAGTTGTCGTGGTATCGTCAATGCCATCAATAATTCTGCAGTTTGAGTGAAGTTTTAGACTGCGGAAAAGAAGAGCTGACAGAGAACCGTGTAATTGGGGTAACGATGCATATGCTTGGGCTGAACATTCCAACCATGCTGCTGTAAGGCGAGCCGCCATTTCAGCTCCGGCTTCTAGTTTGGGGAGAATGTGTATCTGAATATTTGCTTGGGCGTCTGTATCGGCTTCTGCGTCCAGAACGGAATTAGTGTAAAAACCTACGTAAACCGGTACGGGGGAAATATGTAAGGCTGCTAATGCCTTGATTACTCGTGGCGGTATTTGGTTGATAGAACCTTTTATGTGAGCTACGGGGCCGGGTAAAAAGACAACTTTTTTACCTTGTTTGATGCGTTCCATAATGGCAGAACGCAAAGCGGTGGGGTCACTATTTCCCGCTTGAAATAAAATACCGTCCGCTTTGGTTGATTCTAAATGAGCAGCTGTGGCGGTATCAGGAGGTAGATTTTCTTCTACCAAATAAGTGAGTCGTTCTCTGCCTAGTTCTTTTTCGAACATTAGCAGGGATTTATATGATACTTTATTGAAAATTAACAGTTCGCCGGAATCGGCAAGGTTGGATGAACCAAAAACGGGCATGAGAGAAAAGGGAAAAATTACTTAACACATTATAGCTATTTTCAGATGAGGGGGCAAGGAGGAAAGATTTAACCTTTCTACCTTTTTATTTTATAGCGGAAGACTCCCAATTTAGTATCACTTCCGCCCGTATTTCATCTTCGCACAGTAGGTGATGTACGGTAAAATTGTCGTGGTTGAAAAAAAGGGATTTCATATGGTCTCCTGCATGAGTTTCCTTTTTAAAGTGTAGGTGTATGCCCGTTAGTACATGATTTTCTTGCCAAGTAGAAGGCAGAGATTCTAGAGCCCAGACCAAATAGGCTGCATTGTTAATATGATGGTTAAAGTCTGTATCGCGACGCTCTGCAGTCCATTCCCGAATAGAGGGAATGGTATCTGATGTGTTCATAGATACAGGGGATACCAATTTTTTGCATATAGTGTTTGGGAAGGACGTAATATATTTGTTTAACGGCACGGGGCGTTTGCGCCGTATATCAATGAGTGCCCACAGGCAACTTGCTAGGATAAGAACGTTTCCCTGTTCATCCTGAATTTCCAGATTTCGGCGTGCCAGCAACGGCGTTTCTTGATTTGTTGTTGTGAGTAGTTTTACTTTTTCTTTCCAATGAGGGAACCGGAGGATATTTGCGTCTAAATGAACTTCTACCCAAGCCAAGCCTCGAGAGATGACAAAGTCATACCCAAAGCCTAGAATAGAGGCGTGTTCCTGTGCTATTTCCTGAAACCAATGAAGGAGGACTTCTGGTTTCAGAAGACCATCTGGTCCACTTTCATAAGTATGAACAGAAGCATGAGCTGTATAACTTGCCTTCGGCATATTATCACACCATTCGAATGTTGGCAGAATTGAGTCGGCCTCCTTGGAAGAAGAAAAACTGCTTTATCCTTCCTATAGAATACTCCGGAAATAGGCGATTGTTTTTTCCAGCCCTTGATTTAAGGGAATATTGGGCTTCCAGCCCAGTTTTTCCCAAGCCAGATTAATGTCTGGTTTACGTTGGGTCGGATCATCTTGCGGTAGTGGGCGAAAGACCATTTTTGAGGATGAGCCTGTCATTTCTATGACCTTTTTTGCCAGTTCCAGCATGGTGAACTCTCCCGGATTGCCCAAATTGACAGGACCGCAAAAATCATCTGTGTTCATCATACGAACCATTCCTTCTATCAAGTCATCTACATATTGGAAGCTTCTCGTTTGTTGCCCTGTTCCGTAAATAGTAATGTCTTCTCCCTTCAAGGCTTGTACGATGAAGTTGGAGACTACTCGTCCGTCATTAGGGTTCATTCGTGGACCGTAAGTATTGAAAATACGAATAATACGAATGTCTACTCCATTCATCCGATGGTAGTCCATACATAATGTTTCCGCACATCTTTTCCCCTCGTCATAACAAGAGCGTACTCCTACAGGGTTGACATTTCCCCAGTAAGTTTCTGTTTGAGGATGAATTTTGGGATCTCCGTATACTTCACTGGTAGATGCTTGTAGGATTCTGGCTTTACATCGTTTGGCCACTCCTAGCATATGAAGAACCCCCAGTACGGATGTCTTCATCGTGTGAACGGGATCGAATTGATAGTGAGGTGGAGATGCTGGACAAGCAAGATTGTAGATTTGATCAACTTCTATTGTATAAGGAATGGTAACATCATGACGGATAACTTCAAATTTGGGGCTATTCATCAAGTGTAGAATATTTTGTTTGTTACCCGTGAAAAAATTATCCATGCATATGACTTCATTGCCCTCATTTAAAAGTCGTTCACAAAGATGGGATCCGATGAAGCCGGCCCCTCCGGTAATTAAGATTCTTTTACTCATGATGCGATATTCAGGAGTTTGTAGTTTTTACACACAGCAAAAAGAGGTTACGGTAGATATTATTTATAGGAAACGTACAGCTGATTGCTCGAGCATTACTTGGATCATGGTAAGCATATCAGGGATAATATAGCAAGTGTATAGCTCGTGTGGTACAGGTTTTTCTTATCCGGCTATATGAGGGAAGTTCTATAGCCGTTATCAGGATTTTGGCAAGGTTAGCAAGAAACTGGCCCCTCCCAACGTACCAAATTCTAATTGCAAATCCCCCCCCAATGATCGAGCGGTATCCCTTGCTAAAGACAGCCCTAGTCCAACTCCGGGCTTGCGACTGTTAGTTGCATCTTTTGTGCGGCAGAATGGTTTGAAAACGAGCTTGCGGTTTTTAGGTGAAATCCCGGGGCCGTTGTCGCGAAAGCGAATGACAATGTTGCGGTGATCTGCTTGAACTGTGAGCTGAACTTTGGCGTTATCTACCTTAGCATATTTAATGGCGTTAGTTGTTAAGTTATCCATGATCTGTTCTACAGAGACGGCGTCTGTATGGATGGGTAGAATGCGAATGGGTTGAGCCAAAGCAAAAGAAAAGTTGATGCCTTCTTCCTGTAAACGACGTCCTATTTTTTCAGCAATGGGCTCAAAAAGTTCTTGGCAAGTGAGAGTATCCCGTGTGCGACGGATGGCGTTACGCTGAAGTCGCGAGTAAGAAAGTACGTTGTCTATCAAATGTTCCAGACGGCGGCATTCACGTTGCATATTAGCGTAGTATTCCGGTTTTTTTTGTTCCGGAACCATTCCGTCTTCCAGCATCTCCGTATAAAGAGAGAAGGAGGTTAGTGGAGTCCTCAGTTCATGTGTGACAGCAGAGACAAAATCTCCTCGACGCTGTTCTAGACGAAATGTGCCAAGCATAAGCCAGATGACTCCGGCTGCTCCTAGCAATACCATGCTCCAAATAAGAGTGAGCGTCCAAGTCAACATTTGTTTGTGATTTTGAACGGGAACCTCACTGTGGGTGCCCGGTAGAAAAATTAGCGGGGCGTTGACAAAGGGAAGGTTCCCCTCCTGACGTAATTTTTCTGTTGGATACTTAGTTGGATCCCAAGTTGTTAAGCGACTGTTAGGTAGTAGCTTTTTTACATGGCTTGGCAAGAGTCGGTTAAGGCTACCCATGTTCATTAGGGCTCCTTGTAAATAAGTGCCATGGTTGGTTTGAACTTGGCGTAGAATATAAAGATTGCCATTGTCTTCTACGGGGACAAAGGACGTGACGCCTTCTACTTGTTCTAGTGTATGCCCTTTCGTAAATGCTGTATCCTGTGTTTCATGCAGTATTTCATTCCGTATATCTGCCCAGAGATTTCCGCTAGAGGGAATAGCTGTTTGTGAGGTAATTTTATTATTTAGGCGTTGGTAAAGTCCCTGTTGAGAATTGAGGTATAGGGATATATCCTTTGATAGGGCCGGTCCTGTAATTTGACCGTTGGGAAGAATTAGAAGGTAAGCTGTAACGAAGTCTGGTAAGTAAGATGTGAGACTAGATTCACGATGGGCTTCCCCTTGCTCAGGTGGTGACATGCGCTGGTCATAAGGGCGTCTATGGGCATAAAATGGTCTGTATTCAAAGTAACCTCGAGCCTGTTCAAATGTGATAAAAGAAGTTAATAAACGGTCTATTTTTTGTTTAGCTTCATGAGCTAATTCTTCCACTTTGATACGTTGTTCTGAGTTGCTCGTTTCTTCTGCTTGTTTCAGTAAAACATGGGTAAGCCATCCCAATGTGCTGATGACCAACAATAGGCTGATTGCCAACAAAATGATACGTATGATTCTATTCACAGCCATCAGGAAATGAAAGATGTATTCCAGCGGTACCCTTGGCTTCTTAGCGTTTCCAGCATAGTGGCAGCGGTTCCTAACTTATCACGCAAGCGCATGATTGTCATTTCTACGGAACGGGTATCTGTAAGACGCGGATCTACATCCCACACGCGGCGGAGTAGTTCGTCTCTTGTGATAACACGATTAGGGTGAGTTGCCATATAGGTTAGTAGCTCAAACTCTCGAGTCGTCAATGTGCTTGTTTTCCCATCATCAAAGGTCAGCATTCGTTTAATATTATCCAAGATTGCTCCTGGAATCTGAATTTCTTTAATTTGTCGCGGGCGTTCCGGGGAACGACGCAATACAGCTTCTATGCGAGCTAACAATTCTCTGATACTAAAAGGTTTGATGATGTAATCATCTGCCCCCAATTTAAGCCCTGTTACGAGGTCTTCTTCTTCTCCTCGTGCTGTGAGCATGATGACTGGGATGCCGGGACGCTCTTCAGACATAATCTTTAACACTTGGAAGCCGTCTGCTACCGGCATGGCTACGTCCAGTAGAGCTAAATCAAAATTATGTTCTTTTATTGCCTTAATAGCAGCTTTCCCATCAACTGCCGTTAGTACTTCATATCCAGATGCTTTTAATACGTCTGTTAGGGCATGTCGGATGCTTTCATCATCCTCTGCAATTAGAATGGTGTAGGCTGAATCATTCATCATTTGTTTTTAATAAAAGCACAAAGTTTCCCTCATTGTATAGTTAAACCTGTGCCTTTTCTGTAACAAAGCCGTAACGAAGCACGTTTTGCTCTTAGTTCAGATTTGAGAGTTCGTTACAAATTAACAAACCATTAAAGACCAAGATTTTTCTTGGCCTTCAATGGTTTTAAAAGCCTATATGGTGGATTTTCAGTGCTGTTGGAGCCATTCAGCTGCCTGTGGTGCATAATATGTTAGGATCATATCAGCACCGGCTCGGCGGATGGAGGTTAGAGTTTCCAGAACGGTTTCTCGTTCGTCCAGCCATCCGGATGCTGCTGCGGATTTGATCATCAGGTATTCTCCGCTGACGTGATAGGCTGCAATAGGTAAAGTGACATGATTACGCATGGCGGCGATGACATCCATGTATATGGTCGCCGGTTTCACCATTAGGATATCAGCTCCTTCTGCTTCATCCAATTGAGCTTCTCTCATTGCTTCCCTGATATTTCCGGGATCCATTTGGTAGGTCTTTTTATCCCCTTCTTTGGGTGCACTTTCCAATGCACCACGGAATGGACCATATAATGCGCTGGCATATTTTGCTGTATAAGCCATGATGGAAACATCGTCTAGAGCTTCGGAATCCAGGGTCGCGCGGATAGCTGCTACACGACCATCCATCATATCGCTGGGGGAGATGATATCGGCTCCGGCATCTGCGTGGCATAACGCCTGTCGGCAGAGAATCTCCACAGAGTCGTCATTAAGGATTTCCATAGTACCATCGGATCGAAACTCCACTAAACCGTCATGTCCATCGGAGTTATAAGGATCTAGTGCTACATCAGTCATGATTGTGATTCCTGGAACCTCGCTTTTAAGAGCATAAATAGTTCGTGGAATAAGGCCATCTGGGTTATAGGCTTCTTTGGCATCTGATGTTTTTTTCTCGTCTGGTATGGCGGGAAAAAGATCCAACGTAAAGATGCCTATATCCATTAGACGCTTAGCTTCTTCTACTAGTCCTTTAATGCTCCAGCGAGTGCATCCCGGCAGGGACGGAATAGGTTGATTATCTATGCCCTCATGAACAAATACTGGGTAAATGAGGTGTTCGGCAGATAGAGATGTTTCTCGTATCAGCCCTCGAATATTGGCTGATTTTCTGTTGCGGCGCGGTCGTATTGGTAGATTCATCATAATATATTAATAGGAAAATTATTTTGACTGAAGGTTGCGTTGTTATGTAACGATTTTATATGGCTATATCTTTTTTTGAAATGATTGTTTTTTATTTATCCCATCAATCATCCACCCATGTTTTGTCTTAATAAACGGTAATTCTGTTGTTCGGGTATTTCCATCCGATAAGTTCAGTTTTACTGTGATGCTTAAATGATTGTCGTCTGTATGCGTTGATGTTATTAAAAGTTCCGACCCTTGATTTTCTTGTAGATAATCAGAGCTGGGGTGTAGGTTTGTTATAGCTGTTTTTAGTAGAGTGAGGGCTTGTTCGAAATCTGGTATCGTAGAGAATACGTTTGGGTCCAACATTCGTAGTAAGATTAGGCTATCTTTTGTAAATAAAGCTTTCCCCACTATTGTTGCGGCCTCTTTAGGCGTTGGAAAGGCCAAGGGTGGATAAGTTCGATGGAAGTCTGCCATGATACGAGAAGTGGTAAGTTCGTCCTCTTTTATATTCCAAGATGGAAAAGCATCCATCATGTTCATTCGTAAAACGGGGTGGCCATCTGTAGGGTCTTTTACCTTTTCCAAAGTATAGCGGTAGATAAGTGCTGGCTTATCCATTTGGGGCATGGCCATACGAGGGAGTACGATAGATAAAGCTCCGATGCTGAGGATGTTTTTACCATTATCTTTAGCATAATTTTTATTGGGGTCGTCTGCTTCTTCCTCTTGTGGCTCCATTCGGTCTGTCGGGTGAGGTTGCAGAGGAACCAATATGGTGTTGGGGAAAGTCATGAAGCTGAGATTGGTCGGTTGGATATAACCATTTTTCTTTGCTCGGTCTTGTAGGCGTAAACCTTTAATTACTGGTGTAAGGCGCGAACTTTGAACAATAATTTTATCCTTATTGAAAGGGGTGATAAGAAGAGCTGCTGTTCGGACGGGATCATAATCCTTTACTGCACATATGAGTAGGTTGATGAGTTCCTCATCTGTTTTTCCTCCTATTGTATTTTTGCGGTATTCTCGGATTTGTTTCAGAGCTGTTTCTACCGCTTTTAGAGAGTATTGTTGAGCCATCGTGAAGATATTCTTTTTGGCTTCGGCCGATAGTTTTTCCGCTTCTTTACGAATTTTATCGTCAAAGGGTAGGAATGTATTATCAAAACTACCAGGGGTTAGAGATACTTTCCAACCGTTTTGTCTTTTGATTAGTGCCACAGATGTGGCCGCATAAATGTAGGGTGAAGTTTTGTCTGGAAGAAGGATGTAAGCTATGGCTAGGTCCCCATTAACGGTAATGGATTGTTTATCCACAAAAGGTGGACGTTCAAGAGGTGCTTCAGTCACGTATGCTTGAATCGCCTCTAAACGGGTAAGGATACTTTTCATTCTGATTTCACCAACAAAGGGGGATGTCGCTGGCAACTCTTTGTATGGTTCTTGTGTCCAGTCCGTTTTTTCTTGTAGGCCTCGCAATAGTAGACAAGCTGCTCCGTAAGGGGTACTTCTATCAGGAAGTGCTTCTTTAGATGCGTTGGACTGTATTGTGTTCGCTGTGGTTTCAGCTAGGTCGATTCGAAAGCTTACAGTTGTGGTTGATTCTTCCAAAGGCTCATTCCCATAGGAAAAAATACAGGGTAAACAGAGGCAGAAAAGGAAGATCAGGAGTATATTCATATGAACGCCTTACCTTCACTATGGCATAAACGATCGCGAGTGTAAACACTCCGTTGGGTATGGTGCTTCCTTTGCATGGGCGTAGTTAAGTTCATAGAAAAGTACTCGGAACCCCAGAATACCTTGTTTGATGTATTCATGCCTTGATTTTTCAAGAATATGAGCTTTTTGCATTTGCCAACAGCGCTTAAGAGGGGTTAACTAATGCGAGTATGTCCGAACACAAGGAAAGAAAGACTCTTGAAGAACGCCAACAGATGTCTGATTTGGAACGCTTGCGTCACTCTTGCGCTCACGTTCTGGCTACAGCTATTTGCCGTCTTTGGCCGGATGCCCAGTTAGCCGGCGGTCCTGCTGTAGATAACGGCTTTTATTATGATGTGGAATTGGACCATCACATCAGCACAGAAGATTTTGAGCGTATTGAGGAAGAGATGAAAAAAGTGGTGAAGGAAAATCAACCGTTCCAGAAAGAAATCATCTCTAGAGAAGAAGCTTTACGGATGGCTCAGTCCGGAGAGCTGGGGGCTATGGGGCCACGCAAAGAACCATCCCGCTTTAAGGTGGATTTATTGAATGATATTCCAGAGGATGAAGAGATTTCTCTTTATCGCAATGGGGAGTTTACTGATTTGTGCGCTGGACCTCATGTGGGACGTACAGGTAACTGCAAGGCATTTAAACTCATGAGTGTGGCGAGTGCCTTTTATAAAGGGGATAAAAATCGCCCCATGCTTCAACGTATTTATGGTACTTGTTTCCCCAATAGAACTCAGTTAGATGAACATCTTGCTCGTCTGGAAGAAGCTCGCCGTCGTGACCACCGCAAATTAGGTCGAGAACTGGGGCTGTTCTGTATTGATGAAGCTGTCGGGCAAGGCCTCATCCTCTGGAAGCCTAAGGGGGCTCTCATCCGCCGCTCTCTTCAAGATTTTATTACGGAGGAATTGGACAAGCTCGGTTATTCTCAGGTATATACTCCTAACATTGGTAAATTGGATTTATATCGTACATCTGGGCACTTCCCCTATTATAAGGAAAGTCAGTATGCTCCTATTCCTGAACGTGATGCTATGGAAAAACTCTGTCAAGAAGGAGCATCCTGTGCAGAGCTTTTTAACGGGCTTTCTACCGGGACTATAGAGGGCTATATGCTTAAGCCCATGAATTGCCCTCATCATATTAAGATTTACGCTAATGATGCCCATTCTTATCGAGATCTCCCTGTTCGGTTGGCTGAGTTTGGCACCGTTTATCGTTGGGAGCAGAGTGGGGAACTGGGGGGGATGACCCGTGTGCGTGGCTTCACTCAGGATGATGCCCATATTTTCTGTACTCCGGATCAACTCCCGGGAGAAATCCGTCAATGCTTAGGGATCGTTAAGACTATCTTTGGAACTTTGGGGATGACGGATTATCGCGTGCGTCTTTCTATGCGTGACCCGGAAAGCGATAAATATGTAGGATCTCCGGAAAATTGGGATAAGGCAGAACAGGCTTTGCGTGATGCTGCTGAATGGTTGGGGGCTGACTATAGCGAGGAAGCAGGAGAAGCCGCTTTTTATGGCCCTAAGATCGACTTTATTGTCCGTGATGCTATTGGTAGAGAATGGCAGTTGGGCACTGTTCAGGTAGATTACAACTTGCCGGAACGCTTCAATCTTCATTATACCGGAGCAGATAATAAACCCCATCGTCCCGTTATGGTTCATCGTGCTCCGTTTGGTTCCATGGAGCGCTTTACAGGTCTGCTTATTGAGCATTTTGAAGGCAAGTTCCCAACTTGGCTTTCTCCGGAGCAAGTGCGCATTCTACCTATTTCCGATAAGGCGATGGATATTGCTAATGCTCATCGCAATGCTTTGTCCTCTAATGGAGTTCGTGTTACTGTAGATGAATCTCCAGATAAGATCGGTGCAAAAATCCGCAATTCTCGTTTGGATCGTGTACCTTATATGCTGGTGCTCGGTCAACGCGAGGTAGAAGAAGGTACCGTTTCCGTTCGTCATCGAGATAAAGGGGATTTGGGAGCGATGCCCTTTGGACAGTTTGTTGACCTTGTGGTCAAAGAAATTAAGCAACGTAGCATTTCTCCCATGATTTGAGTTGCCAAGTCGTTATATTTAGTTTAGTAGTATCCGACCGTGCCAATTAAGCCAACCAAGAATAATGAAGGGAATCGCCGCCGTGATCGCGGTGATCAAACTCGTATCAATGAACGCATCCGTGCTCCTCGTGTGCGCGTCGTCACTGCCAATGGTGACCAATTGGGCGTCATGAATACTCGTGACGCTTTGGAAAAAGCAAAAGCTCTGGGGTTAGACCTGGTAGAAGTGGCCGGTAATGCCGACCCGCCCGTTTGCCGTGTGGTTGACTACGGCAAATACAAATATCAACAGGCCAAACTTCAGAAAAATAACAAGAATCGCACGGTCAAGCTGAAAGAAATTAAACTTCGTATCGGTACGGACATCAATGACTACAATGTGAAGATGGCTCGTACGGAAAGCTTCCTGGATCATGGGCATAAAGTACGTTTTCAACTCCGTTTCCGCGGGCGCGAAAATGCTCACCAAGAACTTGGTTATGATATGTTCAATAAAGTCATTGCCGATATGAAAACTATGGGGCAAATTGACCAAGCTCCTCGTTTGGCCGGCAACACCATGCACATGGTTCTTTCTCCTCTTCCGGCTCAGCAGCGTGTGAAGAAATTTACTGCTCACTTGGATAAGGACTTTGATTCCGAAGATTCTGCCTTTGACGCAGAAGACGACGAATAAAATAAGATTCCTCCTTATAGTGGAGGAGAAATGCGCTTTCTATCTATAAAGACTTCCGCTCTCTAACAGGAGAGTGGAAGTTTTATTATGGAATAACAATAAGAAAGAGGAAGGTTTGGTGATGCCCCGTTGATAATAGATATGAATAGTTTTTTGTGAAGTGGAAAACTGGTTCGCACAAGGTATCTCCTATCAACATATAATAGTCATAGGAACAAGGAAAATAAACGGGTTGCTATGCTTTTTATATTGCTACTGTATTGATAAAAAACGTGTGGCTTTGATTCATCTTCCTAGACAGAATATTTAGGATGAATTTTATTCAATTATTCAAACAGAGCAGGGTAGGATTGCTTCGCCAGAGCAGTGCTTAGTTCTACAATGTGTCTGCTATTAGTAGCATGGAGTGCTTGTTGTGCCATGTCGCGGCATTGGGCGTAGTCCAGATTGCGAATAGCATAGCGTATGATGGGAACGAGATGCACGCCAACAGATATGGAGGTGGATCCCAAGCCAATAAGCAAAGGTAGTAGGGTGATATCTCCGGCCATTTCTCCGCAGATTGCCGTGGGGATTTGTTCCCGCTCTCCGGCAGCAATAGTCATACCAATGATGCGGATGACAGCCGGGTGAGTAGGGCGGAACATATGGGCAACGTGATTGTTGACCCTGTCTACAGCAATAGTGTATTGTGTAAGATCATTAGTACCGATGGAGAAGAAGTCTACTTCTTGAGCCAAAACATCCGTCATAATAGCAGCACTGGGCACTTCTATCATGATACCGACTCTCAGGTCTTTGGCATATGGAATATTTTGTTGGTCGAGTTCGTCTCGGCATTCTTGAAGAATCTTCTTAGCGCTGATAACTTCTGTATAGCCTGATACCATGGGGAACATGACGCCACACCCCGGCGTGTTTGCGCAGGCTCGAAGAATAGCCCTAAGCTGTTGTTTAAAGAGTTCCGGACGACTCAGCGAGACCCGAATACCTCTCCATCCAAGAAACGGGTTAGGTTCTGGTGTGCTGAGTTGTTCAAAGGGCAGCTTATCGCCTCCGGAATCCAACGTGCGGAAGATGACGCCATGGGGTGCACACCCTTCTGCGAGTTTTTTATAATAACGAGTTTGTTCTTCTTCACTTGGCATTCCGGATACGTTACCCAGCAGGAAAAACTCAGTGCGGAACAATCCTACACCCTCAGCCCCCACTTTTTTTATACCGGAGTATTCATGGGGAAATTCGACGTTGACAGAGAGCCGTATTTTACGACCGTCCTTCGTAATGGTAGGCAGGTCTCGCAGTGCTTCCAGCTCTTTGTAGGCTTTCTCTTTTTCAAGCTGAAGGCGGTGATAGTATTCTATGGTTTCCTGGGTGGGGTTCAGGATGAGTACGCCTTTATAGCCATCAAGAATAGCTGGAGCATGGCTTTCTACTCGCAACAGTGCTTGTTCCAGTCCTACTACAGCAGGAATACCCATGGAACGTGCCAAAATAGCAGTGTGTGAGACAGAAGAACCAATTTCTGTGGCAAACCCATTGATCAAGTTGGCGTCTATAGCAGCTGTATCTGATGGAGTAAGATCGTAAGCCACAAGTACTTGCGCGTCTTCTGCTTCCTCCTCTTCTTCTTGAGGCTCCGTGCTGCGAAGGTTGTTGATGACCCGCTGCATAACGTCTGCCATATCTGCCGTTTTTGCTCTCAGGTAGGGGTCGTCTACTCGGCGTAGAACTTCCATGTAGTTTTGCATAACTACATAAAAGATATGTTCAACGTTCTGAAGTCTCTTGGAGAGTTCGGTACGAACTTGTTGGAGTATTACTTTATCCTGAAGAAGAAGAATGTGAGCATCAAAGATAGATGCATCTTTTTCTCCGGAGATTTGAATCATCCGTGCTTGTAGAGCCTTGATTTGTTCTGCTGTTATTTGTAACGCACGATGAAAGCGCACCAATTCAGAATCAACTTCATCTGAGGTAATGTCGTATGCCACAGGCTCTTGAGAGCCACTGATCTGAATCTTGATTTTCCCTAAGGCAATACCGGGGGAGACTGGAATGCCCTGCAGACGGGTTTCTTCCGTTGAAATGGGATCCTGAATCATTGTCGGGCTTGAATAGACCCGGGCTCATGAGAGCCGGAGTACATTAATCTTCTTCAAACTTGCGAGCGATCAGGTCTTCTAGCGCATTCAACGCTTCCTGTTCATCTGAACCTTCCGCTGTGATCGTAATCTTGGAACCATGGCCGACAGCCAACATCATAAGTCCCAGAATGCTTTTACCATCAACTTCTTCACCATCTTTTTCCACGACGATGTCTGCGTCAAATTTGCTGGCCAATTTGACGAATTGAGCAGCCGGGCGTGCGTGAATGCCGAGTTTGTTAATGATGGTAAGTTCCTTGGTAACCATGGAATTGGAAGTAAGGGGTGATAACGGTTGCTGAGAGGTTTAGTACACTAAATGGATTTATTTTCCAAGAGTTTTTTGTCGAACCTAGCTTTCAGAGGATGTGAAGTTTGACATAAGGCGCCGATTGAACTCTCCTGCCATGTCTATTCCCATGTCTTTAAGATGGTAGTCCATTGCTGCAACCTCTACCAGACGCGCAATGTCTCTACCAGGGGCGACAGAAAGCTGGACATGAAGGACACTTTCCCCCAAAACATCCAGTCCTTCCCGTTCTAATCCCAGTCTATCCAGTTCTTCTTGATCCTTAGCCGGCACCAGAGTGACAATGAGATCCAAACGTTTATTATGGCGAATGGATTTAAGTCCAAAGAGGGTTGTGATGTTTACGATTCCTAATCCGCGTACTTCCATGAATCCGCGACTCATTTCGGGAGCACTGGCAACTAGTTCGCCGCCTACGTTTCTCACGTATACCATATCATCAGCAACGAGAGCTGCTCCTCGTTCAATCAGCCCTAGTGCGGTTTCACTTTTCCCTACGCCACTTTTACCACGGATGAGAACGCCTACGCCTCGCACGTCTACCATACAACCATGCATGGTGAGACTTTCTGCGAACTCGTTTTCCAGAATAATGGTGGCGGAGTTTACAAATTTCATGGTAACCAAACTGGTCCGAAAGACGCATACTCCGGCTTCATCTGCCAGTTCTACAATTTCTTGGGGAGGATCTTGGTCCCGAGAGAAGACGATGCCTGGTACTTCGCAACGGAACATCCGTTGAATGCGTGATTTACGCATACCTTCCGGCAGTTTTTGGAGATAGGCAAGTTCCGCTGAGCCAAAGACTTGAATGCGCTTGTTAGCAAAGTAAGAGTAGAAACCGGCTATGGCTAGACCGGGGCGGTTAATAGCTGGCTCACAAATATGGCGACTGAGGCCGGCTGGGCTGTTGATGAGTTCCAGTTGAAGAGCTTCCTTGTATTTACCGTAAAATCTGGACAGGGTAACGAAATCCACTTTTTTTACTTTGGATTTGCTGAACATGATCCTATATAAAGAGACAAAAGAACGTTTGGTGCAATCAAATAGTGCTTTCGGTTACGGTGAGATGCTTCTTTTTTTGAAAAAAGAATTGTTTTACGAATGAATGCCACACTTTATCGATTGATTTGAGGCCTCTGGCATGGTCTGATAGTGACATGAACAGATTGGATCAATTGGCCACTTTATTGCGATTCCCCAGCATTTCCGCTCAGAAAGAACATGCCCACGATGTGAGCGAGTGTGCAAATTGGTTGGTGGATAAATTGTCTGGAATGGGATTGGAAGCAAAGGCTTGCAAAACTCCTCTGCATCCTATTGTAATGGCTCATAGTCGTAAAGAGGTTGGCAAGCCTACAGTATTGATATATGGACATTACGATGTTCAGCCGGTTGATCCGATTGCTCTCTGGGAATCTGATCCTTTTGAGCCGGAGGTCCGCAACGGGAAGATTTATGCTCGTGGAGCCACTGACAATAAGGGCCAGTTGTTTGCCCATATTTTGGGAGTGGAAGAATTGATGAATCAAAACGGCGGTCATCTCCCTGTTAATGTGATTTTTTTACTGGATGGAGAAGAGGAAGTCGGCAGTGGTAGCCTTTCTACGTTTATTAAAGAGCATAAAGATGAGTTGGCCTGTGATATTATTGTGGTTTCCGATACAGGTATGGCGGCTCCCGATACGCCTACATTTTCTTATGGCTTGAGAGGCTTGGCTTGTGCTGAACTAATTGTGAAAGGCCCTTCCTCTGATTTGCATTCTGGTGTATTTGGAGGCGCTGTTGCTAACCCGATTACCGCTCTTGCAAAGATTATTGATTCTTTTCATGATGAAGATGGGCGTGTGGCTGTAAGAGGATTTTATGATGGGGTAGAACCTATTGCTACTTGGGAACGGAGTATGTGGGCTACCGTTCCTGGTATGAGTAATACTGAATTGGCGGAATTAACTGGAGTGAAAACCGTTGTAACGGAGGAAGGTTTTACAGGTGCAGAGTGCATTTTTGCGCGACCGACGCTGGAAATTAATGGTATTGGTGGTGGGTATCAAGGAGAGGGCAGTAAGACAATTATTCCCACTCATTCATTTGCTAAGATTTCATGTCGTTTGGTTCCAGGACAGCAACCAGATCGGATTGAATCATTACTGGAAGAGCATGTGAAAAACCATACGCCCAAGGGGGTGACTGTGGAATTTAAGCGCGGCCATGGTGGTAATGCTTATGTATGTGATCCGAATTCTGAGTTTGGGATTGCAGCACAGCAAGCATTGGAAGAGGCTTTTGGTAGCAAACCGGTTTTGGTAAGGGAAGGTGGCAGTATTCCGATTATTGAAGAAATGAAGCGTGTGTTAGGAGCTGACGCTCTGATGCTTGGTATGTGTTTGCCGGATGCTCATATTCACTCTCCAAATGAAAACTTCCCGGTGGATTTGTTCACTAAGGGAATTGATATGAGCCAGATTTTGTTGCGTCGCTTAGGGCAAATTAAGCTTTGACTATGAGTTTTATGGACTCCCCCATAGCCGCAGAAATTATTAACTTGCACAAGGTCTTCCATGTAGGACTTGGTAAGCCGGCTGTACACGCTGTGCGTGGGGTTGATATGTGTATTCGGCAAGGCGAAGTGTACGGGCTTATCGGGCCTAACGGATCCGGAAAATCTACGCTGATGAAGGCTTTATTGGGGTTGGTACGGCCATCAGATGGATATTGCCGTATTTTCGGTAAGTCCAGTTTGGCTCCGGATAGTAAAAATGAGGTGGGTTTTTTGCCGGAGAATCCATACTTTTATAAGTTTCTGACCGGGGCAGAGACCGTTTCTTTTTATGGCAAGTTATGCGGATTAAGAGGAACGTCGTTAAGGCAGAAAGTTCGTGATTTGCTTGAATTAGTAGGTTTGTCCGATGCGGCAGACAGACGTTTAGGTGGATATTCCAAAGGGATGTTGCAGCGTATAGGTATGGCGCAAGCATTAGTACAGTCTCCACGATTATTGGTTTTAGATGAACCAACTGCTGGTGTAGACCCATTAGGCTCTCGCGATATCCGAAACATTATTGAGAATCTGAAAGAGCAAGGTATGACTGTGTTGCTTTGTTCTCATTTACTGGAACAGGTTCAGGAAGTTTGTGATCGTGTAGGCATTATTTTTAAGGGGGTTCTTATAGCAGAGGGAACTATGGATTCCTTGACGAGGGATTCCGATAAGCAGGAGATATTGTTGGACCATGCCTCTCCTGAGTTATTGGAACAACTGAAGGCTTTGGTTTTGAACGATAGGCATGCTTCATGGTTGGGGGCCGGCCATCCTCGTAATTCCTTGGAAAATGTCTTTTTAAAAAGTCTGGTTGAATGGAAACAACATCATCCCAATCCGTAAGGTCTGATTTTCCGTCTAAAAAAGAATTACGTTGCTTGATACGTAATTCTTTAGTGGCAATGAAAGCTAACGAACGGGCTAGTATGTCGCATACTATCTGTTGTCAGGTGGCAGATTTGGTGAAAAAAAACGGATTCCAAAGTATTGCTGTTTTTGCTGCTGGTCCAAGGGAAGTTGATTTGTTGCCATTGTTGGATATGTTACCTCAGTGTAATTGGTATTTCCCTCTAGTTCATGAGGAGAGAAAATTGAGTTTTCATCGTGTAAGTCATCCCAGTGAGCTTGTAGCAGGATATCGCAATATTCGGGAGCCGGGGAACGATTGTCCTGAATTGGACGTAATGTCTATGGATTTAATGATTTTGCCGGGAGCTGCTTTTTCTCGTGATGGCAAGCGTTTGGGGTATGGTGGTGGATTTTATGATGTCTTGTTATCTGGCCCGGCTTCTAAGCTCCCTCTGATCGGTGTATGTTTCCCATGTCAACTTTTGGAGAATATACCGATGGAAGCTCATGACCGTTATGTGGACGGTGTGATTACTCCGGAAGGCGTGTGGGGTAGAATATTTATTACCACAGATCCGATAAAAGAGTTTTTTTAGGGAAAATAGATTCGGCTATTTTTATGAATGGCTCGTGCTCTAAATGTGGAAACGGTGTTTCTGAACAGTTAGTTTATAGAACAAGTCATATCTAGTATTAAGTAAAGGTTGTAAATGTTCTACGCCTCCTGCTACTTGGCTCCGTATATTGGAATACAGCTTACGATAGTCTGAGAGTCCACTAATCATGGCTTCATATAAAGGAGATCGTAAGCCACATTCTACAGCAATGTGCATTTCTGCCGCTGCATTTACAATTTGACGTGACAAACGGAATTTCATCCATGCCAATCCTATGTTACTTCCCAGCCATATGGCTAGTGCAATGCCTACGCAAGCGAAGCCTGCCATATGTTCTCCAAAGCAACCTAACAGAGATCCCAAAATCAACATGATAAGCATCAATGTGAGTTCTGCCCGCATTACACTTTCTTGTTCTAGAAACAACTTGCTGAGACACGGTTTTATGCCGAAATCTTTGAGAGGCATATAAATGGAACGTCCCAATCTTTCTTTGTACACGTTCAGAGATGGTTGCAATTTGTCTAAGGGAAAATCACCAATATCACAGTCCCATTGTTCTTTTACCCGTGGCCGTACATGGTTCCAATGCGTTTGGCAGATGTTTAGAAACTCTTTGTTGTAGTAAGAATGGCTTTCTTCAATGCCGGACTTTACCAGCTCATAAAACCATTCGTCAATAACGGGTGGAAGCTTATGCAAAATCATGGTACGCCGAAAAGAGAGAAAACGCCCCATCTGTCGTGCTGATTTTTTACCTAATCTCGGAGTATTGTCTTGGACGTATTGGGCATATGCTTTGAGTCTGGCCGGCATTTCATCTTCCATTTGTCTCTGGATTTTGTCAATTTCTCGATCAATGGAAGTTAAGAAGCCCGAATCCATTTTTGAAAGACGGTGCAATTCGTCTAGTACTTTGCCTTGTTCTTCCAGGAGGCTGTTGGTTGCTATGAGAAGTCTTTCTATTCGCTTGTCCGTTAGAGGACTGCTTTTTAAGACTTCCTGCACGTAATCTGTGAGGGCTTCCACGCCTTCTCCTGATTGCTCCCCGGCTGTGGTTACGGGATATAAGGGAAGCTGCATGCCCAAGTGTTCTCGGGATGTGGCTCGTAGGACTTCTTTTAAGGATTGAAGTTGTTCAAATGATAGTTGTTCAGAATGAGTGATGACCAGAACCATGCGGGCATAAAGCCGATTTTCCAGCGTTCTGAGGTAGTCCCATAGAGCAGGGGGATTCCCATTGGTGGCAGAGATGACAACGAGGATGGCATCTGATTTGGGAACGATGTGTTTTAGTTTTTGTGGGGCGTCTTCTTGTTCTAGTCCGATGGTATCCCAGAACTCCAAGTTCAATAAAGAGTCTGACGGATAAAAAAGATCTTGAACCCATTCATGGGTATGGGGGGCTGGATGTGGTCTGTATTGCCAACGAACTAGGGTTGCTTTACTTCGGATGTATGTACAAAAGCGTTCTCCAGCTAATGCCTCAAGCGTAGAGGATTTCCCAGATCCCGTCATCCCAATAACACAGACATTTTGAGGAGAGCAACATTCTGCTAATGCTGTCTCTACTTTTTCTTGGAAGTCAAAGTGACGCTCCGGTGCTATACGAGATGAAAATGCCACAGTGGCATTTGCTACGTCTCGTACTGCATGCGGAATTACGTTTTTCCCTCCTGTCAGCATAGGGTGTGAAAATCAAGGCCTCGGTTAAATCAGTTTAACTCGTTCTGAACAAACTTACACATCACTTTCTTTTCTGTCCAACTAAAATCATACAGATGGTGTATACGTACGCCCTCCAAAAATGGCTGTACCCACACGGACGAGAGTGGCTCCTTCTTCTACGGCTGTTTCAAAATCGTGGCTCATTCCCATGGACAGCTCTGTGAGAGGTGTGTTACTTTTGCTAGATAATGTATTTTTCAGTTCTCGTAATTGACTAAAATAAGGTCGTGCTTCTTCTGATGATTCCACTGGTGGTGGAATGCACATGAGGCCAGCTATTTCCAAGTGGTTTAGGGATGATAAGTCGGCCCATTCCTGTATCAAGGATTCCGGAGTGAACCCGAATTTGCTTTCTTCTCCCCCAATATTTACTTCTAGGAGAATACGGGGACGCTTCTTCATCTCTTGTGCTACAGTATCGATAAAACGTGCTAGACGTAGAGAATCTACAGCATGAATCAGTGTAAAGTGCTCCAGAGCTTTACGAACCTTGTTACGTTGTAATGGTCCAATTAGATGCCATTCCGTATCGGTCGGTAGTTTGGGAATCTTCCCTAATCCTTCTTGAACTTTGTTTTCTCCAAAAATACGTTGTCCTGCAGCATAGCATGTTTTTACATCTTCTGCTGGAAATGTTTTGCTGACTGCCACGAGGCGGACTGAGCCCGATGGCCGTCCAACACGTGCTTCTGCAGAGCGTATACGAGAAAGTATATGTTCCAGGTTTTCTTGGATGCTCATGATTAATAGTTCAATTTAAGTTCGGTTGTGCCGGTGCATGGCTCATGATATGGTGCAGGGGAGATAAACGACGCATAGCCATGTCCCAAACCTTGGAGGAGTCCGGTTCTATGCAAATATCCGGAATCATTGTAGAGACATACCAAGCTCGGTCTTTTAGCTCTCTGCGTAGTTGGGATTGAGACCAACTGCTGTGTCCAACGTAGGCTCGCAAAAGTGCTCCGGGATTTTTTAAATATTCCAGAGCCTGTGTTTCTTGTAGATTAAATTGAATACGGAAGTTGTCTTTTGTTTTGACGAATGCGGCAAAAATAAGCTGATTGCGCTCTACTGGCCCCCCTTTATAAAGGGGAACGGAATAAAGTTCTTTCGGGATTCCTGCATGCTGTGCAACCTCTCCCACTTTTTGGCCTGTTGGATGATTCAAGATATGGCCAATGATGAATCGTTCCTCCACGTGGGTTAAAAAAATCACGGAATGATCAAATCCTCCTCCTTCCAAATATGGAGCGGAGACAAGAAGCTGCCCTGCCAAGTCTTCGTTGTCTATGTGTTCATATTTCTTTATGGCCATGGGGCAATGCTAACAAATAGCCATCATATAAGCAACTATGCGTTATGCTCATCATGTCAGGTTACCGTGAATATGTCGCTAGAAAATCATATAGATAGGATATAGATTTTGAAAAAGTGACAAGACTAACAGTTAACAGAATGAAGTGTTAAAATAAATGATAGATTTAGTTTCTGTTAATGATCGATACACTTATTTCACATATTTGAATGCGTTTTGGTAAATGGACGCATTTCTATGTTTATACCATGCGTTTTATATATTGCTTACATCCAAAATGTTGTGGCGTAAATAAAGAAACCTATTTCAATATATAACGAGTCCCTCGAGAAGTCTTTCGTATAGTCTTCTTGCTTTTAGCTCGCTTTTTATAAGTTATCGTCTTTTTGCCAGCTGTGTATTTGCGTGTGACGGTTCTTGTTTGTTTATGCGAAAGGGCAACTGCTGGAGGCCGATTGTCCTTGTTGTTGTGTGAAATAATGGGGGATGTATCAGCGAGAGCGTGATGAGAGAGAGAATCTATGCCAGGAAGAAGCGTATCTTGTGTTTTGTTTGCTAGAGCCAGTGCTTTCAACGAAGCGTTGATAGAGCAGCGTTCAATGACAACAGGATCTCCTATATGGAGAAGGTTAAAGGCTTCGTAGACATCATTACTTTTCATGCGAACACATCCATAAGATGCCGGTGTACCAATGGTGCGTTCTTCTGCGGTCCCATGAATGTAGATCAGGCGGGAATAAGAGTTCCGATTTTGTGATTCCATTCCTTCCAGCCACATGATACGCGTGACAATAGGGTCTCGTCCAGGAGAGTTGGGTTGAACACATTCGCCGGTAGGTTTGCGACTTTTAAAAACCATGCCTTTAGGCTGACCATTACCGATTTTTGAGGCAATGCGGTGCGTGCCTAGAGGGGTGCGACAACTACCTCTTTTATCTCCCAAGCCGAACTTGGACGTGCTTATGGGGTAGGTTTTCACAACTTGCCCATCGCGCATGATAGCCATTTTCTGATCTCTGACGCTAACTACTGCTCCATCTTTAACGATAGCTGTAGGTGGGTAATCAGGCCGACGCGAACAAGATAACAAACATCCAAACACCGTAGAGACAATGACGGTGAGTTGAAGTAAACGGATTGCTTGCGAGAGAGGCGCAGGCATAGGAAATAGTTTAGTTTTTAGCTTGGGCTGTTTGTTTGGATGGTAATAAATTCGAGATCATGCGTCCCAAGGAACAGAATCCTGTATAATAGAACCCTAGGAACGGGGTCATCAGGATCGGAGAAAAGTAGTGACCTTGGCGAATCATGATGATGATGAGATTGAGGAAGAAAGTTCCACAGGCTATTTCAAGAATAGGGATGACGATTGATTTAATAGCTTTATATCCGTTGCGTTTCAATTGAGATACGTGACGACGGTTTTCTTTTTGTTCAACTCCGTACTTAGGTGTGCGAATAAAAGCGGATTGGTGTCCAAAGATAGCTTCCAGAACGGCCTTAGCATTGTTAATTGCCATACCAACGCTTAATGTTAAAAGAAGTGGCAAATAAGGAAGTTCTTTCCACCAAGATTTGGGGCGTACTACAATTTGTGCGCTGACATAAAAGATGCAGACTGCCACACTGGTTAGGAAGAATAAAATCACATTCACAAACCACATGAGTACCGTCTCGTTTTCCGGAATTCTTTGTGTACAGATAGGATACACCAAGAAGCAAAGCAAAGCCAAAAGCAGGTAAGAGTAATTACACGTTAAATGTGTTGTTGCTTCTACCTTCGCCTTAAAAGGAGCATTGGAACGCCAGATGTCTAACAGAATTTTTTGGCAAACTTGAATAGATCCCTTGGTCCAACGGTGCTGTTGAGACTTAAATCCATCCATATCAACTGGGAGTTCTGCGGGGGTTACTACATCATTTAGGTAAATAAAACGCCAACCTTTAAGTTGAACTCGGTAAGAAAGATCCATGTCTTCCGTTAAGGTGTCATGAGACCAGCCTCCTGCGTCCCCAATGACGCATTTGCGCCATATCCCGGCAGTCCCGTTAAAGGTGAAAAAGCGCCCGGAACGGTTACGTGCTGTTTGTTCCATGGCAAAGTGTCCATCTAAATACATCCCTTGAATACGAGTAAGAAGGTTGTATTCTCGGTTGATGTGCCCCCAACGGGTTTGAACCAAGCCAATGTTTTCATCTGTGAAGAAATGAATCGTTTTTTGTAGAAGATCCGGATTTGGTACAAAGTCTGCATCCAAAATCAAAAGAAACTCTCCTTTGGCTACTTTGGTTGCTGCTTCCAGAGCCCCGGCTTTAAACCCGGTTCTATCCGTGCGGTGGATGCAAACAGCATCAAAACCTCGTGACTTCAGTTCTTCTACTTTGCGGTAACAATGTTCGGTTGTGTCATCCGTGGAATCATCCAAAATCTGAATTTCCATCTTATCCTTTGGATAATCTAACGCTGCTACCGCTTCCAGTAATCGATCCACAACAAACTTCTCATTAAACATGGGAAGCTGAATGGTAACGAGAGGAAGTTCTTGGAAATGAGACTTGGGTTGAGGTTTGTTATTGCGATTTTTCCAATACAGGTAAACGATACTTAGTCTGTGAACGCCGTATCCTGCCAAACCAACGAGAACTAGAAGATAGCACAGAAGCCAGATAAAATTATAATTAACAGACATAAGAAAAGGGCGTTAAAAGGGTATTTAGTATCTATTTTTTTGTGTCAGGTATTGGGGATTTCCTTGACCTGACGCCCATATAAGCCACCATGAATCGAGAGTCAAGACATATTCAGTTTTACTTAACCTTTTAAGTGTCGTTATGAAGAAAGTATATCTGCTGATTGTAGCTGTATCCGTCACGGGAGGAATGGCTTTTGCTACGCCAAAGCAAGGCTCCCCGGAAAAGGAGAACGCCATACAAGATGAGCAGATTTCTCTTCTCGACAAGCAAGAACAACCTCCTGTTCCGGAACGTTTGCTGGATGACTCCCACATGAATGAAGAATTGGGAATTAATGAGTTCACTGCTCCTTCCATTCGTAAGATTTTTGAGGATTTGGAAGGGCTCCCGGAAATTCCGGAGAGCGTTGCTTTGCGAACTCGTTCAGAGCGTCCTCCAATGGATCGGTGTTCTTTAGCTCTTCAACTGGGTGGTATGATGGCTGATGGTTTTGTAATTGTTCAGTGTGGCAAGATGAATGAGGTGAAGCCGATTGCGCTGGATCTTTCCGGATATGCTAAGGCAATTGGGGCTGGTGAACGGGTGAATCGCCACGCAGCGAGTTTGTTAAAAAATGCAGAAGATGGCGATTTAAGCAGTTTTAAAAATAATTTAGCTCTTATTCAGTCAGACGTGGAGCAGGAATTGGCCTCTTTACGAGATTCTGATATGGCTAATTTGATAGGCTTGGGAGGATGGATAAGAGCCTTGGATGCAGCTACAGCTGCTTTGGAAAACAAGTTTGCTGAAGATAAAGCTAAAGTTATTTTTCAACCGGACGTACCGGAATATTTTCATTATATTCTGGATGGGGTTGAGCCGGAAATGAAAGAACGGCGCGACATTGCCAAGATTATGGAACTTTTGGTGACATTACAGGAACAGATGACTCTGGCACCTGATGCTAAGCCAACAAAGGCTGGAGTAGAAGCTCTTCGTAAGACAACTCAGGAGTTGATGAAAGCTGCTTTGGCGCCTTCGGAATAAGCATTTCCAAAAGGGCATATATGGTTCTTCCCCTTTTAACTAGTTTGGAAGTGCGGCTGACTCCGCGTGAGCTATACGCAAAAAATGGACTGTCTGATCAAATAGTCCAGAATGATGGTTTTGTACCCGTTCTTTATAATGTTAGTATTCGTAATGCGGGGGATGGTGCTGTAAGAATTATAGGGAAAAAATGGACTATTCATTCCCATGAAGAAGGAATCCAAGTGATAGAGTGTGATGAAGTCTTCGGTTCTCGACCATTGTTGTGTCCTGGGGAAATTTTTGCATTCAATGGTCTGCAAATGCTACAGTTACCGGCTTATTTTCACTTAACTCTTCTTGTAAGGGATGAAGCTGGTATTCTTTACCATACAGATCCAGTCAGCTTGAAATGGTGAAATAAAAAAAGCCCCGCCGAATCGCGGGGCTTTTTTGTGATAGAAGCTAGTTAGTTTTAACCTTCTTCATCATCCCCATGATTGAGAATGAAGTTCAGGTCATCGAGGCCAAGACTGGAAGTAAAGCCTTCATCTCCCAATACATTAGCAACAAGTTGGTTCTTTTGATGTTGCAGGATGCGAATTTTCTCTTCTACGGAATCTTTTGTCAACAGACGATAGGCGATAACCTTGTTCTTCTGACCGATACGGTGTGTACGGTCAATAGCCTGACTTTCTACGGCCGGATTCCACCATGGATCATACAAAACAACGTATGAAGCTGAGGTCAGGTTAAGGCCGGCTCCCCCCGCTTTTAATGAAAGTAGGAATACAGACGGATCCTTGGTTGTTTGGAACTTTTCAATTTCACCACGACGGTCTTTAGTTTGACCGGTGAGGTAATTAAGCGGTCTGTTTTCTGCTTCCAAACGGTTTTTAATAATTTCCAACATGGAGACGAACTGAGAGAATACGAGTACTTTGTGTCCTTCTTCTCTCAATTGATCCAATAAGTAGAACAGGGCTGTCATTTTGGCACTGTCCTCCTTGGCATACTTAGGATCTACCAAACCGGGGTGACAGCAGATCTGACGCAAACGCATCAGACCTTGCAAGATAGCGAAGCTGTTCTTTTTGACTGATTCATCGGAATCTAAACCAAGAAGTGCTTGTTGAATACGACGAAGTTCTGCCTTGTACAGCTGGCTCTGAATACCTTCCATCTTGGCGTATACTTCTTCTTCCGTTCTGGGCGGAAGGTCTTTAGCTACCTGCGCTTTGGTTCGGCGTAACAGGAAAGGTTTCAGACGGGCTGCTAATCGGTTTTGGCTCTGCGGATCCTTGCGTTTGTCAAAGCGTTTTTTGAAGTAGGATCGGGAACCGAGTACTCCGGGCATAGAGAATGCCATGAGAGACCACATATCCAATAGCCGGTTTTCAATGGGAGTACCGGAAAGGACGAGGCGGTTGTAAGAGACGATTTCCCGTGCTGCTTTAGCTGCCTTGGAATCCGGGTTCTTAATTTGTTGTCCTTCGTCCAGAATAACTGTGAGCCATTTGATTTGATTTAGGGATTCACCGCAGACGCGAAGCTGGGCGTAGTTGACTACGACCATGTCATAGTTCTTCTTAATATCTTCTTGGTTGGCTTGGTCCTTGCTTCGGATGACGAGAACGCGTACACCTGGGGCGAACTTTTCCGTTTCTCCTGCCCAGACATCTAACACAGATTTGGGGCATACGATGAGTACCGGAGGAATAGCGACTTTCTTTTTGGATTTATTTTTCCGGGCGAACTCTTCGCGTAACCAGAGGACGTAAGTAATAGACTGAATTGTTTTACCCAAGCCCATATCATCTGCCAGAATACCTCCAAATCCGTTTGTAGCCAGATAAGCCAAGAAATGGAAACCTTCCACCTGATAGGGGCGCAGTGTCGCTTGAAGTTGAGCTGGTACGTCCGGTTTAACGTCGATTTGGATTTCTGCAGTGCGATCCTTAATTCGTTTCCATGCCTTGGGATCAAAGACTTCCGCTGCTTTCGGGTCAGCCAGTTGCATGGCGTGCATACGGTGGGTTTCTCCGGATAGGTCAAATGGGTCCAAGCCTAACCGTGTGACGGCATCGCGCTGGTCATTATCCAGTTTGATTTCCAGTCGCATCCAACCACCATCATCCATGCGCACATATCCCCCGCGGGCGGCAACAAGGGCACGGATTTGTTCCTTGGTGAGCTGAACCCCTTCCACATCAATAACGATACGAAGGTCAAACCAGTCAATTTCCTGGTTAACAACTTCAAAGCGAACGGCTGCGGCAACTGGATCTGCTAACAAGGTCTTGAGTTTATCATCCATGTTGACTGTTAATTCCGCAGGAAGCTGTTTTGCCCATTCAGCAAATTTTTCCGGGAATTGACGCGTTACTCGAGCCTTGAATGCTCCTACTTGAGGGTCATAAGAGAATCCCATTTCTTCCAGTAACCCGGGGATAGGATAAAGATGTTCTCGGATGAATCGTAACAGAACCTTGTTTTTCATCGGTTCTTGATGTACGACATCCCAACCGTCTTTCCCAAGTTTTTCTGTGCGATAACTGGAAGAATCTGTAGCGCTTACTTCACAAAGTACGTGCTCGGTTTCTGCGGAGGTAAGACCTCGGACAATCTTCATATCAAAGGCGCCACGCAGATCAATGTCCACCACACGGTCTTCCATGCTGGGTGGAAGTGTCGCACCAATCTTTCTCAGGAACTCTACACCTTCCAAACTGTCAATGACTTGTTTGGGAATGGAATACCGCGGTTCCACTTCTGTGTTTTCTAGCCAACGGGGAGGGCCGGGGAAAACGGTTTCGTCCGATTGGTACAGCTCCTGCTGCCCAGGAAGCTGCCGAACGGAGTGGGAAACGTTGATTCCTGAGGCCGTTGCTAGTTGGAGTGCATAGCAGTCCGGTTCAATGGGATCATCTTGACAAATCCATTTAAGAGGTTCGTTGACAACCTTGAAATAATTTTCATCAAGGTTGACTAAATAGCCTTTCAAGGCAGGCTGATGGAAGAGCTTGTTCATCAGAGCACAAGCTGCTTCCTGATCCAAATCTAGCGTTAAAGAGTCTTCTTCTCTGGCATAGGTCGCCAAGGAGACCAGTAGGATTTCTGTCTGAGCATCCATTCTTACAGCTGCATTTTCATGCAACTTTTCCAGATGTTCTAAGTCTTGTTTTTCTCGGACGGGAATCCAGTCTTGCTTTAAGGAATGACGATATTCAAAGTGCCCTTCATTGATGGTGGAGACCAAACGCATGAACAATTCACCTCGCGGTGGTTGCGGTGGACGTTCGTTAACCGATTGAATGCGGTCATACCAAGTGCCTACTTCGCGGGAGCGTTCCCATTCATGAATCTTTCGTTGAACTTTTTCCAGATCTGTTACCGCTTCCATGAATTCAGGGTAGGGCAGACGCCTCTTGTTAAAGGCGTAAGCTATATAGTTCCAGAATTCGATGATATTGGTAGGGGGTACCGGCCATAGTTCTAGAGGATCATAGCTGAGGATTTCCCAACGAGGGTTTAGACGAACCATGTCGTGGTCATGAATCTCTTGCTCAATGGCAAAACGGCGATATCGTTTTTCTAGCTTGCTGACATAGTCCGCTTCTTTGTCATCGAGTTCCCGCCCTAGTTTCTCTTCCAAAATATCCAATAAAGGAACATCGTTTAATTCATTCGGTGATTCTGGAAGGTCTTGCCCCCTATACATTCGTTCCAGCATGGCAGCGTACATGGCTGCTCCCGCCAACTTTTCGTCTTCCGTGGAACAAGCCCCAAACCATCTGTTTCCTTGAAGGCGTAGGTTTACGCGGTGAACCCCATAGGTGTCTTCTACTCGTCCTTGTATATATAAATGATTGCCAAAGATTTGCGTGACTGCTCCATCTTTCTGGAGCTTTTCGCCTCGCAAACGGATTTCTTCCGGAAAGGCATTAAGGAAGTTCAGAGTAGCTCTGTCCGGGTTAAGTGCCATGCTCATAATATGAAACTGATCGTATAAAATGGTGTACATGCGTCCCTAGATGAAAGGACGCTACAGGTCTATGCACTTCACTATGGCACAAAAATCGAAAGAGGGCAACAATTCTTCTAAAAATAATTTTTAGAGAGTATTAGATATTTTTTTATTGCTTTGATTATGAAAAATTTATGTTTCATTCTGAACGACTTCTTAAAGACAAAACTATATGCATGTCATCATAATAAGAAAGATGACATGTCATCTTTGCGTAACTGTATCCTTGACAGGTTCGTCGTAAAAGAGTCTTTTATGCCTGAAATTTTATGTCCACTGCATCACTTCTACAGTTATTGGCGACTCAAGCTCGCTTGAGCGATGGCGAATTGGCCGAACGTTTAGATATGACTGAAGAAGCCGTTCGAGCTCAGCGAGAACAGTGGGAAAAAGAAGGTGTTATTCTTGGTTATCAAGCTGTTGTAAATGAAGAGTGCGAGCATGATAGTAGAGTCGCAGCTTTCATTGAAGTGAAAATGACACCTGAACGGGATGGTGGGTTTGACCATTTGGCTATGCGTATTTCCCGATTTGATGAAGTTTCTTCCTGCTATCTGGCTAGTGGAGGGTTTGATTTATTGGTGCTTGTAGAAGGGAAAAGCATGAGAGATATTGCTCGTTTTGTGGCAGAAAAGCTTTCTACTTTGGGTGGGGTTTTGTCTACCTCCACTCATTTTCATTTGAAGACCTATAAGAAAAACGGGTGTGTGTTTGAGGCTCCTGCCCATACAGACCGTTTGATTGTTGCTCCGTAATTTAATGGCCTACCAGAAAGAAATATGATGAATTGGCAGAATAAAATTGCGGAGCAGGTTAGTGCCATTCCCCGTTCCGGCATCCGGGAGTTTTTTGATTTGGTTACGGGACGTACGGATATTATCTCTTTAGGGGTGGGGGAACCGGATTTTGTCACGCCGTGGAATATCCGGGAAGCGGCCATTTATTCCTTAGAAAAGGGGCATACTTCTTACACATCCAACTATGGCTTGGAATCTTTGCGCCGTTCCATCGTTAAGTACGTGGATGGGTTCTTTCATGTGAATTATGATCCGTTACATGAAGTATTGGTAACCGTAGGGGTAAGTGAAGCCATAGATCTTGCCCTCCGTGCCATTTTGAATCCGGGAGATGAAGTTCTTTATCATGAGCCATGTTATGTTTCTTATGCTCCTAGCGTGAATATGGCTCATGGTGTAGCGACTGCTGTTCCTACTAGTAAAAAAGACCTTTTTGCTTTAAATCCTGAGGTGTTGGAAGCAGCTATTACTCCGCGTACCAAGGTGTTGATGTTGAACTTCCCAACAAATCCGACCGGTGCCGTAGCTCCTGTGGAAACCCTTCAAGAAATAGCCCGTATTTGTATTAAGCATGATTTGATTGTACTGACGGATGAAATCTATAGTGAGTTGCGTTACGATGACAAACCGCACGTTTCCATTGCGTCATTGCCGGGAATGAAGGAACGAACATTATTATTGCATGGTTTTTCTAAAGCCTTTGCCATGACCGGTTTTCGTTTGGGCTATGCTTGTGGTCCGGAGCCTCTTATTTCTGCTATGATGAAAATCCATCAATATTCCATGCTTTGTGCGCCCATTACTTCTCAAGAAGCGGCTATCGAAGCATTGGAAAATGGAACTTCTGCGATGCTTAAAATGAGGGAAAGTTACCGTCAGCGACGGGATTATCTCGTGAATAGGCTCAATGAGATCGGTATCGATTGCCACATGCCCGGTGGCGCGTTTTATGTTTTCCCGGATATTTCCAAGTTCGGTTTGTCTAGTAAGGAGTTCGCTACTCGTTTACTGATGGAAAAACAAGTCGCTGCTGTGCCGGGAACTGCTTTTGGTGTCAGCGGAGAAGGGTATTTGCGTTGTTGTTATGCAACGGCCTTTGATCTGATCAAGGAAGCATGCAATCGCATGGAACAATTTGTGAAAACTCTTTCCTGATCCCATCATATTCATGAACTCCATGTCGGAGGCCCTGAAAACAAAGGCGTATGTAGCACCTTTTGCTGTGTTCATGGGCTTTCTTCTGCTGTGGCAGTTTGGGGTACCTATGATAGAATGGGACCATCCTGACGCCGTTTGGTGGAGGCGAGCTCCAGAACAATGGGTGTATCCCGTTCAAGCCATTGTTTGTTTTGTTTTAATCCTGCATCTGAGAAAAGCTATAGATTGGGATTGGCGATGGCATCCGGCCATATGGGGCGTTTTGTTCGGCGTGATAGGAATATTGTGTTGGCTGGCTCCAACTATGATCGCAGATCGTTTGCCGGGGGGGGCAGATGCGTATTTTGGAAATCCGGATTGGCCATGGTATCGGTACTTATTGGGTATTGATTCTCGGCCGGAAGGGTTTGATCCGGGAGAGGTTTTTGTCTCCGGTTCATTTAGTTGGGTGTTGGCTCTGATTTTACGCTTTTTCCGTGCTGTAGTTGTAGTTGCTTTAGTGGAAGAGCTTTTTTGGCGTGGTTATTTAATGCGTTTGATAGTGAATCCGGATCGCCCGTGGCAGGTCTCTTTTGGTACACATAGTTGGAAAGCGTATTGGGTGACGACTCTTTGTTTCATGGCAGTTCATCAACCGGTGGATTATTGTGGTGCGTTCATTTATGGGACCTTGGCATATATTCTTGCCGTTTGGCAGAAAAATCTATGCGCTGTAATTGTTATGCATGCTGTTGCCAATGCATTATTGGGTTGGGCTGCTTTGGAATGGGGTAAATACGGATTGTGGTAATTACGGCGTTTACAGAAGTACGCTTATTAGATACATAAAAATAATGACTACTGAAGATGCTATAGAGATTTTGTGGGATTACCATCACGTGAAGCAGGAACTTCACCCCGCGGATCTCATATTTGTTTTGGGTAGTAATGATGTTAGGGTGGCAGAGTATGCAACGGAACTTTATGCTCGCAAACTGGCGCCTCGGTTGCTTTTTTCCGGCGGAGTAGGGCGGTTTACGTCCGGATGGACTGTGTCGGAAGCAGAACTTTTTGCAGAGGCCGCAATCAAGGCCGGTGTACCGAAAGAATGTATTCTTATTGAGAATAAATCTACGAATACAGGGGAAAATGTGCGTTTTTCTAGAGACGTTTTGAAAAAAGCCGGTATCCCGGAACCTGTTAAATTGATTGCCCTTCAAAAGCCATACATGGAGCGTAGGACATGGGCCACGCTTCAAGTTCAGTGGCCGGAAGTGCAGGTCGTGGTTAGCTCCCCTCCCTGTAGTTTTCAGGACTATTTAACACAAGATTTAACGCAAGATTTGGTCGTTTCTGCTATGGTTGGTGACTTTCAGAGAATATTGGAGTATCCCAAACAAGGTTTTTCGGCAAATCAGCCCGTTACTACAGAGGCTATGGCCGCTTTCCGTATATTGGTAGAAGCCGGATATGATTCCCAGTTGCTTAAAGACGTTCCTCTTCCTTGGAATTCTTGAGAAGACACGCTTTTTGCTTTTACTGATCGCTGATTGCAGTCATCAATAACCTTACATAGCCAACCTAAATTATATAACTTATCATGGCAGACAGAACCAACACAGATCCCGCCCGAATGGAAAAAATCGTGAGCCTTTGTAAAAGACGAGGTTTCATCTTCCAAGCTGCTGAAATCTATGGAGGTCTGAATGGTTGCTGGGATTACGGCCCCATGGGGGTGGAACTCAAGCGCAACCTGAAAGAATACTGGTGGCGTAAAAATGTTCAAGAACGTGAAGATGTGGTGGGTATGGATGGTTCTATCCTGACTCATAATTCCGTATTAGTTGCTTCAGGGCACGTAGGTGGGTTCTCTGATCCTATGTGTGACTGTTTGCTGACGAAGGAACGCTTGAGAGCTGATCAAGTCCCGGCTCAGAGTGGCATGGGATTCTTTTTTACCGGAGCTTGTAAAAAGGATGGCTCTTGGAATATTGAAAAAAAATACTCAGTCCTGGTTGAGTCTGAAAAGCAAGCTGATAAAGCTCATAAGACCGCTGCTCAGTATTATGCTCAGCTAGCCGGTAAGGATGTTTCTTACAAAGAAATAGAACTTAAGGGGGAAAGTATGGCTTCTGTAACGGATTCTACTATGTATAATCCGGCCAATGGCTCCTTATTGACAGAGGCTCGGGAGTTCAACCTCATGTTTAAAACAACTATTGGTGCTACTTCTGATGAAAATGACCCCAGTGCAACGGGCTGGTTGCGTCCGGAAACAGCACAATCAATCTTTTGTCAGTATAAAAATATTCTGGATAGTTCTCGTGTTAAACTCCCCTTCGGGATTGCTCAGATTGGCAAATCTTTCCGCAATGAAATCAATCCACGTAACTTTACATTCCGTTCTCGTGAGTTTGAGCAAATGGAAATCGAATATTTCTGCCGTCCGGAAGATGGTTTGCGATTGGTAGATGAATGGTTGGAACACCGCCTTAGCTTTTATGATGAAGTAGGGGTACCTCGTGAACATATTCATATTTTGGATGTGCCTGATGGCGAACGTGCTTTCTATTCTAAAAAGACTTATGACTTGGAGTATGAGTTTCCGTTTGGCGTTCAGGAGTTAGAAGGTATTGCCTATCGTACGGATTACGATTTGAATTGCCACCAAAAGGGTTCAGGTAGGCCATTGGAATACTTTGATGAAGAATCTCGTGAACGCTTTATTCCTCATGTCGTGGAACCTTCTGCCGGTTGCGATCGCACGATTTTGGCTATCATTTGCGAGGCTTTTGATGAAGAAGAATTGGTGGATGATAAGGGGAAAAAGGATATCCGTACCGTTCTCCGTTTTGCCCCACGCATGGCTCCGATCAAGGCCGCTATATTCCCCTTGTTAAAGAAGAATGCAGAGCAGGTCCGTATTGCCCGTGAAATTGAAAAAACGCTCCAGCCTTGGATGTCCGTCTTTTATGACGAAACGGGTGCTGTTGGCCGTCGTTATCGTCGCCAGGATGAAGTCGGAACTCCCTTCTGCATTACAGTGGACTTTGAAACGTTGGGGGAAAACGATGCTTCTCTTAAGGATACGGTAACGATCAGACATCGTGACTCCATGGAACAGGAGCGCATTGCGATTAAGGATCTTCTGCATTGGCTTATTGCTCGTGTGCGTTAAAGAGGTCTCTTGCTTTGGAGATGTTATAACACCTTGTCAGGGTCGTTCCGTTTTTACGGGACGACCTTTTTCTTTTTCAAGGAAAAGAAATACGGGAAAATGCGCAGTCTTGTGTGAATAATCTTGTATAGAGGTAATTTCTTTTTATAGGCTCAGATATTAATTAAGAAAACAATCAACCATACACATATATGTCCAATCAACTCCCTGAACTTGCTTCTGCATTTGCTCGTAAGGCTCATGAAGGTCAGACACGAAAATACACGGGCGATCCTTATTATTCCCACGTGGAACGCGTTGCTGCTCTTGTGGCAGAACATACTGATAGGCAGGAGCTAATAGCTGCTGCATTTTTGCATGATACAATAGAGGATTGTGGTGTCTCTTATGAAGAGATCGCTCAGCAATTTGGATATGATGTAGCTGACATTGTTCAAGCGTTAACGAATGATGAGGAACGTAAAAATAAGATGGGTAAGGTTAGTTATATGATTGATAAACTGACGAACATGAATCCGGATGCATTGTTAGTGAAACTTTGCGATACATTGAATAATATGACGGAGACTCAATCTGCTCATCAAGCCCATCAATATTTCCTTATTGTTGAAGGCGTGCTGAAGAATCCTCCTTTAGGTTGGAATAAGTTACATGAAAAGCTCGCTTCTAAAATACAAGATGTATATCGGGTAAAATGGGCTTTAAGTTAAGCTTGTTTTTCTGAATGATGTTAAAATAACTCGAGCAACTGTCCCAACAAGCAAGAACGTCTGAAAGATATGTTGATATAAATGGAAATATTCCATTGAATAAACAAGACGAGACTTCTGCTTTGTAGAAAAAATGGCTCGTCTATGGGGGAGTGAACCAAAATTTTAGGGGATTTCGTGGCTTTGTCTGAATAAAAATAGGTTCGCATATCCTCGTACACTGTGGTATGATGCCTTGATTATGGATGATTCTTTGAAAACGGAGAAAAATACATCCTTACCTCCTAAATGGCTGGAATGGGCAATGGAACTTCAGTTCTTAGCTCAAGTCGGGATAACATATACTAAAGACCCTTATGATTTAGAGCGGTTCATACGGTTAAGGGAAATTGCTGCAGAAATCATGAGTACAAAGTCCGGATTGGATATGGATACGGTACGGGGGCTTTTTTGTAATGAAACAGGCTTTCAAACTCCTAAAATGGATACCCGTGCCGCTATTTTTCGGGATGGTAAAATATTGTTGGTTCGAGAAAAAAACTCAGGCTTGTGGTCGATGCCCGGAGGGTGGATAGATGTAAATCAGTCTATACGTGGTAATACAATTAAGGAGGTTCAAGAAGAAGCTGGGCTGGAAGTGGAGCCCGTGCGCCTGATTGCCTTACATGATAGGAATAAGCATAATCCTCCGCCTTATGCCTATGGGGTTTGCAAGATTTTTGTCTTATGTGAAGAGAAAGGTGGGTCTTTCCTGCCAAACTTGGAAACTTCGGAAAGCCGCTGGTTCGGACGTCATGAACTTCCTCCTATGGCATTGGAAAAGAATACGCCGGAGCAGGTTTTACTTTGCTTTGATGCTGCTGAAGCCCATTATTGGAATCCTGTTTTTGACTAAAAAAGAATATGTCTTCACCAAAATCATTGACACTTCTCAGAAAAGTGCTATGCCTGTCCTAGCGGTTCGCTCCGAAAGCAATTCCGCTCTTTTAAATTGAGTGTAACGTTCCCTTCTTCTAGCGGTCAGGAAGGCCGTCTCTCCAACGGCAAAGGCTCGGTTCAACTCCGGCAGGGAATGCCATCTCTTTAAGCTTGAGCTTTTTCTCTTCTTCCCTCTTGTTTTTCAATGAGATAAATAGCAATACTGTTTTCGAATTGCGTCTTTGTTCTCGTTTTTTACCAATAAAGCGTTGATAAATTAAACAAACTTTTAACGTAAAGTTTGTTGTCCTGAGTAATTCTTAATGAGGGTATTTTGCTGACGGCCCATATTGATTCGTGCCTCGTTCACTATCTAAGAGGAAAAATACTAATAATATCAACTCTCCAATGTATGGGATAAAACTGAGAAAATACAGAGCTCCCGATTTACCGGAATCGTGTAGACGTCGCCAGCAAAGAGCCAAAGATGGTATTAAAATTACGATACCAAAAATACAAAGTAAAAGCACTAGAGGTATTATTGCTATTTCATCATCAACGCTTGTTTCTGCCAATAATTCTCCCAGTATTAATCCTAGGATGAATACTGGGATTAATACAATAAATAAGCTCAGATGCGTCATCCAAAATTCATAACGCGTAGCCCGTCCGCTAAAATCGGTATAGTGTTTGAAAAAATAGCGTAAGGCCGATATAGGATTGCCGTATGCACTTGTGTCGTAGGTGCCGGTATTATTGTTATAGGAACCGTAGGCGTTGTTTGGCGTGTTGGAAGGAACGGCCACGCCGGGCACAACAGAAGGTACATAGGAACCGTAGGCGTTGTTTGGCGTGTTGGAAGGAGTTATGTCAAAAAGGACGTTGATAGGCGTCCAGTTTACCATCCCTTCTGTCCACACCATTGTTGTTGGTGGATACGCTCCCTGTGCAAAGTTTGCTCTCAAAACTATCTCATCAATAGGTCCCTGTTTAGTACTCCCGTCAGTTGTAATATAGTATTGTCGCATGATATAACCTCCAATTATAATATGAAAATGAACCCTTTTAAAAGATTAAGTATATTAAAGAAATCTGCACACTGTTCTGTCAAGATTAGAAAATCGATAAGATTAAAAATGATTTATAATGTACTGCACTTTGTACTGCACTTTGCAAAAAATAAAAAATCGCAAGCACTGTATTTCAAGCACTTGCGATTAAAATAAATGGTGGAGGCGACGGGAGTCGAACCCGTGTCCTGAAGGCCGTTGATGCCGGCATCTCCATGTTCAGACGCATATTGCTGCATTTGCGGCTGCTTCGTCATGCGTCAACTAAGCAAGCTCGCTAGTTGCCTGTGGAAGTCTCGTGCGCTACGCGGCAACCCCGTATTGCACCAGCCTGCTAATCTTCGTCATCCCCTCTAGCAGGCGTTGAGGTTCTGACGCGGCTGAACTAATTAAGCAGCCAAGGCAAGGTCGTTAGACTCTGCATTTATTTTTTTAATCGGCTTTTTAGAAGGCCAGCCGATCAACCTTCACATGCAGCCAGCACCGCAGACTTCCAGTCGAAACCATGGCGCCCCCATATGTAGTTATCGGTATAGACAAAAAAACCCGCCGTGATGTTCAGGCAGGAAAGTTTTTACCGATGGTGATGCAAGTGGCACGCCCGTAGGGATTCGAACCCCAAACCTTCTGATCCGTAGTCAGACGCTCTATCCAATTGAGCTACGGGCGCTTTGACTTGCGTCGTTTACCGCGTAAGCGGTGAGAGAAATATAGACAATTTTCGGAGGAAGTCAAGATGTTTGCGATAAAAAATAGAAAAAAGTTTTCCACAATTAGAGTAGGCGGCGTTTAGGAGATAAAATATTGGAGAAAAAGCGAGGGGGGGGAAAGTCGTTGCTTCACGGGAACCTCTGTGGCACACTGAGGCGAGGAAATGAATGAGTTTAAGGTGATCAGGGAACCAATGGAGGCTTTAAAAAAGTACTTCGGGTTTACCCATTTGCGGGAGGGGCAGGATCGTGTCGTCTCTTCTATTATGGAGGGACGCAATGTATTAGTTGTGATGCCGACCGGTGGCGGAAAATCCCTGTGTTATCAGTTACCTTCCTTATGCAGGGATGGAGTATGCTTGGTTGTTAGTCCATTGATTGCTTTGATGAAAGACCAGGTAGATGCCCTTGTTGCCAAGGGGATTCCTGCTACCATGATTAATAGCTCTTTGAGCTTCACAGAGCAGAAAGAACGTTTGTCCGGCATGAAAAATGGTGCATATAAATTAGTGTACGTTGCGCCGGAACGCTTTGGTCACGAAGGATTCATGCGAGCATTAGAGGAGGTGGATGTGAATATGCTAGCAGTGGATGAAGCCCATTGTCTGAGCCAATGGGGACATGATTTCCGTCCAGACTATTTAAAGCTGGGTAAGGCCCTTGATGCAATGGGGCGTCCGCAGGTAGTTGCTTTAACGGCCACTGCCACACCACGTGTCAGAGCAGATATATTAGAACATTTAAGGCCTGATAATCCGGTGACAATTGTGCGAGGCTTTGCCCGTGAGAATCTTCATTTTCGGATTACGTCGTGCGACACACACAAGGATAAATACAAGCGTCTGTATGAATTGGTGAAACGGCACAAAACGGGGATAATCTATTGTTCTACCCGTAAAAAAGTGGAGCAGGTATATGAATCTCTTTCTGAACTTGGACTGAAAGTGACGGCTTATCATGCCGGCATGACGGATACACAAAGAGAAGATGCTCAGAATGCTTTCATGAATCGACAGGCAGATATCGTCATTGCCACAAATGCCTTTGGTATGGGGATTGACCGGGCTGACGTTAGATTCGTGGCTCATTTTGAGATTCCCGGTAGCGTGGAAGCTTACTATCAGGAGGCGGGGCGTGCCGGGCGAGATGGCGAGGACGCTTATTGCGAGCTGTTGTTCAATCATGCCGATTTGCGAACGCAGGAGTTCTTTATTGAAGGAGTTAACCCGGGTATTCCATTGATTGTGGAATTGTATGAATTGCTCAGAAAACATTGCCATGCGCAAACTCATGACGTGAACTGGTCTCTGGAAGAGATGGCCGAGCGTCTCAAGTGTCGGAATGCCATGCAAGTGGGAGCTGCTTTAACTGTTTTGATGCGTAATGGGGTGATTAGCAGGCATGATGTCCCAGGCCAACGCGTGAAGCTGACCAGGGTAACGGATCCTTCTGTTAGTGGGTTGAAAATCCCTCTGGACGAACAAGCCTTGAGGGAAAAGGAACTCAGAGACCGTGAAAAATTGAAGTCCATGACGGAGTTCGCTTATTCTTCCGGTTGCCGTCAGCAGTGGATTTTAAATTACTTTGGGGAAGACGATGGCGTCCCTTGCGGGCGTTGCGACCAATGTTTAGCCTTGGGGGTAGAGAACGGTCATGTCTTGGGAGAGGAAGAAATGACCGTTGTTCGGCAAGCTCTGAGCGGAATTGCTCGTGCTTCTGTGCGAATGGCTGACGGTTCCTGGCAGGGCAGGTGGGGTAAAACAAAAATTATTCAGATGCTGAAAGGGGCTAAAACTCAGGATTTGTTGAAAACCTCCCTGTCTCGTTTAAGTACTTATGGTATTTTGTCTCATTGGTGTGAGGACGATATTCGCCAGTTGTTCAGAGCGATGCAAATGGCCGGATTGACAAGAATGTGCGGAGAAGCAGACCGTCCTTTAATTTCCTTAAGTCGAAAGGGTAATGAAGTAATGATGGGGCGTCAAGAATTAGCTATGGTGTGGCCCTTTCCTCGTCGGGAAACGTCTTTTGTCCGTTCTTCTTCTTCTAGAAGCCGTTCCTCGGGAAACTTTGAGTCATTGGGTGAGCTTGATGAGGACCTATTATTGAAATTGAAGGAATTGAGAAACGAATTGGCTCGTGAAAATGGAGTGCCCGCTTATACCGTGTTTCATAATTCCACGTTGGAGTCGTTGGCCAGATTAAAGCCTACTACCCGGCGCGGTGCTGAAAACATTTACGGTATTGGGGCTCAGAAAGCTGCCCGTTATCTGGATGATTTCTTGGATCTTATCGCAGAGCATTGTGGAGTTTGAACAGAACTTCTTGTCCTGTTGTGTCGAGAGAAAAAATGTCCAATAATATCTCCGTCCTATATCATTTAGGTGTTGACTTCATTTTAGAAAGTGTGTAGTCTCTTCTCCACACATTACACAAGACGGAGCGGTGGCTGAGAGGCTTAAAGCACTCCCTTGCTAAGGGAACGTACTGTCAAAACCGGTACCGAGGGTTCGAATCCCTCCCGCTCCGCCAGCTTTTGATAATGTTGAACACGAAAAGGCCTGATAAAATCAGGCTTTTTTGTTTTTTAGAGGATGCGATTTTATGAGGGAAGCTAACTGTGCACGGTCTGTGTGTGGAAGAGAGATGTAAGAGCTTTTGTTGTAACAAAAACACGTCACCTTGTTGCCAAGGTGACGTGTAATAGGCAAACCTCTATTGAGGAGGTCTAAATTTTCCTCAAATTGTCAATTTTGGTCCATCCTTGTTCGGGCTTCAGGACAACAAACAGATACGCCTGATTTTTTTGATCTGTTTGTGTGCTGGCCATGTGGCGTCCGGGGACAAGTTGGGCTTGTACCTGTTCCGGTGTTAGTACATACAAGCTACCGGTACCTGCATCAACAGCTAATCCGATTAATCCACCGAATAGAAGATTGCCCCATACCCAGCCGGAAACGCTATGGGTTAATGTCGCGGAATAAGGATAATATCCAGGAAGGGCTATTTTTACGGTATGGTCTTCATCTCGTTCAAGCTTTAGTGTTAATGGTGTTTTCCCACGGGGAATACCATCAATGGAAACGTCAGCACCATCAGGCGAACTTGAAAAACCTATGCTTTGTTTACTTCCATTAAAAATGGAACAACAGGAAGTAACTAAAAAAGAGCTTAAAATGATACAAGCAACAGGTGATTTGGGTATTGTAAATGATTTTTTCTTCATATGGTTTTGTAATTGAGTTAGTGATGGTTTTTGTGAAATCAGCAAGACTATTGCTTTGATCAATAGCAATAAACTGTCTTTTCACATTAAGAAACCATGTAATGTCAAGTTAATCATAGTGATTATAACGGAACAAGGTTTTTATTCTAACATATTTTATGTTGTAATTAAGACTATGTATATGAATAAGTTTAATATTAATTATGATATTACGAATAAATTAGGATAAGGAAAATAAATAAGCTTTTTCCATTGCTTGCATTGCGATGCATTCCAATTTTATTTGCGGGCAATTGAGGTTTTGCTAGATGAGGTTGACTAGGTGAATGACTCTGCGTTTTATGAACCATTGGGACGAAGTGGTTGAGATAGATACACATCTCTTTTCCTCACACTCTTTTGTCCTGTTCCGGTATATAAAAAAGGCGACTCCGAGTGAAACGGAGCCGCCTGGAGATATTACAAGCGAGGGCTTTACAGGAGAACCCGATTAGAAGTTCCAAGAGAAGCCCATTTTAATGGTGTGATAACCGGGGTCGTTATATCCTTGAATCTGGTAGTATTCGTAGCCGATCAGGAAGTCAGCACTGCTGGAGATGCTGAACTTGAATCCGGCTTGTCCTGACCAAGAGAACTTGGTGGTGGAGATGGTATCAGATGCGCTGCCGGCTGTCCCGTGAATGGTTGTTTTGACATCGCCGTAAGTAGCACCAATTTTTCCTCCTAAGTAAAACATGGTGTAATCGCCAATGGGCAGGTTAAGCGTATACCCGGCCATCATCGGAATGTAAGTGGAACGCAGGCTGGCGGTATAAGGACCGCTGATGCCTAGATCCTGGATAGCAGGGTGATGAGAACCGGCCAAAATGCCACCATTCAGAGAAATCTGATGAACAATGCTACCGGTTTCAATGTAGTTGAAAATGCTCAGATTGCCACCGGCTACGTTGGGCATGGCATCTTTTGTAGCAATTCCGTAAGCCCCTTCTAGGGACATACCAAAAGTGCCATCGTACTTACCGGCGTGATAGGCACTGGCAGAAACAGCAGATGCCGCAAGGGCTAATCCTAACAATATGGTTTTTTTCATATTAAGAATAAACGGTTGAATTAACAGTACTATACTTTTGACAAGTTTCTCTTTTGAAGTCAAACATGAAATGATACCAAAAGAATATAAAATATCATTCTTGGGGAGATGCTGTTGCCAGAATGCGGTCGGTGGGCTACATTGAAGCCCATGGAACAACAAGCGTGTGATTTGCTGGTGACCGCTTCTCGTATGCTGGGGGCGGCTGAACATGCAGTCCTTCCCGGAGATGTGGCCGTGGCTATTCAGGATGGGAAAATCTTGGCAAGCGGTAGCGCTGCAGAATTGGAGACTCAGTGGCTTCCTGCAGCCCGCAGAGATTTGGGGAACGTATTGCTGATGCCGGGGTTGATCAATGCTCACACTCATGTTCCGATGACATTTTTGCGTGGTTTTGCGGATGATCTGCCGTTGATGGAGTGGTTGACGAAACATATTTTCCCGGTAGAAGCCCGGTTGACAGGCAGGATCGTTGCTCTGGGTGCCAGATTGGGAATGTATGAGATGATGCGGACAGGAACAACGGCCTTTGTGGACTCTTATTTGTTAGAGAATCATGTCCTTCTTGAGGCCGATCGCATGGGAATGCGCTGTGTGGGCGGAGAGGTGCTTTTTGCGTTTCCTTCTCCTGCTTACAGCGGCTGGGATGAAGCGGAGACTTTGTATCGGGAGCAGGCTACCCGCTTTGGCAAGGGGGGCAGGGTTCAGATTGCTCTGATGCCTCACAGTGTGTATACAACCAGCGATGATGTCCTTCGCAGGAGCGTGAAATTGGCAGAAGAGTTGGATTTGATGCTGCATATCCATTTATCGGAGTCTGCCGGGGAAGTGGAACAGTGCCGTTCCTTGCATGGAGACAAACGCCCTGTGAGCTATGCCCGGGATATGGGGCTACTTCACGAACGTTCCGTGTTGGCTCATATGACAGATGTGACGGATGCCGAATTGGAGCTCGTAGCGTCTTCCGGTGCGGCAATTGTTCATAACCCGGTTAGCAATTTGAAGTTGGCTTCCGGCTTTGCCCGTGTGCAGGATATGGTTCAGGCCGGTATTCCCGTTGCCTTGGGCACAGATGGTGCATGCAGCAATAACAGCCTGGATATGTTTGAGACCATGAAGCTGGCTGCTATCCTTGCTAAAGGATTCAGTGGAGATGCTACGGCAGTGCCTGCTCAACAGGCATTGGAGATGGCCACGGTTGAGGGTGCTCGCATATTCCGCACGCCGGGGCTTGGGACGCTGTCTCCGGGGGCTCCGGCTGATATCATTGCTTTGAATCTGGATGAGCCAAATCTTTGTCCGATTTTCAATGATGTATCTCATGCCGTTTACGCCGCTTCCGGCAAAGATTGCGTATGGACTATGGTTGACGGGAAAGTCCTGTATGATCACGGTACGTATACGGATGGCTTGTATGCCGATACCGTCGCAGAAATGCAGGACTTGGTCAAATGGGTGAAAGGGAATGAATAAAGCGGCCTCCCGACCGCAAAAGAGCATCCTTGTCCTTGCTTCTTGTGTCATTGGGATGGATGAAGCTTGGTGCCATGCTTATATTCCTTCTTTACCCGCTGGGGAAAAAGGAGCTATAGTAGCTTTATGCAATATGATCTCATCGTCATTGGCGGCGGGCCTGCCGGCTACGTGGGCGCAATCCGCGCCGCCCAATTGGGAAAAACCGTGGTATGTGTTGAACGTGATCGGGTTGGCGGTACTTGCCTCAACTGGGGCTGTATACCGACCAAGGCTCTTCTGAAAAATGCGGAGGCTTACCGAACCGTGACAGTTCGTGCCAAGGAGTTTGGTATGACGGTGGACGGTGTCAGCTTGGATTGGAGCGAAGTGATCGGTCGTTCTCGCAAGGTGAGTGATCGTTTGGCCGGAGGGGTTGGCTTCCTGTTTAAGAAAAACAAAGTGGAATCCGTCACGGGGGAAGCCTCTATCGTGGCAGAAGGCAAGGTAGAAGTAAAAGCGGCTGACGGCTCTGTGCGTCTCTTGGAAGGGAAGAATATCTTGATTTCCACCGGGTGCGTGACTCGTACTGTACCCAGTCTGCCATTAAACGGCAAAACCATCATTGGCTCCAAAGAAGCCATGGTGCTGGACAAGCGTCCGGAAAGCATGATCATTATCGGCTCCGGAGCTATCGGTACGGAGTTCGCTTACATTTATCATTCTTTTGGGACGAAGGTAACGCTGATAGAAGCCATGCCGCGTATACTCCCCAATGAAGATGATGATTCCTGCATGACGCTGGAGCGTGCATTCAAGAAGCAGGGCATTAAGGTGATGACGGGGGCTTCCGTAGAATCCGTCACAGAAACGGCCGATGGAATGGTGCAGGCCAAGGTGAAAAACAGCAGAGGGCAGGAAGAAGAAATCACGGCAGATGTCTGCTTGGTTGCTATTGGGGTGAAGCCGGTCGTACCGGTAGCTCCCGGTTTGGAACTCACGCAAAAAGGCTTCATTAAAGTCGATGACCGTTATGCCACCTCTATTCCCGGAGTTTATGCTGCCGGAGACGTCATTGGTGGCGTATTATTAGCTCATACCGCCACATTTGAAGCGGTTCAGGCTGTGGAAGGAATGTTTAATCCGGATTATCAGCCCAAGCAGGTGGGCTTCTTCCCCAGTTGCACGTATTGCTATCCGCAGGTTGCTTCCGTTGGTAAGACGGAGCGTGCTCTGAAGGAAGAAGGTGTGGCATATAAAGTCGGCAAGTTCCCCTTCCAGGCTATCGGCAAGGCCGTTGCTTCTGGAGAACCGGATGGCTTTGTGAAAACGCTTTACGGTGCTGAGGATGGTGAGCTGTTAGGTGCCCATATTGTGGGGCCGGAAGCCACAGAGTTAATTGCTGCGTTGGGTATTGGTATTCAGGCAGAATTAACGGATGAGGATATTCATGCCACTATTTTTGCCCATCCCACGCTGTCTGAAGCAATTCATGAATCCATGTTGGATTCAGATGGGCATGCCATTCATATGTAAAGGTCGGATTCCCTCCTGAGATCACATTTCAAAACTGTACAAAAGCGTGACGACACGCTTATCAAAACAGGCTTGTTCCTTGTTGGCGTTCATACACAAGGGGCAAGCCTGTATTGGTTTTGTCGGACCAAGGCCTCGTTGCAGTTAACTCCGGATCAAGACATCCGTGCCTTCTTCCGTCAGGTCAAAAAGAGTTAACATATCCTGAGGGGCGAGGCGGATGCAACCATGGGATGCCGGTGTCCCCAGAGCCTCCGTATCATTGGTGCCGTGAATGTAAATATAGCGGTTGCGGGTGTTGGCATTCTGCTCCTCCATTCCATCCAGCCACAGAATCCGCGTCAGGATGAAGTCGGAATGCTCGTTGAGGCTTTCCGGAATGTCGGCAGGATAATGACCTGCCGGCAAACGCGAGATAAAAATGGTATCCGCAGGTTCTCCCTCTCCTATTTTTTGACAAACACGGAAATGCCCGACAGGGGTTTTCCCGGAGCCATTTTCATTGCCTACTCCCGCTTTCCCGCTGGAAATAGGACAGCGAAAAATCACTTTTTCAGCTTGCTGTGCAAGCAACTCTTGATGAACCAGATCAATGTGTATGAAAACGGCAGACATGAGCAGAGTTTTACGGCACGGATTGCTTCAGTCTTGTCCTTCCATGTTGTCAATAATGGCTTGCAGAGCGTCTGTTAATTGCTGAGCTACCTTATTATAAGCGGATTGCCCACATCCGATAGGATCCGCAATGCTGCGTTTCGTGGTATAACAGGTGACCATCTTGATTTTGTCCGCAAACTCAGGGAAGTTGGCAAGCAGGGCAGCCATATGGCTTTCTGCCATGGTGAAAATGTCTGTGGCGTTGGCCATCAAGTCGTCTGTAATGGGGCGGCTCTCATGGTCGGAAAGATCGATGCCCTGTGCTTGGAGTACGTGGAGCGTTTCCGGGCTGGCGGCTTGCCCGTGCCAAGCGGCAGTCCCGGCAGAAGATACAGTCCATTCCGGATGATGGGCAGATAATTTCCGGAACAGGCCTTCAGCCATGGGGCTTCGGCAGGTGTTGCCCGTGCAGACAAAAAGGATATTCTTATGTTGCTTCATGAGTCGGAATGGTCTTGTTGGGAACGGTGAGGGATGGGGATTTCGTTGGGTTCCTGATACGGGTTATCCGGAGGTAACACATGAGCAATGCCCTCTCCTCCCACAGCCGTTTCTGTCGGTTCGTCATCGTCATCATCCTCATCATCGTCATCCGTTGTGGGAGGGGCATATGGTTTTAGCAAACATCCGGCGGCTCCAAGGCTCAGAACAGCCGTTATCGGTATCATGACGGGTAACCAGATATGGTGGGCACTGAGCAGATACCCGGCAGCGACGAGGACGAACGCAAGGCAGACGCTCCAGACCATGAACCTTCCTTTGCGACGGAAGCGCAACGCCCATATGGACAGGAGCAACACATCCAGCGTGATGACCCATTGAATCCAGGATGGTACTTCCGGAATCAGGACTGCAGGCGCGGGAGCCATGGCTCCCATGATACTGCGTATCGTTTGAGCTGTCAGCAGAGCATGAGTATCAGGTTCGTCAGATAGGGCTGATGGTTCTGAAACAAGAACAGCATCCGCAGAGGAAAGCAGTTTTCTGATGGCTGTGGTATCTGGTGGCCTCAGTCCGGACATGATCGGGATAATGACTTCCTTCGTATCCACCAGGGTCGGATTGCATTGGGCAGACAGGGGAATGCGTCCGTATTCGTCCAGTTTGATGGAGCGTTTGTCTCCCAGGGAAAGTCGTACTCCGGGGATGATTTTGATGTCGCTAGGCTTCAGATCCAGCGCATTGAGTGCCGCTATGACCGGGAGAGTGGGAATGATGTCTGTTCCCCAGCGGACGAAGAGCGGTTGAGACACCTTTTTGCCCGCTACGGAAAACAGCTCATTATTTTCCACAATGGTTCCGACGCTGGGTGTGCTCGTTGTCAGTTGAGGCATTCCGTCCAGCAATTTATCTGCTCTTGGGAACAGGTCTGTTTTACCGGCAATGTTATCGGGGGGGATCACCAGAGCCTTCCAGTTCGATGGAAGATCGGTTTGGCGGGAAGATTCGCTCATTTGCCGTCCCATTGCGCGATGGGGGAATCGATCCAATTCATAGCCTATCGCCGCTTTGACGATGTCATCCGGTTCTTCCTCCCAATTTAATGGAGCCATCACGTAAACACGTTGGGCTCCCTGCTCGTACAGATGCCGGAACAGCACCGTGTAATCCATGGGATTGGGGGGATAGGTGGCAAAACTGTTCAGAGAGGAACTCCGGTGTAGGGAAACGACGGGCAGGGCGGCCGTTTCTCCATGATTGAAAAGATCATAAGGTTGCAGAACAATGTCATTTTTCTCATTCAAGCCCTTTGAGGCCACATAACTGTACTGTTTGGCTAAGAGCCGTTCCGCAATCCATTCGTAACAGGTAACCGTGGGAGAAGTTAATAAACTGCCCAGAATCAACCCAATCCCCAAGGCTAGTTGGAACAGGGCTAGTTTAAGAAGGAATCCGAGAGTCTTCTGCATCTGGGGAATAATAAAATAGGCGATTATGCTAACACAGCAGACAACGGTTCTGCAAGCGTAGAACCGGGCAAAAGCCTCCGCAGATGCTCCATCCCGGCAGGAATCTGCTCCAGATACCAGGTCTTGCCCAGATTGTGCCCAATGTTGGCATAGGCTCCCAGCATTTGCATCACCCGTTGCAGGGCACAGGCTTGGAAGATTCGTTCATCCGTCTCCTGTCCGGTTAGTTGAGCCCAATCCCGTAGCAATTCTTCCGTTTGCTGAGGTGTGAGGCGTGCGTACCCGTCATAGAGCAACGAGGCCAGATCATATTCGGGACGTCCTGCCCGCATCCCCTGGAAGTCGATCAACCATGTTTTCCCGGCGTGAATGTGCACATTCTGAGACTGACTGTCCCGGTGAACCGGTGTTTCCGGCAGAGTTGCCAGGAAGCGCGCCATGGCTTCGCTTGCCGGGTGCTTCAGGAATGCTTCAGCATCGAGTCCCAAGTGCGTTGTTAAGAAATGCTCGGCAAAGTAGGACTGTTCCCAGCGGTAGAGGGCTTCGTCAAAGGCCGGTTGCAGGGAAAAGTCTTCCGGAAATGGGCAGCCATGGAGCAGATGAAGTTGTTCCATGGCCTCTATGTAGCGTTGCTTCAGAATGCTCCAGTCTTCTCCCCGGAAAGAAAGCAGATTGCGATCTCCCAAATCTTCTGTCAACGCCACACCACACCCCGGACTGAGCGGTTCATAATCGTAAATCTCCGGAACATGAATCCCATGTTGGCGCAGATGGCGTGCAACGGGCACGAAGGAGTCATTATCCGCACGATCATTCCCCCATTGGATACCAATACAGGAGCGTTCTCCAAGGTTAATGCGGACAATGGTGCGCCCGGAGGCTCCCAATGCCAGCGTATGGAAATCTTGTTGCCGCGGAATGATGTGGAAATGCCGTTGAACCAGCCGGATCAATTCTTGCATGGGCAGAATGGTGTTGGGGAATGGTGTAAAAGCCGGGAAGGGAAAACAAACTTTCCCTTCCCGCAACAATAAGGTGGTGACTCAGAGCGAGAGTATCAGGCCGGGAATTGATGGTCTTCTCCGTACCCGTAGTGTTCCACAACGTAGTCGACGTCCTTGTCTCCGCGTCCGGAACAGTTGACCAGAATGGCTCCGCCTTTGTTCTCTTGTGCCCATTTCATGGCATAAGCAATTGCGTGGGCACTTTCCAGCGCCGGGATAATCCCTTCATAGCGGGAAAGTTTGAAGAAAGCATCAATCGCTTCTTCGTCCGTGGCTGTGACATATTTCACGCGACCGATATCATGCAGATAAGCGTGTTCCGGACCCACTGATGGGTAATCCAGACCGCTGGCCACGGAGTGCACCGGCCCCGGATTGCCATCTTCGTCTTTCAGCATAATGCTTTCAAAGCCGTGTAGCACACCCTTGCTCCCGTAGGAAATGGAGGCGGAATGGTCGCCCAGTTTGGGGCCTTTGCCCAGGGGTTCTACGCCATAGATGTCCAGAGGATCTCCCAGGAAGGCGGTAAACATCCCCATGGAATTACTGCCGCCGCCCACACAGGCACAGACGGCATCCGGCAAGAGCCCTGTCATGTCCAGGAATTGTTCTCTGGCTTCCACGCCAATGCACATTTGGAAGTCTCGCACCATTTGCGGGAAGGGGTGGGGGCCTACGACAGAACCAATGCAGTAAATGGATTCCTGATAGCTGTTCAGGTAGGATTCAAAAGCGGAATCTACAGCTTCTTTCAGGCTTTGAAGCCCGTGCGTGACTGGAACAACTTTGGCTCCCAGGATTTTCATGCGGGTCACATTCGGTGCTTGCTTGGCAATGTCCACAGCTCCCATGTGAATCTCGCATTCCAGCCCAAAGAATGCCGCCGCCGTCGCCAGGGCTACGCCGTGCTGTCCGGCTCCGGTTTCGGCGATGATGCGCTTTTTGCCCATGTATTTGGCAAGCAACCCTTCACCCATGCAGTGATTCAGCTTATGGGCTCCCGTGTGGTTCAGGTCTTCTCGTTTCAGATAGATTTGAGAGGTCCCCAAGTGACGGGATAGCCGTTCGCAGTGGTAAACTGGGGTCGGCCGTCCCTGGAATTGCTTGCGGATGCGACGCAGTTCATTGATGAATTGTGCCGAATGGGCGATGGTTTGATAGGCTTCTGTGATTTCTTGAAAAGCGGGCACCAGCTCTTCCGGCAGATAAACGCCTCCATATTCGCCAAAGCGACCATTTGCGTCCGGAAAATTTCGTAAATAAGTGTGAAGATCCATGTTCTGTTGCATGCGTGACGGCTTGTATTTAGCATGATGATTCTAATCAGGCAAAAACATTCTCCTGCTTCGGCTTTTTTAAGAGCCTCAAGATAAAAAAAACTCCCGCAAAAGCACCATGAGTCGGCTTCTACGGGAGTTCGATCGTATGAAGAAAAGTGATCGAATCAGATCAAACGGCGTCTCCGGATGGATTTGCCGGTATCGGTCAGGGTTTGCCGCGCTTCCGCATCCGGCCCTGCCATCAGGGCTGCCAGATCTCGGGCGATGCTCTGGCGCATACGGTCTACCAGCTCCCGTCCTTCCTTCGTGATGGTAACCATGATTTTTCGGCGGTCTTTGGCTGCACTCATGCGCTTTAAATATCCCATCTCTTGCAGTTTATCGACCATCCCGGTAGCGGCTGCTGTGGAGTGTCCCATCTTCTGCGCTATGCTGGACATACTTAAAAAGTCTTCGCTGGCCAGATAAGTTAAAAGAAAAAACTGCGGATAGGAAACTTTGCCTTCATTCAGCTCTGAAGAAAGATTCAAAATGCAGGAACGTTGTGTAAACAGGATGAAATCCGCCAGTTTGTTTGCCTCTTCGGAAATAGAGTTCATGGTCGTGCTGTCGTGGGGAAAAGTTTCTTGGTTCTGCCGTCCGTTCGTGCGCCGTCGGTTCGTCAAACCTACCGTTCCTCTCTTCTCCGGGCAAGTCAAAAATATCAATTTTTATTAAACTTTTACCTTTGCAGATAATCCACGATTGTGCGCTTTCTTGTTGCAACATATTGATTGTGAATAGAATGAATAAAACTTGAGTTTAGAATGTGGATAAGATGTCAATAACTGACACAACTCGTTGATAGAATCATGTTTTATACACCGTACTCAAAAATAGACGATTTTTTTGCCCGAAAAGGGCTCTTGAGTCCGCTTGGTGTGGCATCGCCGTGCCTCCGCTTGAGAGCTTCCTTACTCCTGTTTCAGGGATCTTTGATCAGTGCGGCGTGGTGCAATATGAGTGTCTGCCCGCTCCCCCGTTTGAGACAGAGTTCTCCTCTTTCCGGACAGCGAAAATCATCTTCCTTCCCGTGCCGTGAAGCTGGGAATGCCCCTTGCTCGTATCGTGTCGTGTGTCGGCTGCTCCTCCTCGAATCCTGACGTTATTTTCGAATGTTCTCTTTTGTTATTTGCTTCGCTGAAGTTTAATGCATCTTAAATTTAAAATGCATCTGTATTAACGAACATTAAATGATATTTTAATATTGACTTTATCGATAAAAAAACGTATAAATAAAATTCTTGATGAACGACCGTTTTTGCGACCGATATTATTTTATAGAAAAATAGAACAATTACCAATGATGATGCAAGAAATCAAATGCCCTAAATGCGGAGAAGTATTCCAGGTGGATCAAACCGGTTATGACCAGATTGCCCGACAGGTAAGAGATCAAGAGTTCTCTAAGGAATTGGAACGCCGTACCCGGGAGTTGGAGGATAAGCGGGCTCGTGAACTGGAGTTGATCCGTTTGCAGGAGGAAAAAGAACATACGGAAAGCCTGACGCAGAAGGACGCGGAGATTTCATTAAAGGATAGACAGATTGCTGACTTGCAGGCCCAATTGAATGCCAGCGAAACGGCTAAAAATCTGGCTGTTTCCCAGGCTCTGGAGAAAAAGAATGTGGAATTGACCCACGAGGTAAAGCTCCATTCCGAACAACTGAATCAAAAAATAGCGGAAATCTCGGAACGGGACCAAATCATTTCGGAACTCAAAGCTCAACTGAACTCCTCTGACACGGTCAGAAAACTTGCCGTCGAAGAGGCCGTCAAGATGAAAGAGGCAGAGATTTCTCAGAAGGTGATCGAGATCGCTTCTCTCAAAGGCGAACTCTTGAATAAAGACACGGAAAATCAGTTAAAAGAAAAATCCATTCAAGAAAAGTATGAGTCCCAGCTTAAACTGAAGGATGAACAAATTGAGTATTACAAGGACTTTAAGCTGCGCCTCTCCACCAAGATGATCGGCGAATCCCTGGAACAACACTGCTTAAATCAATTTAACACCTTGCGGATGAGTGCCTTCCCCAATGCCTATTTTGAGAAGGACAACGACGCCTCTTCCGGCAGTAAGGGCGACTTCATTTTCCGCGAATGCGCAGAGGATGGCACGGAGCTGATCTCCATCATGTTTGAGATGAAAAATGAGTCTGATACCACCGCCACCAAACATAAAAATGAGGACTTCTTCAAGGAATTGGACAAGGACCGCCAAGAGAAAAATTGTGAGTACGCTATTCTGGTTTCCCTTCTGGAGCAGGATAATGAACTTTATAATAACGGCATCGTGGACGTGTCTTACCGTTACCCAAAAATGTATGTGATTCGTCCTCAATTCTTTATCTCCATCATCTCCCTGCTGCGCAATGCCGCTCAAAACGCCCTGAAGTATCGCCGGGAGCTTCGGCAAATCCAGCTCCAGCAAATCGATATTTCGAACTTCGAAAAAAACATGACTTCTTTCAAGGACGGCTTTAATCGTAACTATCGTTTAGCCGGTGAAAAGTTCGCCAAGGCTATAGACGAAATCGATAAGTCCATCGATCATTTGCAAAAAACAAAAGAAGCTCTGCTTTCTTCCGAAAGACAACTGCGCCTGGCTAATAGCAAAATAGATGATCTCAGTATTAAAAAACTGACCAAAGATTCCCCCTCCATCAAGGCCTTATTCGATGCTCAGAAGGAGGAAAATTAACCCCCTCCTCCTGACTGCCGATAGGTGCTTTTTCGTTCGATTTTTTCGGTGTTGTTCATATCAGTATTGGCGTTAGTATATATGTGGTTATGCGTGTGCGACCTTGGTTCATTCCCCGTTTTCGGGGGGGGACCGGGGTCGCACACGTCATATCTTCTCGTACTCCAAAGCCGCTTCTCCCCGTCCTGCTCATTGGTTGTTACTTTCGGAACTTTTTTTCTGTTCCTCAAACGTTTTCTTTTAACAAAACTCTATTGAACATCGCACGCCAACTTTTGCTTGGAAATGGCGTGTTTTTTCTTTTTGGCAGCGCTAAATAAAGCTCCCTTCTTTTCTCATCAGTTTTTCTCTTTTATTTAAAATGATTTAAGATGAAATCTCTTGACAAAAGATGGGGAATTGTTTTTTCTGTATAAAACGTTGCTTTAATGATTAATTCTTCACAAAGTGTTGATAATCAATTAGTTGTGTCACCCCCCCCTATCGGGCGCGATTCCGGCGGACATGTTATTTTAAGCGGAGATGACTTATTTGCCGCTGATCGGGGCGGTTTGTCCTTATTATCCGGGCCTTTTGCTAAAATAGGCCCTCGTGATTATCAAGGAGGCCTCACGGCGGAACAATTTTTGCTTCATGAAATCCGCGTGGCGGCTCGCCTGCTGTTGGAGGGCCATCCCGTGGCGGAGTGCCTGTCCCTCATCCGTCAGGGGAATCTGTTTCAATACCCCACGGAACGCCAGCTCAACCGTATCGCCGGTGCTTGCTATAAACGCCTGGCTGCCTTGGGGCAGGAGTCTTTGGTGCGCGGTATCGCGGTCGCTCCTTTACGGGTGGCTGCTCAGATCAATTTATACGCGATGATGCGCTACAACCGCCTCGTCTGGGACTTTATGGTCGGCGTCATCGGGGAGAAATTCCGCACACTGGACTTCTCCTTTTCCAGAACAGATCTGAACGCTTTTTTCAGCCGTTTGCAGGCTCAGCATGACTCCGTTGCCGGCTGGAGTGTCTCCACCATCGGCAAAATCAAGGGGGTGCTCGTTCGTTCTCTGGTGGAAACGGAATTCTTGGAGGGCCCCCGTGCCTCATCCCTCTCCCCCGTATGGCTTTGCGAGGACTTGGAGCAGGGGATTAAGTCTAATGGCGATACGGCCGCGTTGACGGCTTTTAATTTTTCAATATAGAAAGGGCGATCGTTTCGTGTCTGCAATTGATAAAAAACTCGATGAGCTGAAATCTCGCATTTCAGATCCTGCCTTTTTGGCTAAAACGGGCGTTGGTAATGAACTGGGCATCTTTGTATTTTGCTATGCCCCTTCCGAAGAACTCATGGTGCAGGACGGTATCCGCCGTCTTCAGTCGGATTCCAATGCCCCTTACCATATCATGGAGTGCGACTTGTATGAAACGTTCCTCAGCCTGTTGAGCGACAAACGCATTTTGGATAAGGTCCCTGCCATGGAGGAAAATAAGGGCAAGGACTTTTTGCTCAAACAGCTGGTGAATATCGCCACGCCGGAGGCCCTCGTTCAGAAGATGCTCCCCCTCTCTCGCCGGGTGGGCAGGGACGTCCTCTTCCTCACCGGCATCGGGAAGGCTCATCCTTTCATGCGTTGCCATCGGATTCTGGATCAGCTCCTCCTCCTGATCCCGGATATCCCCATCGTACTGTTTTATCCGGGGTCTTATAACGGCCAGAGCCTCAGTTTGTTCGATAAATTCACCGAGGGGAACTACTACAGAGCTTTTCATATCTTTTAATCAGAGTCACTCTTACCATGCAGCTGCAGAACATTTTTAAACAGGATATCAACCGCAACATCAATCCGGTTGTCAAAACCAATCTGGAGGATGAAGCCATCCTTCAGCAGGAACTGAGCGAATACGTGATCACCAGGGAACTGGATCGCCATTTCAATACCTTTTTTGAGCATTACAGAGCCTCCATCGATGCCCCTACAGATAAGATCGGCGTCTGGATCTCCGGCTTCTTCGGCAGTGGTAAGTCCCACTTCCTGAAGATGCTCTCCTGCCTCCTCTCCAACCGCGAGGTTTGCGGAAAAAAAGCCGTTGAATACTTTAATGATAAGTTCGATTCCGCTTTCTTGAAGGCCAATGTGGACAGGAGCTGCTCCGTCCCCACGGAATCCATCTTGTTCAATATCGGCACGGTGGCCCCGGGCCAAAAGGATGAGACTTCCGTCCTCCGCACCTTCGCCAAGATGTTTTACGATCACCTGGGCTATTACGGGGCTGAGCAGAAAATCGTTCAGCTGGAGAAGCACCTTGCCCATCAGGGCAAAACCGAGGAGTTCCGCTCCGTTTTCGAATCTCTCAACGGCTCTCCCTGGACGGAGTGCCGCGTCTCTTACTCGTTCTGGGAGGACGATATCGTCCGGGCTTTGCAGTCTGTCCTCGGCATGACCGAACAAGCCGCTCGTAACTGGTTCAACTCGGCGGATCAGGAGACCCTCAGCGTTTCTAGCCTCGTTGATGATATCAGGAAATACGTGAACTCCAGGGGCAAGCAATTCCGCCTCCTCTTCATGGTGGATGAGGTCGGTCAGTTCATCGGCGGCAATACCGGCCTCATGCTCAACTTGCAGTCTCTGGTGGAGGAGATCGGGGCCCGCTGCGGCGGCAAGGTCTGGGTGATGGTCACCAGCCAGGAGGCCATTGACTCCGTCGTCAAGGTCGTCGGCGATGACTTCTCTAAGATTCAGGGGCGTTTCGATACCCGCCTCAGCCTCTCCTCCTCTTCCGCGGATGAGGTGATTAAAAAGCGCATCCTCGATAAGACCCCTGTAGCTTCGCAGACCCTTTCGCTGATCTACGAGCAGAACCAAAATGTGCTGAAGAATCTCTACGTCTTCTCGGATTCGATCAAGGACCTCAACGGCTTCAAGAACGAGGATGACTTCGTCGCCTCTTATCCCTTCATCCCCTATCAGTTCACCATCCTTCAGAAGGTGCTGGTGGAGATCCGTAATCACGGCAACTCCGGTAAGCATATCTCCGGCGGGGAACGTTCCATGCTGAATAGTTTCCAGGAGGTCGCCAAAAGACTTCAGGATCGGGAGACCGATACCCTGGTCCCGTTCCATCTGTTTTATGATACCATTCAGACCATTTTGGATTCCCACATCCGCCGCGTGATTGAGCGTTGCCTCCTGGCGGCGGAAAATCACAACGGCCTGGAGGCCTTCGATGCCGATGTGCTGAAGCTCCTCTACTTGATCCGATACGTGGATGATAATATCAAGTCTTCCGTTGACAATATCGCCATCCTCATGATCGATAACTTGCAGGCGGATAAAATCGAGCTGCGCCGCATCATTCAGGATTCGCTGGACCGCCTGCTTTCTCAGAACTACATCTCCCGCAACGGCGATGCTTATTACTTCCTCACGGATGAGGAACAGGATATCGCCAAGGAGATTAAAAACACCTCCGTCGACCATTCGGGCATCATCTCTTCCATCGCCCGTACCGTGTTTGATAATATCTATGCCGCCAAAAAGTTCCGCTACGAGAAGTATTACGACTTCTCTTTCAATAGCTATGTGGACGACTCCCGTCACGGCCTCGGCTCCGATGGCGATATCTGCCTGAAGGTCTACACCGAGGCTCACGATTTCTGCAACGCCTCGGATCAGGAGCTCCGCATGAAGACTCAGGGCGGCTCAAAGGATGCTTTCATCGTCTTGCCTAAGCATTCCAGGTATTATGAGGATCTGGAGCAGGCCGCCAAAATCCGTAAGTACGCCAAGATGAAGAATATCGCCCTGATGCCGGAAAGCGCTCAGGACATCATCCGCAAGCGTCAGCAGGAGGCCGACCGCCTGGAGAGAAACGCCGCCGAGAGCCTTGGCTCCGCTCTCCTGGAGGCCCGTGTGTTTGTCAACGGGGATATCCTGTCTCACTGGAAGTCTTCCGGTGCCAGGGAACGCCTGGAATCCGTCCTGGAGGCCCTCGTTCAGAGCGTTTATTCCAAGCTCCATCTGATCAATTCCTTCTCAGAGTCCGATGAGGATATCGCCGCTATCCTCCGGGGGCGGGCAGAGCCCGTCTTGCCCGGTTCCGGCGCAAATAATGAAGAGGCCCTTTACGAGGTGAGTACCTGGCTCGAGCAGCGCGCCGATAGCAATCTCACCACGTCCATGGAGGAGGTCCAGAAGCGTTACTCTCAGGCTCCTTTCGGCTGGCGGGAAATCGATATCGCCGCCATCATCGCTCGGCTGTTGACCGACCGCAAGATTATCATCCGCTACGCCGGGGCCATCATGGGGATGGATCACCCCAATCTGGTGAATGTCCTCCGGAAAAAGTCAGAGGTCTCCAAGGCCCTGGTCGAGCGCAAAATGATGGCGGACGAACAGCTCCTGCGGGAGGCCAGATTGATCTTGCGCGACCTCATGAAACAGCAGGATATCCCCTCGGAGGAGGACGCCCTCTGCGATACCTTGCTCAGCTTCTTGGCCTCCGGCCAGGAGACGGATTCCGCCTTGCTGCGTGAGTACGACCGGGCCCCTTATCCGGGCAGGGACGTCCTCCTGCGCGCTATCGACTGCCGCCGGGATGTGCTGGAGAAGGCCAATGACCACAACGCCTTGCTCTCCCTCCTTAAGCAGAAACAGGACGACCTCCTGGACGCGGAGGAGGATCGACAGCCCGTGATCTCATTCTTCCGGGGTCAGCAGAGAACGATTGTGGATCGGGCTCGGGCCTTGCTCAGCCGCCTTCAGGCGGAGTCTTCTTCTCTCTCGGAGTGCCCGGAAATCCGGGACGCCCTCCTCCGCATTCAGGAGATCCTGGCCCTCCCTCTGCCTTATCCCCGTATTTCGGAGCTGCCGGATCTGATGGATCAGGCGGAGCGCAAGTATGCGGAGCTGCTCGACTTGAAGCGCGCGGACCTCAATGAGCATATCCGCCTCTGCATGGCGACTGTTCATCACACCGCTGATGAGAACCGCACCGTTTCCCGCCCCCACCTCTCTGCGGCGGATTCTTTCTTCGATGCGAAGAAGGCGGAGGTCGCCCGCGCCTCGTCCCTCACCATGCTGGACGCCATGATCTTCCATCTGGAGAAGCGAATGGATGAGGCGCTTCAGGCTATTCTGACGGCTGCCGCTCAGGAGAAGGTGGCTCAACATACTCCCCCCTCCTCTGGCTCGGATCCTGTTCCCCCTCGCCCAAAGATCACCACCATCCGCCGTCAGGAGCTCTGCTCGGCCATCAACTTGTCCTCTCCTGAGGAGGTGGAGGCTTATGTCGATTCCATCCGCTCGAAGCTGTTGGCTTCCCTGAATGAGAACGACCTGATTCAGATCAACTAATCTCTCCCATCCCCTTCGTCCTGTTAAGTGATGAATAAGTTAGCGATTCAGAAGTTTGCGGTGTGGGCCCGTTCGG
>CAZGGR010000010.1:0-71587 GCA_964525305.1 uncultured Akkermansia sp.
TTCATAGCGGATTGCCTATCCGCTGATTAAATCAAGATATGAAAAATGCCTGATTTTTTAGAGAGATTATTGTTATAAATACTTAACTTTCAATATTTAACAGAATTGCAAAATTTGAAAAGATGTAGATAAATACTCCGTTTTTCCCTTATTTTTCAGGCCGTTTTTTGCATGTGAAATTGCTGTATATGATTCTTTTTGAAAAATTTATCTTGTCAGCGGATAGGCAATCCGGTGATTAAAAAAAGGAGACCGGAAACTAATCCGGTCTCCTAAGAGCATTAATAAACGAACAGAGCTTTACAAAATTAGTCAGCGTATTGTTCGTTAAGAGCCTCCATGATTTCCTTGGAAGCGGCAGGGATATTAGTACCCGGGCCAAAGATAGCCACGGCACCGTGTTCCTTCAGGAAATCATAGTCCTGAGCAGGAATAACCCCGCCGCAGAATACCATAATATCCGGACGGCCCTGTTTAGCGAGTTCTTCCACGAGAGCTGGAAGAAGCACCTTGTGACCGGCAGCCAAAGAACTCATGCCAATCATATGCACGTCGTTTTCAATTGCCATTTTAGCCGTTTCTTCCGGAGTCTGGAAGAGAGGACCGACATCAACGTCAAAGCCGAGGTCAGCATAGGCAGAAGAGACCACCTTTGCGCCACGGTCGTGACCGTCTTGGCCCATCTTAGCGACGAGGATACGGGGACGACGTCCCGTGCGTTCGGCGAAGTCATCCGTCATCTTACGAACTTCTTCCACCAGCGGATCTTGACCATAGGATTGAGCGTACACGCCAGTAATGAGTTTAATTGGAGCTTTATGGCGCCCGAAATGTTTTTCCAGGGCGGAGGAGATTTCCCCTAATGAGGCACGAGCCTTAGCGGCCTTGATAGCCAGATCAAGGAGGTTGCCTTCACCCGTGCGAGCGCATTCGGAAAGGGCCTCCAGAGCAGCTTCGCAAGCGGCAGAATCACGTTCTGCACGCAACTTTTGCAAGCGAGCGATCTGAGCTTCGCGAACGGTGGTGTTATCCACTTCCAGAATATCAATCTGGGCTTCCTGTTCCAAGCGATACTTGTTAACACCGATGATGGGTTCCTTACCGGAGTCAATAGCAGCCTGACGACGGGCAGCGGCTTCTTCAATACGCATCTTGGGCAAACCGGTTTCAATAGCCTTAGCCATACCACCGAGTTTTTCCACTTCTTGGAGGTGAGCCCAGCCCTTGCGAATGAGCTCATTGGTGAGGTATTCCACATAATAGGAACCGCCCCATGGGTCGATCACCTTACAAATGGAAGTTTCATCCTGAAGCTGAAGCTGGGTATTACGAGCAATACGAGCGGAGAAGTCCGTAGGCAAAGCGATAGCTTCGTCCAGAGAGTTGGTATGAAGAGACTGGGTATGCCCACAAGCGGCAGCCAGAGCTTCAATACAGGTACGTGTTACGTTATTGAACGGGTCTTGTTCTGTAAGAGACCAACCAGAAGTCTGGGAGTGCGTACGCAAAGCCAAAGACTTAGGATTTTTAGGATTAAACTGCTTAATCAATTTAGCCCACAACACACGAGCGGCGCGCATTTTTGCCACTTCCATGAAGTAGTTTTTACCCTGAGCCCAGAAGAAAGAAAGACGCGGAGCGAAAGCATCAATATCGATGCCGGCCTTAATCCCGGTGCGGACGTATTCCAAGCCGTCAGCAAGCGTATAAGCCATTTCCAAGTCAGCGGTAGCCCCGGCTTCTTGCATATGGTAGCCGGAAATGGAAATGGAGTTAAACTTGGGCATATACTTGGACGTGAACTCAAAGATATCCGCAATGATCTTCATAGAAGGATCCGGCGGATAAATGTAAGTATTACGCACCATGTATTCCTTAAGGATGTCATTCTGAATCGTGCCGGAAAGCTGATCCAGGGTACACCCCTGCTCCTGAGCAGCCACAATGTAGAAAGCCAAGACAGGCAACACGGCACCGTTCATCGTCATGGAGACAGACATCTTGTCTAACGGAATACCCTTGAAAAGGATTTCCATATCCAAGATGGAATCGACAGCCACACCGGCCTTACCGACGTCACCCACCACACGGGGGTGATCCGAGTCATAGCCACGGTGAGTAGCCAAGTCAAAGGCAATGGAAAGCCCTTTCTGACCGGCAGCCAAGTTACGACGGTAGAAAGCATTGGATTCTTCAGCCGTGGAGAACCCGGCATACTGACGAACCGTCCAAGGGCGAGCCACATACATGGTGGCATACGGGCCACGGAGGTTTGGAGCTACACCGGCCGTAAAGTCCAAGTGTAAGCAGTCATCGTAGACGCTTTCCGAATAGGTAGGAGGAACAGGGATCTGTTCATTAGTCATCCAGGATTCCGTTTCGGAAGCCGTAATAGGAGCACCAGCCTTCATTTCAGGATAAGAGGCGGATGCAAAATCAGGAATATTGCTCATTGAATGAAATAGGTTGGTGGTTATTAGAGACCGATTTTGTTCTGAATAGCTTCAACAGTGTTGTAGCAGTTAGCCTTGACGTGAATAAAGATATCCACACCGGCTTCCTTGAACGCTTCCACATAGTCTGCCGGATAACCGGCAAGAGCCACCATCATGTCCGGCTTCATTCCCTTAAGAGCCTTGCAGAAGGCAGGAACAATTTCCGGATAAGTATCGTCCGTGGAACAAATTACGCACACAGCGCAACCGCTTTCCGCAGCAGCCTTGACTGCATCTTCCGGAGTTTGGAAACCGGACGGATAAACGACATCCAAGCCACCGGCACGCAAGAAGTCACGGGAGAAGTCAGCACGGGCTTTATGTTGGCGGAGCGGCCCCATGTTTGCAAAGAATACCATTGGGCGGGAGCCTTTTTCAGCGACCCAAGCATCAGCCTTAGCCAGCAAGGATTCAAATCGTTCGGCTAAACGGCGCTTAGGCAAGGCTTCCACTTCCAGAGGACCACCGCACTTACAATCCACGCCGGCAACCATCGCCTTGTTGATAAGGCAAGTAGAGAAGCCATCAGCAGCGGCCTTGCAGGCAGAATCCACAGACATTTCTACGGTTGGGAGCTGAACGTCAGCATTCTTGCAGCAACCATGTCCCTTGGAAGCGGAACAGCAGGAGCCTTCAGGAACATCCAACTTCTTCTCAGCCAAATTAACGTACTGGTTAACACCGACAATGGATTGGCGGCGTTGGTCTGCAAGTTCGTAGCGTTTGGCAGCCGTGGCGTTAACTTTCTTCTGAATTGAGCCAGCCTTAAGAGCCTTAATAACACCGCCTTCTTTTTCAATATCCTGGAAGACATCCCAAATCTTGCGGGAGGCTTCATCCGTCAGATTTTCCAAATACCAGGAACCGCCGGCCGGATCAACCACCTTATCCAGGTTACATTCACCCAACAGGATCAGCGGGCAATTACGGGCAATACGGCGAGAGAACTCATCCGGCATACGAACAGCCGAATCAAAGGGTAGTACATCAATGCTGTCAACACCGCCCATAATAGCGGAGAAAGCCTGAGCGGATCCACGCAACAAATTGACCCATGGGTCCACCTTGGACAAAGTCCAGAAAGAAGTGCGGGCATGTAACTTAATCTTAGCAGCATCTTCACTACCGCCACATTCCTTCACAATAATGGCCCAAAGTTCTCGTAAAGCACGGATTTTAGCGATTTCCAAGAACAAATTAGCACCAACGGATACGGTAAAGCGCATATGAGAAGCAGTTTCATCTACAGAAATACCGCGTTCTTCCATAGCTCTCAGATAAGCTACGGCAGTAGACAACATGGTTCCCACCTCTTCAAAAGCAGAAGCACCAGCATCAGCATAAGGCAAACCGCTCACGCCGATAGTTTGGAAAGAAGGAGCATTGGCAATGGCCCACTTGGTCATCACAGCCATTTGGTCATAATAGGCACAAATACCTTTACCACCGCAGAGAGAGCCCTTCATCACAGCTTTACCTATGGGGTCATATAAAACCCCGCCCTTCAGATCCGCCGTATTAACACCTGCGGCCTTGCAAGTATTCACAAGCATAGAGAGTGTTCCCACCCCGCAAGATCCGGGCGTAACGTATACGGGCAATTTGTCGAGCTGTACCCCCTTCAGAGCAACATCCCAATCAGCCTGTTTCCGCAATTTCAATCCACATTTGCAGTTAAGCTGGATATTAACGGCCGTCAAACCGCGTTCCAGATCGTGCAACAATTTACTATTGAAATCTTCCGGAGAAGAAGCCGGGATGCTCTGAGCGATTTCACAAGGCTTTTCCATGTACCCCAAAGCGCGAGTTCCGCGTCTATAAGGGAACTGGCCGGCAGGCATTACCGGGGCATGTTCATCCCATTTGTTATAGATAGGATTCAGAGTAATACCTTCTACAAGCTTGGTGAAAAGCTTCTTATCAAAATCAGCCCCCTTCAAGGCAGCGACAGCTGCCTCACGCCATTCGGCGTATGTGGCTGGTGCGAATTCTCCGAAGTCAATTTCCGGAGCCGTTGTTTTATTTCCCTGTTGCATGGCGAAGTCAATGGGTAAGGCCAAATAGGTTTTTAATCATGCGCAAACTTGGCCAGATTTTAAGCGCACCGTTATTTTAGGAAATCTAACTATAAAGTCCAGCGAGAAAAAATATGGAGTTTATGAGAGAGCTAGAAATTGTTTCATCTCGCGCAGCAAGCTTGCAAAAAACATATAAATACCGTAGACATCGGGATTAAACATGCCTTCCTCAACGCCCATACAGCTTCCAGCTGATCTAGTAAGACGTCTCCGAGCTTTTCGACGGCAAGTTAGAATAGTAAAAATGCTGGAAGCCGTATGCCTCACAGGGATTTTCATTATTCTTTCTTACATACTCTTATATCTTTCTGACAGATTATGGGAAACTCCATCTATTGTTAGCCGGCTCCTCTTTCTCACAGCAATAGTCGGATTAATCCTATTCATTCCCTTATGGTGGAAGCGTTGGATATGGCAACATCGTACAGAGGCCCAGTTAGCGCGGTTGATTTCACGAAAGACTCCATCTATTGGAGACAAATTACTGGGAATCATAGAACTAGATTCTGAAAAACAGGAACATTCATTCAGTTCTGAAAAACTCAAGCAAGCAGCTATAAAGCAAGTTGCGCAAGAAGTATCAACATTAGATCTGTCCGTCAATATTCCACATTCCTACCATAAAAAACTATTCATTTTACTAGTAGCACTTGCGCTAGGTTCTACCCTTACATACATCATCAGTCCGGAAGCAGCAGAAAACGCCCTGGATCGTTGGATTCATCCGTTCAATCCGCCGGAACGTTACACGTTCACCCAATTGGAAGCCACGCCAGATTCCTTGATTATTCCCATGGGGGAGAGCTATCTGTACAAAATCCGGACGGCAAACAACACTAAATCACAACCACAAACGGCGGAATACGTTTTTCGACATGGAGGGAAGCACCAGATAACTCTTACAGACGGGATATATCCAATCAACCTTCCCCCAATGCAGCAAACGGATGAGCTAACTTTTTTTGCAGGAGATGCCGTTCGTCAAATAACAATCATTCCCAAGCCAAGGCCATCCTTAGTAAAAGCGGCAGCAGACATCAACTATCCGTCTTATATGGCTCGATCCACAGGACAAGAAAGTATGAAAGCCGGTATTATCTCAGCTCCGGAAGGTTCGGAGCTGACGGTAAAAGTGACGGCATCAGAACATTTGCAGTCCGCAGTTGGAGAACAGGGCAAATTACTACGTGTAGAAAACAACGACGTTATCATTCCAAACATTCAGTTAGGTACTACCACAAAAGAATTGGAAATCAACTGGATAGATAAGAATGGCTTAAAAACAACACAACCGATTAAAATCCATCTAGAACCGGTAGAAGACAAAGAACCTTCCATTTACTTAAGAGGAAGAGAAGATGAACGCCATATCTTAGAAGATACGAGCATTGAATTGGAATTGGAAGCATCTGATGATTTTGGAATACGAGAATTAGGTGTGGACTGGCAGGGAGAGCAGTCATTTTACACCGACAAAGAAGAGACAAATGAAAAGAATGCTCCTTTGGAAACAAGCAAGCCCCAAAAAGGGGTGCGAGGTGAAAAAGTGCTGGCAAAAGGGGCACCCACTCAGACAAGTCTAAAAAGGACTTATCTTTTCTCTCCGAAAGCTTTGAAGCTCCCACCGCAACGTGTTGTTTTGCGAGGATTTACGCAAGATTACAAACCCGATCACAAGCGAATTTATTCTGAACCTATCGTTATTTTTATTCTTTCCAAATCAGAACACGCCCAAATGATCCGGAACGAACTGGATCGCATCTCTGCGGAAATGGAAGGCATGACGCGACGTATGGACACCATGACGGATGAAGCGGAACGTCTCAAAAGGCTCAAGATTGATGAACTGCAAAATGCAGCGAATCAGGACCGACTGCATACTCTTGCAGATGAAGAACAGACCAATAGAAGAGAATTAAATGATTTATTACATCGCTCTGAAGATTTGTTTAAGGAAGCCGCCAAAAATCCTCAAATAGATCCTGCGGGCATGAAAGAGTTCATGAAGGGAATATCTATGCTCAAACCAATTCCCGACGGGACCATGAAAAAAGCACAAAAGCAATTCAGAGAAGCTGCTTCCGGCCAAGACAACAGCAAGGCTCTAGAAGAGGGCGAAAGGTTTCACAAAGAAGCCACGCAAGCACTAAAAAACACCATTCAGCAACTCTCGAAGTCTGCGCAGGACATGGAAGCCAGCACCTTTGTGGCACGCCTCAAACAAGCTGCGTCTAAAGAAGATTCCATCGCCAATGCATTAGTCAACCAACTCGGTCTCATTGTTGGTATGACTATGGAAGAATTAGATCCTGCTATGAAAAGAGAATTGGAAACCATCGCAACTCTTCAGAATGTGTCCACTCAAAACATAGGCTGGATCCTAGAAGACCTAAACTATTATAAATCACGCACTAAAGAGCAGATTTACAGTGATTTATATAATCAGATGAATGCTTTTTCGCTACGAGAGAAACTCGACTTAGTACATGGCAATATCCTAAATGCCATCACGGCACGGTCTATAGATGAATCCCGTCTGTATGCAACCACACTACGCCATTGGGCTAAATTAATAGATGATTTTAAAAAAGAACGCAATAACAGCGGAGGAGGAAGCAATGGAGGAGGAAACGAAGAAGCCTCTATCTCCGATGCAGACTTTGAGTTCATGTTGAAAATAATCCGGATGATTCAGCAAGAACAAGATATTCGGATGCGAACTCGTGCAGCAGAACAAGAACGCAGAAATGCACTCACCACACCTACTCTATAATGAATAAGATTTACAACATCTGGCTAATTTTGATTTTTAGTATTCCCTGCTTTGCGAATGAAGAAAAATCCGCCCGACATCAGGAAATAGCGACCAAACTGGCCAGACAACAAGATGAGCTCCAGGCGGATACCTCAGACCTTATCCTTGGAGAAACCAACGTAAACGTCATAAGCTTATTGAAAAAATGTCGTCATTCCATGAATGACGCTGTGGATTTGCTGGAAGCTTACCAAACGGGAGGACAAACCCTAGCGGCACAATCGGAAGTTATAGAACTAATTTATCAAGCGGCTAAAGAAAAGATGACAGGGCCTGACGGCAAACCGAAACCAGGAGGACGCGCCCTAATGGATATGCTAAGGCAGCTTCTTGGAATGGACAATGATGACTTAGCTCAGGGACAACAGATGGAAAACGAAATAGGTGATGGAGAAGGACAAAACGGTGCCGGGAAAAATCCGGGGAAAGGAATGAACGGGCATTCCAACATGGCCTCAACTCAACAACTAGGGATTTCCAATCCAGATATGGCAACAGATCAACGTTCTGTACCCAAATCAGCCGGAGTATCAACAGGTGATATGCCAGTAGAGTTTCACCATGCGCTGGAAGCCTATAATAAGACTCTGCAGAAGTGATACGTATAAAATTTACCCGCTCCTATAACATTTAGCAAACTCTACCAACATAGTGAATATCAAAGCTTTTCTTCTCCTTCTTTTCTCGATTTTCATCATTGGTGTACCACAACCAACGACAGCTCAATCGACACGAGAAATGAATACATCCGTCCCCCCCCAGGTAGAACTCATGTATGTAAAAGGACTCAATTATCTGCAAAATACACAGAACGCAGACGGGACTTATGACGGGACATATGGAAAAGAACCGGGAATTATTGGTTTTTGTCTCATGGCAGCCTTGGCACACGGAGACGATCCTAATGTAGGGCCTTATTCCGCATTAGTGAGACGTTGTGTGGATTACATTCTCTCTAAACAAAGCCAACAGACCGGTTATATCGGGACTTCCATGTACAACCACGGTTTTGCAACATTGGCATTGGCTGAGGCCTACGGTATGGTTAGGGATGATCGCATAGGCCCGGCACTCAACAAGGCTGTGGAGCTTACCTTAACAGCACAAAAGAAAAATAAAACAGGAGGATGGCGTTATTCCCCACATGCAACAGACGCTGACAGTACGGTGACAGGCTGCCAACTAGTCTCACTATTTGCAGCACGAAACGCAGGGATTCCGGTGCCGGATGCAGCTTTTGAACGAGGGCTCAAATATATGGCATCCTGTCGCAATAAGGACGGAGCGTATGGTTATACAGCACCTACCGGGCCGCGTATCACCCTCACTGCTATCGGATCTCTGACACTATCTTTAGCGCACCTTAAAACCACTCCATCCTTCAAAAATACACTGACATACTTAAAAAAGAATTTAAATTACAGAGACTCTTCTTATCCATTTTATTTTGAATATTATATGTCCCAAGCTTTATTCCATGCGGATTCAAAAACATGGAAAGAATGGAATTACAAAAATATGCGTTATTTAGGAGCGACACAGGCACCAAACGGTTCTTGGCTTTCCGATTATTCTCCGGCTTATTCCACTTCAGCGGCACTCCTCTCGCTAGCGCTTAATTACAGATTTCTACCTATTTATGAGCAATAGCTTTTGTTTTATATTCCTGTGGATCATTGTTTACACGTCATCTGTCATGGCTGGCCCCATGGCAGATGTAATTACTAATAGTAATTATCGGCTTAGAGGAGAAATTGTTTCTTTTGGGAAACAGGGTATTAGCATCAAACACCCAGCCATACGTCAAAAAGCTGTAATTCTTTCCTCTGAAATCAAAGCGATTTATTTCATAGAAGAAAGCACTCCTGATATGCGAGTCAGAGATAAAATTTTCATGTCCGATCAATATCAAGACATTATCCCTTGCAATATATCAGCCATTTCTCAAGCACATATTTACTATCGCGATATATTGGGTAATGAACGATCTGTTCCTCGTAGTCAAACTGCTGGTGTACGACTCAACACACTCCGAGAAAAAGACTTTTGGCAAGAACCTCTTGTATTTGATAACAGCTGGATCTATTTACAAGGGGAAAACGATTACAGATCCAGAGCAGGTCAAAATCTCCTCAATGCATTCAAACCAAATATTCAAGGCAACAAATATCAATACCGCCCCAATAATTATCCAATATGGATTGCTTTGTACAAAAATATCGATCTAGATCCATCTTCTTTTACATTTCGAATTACCCTATCTATGGTAGGAGAAAAACATCGATCCGGTATTGTTTTTTGTTTTGGCGGGAAAGAAACCGTACCGTTCCGTTCTAATTCCTCCAGTAAACTAAACAGACTCATGCTCAGTATTACTCCGGATAAATGTATCCTGTTGAGAGAACATAAAGATGGGATCAGCGTATTGGGAGAAATCAATATTCCATCCCCTGCTTTAGCAAAAGAAGTAAAAATCAAACTGATTTCCTCCAAACACGAGGGAACAAAACAGATTTATGAGCTATTGGTTGGTGATTTACCACCAAAATTGATGACTGATCCAATCCCTTCGGATCAACCGTTACAAGGTGACGCTTTCGGGCTTCAAATGGAAGGACGAGTTAATATGACTATTAGCCAATTGACACTTTCATCCATTAATCTAAGTTCCAAAACTATCAGTAAAAACGGCCCTCTTAAAAACGACCTAGTTTTAACCAAAGAAGAAGATGCTATTCCTTGTAGCATTAAAGAGTTTAATAAAAAAACAGGTATACTGAAACTTACCCTAAACAAGGATTATCCGGACATTCCTAAAGAACTTTCTATCCATTCTAAATATCTGGATACAATCCTTTTTGCTGAGCCCTCCTCAAATCTTAAGCCTGTATCGCAATCAGCAAAACACAATGTCTTAATGAAAGATGGGGCTCGATTACACGGAGTCATTTTAAACATGGATTCCAGAAATATTGTATTACTTCATCCATTACTCGGCCAAGTCCCTCTGCCTCTAAAAAATATTGCACGCGTGGAATATCTCAATCCAGCCCAACCATCTCGCTCCAAGCCCTAACATATTTTGTTACATGAAATATATTGTTCGGATTCTAATTTTTTTCGTTCTGCTCATCGTTATACAATTACACGGAGCATTAGCAGAAGACAGCATCATTCTAAAATCAGGCGAAAGTCTCCCGGGAAGAATAGAAACTCTGAATCATTCTTACTTAAGAATTTATTCCTACATTCTTGCAGAACCTGTTGATATCAAACTGACAGAATTAGATGAACTAACGTCTTCTCGCCCCCTCAATCAGCCAAATCAGTTTTCCGTTATTAAACTAAATAACGGAGATACGTTTTACGGTATACTAAAAACATTAGATTCAACTCATCTGCAACTACAAACTACTTGGAATCAGTCTCTTTCCGTAAACAAAGGATACGTATACCACATAGGCTTTGATTCTCCTAAAACCTATCTGAGCAATGCCACAGAATCCCTGCGAGGCTGGAAAAATACATCAGGTAACATGGTGCCTGAATGCCGTAACGGGCACTGGATATGGAGGGGATCTAACAACACAGCCCTAGAGACATCTTTTCCTATGCCACCTCGCCTACATATTCAATTATCCCTTTACCATACCAATGTATTCGGATTCAACATCTCCCTCTGGAAAGATAACGACTCGGAATATAATATAAACTTGGCTCTATCTCAGGAAAAAATAGAACTCACCCAACAAGGACAAGGGCAATACAAAACTCTTGGCCGAACGAGACGGCAAACGAGTAAGAATTGGTATACCGATACACATATCAAACGGTCTGATATCCAATTTTATGCTGATCGGGAAAAAGGGAACTTTTATCTGTATATAAATGGAAACTTAGAAGCCAAATGGGAAGGGCTCAAGGATTTAGATAAAATCTTTATAGATGATAGTTCATCAAATGAAAAATATGACTTTTGTCCAGGTAATTCATTATCCTTATCAGGTTATGATGATCGGAATATGGCTGTATTCAATTTTAATGTATTTGATTGGAACGGAGCAGTTCCGCAGCCGTTGGAAGAAACAGACATTGTTTCCCGTTATGATCTCGATTCCCCAAAAGACAAAGTTCTTCTGATTAACGGAGACGTCCTAAGGGGAACTATTTCTATTAAAGAAGACGGTTCTATCCGTATCAAATCATCCCACTATGACGTTACCGTCCCCACAGCAAAAGTAAAATCATTGGATCAAAAAAGTAGTAAAGAAGAAAAACAAGTGGAAAACAAAGCGGATATTCGTGTATATTTGACGGATCAAAGTATTATCTCTCTCTCTCTGACGAACATTCAGAATCGTTTTTTAGAAGGGACATCTGAAGCATTGGGAAATCTGAAGATTCCGCTCAATCTTATCAAACGAATCCAATTTAACTTAAATCATCCAGATTTACAAAAACAACGAGCAAATCCATTTTAGATTTAAATTTGAGAAGAATTAGTCTATTGTTTACAACAACATCCATCTAAGTGGTCGTTTACAAATCCTGTTGCTTGCAAAAAAGCATAACAAATTGTTGGTCCAAAAAATTTGAAGCCCCGTTTTTTCATATCTTTGCTCATAGCTTTGGATTCTGGAGATACTACGGGAACTTGGCTCAAAGCCTGAAAGTGATTCACTTTAGGTAAATGATCTGAAAAAAACGATAAGACATATTGATAAAAACTGCCGTATTCTTTCTGAATATCTATAAACAATTTGGCATTATTAATAGCGCTATTAATTTTCAATCTGTTTTTAACAATTCCATCAAAATTCATCAAACGATCCACTTCTGTTACTGACATTTGCGCGACAAGTTCCGCTTGAAAATGATAAAAAGCTTGGCGATATCCTTCACGTTTATGAAGGATAGTTATCCAAGACAAGCCAGCTTGAGCACTTTCCAATATTAAAAACTCAAACAAAATTTTGTCATCTATAACAACTCTACCCCACTCTTCATCATGATATTTTATGTACAATTCATCCGTACCAACCCAGCCACAACGATGATTAACAAGGTCGTTCATACACCCCTGCCCGACATGACTTAAAACTCCTTTTTCCGAAATAACCAAGCGGACAAGGTTAAGTGGAAAACAAAATACCCCAATGATATCACCACCAAATTACCAAACAAAGAAAGTGGTATCATTTGCCCATTCAAAGCAGAATCCGTTATGGAATAAATCTGAAAGTTCGGAAAAACTAAAGCAAACAGTCTGCTACCAAAAACTTCCCACCAAGTAAGGCCGTCCGTTCCAGAACCGACCCATAAAGAAAGTGCTTGTGTTTGAAACAAACCGGCTAAATAAACCATAAATGTCAATAAAGAGCTGATAATCGTTCCGTTCGTAATGCAAGACATCAACAGAGTTAAAGAAGATAAAACAACAAACTCACATATCATCACGCCTAAGCCAATTTGGACATTCCACGTTGCTCCCTGAAGACGAATCCTATCTAAATATGGTTGCATTTCTTCAATGGTATAACGTCCCTTAAGAACAGCAATTTGTTCTGTTACAACCGTATCAGTCCTCAACCACAACACTAAGGTCATAATGGCATCCATCAACAATACGGCGACCAAAGTTAAAGTCAAAACTCCTAATACCTTCCCCATCAGGTAATCAATACGAGGTACCGGTTTACAAAGAATGGTGTACAAGATACGATCCTCTGCGTCTTTTGGAATAACCAGAGCCGTAGATGCCACGCAGAAAAACAAGCCAAATATCCGCATTGCTCCGTAAGCAGAGTTTTTCAATAAAACGAGTTCATTGATCCCTCCTGTCTCTGGTCCTAAAACGGAGCTCAGCCGAAACGAACTTAATGACAGCAGGACCAAGGCGAACACCCCCAGAAAGAGAAATACCTTCATACGCACTAATTGGGTAAAAGTTGTCCCAGCTATCACAGCCATGCGAGCAGGAGATGGTATATATCCGGAATTGATCCATGCCATGCAAAGCATCTTGCCGTATTCCCAACTAAATAGAAGCACTTTTTATTTCATATACTGAACTCCTTCTGCCTTGAAGAAAACTCTGTCACGTGTTCTCATAACTCTCATATGAGTTTACGTACTCAATTGGAAGAGCTGTTACCGGAACTTTTACCATCAACCCCAACACAGGCCATCAAGGGCACGGAGCTCATCCGTCTAGTAAGGTTAAGATTAGGAGAAGAATATTCAGACGCTTCCCTGCGTTACCATTTTTCCTTAATGGCTTCCGAACGAGATTCTGGAATCGCCAAGGTTGAACGAGGACAAGGGTATTATAAAAGAATACAAAAAAATGACGGACAAAGTTCACCTAGAGGGCTTCTGCCTCTATTTCTGGGAGAAAACAACCCTTCTGAACTAAATAACCGCGCTAAGGCGTTAGCTTTGGCTGTGAGACAATATGATACAACGGGACGAGGAGTTTTTGTTTTTAGCACTAGTGAAACAGGAAGTTCCTGGGTGAAGCCAGATCTAGCAGTTGTGGAATGGCCAGAAGGTGAATGGGAAAAGAATGCACTCATTTTTGATAAAAGCGCACTTCAACGGCGTCGAATCATTGGAGCTCCAATGATGAGCATACGTAGCGTTTGCGTAGCTCGTATGCCCGGAGAGGAGGATTTCAGAAGAGAATACTTCAGAACCTTAGCTACATCTCATTGGGCACAGAGTGGCGAGTTAGTCATTGTAGGAGAACTTCCGGATGATTCGGAATGTGCTACGTTACGAGCTCTTGCTGCAGAATTTGGAATAGGAGTACTTTGTCTGGACATTACAGATGAACGACTTAATCAACTACCTAGTGCTGAAGAGATATTCAAAGCCAGAGATGAAGAATGTGCAGTTCTGCTATCAGAATTAACGCCTGTACGTCTAGCAGCCGGAAGACAAAAAATATTAGAAACGGATACGGGAGAAGCCCTGGGAGGTGAATTTGGAGCTATGTTTGATTGGCTTGCCGCCTGTCTTGAACGTGGCAGTGTTGAAGAATATGAGTTCCGCGTTTCTTGCTATTAAAATATACACAAACGGAGAGATTCTTGACAGTCTTTACATATTAAACTAAAGAAAGACATAGCTCTTTTCCCTTTTTCACAGTCCTGCCATGGAACAAGAAACCTTGGTTTATCCACTTGCAAACAATACCGTTCTGCAAGACAAATATACAATATTAAACGTCCTAAACGCCGGAGGCTTTGGAATAACGTACTTGGCATTAGATAATCCTAATTCTCGATATGTTGTCATCAAAGAATGTATGCCAGATGCCTATGCCTATCGGGATATAGAAACAGGATTTGTTCATGCTCGGAGTGAGCAAACCTCCATCAATTTTGCTCAAAGTATTTCCAATTCACGTCAGGAGGCTTCTGTTCTGTCGCAGCTTCATCATCCCGGCATTGTACAAATATTTGACCAATTTGACGCTAATGGAACTTGTTACTATGTCATGGAAAACATTCAAGGTCAGACATTATTTGATCTAATGACTTCCATGCATGCTACAGGGCAAAGCATACCTCCATCACAGGCGACAGAACTTCTCTTTCGTTTGTTGGATATTCTGCACTACCTGCATGCAATGGGGGTATACCATTGTGATATTAAACCTGGTAATATTTTCATTCAACCTGACGGTACGCCAAAGTTGATTGACTTCGGAGCAGTTCGCACAAAAACACTCCAACACCAGGGTCTTGTTCAAATCACCCCCGGTTATACACCACCAGAGTTCTATCCTGGGCGCAGAAGTGAAATCGGTCCATGGTGCGATATATACGAATTAGGAGCAACGTTCTACGAATTGCTCACCGGTCAGGTTCCACAGCCGGCAGATCAACGCTCTGTAGTAGACAGAAACCCAAAAGTGACTGGATTTGCCCTATTAAGAAAGAATTACCCCATGAACTTTCTCTCCGGAATTGACAAGGCTTTGTCTCCTGACGAGCGTAACCGCTTTCACTCAGCCAAAGCTTGGAATGACTACACCAAGGCTATGGCCGCTGTAGGGAATCTACAAGCCGGAGGTATATCCAGACAAGCCCTGCCTCAAGCAAAAAAGAAATCTACCGCAGGTACTGCATTTCTTATTATTTTGCTCATTGTTGCAGCTATTGTTTGGGTTTGTAAAGAACAAGGGCTAATCAATTTCTGAGCCATAAATAAATCATCTGTTATTTTTCCGTTTTATCTTTTAAAAAAAATGGCTGAACCTTTAAAAGTTCAGCCATTTTTTTAATTACGAAAATAGTAGAAAGCTGAGTTTTTATAAACTTTCACCAAAGTCTTTGCGATATTTAGCAGCCAATTTTTCTGGCCAATCGCCCTTGGGTCGAAGTTTACCCATAAAGAAGCGCAGCACAGGAGGTTCTTCTACAAACTCTAAGCCACCAATCATTTCTCGGTTATCATAGAGCCACTTCATACGGTCTGCCACATATTTGACCTGAGATAAAGTGAAAACACGACGAGGGAAAGCCAAACGAAGCAACTCCACATCTGCCAAAATATCATTACCATTTTCGTCACGAACACTGGAAAGCGTCCCTCGTTCCATTCCACGAACACCTGAAGCAATGAAGAAAGCAGCGGCCAATGCACCAGCAGGATAATCAGATTGTGGGACATGGGATAGAAAACGTCCGGCATCAATATGAGCACCCAATCCACCAGCAGGAGTCACACAAGGGATTCCCATATCAACCATTTGTCCAATAAAGTATTCAATAAATGAAGGACTTTGGGAAATCACTGTTAAATCCGTTGTTTCATACAGCCCGACAGCCATTGCTTCTATTTCACGAACAGAAATACCTCCATAAGTTAAGAAACCTTCGAACAAAGGAACAAGATGTTCCATTTTCTTAGCAATAGCACGGTCATTCGTGCAAATGCCACCACCACGGGAAGATGAAACTTTACGAGCAGAAAAATAGACCAAGTCAGCTAAACCGCACATAGTCTTCAAAATATCAGCACAAGAGGAATTCTTGAACTCGGCTTCTCTCTGTTTGATAAAATAGGCATTTTCACCAATTAAAGAGGCATCCAAAACAAGCATAATGCCGAACTCATTACAAATGCTACGGATTTCTCTCATATTAGCAATAGAAAACGGCTGTCCACCAATCAAATTGGTAGAGGCTTCCATGCGAACGAATGGTATTTTTTCTACTCCATTACGAGCAATACAATCACGCAATTTAGCAGGATCTAAGTTCCCCTTAAATGGATTGGTACTAACGGGATTAACGGCTTCATCTGCTACTAATTCTTCAATCTTGCCACCATTCAAATCAATGTGGGCATGAGTAGTCGTGAAATGGTAGTTCATGGGAACTACATCTCCAGGCTTAACAAAAGCACGAGCTATGATATTTTCACAAGCTCGCCCTTGGTGAGCCGGTAATAAATATTCTTTACCAAAAACGTCCAAAACAGCCTGCTTTAAACGGTCAAAACTCTGAGAACCAGCATAAGCGTCATCTGCTCGGAACATCGCAGCGACCTGGTTATCGCTCATCGCATTAACACCGGAATCTGTCAACATATCCAGATAAACATCATTCGTACTTAGTAGGAATGTGTTAAAACCAGCTTCTTGCACTGCTTGTAAACGTCGTTCTACAGGAACAAGGTGCAATTTCTGCACCACTCGAACTTTATGTAATTCCAAGGGGATTTGTTCCCCATTGTAAAATTTAACAATGTTAGATGATTCTGAACTCATAAAATAAAAGTTGAATAAAACTTTAGCACAATAAACATTTTACGCAATCTAAAAGGACAAATATCAGCCATTTTGCCGACTTCACGTCAAAAGACAATAATCTCTACCAGCAAAACATCACAGCATCCCAAGAAAAACCAATAAATATTTTTGAGCAAAATATACCAAACAAGTTTAGAGTATTACCATTAAACTGAACACACCATGCAACTCGTCAAAACAATGTATTTGTTTCATTCATGCGTTACCAAAAACGGTATCGTTTTTATTTATGCCAACTATCTTCCCATCGTTGCCTGATGGTTAACCAATTAGAATCTAGTTCTCCATGTCCTAAAAAAGAACGTTTCTTAAGTTCCGAAAAGTTTTCTCCGGGCAAATGAAGAAGTTCCCCACGCTTATAAGATGATTGGTCACACAATCCATTGAAAATAGGCGTCCAATGCCATCGATTTACACCCAAATAATTCTTAAAAGTATCCACTAACTCCGTCGTACAATTGCAAGAAATAGTATTGTAATAACGAGGCGTCTCATGGAGTTTGTTGATTTCTTCAACAAAGCCTAAAAAGACTTTTTTCAGATTTTCCCTTCCGATATTAATGCGGTACAAATACAGATCTTCTTTCCTGTAAGTGGTACGTAAAGCAAATAAATCTTCCTCATCTGCTAAAACATATATCAAGTTAAACTGTTTATACAATCCGGGAACAGCTCCCTGTTCTACTCCTTTCGGTAAACGGGTTTCTACAGAAAGAGCTAAATGCCGACCATCTTCAAAACCAAAGGAAAGCATGGTATGAGCCACGGCTTCCAGTCCATCCCAATGACTCACAGCAAAGTCTAACTCTACCAATTTATTTAAATCAAAACGACGTGTTACATAACGTACATCAAAATCCTCCTCCGTTCGATAAACAAAGCTACGTACATCTTTAACCACGATTTCATTTCCGTTTACTTCCACAGTAGGTAATCGACTCCAGGAATCCTGCCATTCCTTATTATTTGTTGCAGGAATGCACAGATAATAAACCAACAGACATCCTAAAACACTCCAAGAAATATTATGTAAGACACGGTGTTTCTTCCTGTTGAAAAAAGCCCAAGACATAAACACCGCATAAAACCATACAAAAATAGAACCGCCCCATATCAGATAATACACGATTCCTGCAGACCAAACGAACAGGCACAACCATGTTACTATCATCAAATAACGGACGATTATCCGCCATACATGATGAGATACACCTAAAAACATGAAAATATAAAAAAGGCCACGCATTCCAATACTATTTACGGAATGCGCGGCTCGTTAACAAACAAAGCTTTATCTAAAAGAAAGCCCCTTTACCTTATCCGTCAATGCTTTTAAAACACGCTGATGAACAGCATCAACTTCTGCTGCTGTCAGTGTTTTAGAAGGATCTCTGTACAAGAACGAGTAAGCAATAGATTTGCGATCCTTTGGAAGCTTCTCTCCAGATGGATCAGTAAACACATCAAAACAGGAATAACTGACGAGCAATTTTTCTTTAGCTCCTTCAATAGCTTTTACAATATCTGCATTGGGTGTAGCTATAGGCAATTCTATTGCAGCATCACGAGAAGAACCAGGGAACTGAGGTAATTCCACGGCCTTTACAGGGGCAGTCAAGATTTCCTGCAATTTACGTAAGTCCAGTTCAGCGACATATACAGGTTGATCCAATCCCAATTCACGGCAACGGGCTAAAGACAAGCGCGCAAAGTAACCGCACGCTTTACCATCCAGCTGAACATCAGCCCCCAAAGCAGCCTGTTCACGAGGTCTGGCTGGAGTCAAAGTAAAACGATGCCCTGGAGCCAAAACTTCCATAACGGCCAAAAGATCCTCAAAAGAAGCATGTTTCGGTTTGGGATTAGCCCAAGAACAAGCAGTTCTGTCTCCAGAAATCAGAATACCCATAGTATCTGTTTCAATATCTTTGCCCTTTCCTCCTCCTGTATTACGAAATACTCGACCAAGCTCAAAGAATCGCAACGAAGAAACGCCCTGATTGCTATTCCGAACGGCAGCGGCAATTAGTCCAGGAGTGTGAGCTGGACGCAATACAGAATGGTCCTCACTGAGAGGCAAAGATACCCGGATAATATCCCCCTCCTGTAAAGGTCGCAAGGGCATCGCGTCTTTCACCTGAGCTATTGTGGCATCAGCAGATTCTGAAGCAATAAGCTTAATTGTTTGAGTTTCATAAAACCCTAAAGCAGACAACTTCCGACGCAACCCCATCTGGAAATTATAGGCAGCATCCACAGGGGATTCCTCCACAAACGGTCCGGAAAAACGGGACGGAATACCTTCTAAACCAAAAACTCGGACAATTTCCTCTAATAAATCACAAGGACGTGTCAAATCCAAACGATGAGGAGGAATCAGCCAGCATTCTGCGTCATTAGGAGCTTGCTTTAAACCTAAAGCGGTCAAAATACGAGCACCTTCTTCATGCGCAATAGAACCGTCAGAAATCTGGTCTAAGGCCTCCCAAGGGAGTTTAACATACCCAAGTGCATTACTTACCGTAGTTCCCTTCCCTTGTTTCAAGGAAACAGCTACAGTTCCTACTACATTTGATGTATTGGAATTATATGCCGCCGGATTAGGAACAGGAGCTCCTGCTACATATGTCTTAGATGCGAGACCTCCCGCTAACTGAAGAATCAATTCCACAGCACGCACTGAACCACGAAGAACATTCCAAGCAGAAGTACCACGTTCGAAACGGTAAGAAGAATCAGAAGACAAGGACAATCTACGAGAGGTTGCCCGAACGGAAGACGGCTTAAACCAAGCAGATTCCAAAATGATATCCGTAGTAGATTCCGTTACACCACTCTCTTCACCTCCCATTACGCCACCAATAGCCAAAACTTTACCGGTCTGATCAGCTATAACCAAATCTGTACAGTTAAGAGTGTATTCCTGTCCATCCAGAGCTTTGAAGACTTCTCCCTCTTTAGCAGTACGAGTAATAATCCCCCCCTGCACTTTTGCAGCATCAAAGGCATGAAGAGGCGTTCCTAGTTCATGCAAAACATAATTGGTAATATCCACGATATTGTTGATGGGACGTAATCCAACAGCAACTAAACGTTCTTTTAACCATTCCGGGCTTTCCTGAACTTTCACTCCGTTAATCTTCACAGCCGTGTAGTACGGATTCAATTCAGGTTGTTCCAAACACACAAACTCCCCGGCAGGTTCCAATTCCAGATCAGCATCATTAATAACTACGGGGCGGTACTCCCTACCGGAAATAGCAGCCAATTCAAATGCCATACCATTATGAGAAAGCAAATCCGGCCTGTTGGGAGTTATTTCCACTTCCACTAGGGTATCTGCCTTAACTACTTGAGAAATCGGTGTACCTATCTGCAAATCCTGGGGCAAAATCCAAAGGCCGTGTTCCTTATCCGGTAAGCCTAGTTCAGAGGCAGAGCAAAGCATACCTCGGGATTCCACGCCTCGCAATTTACCTACTTTAATTTCAAAGTTACCAGGCAACACAGCACCCGGCAATGCACAAGGTACTTTATCCCCAACTTTGTAGTTCTGAGCACCACAAACAATTTGATGTAACGAACCATCACCGACATCCACCTGACATACTTTCAAACGATCTGCTTGAGGATGTTTTTCCGCAGAAGCGACACGCGCAACAACCACATACGGCGAATCGACGCCTTGCTGGTGAATATCTTCCACTTCTATGCCGGCAAATGTCAGCATATCCGACATTTCGTCCACACTCAAGCCGGACAAGTCAATGTACTGGGAAAGCCAATTAAGAGAAATCTTCATATCAGAGAATTAAAATAAAATTATTGGAATTGAGCCAGGAAGCGCACATCATTTTCAATTAAAGCCCGGATATCTCGAATACCCCAGCGGATCATTGCCAAGCGATCCAATCCGATACCAAAAGCAAATCCAGTCAACCCCGTATAACGAGCCTGTTCTTTCGGATTTAGCCCCAGTTCACGATCCACGGCTTCAAAAACATTCGGATCAACCATACCGCAACCAGCAATTTCCACCCATCGAGGAGCCTGTCCATCCACTTTCAGCTTCACATCAATTTCAAAACTCGGTTCCGTAAATGGGAAGAAATGCGGACGAAACCTTACTTCTGTATCAGAACCAAATAATGCACGTAAAAAATATTCTAGAGTTCCTTTCAGATCTCCTACGGACACATTTTTGTCTACATACAATCCTTCAAGCTGATTGAACACGGAAAGATGTGTTGCGTCAATTTCATCTCGACGATAAGCAGATCCTGGAGCAATCACACGCACAGGAGGCATTTGTTTTTCCATAGTCCGGATTTGAACGGATGATGTATGCGTACGCAATAACTTACCGGAATCAAAATAAAACGTATCCTTTTCATTACGTGCGGGATGATCATCCGGGGTATTCAGTGCGTCAAAGCAATGAAACTCATCTTCAATTTCAGGTCCATCAGCTAATGCGAACCCCATATGACGTAGAATACGAACGGCTTCATCCCTAACAATTGTGAGAGGATGCAAACCTCCTAATGGAAGAGAACGAGCTGGCAATGTCAAATCGACACCGGCAACTGCAACCCTATCAGCCAATTCCTGAACTTCCTTCAGCTTAGCATCCAAAGCTTCCGTGATAGTTTTACGTGCCTCGTTAAGCAACTGCCCTATGGCCGGTTTATCCTCTTTCGGGACGTCCTTCATACCCGTCTGAGCCATGGTTAGCTCCCCCTTTTTACCGAGGATAGCCACGCGCGCGTCTTCTACGCCACGCCTGTCAGACGCCTGAGCAATGCGCTCCAGTGCGTCCCGTTTAATGCGAACAATCTCTTCCTTCATAAAATTTAACGGAAGAGAGCTTACCTATACCCCTCGCCAGCGTCAAGCCATTCAGACGATGGAGCGACCTCAAAAAACAAAAGAGAAGATCTAAAAACAATCTCCCCCATACTCTAAATCTTCATACATAACCGGGACAAGCCGACATTCGCCCGGATATCATACCCATCACACAGAAGAATGTATAAACCAAGCAAAATGGTAAAAAAGACCCACTTTGTTGTAAAAAGGGAGTAAAAATCAAACTCAATAAAGCCCCCATAGAAAACCCAATTCCTTGAGCCATACCAGAAAGTCGAATTGATTCTGATGGAGATTGTGCACGTTCCACCATAAGTGCCATTCCTCGACTAAATACGGTTCCCGTTGCCAAACCGAACATAATAGATAACCAGAAAATCCAACTCGTAGAGAGATACAAAATTCCCCAACAAGAAAGTGCTGCCAATGCCATTGATATTACAATTAGAAGCCCCTTCCCTCCAGTGATTTTTTCCAAAGTGTGCGCCGTTAATGTGGCTGGCAACTGAGCAAATAAAGCTACAGCAAGAATAAAACCTGCTTCATCATAACTCATACCCCGTTGTCTTAAGAAAATTGGAATCCATGTATAAAAAAAGTAGGCGGCCCCCACTCTGCTCAAATAAAAAATCGTTACTTGCCATGCCTTGCTACTACACAACAAATTGTGTCCTTTTATCGTATGTTTGCTTTGAATATTTTCAGCGGGACGTTTAAAAAAATAAGCCAACCAAACCAACATCCCTAGCAGAATAGGAACGGTCCAAATACCTAATCCATAACGCCACCCTCCCAATATATTGGAGAAAGGAACAGATAAGCCAGATGCAGTAGCACTTCCAACTCCAACCATAGCACTATAAACGCCCATCATAGAGGAGGCCCGATCCGGGAACTGTTGTTTAATCAGCCCAGGAATAGCCGCTCCTGCAATTCCCATTCCCAGTCCCATCAGGATCATACCTCCGTATAACCCGACGATCCCATCACAACTACGCCATAAAATCCCGATGACAGCTAATAGCTGAAACCAGAAAATAATTTTCCAAGGAGTCATCCAATGTGAGACTAACGGAGAAAGAGGTGCTGCAACGCCCAACACAAATACGGGCAATAGTGCAAACAGACCAGACCCATCCAGAGAAAGCCCCATATCCTTTTCTATCGTTCCCAACAGAGGATCTGGAGAATCAAAGCCAGTACGCAAATTAAAACATACTAACAAAAATGCGACTAATAATAGCCACCTTCCTTTCATTGTATGTTCTGATTCCGTCACAAATAATAATACATACCATATATCTGTTCCGTTCAAAACGAAGTCTGTTTCCTGACTAAACGCAGAAAAAGAGAATGTTCATATTACATGAACTTATCTAGAAAAGAAAATGGAACAATACCCATTTACCAAAAAGAGATATTCCGGGACCTTGCTAAAAACGCAGCATCCCAATCAGGGAGGCTGCGCATGAACAACACTAAACTCTCAAAAAAGTTTATCAGTTACGCTTACCGTAAACTAGAGTTCGTTTGCCATCCCAAGAAACGGCTTCAATCCTAGTAGATCCTTCAGGATACGGGACTGTGGTAGATGAGTTATCCTTAGAATCGGTTCCCACCATTGTGATACGTACCATTTCTTTGTCTTTGTAAGTTTCAAAAACAACGGCATTTTTCCATACGTCATGAGAAACAATGCATCGTTTTCCTTGTTCTGTTACACCCTGATTATAAGCTCCTGAAACCGGCAAACGATTCTTGTATGCATCAGCACTATTGGCAGATATATAATAAATAACAGGGCTTTCCGGTTTCGGATATTTTTTAGCATAGGCCATCAGAGCCTTACAATCTTCTTCCGTGATTGTCAAACGGGCACAAGCATAATCATCCAGCTCCTGATCAATGGGCTTAAGCATTCCTGTTTTCCGAAAAAATACAGTTAAATCCTGCTTGGCAACGTCACAAGCATTTTTCATAAATGCCAATTGGAGTTCTCCATCTTTCATTCCCTTTGTATCCATCTTAATGGCCTTGTAAAAGATATCCGGATAAAAATCAGGATTTCCCTTTCCTGCCACCTTAAAATACAATTCCAATTGCCACAACGGAGCTAGTTTAACAAAATGGTCATGTACCATCGGACGGTTTTCTCCACCTGAACGCTTATCAGGGCCAGCCTGCGTAAGCCAGTTTTCTCCCCTTAAAATACCATTATTCAAATAGGCATTGAACCTTCCCCCTATCATATTGCCATCACCTCCATTAATGCGTTCATGCTCCAATCTCATACTAGATGGATTCAGCACATAATTTACGTATGCAGAATAGATATTGTTAGTCACTTCAGAAGTAGACACCCATTTCATGGCAGGTCGGACTTGATTTACATGTCCGAATTCATGAGCAATTCCCCATGCGCTACCAGGAATTTTATCAGGATTACCAACTTCCTTCATTGTATTATTATGGAACGCAGCCCCCGTTCCGTCCGCATGCATGAAACCATTCCAAATGACACGGCCAAACATTCGGTTCTTAGGTAACATTTTGTACTTAAACAGTCCCATAATTTGCTGTTCCATCCCGATGATACGGTCATATAAAGCAATGAGTTCTTCACCTTTATCCGGGCAATAACTCTTAAGTTCTTCTACAGGATAGACCAAATGAACACGGTTACCAACAATATCTATTACTTCCGTAGGAGAGTTCGCCAACATTTTCCTCCAATCCTTATTTTTGTTGACACCACTAACAAATACACCGTTCACCTTACCGGATAAAATCGACAGATGAACTTTGGGTGCCTTTTTATAATTAGATGTAAAATATTCAATGTAAGCGAGTCCCTTATTTTTAGCTTTAAAAATATTCACACCTTCTTTCAATGAATAAGAACTATGACCTCCATCACGTCCAAAATTGTGAATAACTAAGTTCAAGTTCTCTTCCTTAGAATCACCCATAATCAACAATACATCGTCTCCTTCTTCAAAAAATATTCCAGTGGGATTCTCAAATCTACTATACGGACTAGTGTGCAACCGATCAGCCAAATCCTTAACCGGTTCATAAGGCTCTGCAGTAATGGCACGAGCTTTACGATCAAACTTCTTATCAGCCATCTGCTGGGCAAGCTTACGAACAAAAGGATCCTTAATCTTGGCAATCCGTTCACGTGAAATATTTGGCTTAAGCGACAGCATATATTTATTGGCAAAAACATTAGAATCCACCGCTTTTAACCCTGCCTCAGAAATAACAAGTTCACCCGTTTCTTGAGCCCCCAACACACCACTGTTCAACATTCCACAAAATGCCACCAGAAGTGTCCCTTTTTTTAACAATGATAAGAAAGACATACCTATACAGTGATATTGCTCAATTTATGATATTCTTTCAAGGAAAATAGGCCTAAGTACACCTTCATTAAAAAGATGTTTTGTGTGACATGAACTGCTTATCAGCATACTACAAAACACTCTATCCCTTGACGAGGTTCGTATACTAGCAGAAGTAAAACATTTCCCCATATGAATACAGAAACACATCAATTTCAGGCGGAGGTTCGTCAACTACTGGACATTGTCATCAATGCTCTGTACAGCGACCGAGAAATCTTTGTGCGCGAACTTGTTTCCAACGCTTCTGACGCTCTGGAAAAACTACGCTTAAAACAACTTACCAATTCCAACATTTATCAACCGGATAAGCCTTTGGAAATCTCCATTTCAACGGACAAGGAGAATAAAACCATCACCATTGCTGATACAGGCATCGGGATGACGGAAGCAGATCTAGTGGAAAACTTGGGGACCATTGCCCATTCCGGCACGAAAAAGTTCATAGAAGCTCTCAAACAACAACAGGGAGGCAATTCCGATTTAATAGGCCAATTCGGTGTCGGTTTTTACAGTTCTTTTATGGTTGCTGATCAAGTGGAAGTTTTCACCCACTCAGACGATCCAGATGCAGCATCTTTACGTTGGTTCTCTGATGGTAGAGACGGATACCACATTGAAAAACTGGCAGAACCGTTGGATCGTGGAACTCGTATTGTCATTCACCTTAAAGCAGAATATGAAGAGTTCTCTCAGGAATACCGTATTCGAGAGCTACTGCGTCGCTATTCTAACTTTGTAGGGTTTCCTCTCAACTTCAATGGTGAACACATCAATACAGTCCAAGCCATCTGGGCAAAATCAAAATCTGATATTAAACCAGAAGAATATGATGAATTTTATCAATTCATCTCACACACGGATGAAAAACCATTATCATTCATGCACTTTAGTGCAGACGCTCCTATTGCGCTAAATGCATTGCTTTTCATTCCCAAGCGCAATCCGGAAATGTTCGGCTTTGGGCGAGTTGATGCCAATGTTTCTCTATATTGCAAGCGAGTTTTGATAGATGCCAAGCCGGAAGGACTATTGCCAGAGTGGCTTCGGTTCTTGAATGGTGTAGTAGACAGTGAAGACCTTCCCCTGAATATTTCACGTGAAATGCTTCAGGATAATTCATTGGTACGCAAAATCAGTGATATCATCACAAAGCGCTTCATCAAACATCTGGAAAAATTATCCAAAGAAGAAAAGGATACCTATAAAGATTTTTATGTGCAATTCTCCCGTTACCTGAAAGAAGGCGTAGTCACCTCATGGCCTAATAAAGAAGCATTAGGTAAATTGCTTCGCTTTGAATCTACAGCAACGGAAGTAGGTGAAACAACTTCTTTTGAAGAATACATCACTCGTATGAAGGAAGGACAGTCAGCTATTTATGTCCTTACCGGTCCATCCCGTTCTCATTTAGAAAATAGTCCGTATCTAGAAGCATTTAAAGCTAGAGGATATGAAGTAGCTTTCTTCACAGATCATGGAGACGAGTTTGTGCTGGATTCCCTATCCAGCGTGGACGGTAAGCCCGTTACCATGATTGACCGAGCAGATGTTGAACTCCCTGATACAGAAGAAGAACAAAAAGATGCCTTACCTCAAGAAGATGCTAAAGCATTAGAAGGATGGCTGAAAGAACTCTATCCTGACAAGTTTTCTAAGATCACTCTTGGGAAACGCCTAGTCAGCGGTGCTGCTGTTGCTCTTCAAAGTGGTGATGATATGGGGCCAGAAATGCGAGCCTATATGAAAGCCATGGGACAAGAAGTGCCGGAAAGTCATCCCCAGCTAGAACTTAATCCCTCCAACCCTCTGGTGAAAAAGCTTTCCTCTCTACGAAAAGAAAATCCAGCCCTCGCACAGATGGTGGCAGATCAAATTGCCAATACTGCACTGCTCCGAGCCGGCATGCTGGATGATCCAGCAATTCTCGCCCAATCGTCACAAGCTCTGCTGGAACAACTATTGTTGAAATAAGAATCAAAGAACAAATCTTATCACATTTCCTAAGCCGTAATCCTCTTACTCTTGGATTACGGCTTATTTCGTCAATACCCCAATGATACAACAAAACCCGTTCTGCTTAAAGAACGGGCTTTGTTGTAATAGAATAAAAAGAGAGCAAAAAAATTATTTCTCAATTTTATTGCATATACGCAACCAATCAGCCCTTCCATCCTGCATAATCATATAGAGTTTACCAAAGGCCCGAGTCACAATGCGAGTTCCTCCAGAGGAACCGCGAAAATAGTGAAAATCAGCATTGTTTGAAGAACGAGTATAAGACATCGTATAATCTGCTGTACCGTTAGCTTTTTTGACAGTACAATCTCCACGATCATTAAAATGATAAACGGATCCCTTGGAGTCTTTCCAGTCCCCTTCAAAACTCTTTAAGGAACGATCCCGTTCAGGAGAACGATTGCCATTTTCAAGTAACTGGGCATACTCATATACAGCAACAGCAGCTTTCATATCGCCTTCCGTTGCCAATTTCCGTCTTAATTTATCTAATTGCTGCACATATTTTTTAGTAGGATCTGAACAGGCAACAAGACAACGTTTTTTGAAATCATTCTGTAACTGCGCCCATTCAGACTCTTTCACCTCCGTTGGGACACCAACATCTGTACCTACTTTAGAAGGATCATACTTTAATTTAGAAACAACTCTGTTGGAATAAACCTCATAAATTGTTTTGGGATCAATCACAAACCATAATCTATTTGAGGAACCAGTAAATACGATTAAATCAGCCCCACTCAATTCTTCATCAACCTTTTCTTTAGTATTTACAAAGTATTTACGGAAAACACGAATATCATAGTGATCACCATTAGCAACAATCTGATGAATAATATTGGCAGCAGCACCATACCAACCATCTCGTGGAATGGAGAGCTGACTCGTTTCTTTAATTTGACGCCAATCAAAATTATTCTTTTTTAATTCTTCTAAACCACTATGAACAACTTTAGCATTATCAAAATCGGAATTTTGAATATACTTTTTCTGTAATGCTTTTGCTCTTTGAGTAAAATTAGCAATATGAGGTGCGCAAATCTGACTACAACGTTTCTGATAGATCCTGTCTAAGGCCAAAGCATCCTGAGGAACTGTAGCGGCAAAAGACAAAGAAGAAACTGCACACATACAACATACAGGGACTGACCAAGAAATCATGTGTTCTTTTTAACACGTAAAAAATTGTTTTCAACTCTAAAGGAGAGAAAAGTTCATTCAGGAATAGGCTCAAACAAGCGTAGGCATTGACTTGGTAATTGCTTTCCGTATTCTTTGCTTCATCATGTTTGCTCTGATAATCACCTCTTTTATCTGGGCGCTGTCCTTTGGATTGTTAGGGAATTGCCTGTCTCATATTCCTGCTGGATTTGTTTCCATGATGCGTATGGCAGGATCGTTAGTAGTTTTTCTTCCTTTCATCAGAAAGGTTCCTTTCAGTCATGCTTTTGGAATGATGGGAATAGGAGCAATTCAGTTTGGGGGAATGTATCTTTGCTATATTGAAGCCTTTCATTATCTGCCATCTCATCAAGTAGCTCTATTCACTGCAACCACGCCCATTTATGTAATTCTGCTAAATGGATTACTAAAAAAGAAATTGCCTCCTCTTCATCTGGTAGCAACGATCCTTGCAGCAGCCGGAGGAGCAGGAATCCTTTGGCAAGGAGGATCCATAGGAAACAAAGCATTAACAGGAATCCTCATGGTACAGCTTTCCAATTTATGTTTTGCAACAGGCCAAATAGCCTATATTTCCTTAAAAGATTCCTGGTTCGGGAAAAGTGGAACAGATTGTTTTGCCTATGCTTATCTAGGAGCATTATTGGTTACATTACCAACGGGGATCCAATCAGCTCTAAAATGCTGGCAAGAGATTTCATCAGAACAATGGATGCTTATGATTTATTTGGGAACCATTGCTTCAGGGGCATGTTTTTTCCTCTGGAATTATGGAGCACGCCGAGTAACTCCCGTTCAACTCGCCATTATGAATAATCTTAAGATTCCTTTGGCGGCATTGATTTCTTTATTTCTGTTCAAAGAACATCATCATACGTTATTATTGGCTATTGGGCTCTTACTTATTCTTACGTCCTTTCTAATTATTCCGAGTTCTCAGAAAGAGGATCATGGCAAATAGTTTTTTTCGATTCTGCTTCCCTTTCACGTTTTTGTATAATAAGAGTTACAGGACACTTCAGCAAAAAAGCTACTCCCTACAGAAGTAGCTTTTACCCTAGCCTATCACGAAAGACACGTCCTATTAAAAACAAAAGTTTCTTTCTATATTTTTCAAGCGTTCCTTAACAGCGTCCGGCACGGCAGATTTTTCATCCTGAGTATTATAAGGACCAGAATATAATATTTTCCCAGAGGCATCTGTCACATGCACCGTTGTCCCTGTACGAGAATTGGAAGAAACCACAATTGTTCCATTTGCGTCAGACATTCTAACGGAAGATAAACTTTGACCACCTCCGGAAACTTTTCCCATAGGAGGCATCGGCAACTGATGTAGCCCCCGCAAACTCCGAAGGATCTGCGTTGCACCGGGCGTTAAATTCATCCGGTTAAAAATTTCATCCATCTGAGAATCCTCCATGGGTGAATCATTCAAAAAATCATCCATCATTTGCTGCATACTCAAAATACGTTGAGGGAGCATGGAACGAATGGAAGCCACACCGGAAGAATATCCTCCATTCCGCTTTCCGGCAGGAGATATACGTAATTGAGTATCAGTATCGCCTTGTCCAGCTAATATCTCTTCTGCTGAAAGAGTTTCTCCATCTAAAGTAATTTCCACCGATTCCTGCTTACCTTTCCGATAAAATAAAGCAGTAATTTTATCCCCCGGTTCTTTCTCAGACAAAAATTCTGTTACAGATTGAGGACCAGATAAGGAAAAATCTCCCAGCTTGACAATAACATCATTTTCTTGAAGCCCCGCCTTGGAAGCAGGACTATTTGGCACCACTTTTGTCACCAACACTCCAGGGAAACCATTTAGTTCAAGTTGGGCAACAAGTGCTTGTGGGACAGATGACGGAACAATACCAAGTCGCGATGTTTTAGAAGAAGGAAGAGGCTTCACCTGTGGTGTATAAGGCGTCAATGGTGGTGGCTGTAGCTTGTCTGTATTCCCAGAAGGGCGGTCAATTGAATATCCGGATCCCAAGCTTATCAGCCAGCCTAATGTCAGAAAGATACAGGGTTTCATATCTATACAGAATAGTATACAACGCTATCACATTTAACGTTCAAAAATCGTATATTTTTTTCTCACGCTTTATATAGCCGCTCGTCTTTGACAACCTCCTCAATGATAGAAAAAAGTAGCTTGTGATATCTTTTCATCAAAAACGCCGTCTTTTCTCAAATACAGGAAAAGACGGCGCTAATGACAGAACTAAAAGTTAAAGCAAAGAAGCAGCTCCCTTATCCAAAAGGAACTTAGCGTTCGGATGTTTCTGGAGATAAGAAGCAGCAACGTCCACGGTTACAGGGCCTTGAACGGCTTTTTTTACAATAGGTGCCTTCTTCTCACCCCATGCCATCAGAGCCACTTCACGAGCACCCATGATGGTAGCCACGCCCATAGTGATAGCCGTGGTAGGAACATTTTCAATACCACCAAAAGCAGGAGCCGCATCAGAACGAGTCAGTTCATCCAGATGAACTTGGCGCGTGATAGTGGTGTCATCAGAACCGGGTTCATTAAAACCAATATGTCCGGTGCGACCGATTCCGAGAATCTGAAGGTCAATACCACCACAATCCTTAATTTTCTGTTCGTAAGCAGCACAATGAGCAGCGATTTCATCACCTTTAACCGTGCCGGAAGGCAAATTAATATTTTCCGGCTTCATGTCAATGTGGTTGAACAAATTGGTATGCATGAAGTACCAGTAAGATTCTGGATGATCGCGATCCAACCCACTGTATTCGTCCAGGTTAAAGGAAATGACATTAGCAAAGGAAAGCCCTTCTTCCTTGTGCAAACGAACCAACTCCGCATAAAAAGGCAAAGGAGTGGCACCAGTAGCAAGACCAAGAACAACGTTCTTTCCTTCAGCTGCGCGAGCACGAATCAGTTCGGCAACTTCTCCTGCCAAGGTTTTGGCAGCGTCCTGGGGAGTTTCAAAAGTTTCTACTTTCATAACTCGCCTCATATTACTTTGTTTTCCGGCTTTTTCAACCGAAATAGTCCCATCGGGATATACATTTATACAAACAGGTTACAAATATTGGAAGTCCACCAGGGTATAAGTCTCTTCATTTTGCTTCTCCCATATACGGTATTCCCCTTGAAATCTCCGACTTAATCATGTATTGCCTTCATCCGATATGGCAGGTTTGATTATTTCTCCAAGAGCGCGTATTTTTCAAGGACACGACTGGGTTTATGGTACAGAAGTACGCAAAGTTTTCGGCAATCCGCAACCGGGAGATGTCGTTGCGCTAAAAGATTTCAAGGATCGCTTCTTGGGTTCAGCAATCTTTAATCCACATTCTCAAATCGTTGCTCGTCGATTCTCACGGCGCAAACAGGAATTGAATGGCGACTTTTTTACTAGACGTATCAGCCAAGCTATAGATTTGCGCAAACAATGGTTACCAGAAGAAACTCTCACACGATTGGTATGGAGTGAATCTGATGGATTACCCGGACTTATTGTAGATCGTTATGTTGATTACTTAGTTGTTCAGACCTTGACGCTTGCCATGGAACATCGGCTTCCTATTATTCTGAACGTTTTGGAAGACCAACTCTCACCCCGTGGCATTATTGTTCGAAATGATTCCCCCATGCTGATAGCAGAAGGGATTAAACATTCCGTACGTGTGGCGCGAGGCCAACAACCAACTCCATTTACTGCACGCAGTGGCAATGTGCAATTTATGATTGATCTTCAAACGGGACAAAAAACCGGTCTGTACCTAGATCAGCTGGACAATTACGCTGCAGTTGCTCGCTTAGCTCGTGGGCGCCGGGTATTGGATTGTTTCTGTAATCAAGGAGGGTTTGCCTTATCTTGTGCCCTTGCCGGCGCCACAGAAGTAACAGCAGTCGATGTCTCTCAAGACGCAATGGATGCGGTAAACCGTAATGCCCAGCTGAATGGAGTCTCCATCAAATGCATTACAGACAACGCTTTTGACTTCTTGAAAAAAGAGGCAGCATTAGTTCGTGATGGAGGCGAACATAAATGGGATCTCATTATTTTGGATCCACCATCTTTTACCAGAAACAAAAAATCCGTTCACGATGCTATGCGAGGGTATAAAGAAATCCATCTCCGTGCCATGAAGCTTCTAGAACCGGGAGGTATTCTTTCCACATTCTGCTGTTCTCATCATGCTGGAGCAGATTTATTTCGTGAAAGCGTACAGGACGCAGCCATTGACGCACCGGCCACGCTACGTCTGATACAGCAACACGGACAAAGACCAGACCACCCTATCTTATTAAACATACCTGAAACAGAATATCTTAAGGGGTTTACCTATGAACTACTTCCTGGTAGATAATACTATCAATGCTTCTTTTTACCTATGTTTTAAGACGCACTAGGTATTCAATGAGAACAAAAAACTATTTTTCTTATGAAAAAATACTTGCGTATCTCATATTCCTCTCTTATATTGCGTCTCGAGCAGGTGAGCGCTCGTTAAAAAAGCTCTCTGGATCTTTTCGGATCCAGTTTCATAGGGTAGTTGGGGCGCCCCGGTCGTTTACGGCCGGGGCGACTTTCTTTTCATAATGATGCTCAGAATTGCATCTTTTCAACGGGAATATTTTTAGTATAGTACAGGCGTAACCCATATTTCATATTTTTTCTCATGCATCCTGCCGTAGAACAAATCCGTCAGTACCTGCAATTAATCGCCTTGCAATTTGTACAACATCCAGAACAGGCAGAATTGCGCGTTGCAGAATCACCTCAAGGAGATGCTGTGCGTTTTCGCCTAATTTTAGAAAAAACGGATGTAGCCCGAATTATTGGTCGCAACGGAATGACGGCTTCTGCCATTCGTTCCTTGGCAAAGGCCGCTGGAGAAAAACACGGTATCAAGGTCATTGTTCATATGCTTTCCCATGAAGAAGCTGCGGAACAGGCTTAGTCCCCTGTCTAACCGTTACGCTATAAACTCATCCATCCGTCGACAACCACGTTGACGAACAAATTTAACGTTTCTTTGTTTTATCAAAAGATAAAACAAAGGGCGTTTGGGGCGTTCACATGTTTTTCCTGGTAAGGAGACGTAAAAATGTTCTGTCTCCACAAGTACCAAAGAACACAGGAAACGGAACAAAGAAGAAAAAAGCTCGCCTTCTATAAAGCAATTGCCCAAAGGACCTTCAAATAGCGACCTTCCGGATACGTACTAAGGAAAGGATGATCCAAACCGGGTCCCGTCATCGCCAAAATCTGAAGTTTGCGACCTTGTCTCTGTGCAGCTTTGATGACAGTTTGCTCAAATCCAGTAGGAGAAAGTAACCCGGAGCAAGAACATGTGACGAATAAACCACCGGGACGCACACATTGCAATCCCAGCATGTTGAGATCATGGTATTTTTTTATTCCCTCTTCATAACCATCCCTGCCAATGATAAACTTAGGAGGATCCAACAACACAGCATCAAACATACGCCCGTTACGAACCATCTGACGTGCGTAAACAAAAGCATCTGCATGAACAAAATCAATACGTTGCTGATTAATATTGCTGTTTCTCTTAGCCATAGCAATAGCTTTTTCATCCAAATCAACGGCGGTAACCTCAGCAGCACCTCCCAACATTTTGGCAGCAATAGAAAAGCCACCACTATAACAGCACAGATCTAAAACCTTAGCATTTTTTACCAAGGAAGCAAACTTCTGTCGATTGTCTCTCTGATCACAAAAAAATCCGGTTTTATGTCCCTGAGCAAAGTCCACTTCATAAGTGATGCCGTTTTCAACAATCTTCACTAATCGAACGGGAGCTGAAGAAATAGGAGTATTCTCTAAAAGAATCCCCTCCATACGAGCAATAGCGTCATCTACCTGTACCACATGACGCTTTGTCCCACATAAATGATGTAACATAGGCAACCAGCGCTCTAACCTCAGCCAAACGGCTAACGTACTTACCTCTAAACTTAAAACATCTGCATACCTGTCCACTATTAACCCTCCTATACCATCAGAATCCCCATGCAATACACGATACGCATTAGTTGTTTCATCTAAACGTAAAACCTCCCGTCTCAGCTTAACTGCTCTTTCCAAAGCCGTGTCCAAGTCCCGTTCTGAAAAGGCATCTTTGCCATGATACACCATACGTAGAGGAGTACGGCTTGTTTCATTCCAAAAACCAGCACCAAATAACTCTCCGTTTTTATCATATACGTGGACCAAACTTCCTGGCTCTATTTTACCACTTACAGAACCAAGCATTCGAGGGAATACGGCTGGATTATACGTAAAATATTTCAACTCAACCCATGGAGTAAGCCATTTTTCACTTCCTTCCGGAGTCTTATTAACAAAAAGATTTTTTTTAAGAGCCGGACGAGGACGACCTTGTTGAAAGTGCCGATCCTTATAAGATGGTTTAGAATAGGAATCACGAGAATTACGGGAATCGTTCATGGAATACGGAAAAGGAAGGTTGGATCTGAAGCATACTGAGCCACGGCCAAATCAATGGCTTCTGTATACGATCTTACGGACGTTCCTAACAAGGACGCAAGTCGAGCAGAACTCATGGCTGTATGTCTAGGTCGAGCATCTCTAAAACAAGCCTGCTCGTCTAGCTTTTGTTCCGCCACACTGGGCAAAGAGGACAATAATCCGTACTTAACGGCACATTTCAACGTTGTGACGGCATAATCGTACCAAGAAACAGGCTCGCCAGACTGACACAAATGCAAAATACCGGACACATTTTTTTTATAAATCAAAAACTGAAGCCATGAGCACAAATCCTCCACCCAAGTAGGCATGGACCATTTATCCACAACAGCAGCTAAAGGAGTTCCCTGTAACGACTTTTTCAAGATCATTTCCAAGAATGAAGGACGCAAAGGATTGCCAAAGACCCAAGAAACACGAGCAATTAATGCCTCTGGCATTTCCTCCAATACACGGTATTCTGCTTCCAATTTGGAGGCACCATATACATTCACGGTGCGACATTTTTCTGTCTCCGTTTTTAATCCGTTCCTTCTGCCATCCAATACATAATCCGTACTCAAATGAAGAAAGCGTATTCCTTCCAAATGACAAATACGAGCCATCATCCCCGGAGCCATAGCGTTCACACGATGAGCTGTTTCCGGGTCATCTAAACAAGTTTCTACCCCACTTACAGCAGCACAGTTCACCACATAGCTTGCCCCGGAAGCTAACAAGATATTTTGCAAAGCTTTTTCATTCCGCAAATCACAAACACTCCGTCCACATCGTAAAATATCCACACCATTCCTCTCCAAAAAGCTAGACAAACGACTCCCAACTCGGCCTTCAGCTCCGAACACTAATGTTCTGTACATGACGCAGAGTTTAACTACTTCTTAGATCAAAATCCAATGAAAACCCTTTTTCATCGTGACAAAAGAATAAAAGACTGTTTCAATTAAAGTTGTGTTTTACCATGAATATTCGTTAACAGCCTGCGGTCCCCTAAATGCCAAGGCCGCAGAAGTATGCAGACAAGGAGCCCTCATTAAAACGGATGAAGGTGGATATGGTTGTATTCAGCCTTGGCCAGAACTAGGAGATGCCACTATTCAAGAAGAATTGGAAGCCCTCAGACAAGGCTCTCCGTTGCCGTTGGGTATTCGTGCTATTGAATGCGCCAAAGTAGACGGTAAGGCACGTTCCCAAGGTATCAATCTGTTTGAAGGCCTGACTATCCCTGCAAGTCACGCTACATTACCATCTTGCGTCAGTCCTGCAACCATTCGTATCATGGAATCCAAAGGCTTTAAGGCTGGAAAAATCAAAGCCAATCCAAACCTAGATGCGGCGTTGGAACGGTTAACTATGTTAGCCTCCATGGTTCCATCATGGCGATGGCGTCTTGATTTTAACAGCTGTTTGAATGAAAATGAAGCTTTGCGATTTTGGAAATCTTTACCCACCCATCTGAAAACCCGTATTGACTTCATTGAAGACCCTTGCCCCTTCTCTACCCCAAGTTGGGAACGTTTAGTAGATGCCGGTATACCATTGGCTCTAGACATGGGATCCGATTCAGAACATCAACCGCCCGTTTCTTCAGATTTACCCATCGTTCGTATTGTAAAACCAGCTCGAGAAAATACCCCTGAATATCTGTATGGGCAGCCAGTATTCACCACGGTTATGGATCATCCCGTTGGACAATTATGGGCAGTTTACCAAGCAGCAAATTATTACCGTAACGCACTCCCTACAGAAATTCCCCTCTGCGGACTCTGTACTCATCTTTTGTTTGAACCAGATCCGTTCATTGACAAAATGGGGGGAATGACCCCGCATGTTACCATTCCCGAAGGCACAGGATTAGGGTTTGATGAAATATTAGCAACACTTCCTTGGAAAAAAATCTGACCAGTTTCCAAAATAAATCTAGCCCATAAAGTTATAAAACGGGCATGAAGCTTATTGTGAAACATCATGCCCGTTTTTTATTATTTCAAAAGGTACAAATTATCTTTTTTATTTGGGCTTCACCGCAAACTTAAGCCCGGGATATTCTTTAACATTACACCCAGGAGTTTTGGGGTTAACCCAAACAGGCACAAATGTAAACATCCAGCGGCGAGCAGAATTATTGCTGGGGCTCTTCACCAAAACCTGATTCCAACCTTTTTTTAATGGGATCATAGATGGTTCACGAAAATGGTAGTTTTCATCCACCAAAATACTATTATTATGTGGCTTTTTCCATTGAGGAGGAGCAATCTCGCGTCCGTTTACAAAAAACTTGGGATCTGTATGAAACCACTTACCAGGAACACTTGCCGGACCATTACGCCAATCAGACGTAGCCCATGTGTGCCCACTAATCCAGAACGGGACGGTCTGAGACTTGGGAGAATAAATCCATGTTTGTGCATAATACGTATGGTTCTTATGAGGGTAAGCCCCCATCTTTGCTCCATTAAACAGCGTCGGGAAATCACAGTAATGCTTGAAAATAATCGTAGCTCCCGTATAGGCATCCTTTGACCATTCATAAGTAACACCGTTAATATCGTAAGAGTCTTTTATCTTACCTGACTTACAGTCAATCTCCGGAGCAAATTCTGTTCCCGACTTACCGCCATTAGGAATAGGCCCCAATAACTTCCACGGTATATTCGATTGCCGTACATAGTTAAACTCCTTGTTTACAAAAAAGCGGTCTCTAATAGCAAGTACTCGGTTTTCATAATCAGAAAACCCCTTCAATAAGCGATCTCCCTGTACTGGAAGATTGGAGAAATACTTCATATATTCATCCTGATTAGGATCACCCTGAATCTTTTCATGAGGATTGTTCCATAAAGGTTCTGAAACAAATGCCATCCCTGCATAAACGGGCGTCTGTAATACTTGATTACGTGGCTCCGTGATTTCCAGGTCTGGGAAAGAACACAACATCATACCCAAACCTTCCGCATTCCGAAACGGACATGCCCGGCGAAAATACATCGTCATGGCTGTTTCAAACGGATCGAGGTGGTTCAAATACGTTTCCAGGGAATCAACGTACTTTGCGCCATCTGTAGGCCATGCGCCACGATTCTGTCGACCAGACCATAACTGCTGAATAGAACCGTTATATCCCTTCGGAGTCAGGCCTGGCTGCCACCTCATAGGAATGCGACCGCAAGATTCCACAGCATTAATGTACTGCTTCAGAATCTCATTGTTCACCTGTTCTTCCTTCCCGCGAACTTCATCTGTGCCGATATGGATGATAGGCATTTTTTCCTTAGGAACTAAAGAACACAGCTCTTTGATAAGATCCACCAACGCCTTAGTCGCCTTGTCATCGCTCATCTTTACATTAAGAGCCGTCCTAAACGCTTGGCTATGCCCCGGCATATCCATCTCTGGAATCAACAAAATATTGCGTAAGCGGCAATATTCCACCAATTGCTTGAACTCTTTCTGAGTATAAAACTTACCGGGCATTCGTGTAAAATTCTTAGAAACATTAAGTTCCGGATAGATTTTAGATTCAAGCCTCCATCCGGGATGCTCCGTAAAATGAAAATGATACACATTCAATTTAAGCTGAGCCATGGAATCCAGTTCCTGAATTATCAATGGCAATGGCATATAATTACGCCCCACATCGTTCATAAATCCGCGGATTTCAAAGTCCGGCCAATCCGTGATATGACAAGCGGCAATAGTTGTTTTTCCCTCACGCCGCAAAAGCAATTGTTCCAGCGTCTTCATCCCGTAAAAAAAGCCCCTAGTATCCGCAGCCGTAATCAATGCACCGCCCTCTGTAACACGTAAAGAATAAGCTTCTTTACGCAATTTTTGATTTTCTGACTCCGCTTTAACATTTCCCTTCACAAATTTAACAGCAAAAGCCCCATCCGCAGAAACCTTGACCCGATGATCGGCTAAAAAAGACTTCAACTCAGAAACAATAAACTTCATCTGTTCCGGATAAGAAGTCTTTGAAGGAACTAAAATACGAACGGACTGCACAGAGATCGCTTTATTTCCCCAACTTAGTTGCTGGGGTTTTGGTACCAAAGGAGGTTGTTCTAAAGAATACAATTTATAATTGGCACCATTAGCCGGAAAAGAAGGTGCAGTCGACTGCCCCCATGCACCTACGCACATCATACACAGCCAAGCTAACGCTAGTAGAAGAAACTTCATGCAGATTATTATACGATGTTAAAAAACCTTTTTGTCAAATACATCATACTTTTCTCCGTTATATTGGGAGTTAAATACATCTTTTTTGCAAAAAGACCAGAAGCGTCAACTCACATCATAACCGAAGTTGAAACGGTCTGATCAGATATAGTTTTTTCAATTTCACCGGACGTTCCATTCACCGCTATGCCATGACGTACGGTATAAGTACCAGCATCTTCTTCATTTTTTCCAGACACAAAAGCCCAGTAATAACAGTTACGATCACAATAGCAAGCCCACTCTCCAGAAATACCTGGGCACTCATCCATCAACAAAGAGTATGCATCAGCCGGAGAAACCTTAAAGCATCGTGGTTTTTCTAATCCAAAAGAAGGGAAAGAACAAATATTCCCTCTCCACACCAACTCCAAAGATGAGGAAGAACGCAAACATTCTGCTATATGACCTCCGGCCAAAGCCTGTCCGGTACCAAGCATTGGTAAGAAACAAGAAGAAACTAACAAAGTCGATCCACAGATAAAAACAAGGCGTAAATAAAACTGACCAGATAAAATCATAATGTGTCCTGAAAAAGCGGAAAAGAATCAACGCTTAAAAGTTCCATCAGTCAATCAAAAACGGATATATCTGAGCATTGTTACATTAAAAAAAGGAAACTTACCTGGTCTAGAGGTCGCCTTGACAACTCCAATTCTCATTTTTATAGTTTGTTCCCCGTTTTAAAGAAGTTTGCCCATGGTCGCAAAATCACGTAACATCATAGCAGAACTGGAAAATGCTTCCGTTTGGCGTCTGCTGGTTCAATACTCATTGCCATCCATCGCCGGTATGGTGGTTTTTTCTCTGTATAATATTATTGATAGTGCTTTCATCGGACACGGGGTTGGAGCACTAGCACTCTCGGGGTTAGCGGTTAGTTTCCCAATCATGAACCTGACCTTCGCTCTCGGAACTTTGGTAGGTGTAGGAGGAGCAGCAATTAGTTCCATTCGCCTAGGAAAAAAAGACATGGACGGTACAGAACGTACGTTGGGGAATGTATTCGTCATGAGTTTAATTGCTGCCGTTATTCTGATGATACCATCGTTATTGTTCCTTGAGAAAATTCTTATTTCTTTCGGTGCCAGTGGACAAACTCTCTCATATGCGTATGACTTCATGTTTGTTACCTTGTTGGGGCTTCCGGTTACATATGTTTTCTTCAATCTCAACCACGTTATGAAAGCTACTGGCTACCCAAAAAAATCTATGGGTGCCACTCTTCTTTCTGTAGGAATCAACATTATCTTGGCTCCCTTATTCATTTTTGGGTTCAAATGGGGTATTACTGGGGCAGCCATTGCTACCTTACTGGCTCAAATCATTGGTATGGTGCGCGTTCTTATCCATTTTTGTGATGATTCAAGTACGGTTCACTTCCGTCGTGGAACTTGGGAACTTCGTAAAAATATTGTCACAGAGATACTATCTATTGGGTTAGCTCCATGCTTGGTCAACGTCTGTGGATGCATTGTTGTTATCGCTATTAACAGACAACTCGCTGTATATGGAGGAGACTTAGCCATAGGGGCTTATGGTATCATTAATCGCATTCTTATTCTCTTCGCCATGCTCGTTATCGGGCTTACACAAGGGATGCAGCCCATTATTGGATACAATCACGGAGCCATGAAACCGGCTCGCGTTCTGCTTACCCTTAAATATGGAGTAATAGTCGGTACTGCTTTTACCACGTTCGGTTTTTTAGCTTGTATTCTTTTTCCCCATAGCATTTCCGCTTTATTTACAGATGATGCCGAGCTCATCAATTTAGCCGCTAATGGATTGATCATTTGTATATCGGCTTTCCCTCTCGTTGGCAGTCAAATTACCATAGGTAACTTTTTTCAAGCCATTGGGAAAGCCCGATTGGCGATTTTCCTGTCCTTAACTCGGCAAATGATCTTCTTATTGCCGTTCTTATTGATACTCCCAAACTTCTGGGGACAAAATGGAGTTTGGTTATCACTACCACTTGCAGATTTTATTTCATTCATCGTTACCCTGCTCTTCATCCGTAGATTTATTAAATACTACCATTTAAAAAACAGGCATCACTTTCCCATTCATTCCAAGTGATAAAACCTAACACACATCCCTGTTTTTCCCACATCCGATCAGAAAATGGCTCTATCTCTTACCTAGGGTAAGGATTGAGAACATACATTCAGCATCTTGTCAAAATAGTTTTTCTTCATGGTTTTATGCCTCATTTAGAATGAGACATCGGCGGCATATTCCTAACACATCCTGTGCTTCGGAAATCTATTTTGTTAATGACGGCATACATCTTTTCTTCAACAAAAGAAGTATCTTTGAGGAAAGATGATAAATTGAAATTAACATTAACAAAAAAAGACCACTCACATGAAAAATGGTATCATGATGCAATATTTTGAATGGAATCTACCAAATGACGGCCAATTCTGGAATAAATTAAAAGAAGATGCACCGCACTTGGGGAAAATAGGAATAACTGCTGTTTGGATTCCGCCGGCTTACAAAGGTAAGGATCAAAATGATGTAGGATATGGCACTTATGATCTGTTTGACCTAGGGGAGTTCGATCAAAAAGGCACAATTCGTACAAAATACGGAACAAAACAAGAACTTCATAATGCTATCAAGGCTCTCCACGACCATCACATAGACGTTTATCTGGATGCCGTCATGAACCATAAAGCAGGAGCTGATTATAAAGAAACATTTATGGTTAAAGAAGTTGATCATCAAAATCGTGATAAAGAAATCACGAACTCTTATGAAATAGAAGGTTGGACTGGCTTTGATTTTCCAGGACGTAATAACAAATATTCCGATTTCAAGTGGCACTGGTATCACTTTACCGGCACTGATTACGATGCAAAAACAGGAAAAAGCTCTATCTTTAAAATTATGGGAGAAGGCAAAAGCTGGAACACGGGAGTGGATGAAGAAAATGGAAATTATGACTACCTCATGTTCGCTAATCTGGATTTTGATCATCCGGAAGTGGTCCAAGAAATGGAAAAATGGGGCATCTGGGTAGCAAAAGAACTCAATCTGGACGGAATGCGATTAGATGCTATTAAACATATCAACAATGCATTCATTAAAAGATTCTTGGCAACTATTCGCAAAAATAGGGGAGAAGATTTTTACGCCGTTGGCGAATACTGGAAACAAAATCTGGAATCCTTAGATGACTACTTGAAAGAAGAACACTACAAGGTAGATCTATTTGACGTGCCATTGCATTACAATATGTATCAAGCCTCTAAACAAGGACGAGATTACGACTTATCCAAGATTTTGGATGGATCCTTGGTTCAAAATCATCCTACCCTAGCTGTTACCTTTGTGGACAACCATGACTCTCAAAGGGGAAGCTCCTTGGAATCTTCTGTAGAAGACTGGTTTAAACCTTCTGCCTACGCTCTTATCTTATTGATGAAAGACGGCTATCCTTGCATCTTCTATGGAGATTATTACGGTACAAATAGTAATCCCTCAATGCATCGTGACATCATTGATAAACTTCTAAAAATCCGCAAAAAATATGCCTTTGGAGAACAAAATTATTACTTGGACCATCCTAACACCATTGGATTCACCCGCTTGGGTGATTCAAGCCATGAACATTCAGGTTTGGCCGTACTCATATCAAACGGAGAAGACGGAGATAAAATCATGAACGTTGGCAAACAACATTCTGGAGAGACATGGGCAGAAGCCACCGGGAATGTGGATGAACGTATCACCATCGATACAGAGGGCAACGGTAGATTTCTTGTTCATGGAGGTAATGTAGCAGTCTGGCATATAGATGAATCCATTCAATTAAAAGATCAAAAGAATGAGAAAAAATAAAGAGCCCATTCTCTCATCCCCTTCAACTAGAGATAAAGAATAGTATTTTCTTTCCTCTTCTCTAGTATTTGATTTCAAGAAACAAGCTAGTCTATTCTAACCTTAATTACTAATTTCCGAAGCATTCCTTCTCCTATGCACCCTGCGTGTGCGTCTTCTGGGAAAAAAACAACGAACTGTCCGGGATGAACAGAAAAATAAGTGTACGGTACATCATCATAATGTTGTGCATCCTTGTCACGATTAAAAGATTCAGATGGTCGTTCCAAAGCGGAGCGATCTTTCCAAGAAAAACCTTCTTCTCGTGAAAGAGGAACGTGAATATCTATAAATCGATCATGAACTTCCATTCGAGCTTTTTCTTGAACTCTCATTATCGACTCATTCACCATCACAATGAGAGTATCCTCTTCCAATACATGAGCCCCCGGCGTCAACAAAGCTAACTCTGTCTCTTTAATAAATTCAAAGGCTCGCTTGAAGTGCGGGTTCAAAGACTCATAACGGAAAGAATCGTAAAGGGAGGCAATAATCATGGTATACAGACTCCTATCAGGAGTATTTGTTCATTGTAACGTGGAGATAATATGAGTCAACTCATTAAACTTGTACAATTCATGCATTTCAAATAAATATCATCATAACAATGGGCAAAAAACTTGTCATTTCGACGTATCCTGTATATTTAAATATACTATAATCTATTTAACATTTGGAGGAACATCAAAAAAATCAATCTATTCCTTAGTATTCATCTTATGATCGCACGCCCAAATACTCTGTCAAACAAGTTACAGAGATCATAGAGATGTCTCCTTACTCCGTTCGTTATTATGAAAATGCAGGATTAATCCCGGATGTAGACCGCAATAGAGTAGCATGTTCTCTGAATATACATTGGGACGGATACGCTTGGTTCACTGTCTCGGGATGACGGCCCTCCCGATTGAATACGTAAAACACTATATTGCCCAGTTCCAGGAAGGAAGATTCAACCATTCCGAAACGTCCAAATTTATCTTTAAGCAAGAGGAAAATATCCGAAACAACTCCACATTCTAAAAAATAAATGAAATTTTAAAATACAAGAAAATATTCTATCTATATCTTTTAAACAACAATAAAAAATAATTGTAATCCTCGAAATCATATTAACGATAATGAACAGGACATCACTCCTATGATTCAGTGACTACGTAAACCTAAAAGCTTTGGCAAGATCTATCGCATTTCATATCCAATCATGGAAAACAACAGGGATGAGAGACGTTCTGTTGTGTATTGTTTCATTTTACTTATAAGCCAACCGCTGAAATTTGTTATACATATCCCCAAAGGCCGTTTGAACAAAAAACACACAAGTATAAAGAAAACTATTGGTTGTTTTACAACAAAACAGTCAAGGTTATATATCATCGAATACTTTCAGAAAATATTGTTGATGAATACTAAATATCCAATCCTTCAAAAGTATTTGAACGGATAGGATTTGTAAGGGAGAAAAATTGTTTGAACCCAATAAAAGGAACGATTTACTTTCCATAATTGATTAGATTCAGAACCGTTTCCGGATCCTGATGGCACAAGAAAAGGCTCTCAGCGCGATCAAGCTTGCTAATGGAATCCATGTCTTCCTGAGTAAGCATAAAATCAAACACATTGATATTCTCCTTCATCCTTTCCCTGTGCGTTGTTTTCGGGATAACAATGATTCCTAGTTGAAGGAGGAAACGCAGTGCTATTTGAGCTGAAGTTTTCCCATATTTTTCACCGATGCTTTTCAAAAGGGGGTTAGTAAATAAGCCATTACGTCCCTCTGCAAAAGGGCCCCAAGCTTCTATTTTGGTACCGTATGTTTTCATTAATTCACGAGCTTTGACCTGCTGATTGAATACATGTGTTTCCAATTGGTTAACTGCTGGTTTAATCTCGCAAAACTCAGCTAAATCAACAAACCGATCCGGATAAAAATTACTAACACCAATAGCACGAACCTTTCCTGCTCTGTTTGCCTCTTCCATAGCCCTATAAGTTCCATAATAATCATTGAAAGGTTGATGAATGAGCAACAAGTCTAAATAATCTGTACGCAACCTTCGCAAAGATTCATCAATGGAGGACTTAGCCTTTTCATAGCCACCGTTGGAAATCCATACTTTCGTAGTAAGAAAAAGTTCTTCTCGTCGTATTCCACTCTTTTCTACAGCTTGCCCCACGGCAGCCTCATTCCCATAAATCTGTGCCGAATCAATTGAACGATACCCCTCTTCTATTGCATCCAGAACACAACGTTCACATTCTGTAGCATCTGGAATCTGAAAAACACCAAATCCTAATATAGGCATCGTAACACCATTATTCAAAGTAACTACGTCCATATTTATCTATATATTAATATTATCAAAAAACTTTCCTTATCTTTTTACTTAGACAATCAGACCTGCAACAACCGTTCATCTTTCATGAAGACAAAGACGTAATGTTCGGCATATTCTATCTACCTCATCCAACAACAATTTACAGGGACGGGCTATATTAAGACGAATCCCCCTCAGTTTCTCCGTATATTTCACAGCCGTTCCCCAATATTCGTTCTTCTTTTTCCAACATACGAACCAACCTTTCGGAAGAAATCCCATGCCCAGAACAATCAAACCAAATAAGTACCCTCTAATGGCAATACTCGTAGTTGTGGCAATTTCTCATTCAGCAAACTCAATGCCACCTCATAATTCTTATAAAGGTAAAGTTTTAACTCTTCCAACCATTCCGATCCTTGCTTATAAGCGGCTTCCAAAGATTCCACAACAAAAGTATTAACACAACACACTTTCATATTGAGCGCATGATCGATCTTTTGTCTAAGTCCCTTATCGGCTACAATAATGTTAGCAATCTGAATTCCTGTCATATTGAATCCCTCGCTTGAGACCTACAGGTAATAGAATATTGCGAATGTAAGAAAAAAAACAATTATATATCGGAGACAGAACTAACACTTTATCTCCTTGAGAAAGTAGCGCCCGAATAATAGCAGACAAAGCCGAACCAACTTCAGTAGTATAGAGAATCCAATCGAATTGGATTCTCCAAGCATAGCGTCAATCCCCCAATGAACTATTGCTTCATAATATGAATCCGATACCCGTGTATAGCAAAAGTTCCCCTGTTCTGCCTTTTTGCGTATAGATTCTATTACAACCGGTACCGTCAGAAAATCCATATCTGCTGCTCACATCGGCAAAATATCCGCATGAGACAAATAATCTCATTTGTAAGAATTTGTCCAGCCGCCGAGGGATAGTCGTATCAAATCGTATTTCATGAAGTTTCCACGAATTATTTATAAAATAATTTGAAGCAGCTTTGCCCCCTCTCGGCTAAATGCATCATTCAACACAACGAAATCGAACAAATTATCGTTTTATAACACAAGAGGATGTTTGTGAACCTCTTAAATCAGAATTATCCATCTCTACAGCTAGCCAAAATATACCCACTGCCAATAGCCCAAAAGCACAAACACCAAGAGTAGAAAGAAATGTCATAGTCAACTCATGCCGTTCTGCTACTTCACGATAAACAGAAATCACGTTCCGCCATGTATCAGCCACTGTTCTAAAGCGAGCAGACTCTCTTTCACACAAGAGGACTTGTCGTTTGGTATACATTTCCGCCTCCATAGATACGGAATATGGGAACATTTTCGGCTTTATCATATGAATGTCTAAAGTTCTGCTCTTCATAAATGACTTTTAACGAACCTCGTGAACAAAGTCAATATAATTTAACGAAAATCATGTATTTATTCCTATAGACAATTAACGAAAATCGTGTATCATCCTCTCATGACTCCGACTAAAGGGGATGTAAAACACTGGCTAAAAAGCATCGGGAAAAATCGCCAATGGCTTGCCGAGCAATGTGGAACAGAAAAAGGAACCGTGAATAACTGGCTCTCTCCCTCCGGACCGTTTCCCGCTACAGCCATGCTAAAACTTCAAGCCCTTATGTCTCAATACAAACCAGAGCTTTCTGAATCTAATGATACTATTCTTCCCCATCGCATCATTCTTGATATATCAGAAGATCGGATGAAACAATACGAACAGATAGCTTCTGAACAAGGTCTCTCTCTTCGTCAATGGCTAACAAAACAGGCAGACCAAGCTGTCAAAACATACCAATCACGCAAGGAATCTCACCATCCATCTGTAAGTCAATTCCCATTCATAGGTAAACAAATCAATCGAAAGTATAGTACTCAAATTATCGGGAACATCGCTGCCGGATTCCTTACAGAAAGTGATACCATACCATCCACCATTTACACAGACCGTCCTCTAAAGAAAAACGAATATGTAGTTCGCGTAGAAGGAAGTTCTATGGAACCGCTTATTCCTAATGGGTCTCTAGTTATCATTAGAAAACATACATCCTCCGATATCCCCAAACCAGGTTCTATCGTAGAATACAACGATGGTCGTGGCGTAACTTTAAAAAAACTAATTCTGAAAAAAAATCCAGAAACAGGACAATCAGAATACGTTCTACAACCAATCAACCCAGCATTCAAAGACATTACTCCTATAGAAGGTGGTCAAATATCAGGTATTTACGTAGAAACACTCGTCAACTACTGCCAATAATCACTCCAAGGTTTCTATTCTTACACAAAAAGCCGTTACACCAAAAATAAGGGTAACGGCTTTTTGTCGTTAAAAACGTTTATTAACTTAGCGACGACAGTGAAATAACCAAGCAGGTAAAACCAAAGAATCAAGGTAGTCGTTGAGCGTTCCGGAATCATTATCGGAAGCATCAACAGATACAAAATCCCACTTGAGATGTCAAAAAACATTAAGCCTTTAAACATCTATTTATTAACTTTCAATAATTAACTACAATTTTCACATTATACATCTTTATTGTTACAATGAAATCATTCCTCACAGCCAGCCACATCAAAAGACACAACTCAAGATCGCGACTAACGACTTTTCACGACTGACAAAAATCCTTCTGGCATTACTCCGTTAAAGGCAGACAATTCGTTGAAAGCAGAGGGATGCAGAACAGTAGCCTTTCTCCACATTTTCCAACCTTTCGCCTTATCTTTTTACCATGCCAGTAACCAGCCCCCCCCGCGCCTGGGCCGAAATTGATCTTGGAGCCATTCGCCATAACTTAAACGTCGTTAAACAAGCGGCTAAAGGTGAATACTATATGCCTGTAGTAAAAGCCGGTGCTTATGGGCACGGATTGGAACAGGTTTGTCGCACCTTAGATTCAGAAGGAATTGCTTTTTTTGGTGTTGCTAATGTGGGGGAAGCCCGGCGTATCAGCCAAGCTGGTTGCAGAACGAGACCTTACATCTTAGGACCAGCTTTCCCTGAAGAACGAGAAGAAATCGTATTAAACGGCTGGCGTTCTTTTATTTCTACCATAGAAGAAGCAGAACATTACAATTCTCTGGCTCGTCTGTATGGCAAAACTATGCCTATTCATATTTCCGTGGACACTGGAATGGGGCGTGGTGGATTTCTGCCAGATCAACTTGAAAACTTGCTTTCTCGGTTAAGAAATTTTGACAACTTGTATATGGAGGGATTGGGAGCTCATTTGCCTTGTGCTGATGAGGATAGAGAAATCACACTTAAACAAATTGCCTGTTTTGAACAAATGGCGGCCCGGATTCGTGAAAAGGTTCCACTGCGGTTTTGCCATTTGGCTAACAGTGCGGCTTCTTTGGATTATGATATTCCTTCCAATAATATGTGTCGCCCGGGATTGGTTTTGTATGGCTTTTCTCCCATCCCCTCCCCTTGGGCTTCACAATTAAAGCCGGCAATGTCTCTGTTTTCCCGGTTAACCGTTGTTCGTACATTACCAAAAGGCCATGGCATTTCTTACGGCGCAACCTTTGTGACTGATCATCCAACCAAGGTTGCCACTGTAGGCATCGGCTATGCAGACGGCTATCTGCGATCCCTTGCCAACAAAGGGACAAGAGTAATGGTAAAAGGCATTTCCTGTCCATTACTTGGTCGTGTGACCATGGATCAAATTATCGTGGATGTCAGTAATGTACATCATCCAGAACCAGGAATGTCAGTAGAAATTATGGGACCAAATATTCCCGTAACAGAGTTGGCTGAAAAAGCAGGCACTATTTCTTGGGAAATCTTTACCGGTATCGGTCCTAGGGTTCCTCGCCATTACACCCACTAATACTTGTTCGTAATACAAAGAAGTTAAAGCTATCTTGCTCCTCCACTGAGAACAAGATAGCTTTCTCTGTTGACGGAGAGCTTGAAAAATCGTTTAGTGAAGCTGTATGATGAAGGTTTCCACCAGAGGGCGTTATGCATTGCGTCTCATGATTGACTTAGCTCAGCATCGAGATGAAGGCTATATTTCCTTAAAGGAAATTTCCGCTAGGCAAGATATTACGGTTCGTTATCTGGAGCAGATTATCGCTATTCTGCTGAAAGCAGGCTTTGTTCAAAGCATACGGGGAAAATCCGGTGGTTATCGCCTTGCCAAACATCCACGAGAATACACAACAGAAGATATTCTAAAGTTAACTGAAGGAGCTTTATTACCCATATCCTGCATGGTTGCTCAGGGAGAAAACTGCCCACGTGCAACAGGATGCGCCACTATGCCTTTCTGGAAGGGATTGCAGCAAGTTATTGAACATTACCTACGAAACGTTACTCTAGAAGATTTGGCCAAACAACAACAAGAAATTAGCTGCGACTACGGAGCCGGTATTTAACCCAGCATTCCCCCTTGTCTTTAAAAACTGAAGGGATCGAGCTTTCCAAGTAGATTTTTCTCAATTTTTACATCAGTTTTTACCCCGTGCTTGACAAATAGTGAACCTTTTATTATTTATTCCCTAGTTTTCCGATGGGAATATAAAAACTATGAACCCCGCTTATCGCTTCGAAACACGCCAACTTCATGTTGGACAAGAAACCCCAGATCCAACCACTGATGCAAGAGCCGTACCAATATATGCTACAACCTCCTATGTTTTTAAAGACTCTGAGCAAGCAGCCAATCGTTTTGCATTATCAGAACCGGGCAATATTTATAACCGTCTGATGAATCCAACGGCAGACGTCTTTGAAAAACGTATAGCATCCTTAGAAGGAGGCGTAGCAGCACTAGCTGTTGCCACCGGAGCGGCAGCCGTTACATACGCTATTCAGAATATAACCAAAGCAGGAGACCACATTGTTTCTTCAGCCACTATATATGGAGGAACATACAATCTTTTTGTCAACACGTTGGCAGATGCCGGCATAGAAACCACGTTTGTAGAGGCCTCCAATGTAAATAACTTTGCCAAAGCTATTAGAGCTAATACCAAAGCTTTGTATGTGGAAAGTCTGGGCAATCCGAACTGCGATATTGTGGACATGGAAGCCCTGGCAGAAATAGCACATTCTCATGGTATTCCTCTTATTGTAGACAGTACCTTTGCCACGCCATTCTTATTCCGACCTCTGGAACACGGAGCAGACATCGTTGTGCATTCTGCAACCAAGTTTATCGGCGGTCACGGCACAGTTATGGGTGGTGTAATAGTAGATGGTGGTAAATTTAACTGGGCTCAAAACGATAAGTTTCCCGGTATTAGTAAACCGAATCCCAATTACCACGGCATCATATTCTCGGAAGTGTGTGGAAACCTGGCCTACATTGTCAAAATCCGCGCCACTTTATTGCGTGATACAGGAGCCACGATTAGCCCGTTTAATTCATTCTTACTTCTACAAGGATTAGAAACTCTCTCTCTGCGAGTCGAACGCCATGTCCAAAATGCTTTAAAAGTAGTAAATTACTTAGACAAACATCCCCAAGTAGACAAGGTCAATCACCCTTCTCTTTCCAAACATCCTAACCACGATCTTTACACGAAATATTATCCGAACGGAGGCGGATCCATTTTCACTTTTGAAATCAAAGGTGGCGCGAAAAAAGCTCGCAAGTTCTGTGAAACCTTGAAATTATTCTCCCTACTCGCAAACGTAGCAGACGTTAAATCCCTGGTCATTCATCCAGCTTCCACAACTCATTCTCAAATGACTGAGGAAGAATTAAAAGCCGGAGGCATTACGCCATCTACGGTGCGTCTATCCATCGGGACAGAACATATCGACGATATTCTGGAAGACTTGGCTCAGGGATTCCGTTCCATTCTTTAATATCATTTTACGGCGATAACGCTCTTTTCCTAAAGGACCATGAAGATCTATACTAACATTACAGAACTAATCGGGAACACCCCTTTACTGGAACTAACTAATTACGAACGCAAAAACGGGCTTCAAGCTACCATCTTGGCTAAATTGGAGTACCTTAACCCTGCAGGCAGTGTGAAAGACCGCATTGCTCAAGCCATGATTGATGCTGCGGAGGCTAGTGGCTATTTAACTCCGGATTCCGTCATTATTGAACCAACAAGCGGAAACACGGGGATAGGGCTGGCGGTTGTTGCTGCCTCTCGCGGCTATAAAATCATACTGACCATGCCGGAAACAATGAGCGTGGAACGGCGCAACTTGCTAAAAGCATATGGTGCCGAGTTGGTACTAACAGACGGAGCGCTGGGAATGAAAGGAGCTATTGCCAAAGCTGAAGAATTAGCCGCCAATTTACCACATAGTTTCATTCCTGGACAATTTGTCAATCAAGCAAACCCGGAAGCTCACTTTCGTTCCACCGGTCCGGAAATATGGAATGATACCGATGGAACAGTGGATATCTTTGTAGCTGGAGTTGGTACAGGTGGCACTCTTACAGGTGTTGGCAAGTACCTCAAATCCCGTAATCCGAACATTCAAGTTGTGGCTGTGGAACCATTCTCTTCTCCTATTCTGTCCCGTGGTACAGCTGGTCCCCATAAGATTCAAGGCATAGGAGCTGGATTTGTACCGGATACACTGGATACATCTGTGTATGATGAAGTCATTGCCATTACCAATGAAGAAGCTTTTGCCACAGGTAAAGAACTGGCTCAAACGGATGGCGTACTGACGGGAATTTCTTCCGGAGCAGCTCTGAAAGCAGCCACACAACTCGCTCAACGTTCTGAAAATAAGGGGAAAACAATTGTTGTTTTACTTCCAGATACAGGAGATCGCTATCTTTCCACTCCATTATTTACGGATTAACTTCATTTCAAATACATGAAAAAGTTTAACCTCCATCTTTACTTGGTTACGGATGAAGCAACAAAGTGTCGCAGTAGCCTTTTGGAAACTGTTCAAAAGGCAGTGGACGGCGGTGTCAGCATCGTTCAGTATCGTTCCACCAATCCGGATGCCGGCATCTGTTATCAAGAAGCACTGCCCATCAGAGACTTCTTGGCTTCTCGTGGCGTTACTTTCATTGTCAACAACCGTATTGATTTAGCTTTAGCTCTGGATGCAGATGGGGTTCACATCGGCCAACGAGACCTTCCTGTTCCGGCAGTTCGAGCCATGATTGGGCCGGATAAAATCCTAGGCTTATCTGTTTCCAACCCAGACCAACTTCGGGCAGTAGACGTATCACTAGTAGATTACCTGGGCATGGGACCGGTTTTCCCCACTATTTCCAAATTGGATGCTCCTCCCGTACTGGGATTGGAAGGCTTTGCCTCGTTGGCGTCACAATCCTCCCTGCCCGTTGTCGCTATCGGTGGACTGGATGCGGAACGAGCCAAACAGGTCAGATCCACGGGATTTGCCTCTGGCATAGCAGTCGTCTCTGCCATTTGTGGCGCAGAAGATCCAGAAGCCGCTGCAAGAATGCTACTTTAAGCCCATTACCGTCCCATTAGAATTTCCGTTTCTTCTCTTCAAATCCATGATTCCCCCTACTGAGCTTATCCAAGCCATTATATCTGATTTGGGAAAAATCAGGGAGTCTTCCCCTTTAGTCCTTTCCCTGACCAACTCTGTCGTTCAACCACTAACAGCCAATCTTCTTCTTGCTGTAGGCGCTGTAGCTGCCATGCTTCATGATGTGAATGAAGTGGTAGATATGCTCCGAGCCGGTACTGGTGGCTTGCTTATCAATTTAGGGACTTTAACCCGCGAGCAGGGAGCAACCATGCAAACGGCTGTTCGGGAAGCGTCTCGATTGGGTATTCCTTGGGTACTCGATCCTGTAGCCGTTGGCCCCCTCTCTCTGCGTACTAAAGTGGCAGAGCAGTTGAAAAAGGAAAAACCAAGCATAATCCGGGGGAATGCCTCAGAAATCATGACGCTTGCCGGTTATTCTTCCACAACAAAAGGGCCGGAAAGCACTACATCCAGCACGGATGCACTACAAGCAGCCAAGGAACTGGCGCAACAAACCGGTGCGGTAGTTCTCGTTACTGGACGTACAGACTATTCTACAGATGGCCATCAGGTGATCGCAACGAAAAACGGACATGAAATGATGTCTAAAGTTACGGGAGTTGGGTGTTCTATGGGTGCATTGGCGGCCGCATGCGTTTCTGTCTCTCCAGATCCGTTTCAAGCAGCTATCTCTACGGCTGTACTCATGGGCATTGCCGGAGAAATGGCTTTTGAGAAAAGCCCGACCCCAGGCTCTTTTGCTGTTTCTCTATTGGACTGTTTATACACTATTTCTCCGGAAAATATTGTCCAAAAAGCACGTATTGTTCGTCTTTAATACCAGTGCTTTCAGTGTAACAGGTGCTTCGGATTTCGGTGAGCTATATCCCGCCATGATGTACTTCTTACATCCATAAAAAATGGACTTGTTTAGTATTGAGAAATTCTCTCCGTTTTCCTATAATTTCCTGCAATCTATTTCAGCATGGCCAACTCCGTCACCACGCAAAAACTCTGTAACTGGTTTATTCAACAAGCAAGCCAAGCAGGTGTTCTTTTGACCCCTGTCAAATTAAACCATTTGGTCATTTTGACGGACTGGTGGTATTTGCATAAAACAGGAGGCTTTTTAATCAATGAGAAAACAGAAGCCTGGCTCTCCGGTCCTATACTTCCTTCCATTTATCACGAATATAAAGATCAGTCTCCCTATTCTACCATAGAATACCCAAGTCGTCGCCAACCGCCACTGGAAGAAGACACTGATATATTTCCCTTTTTGGAACACATTTGGAAACGTTATGCCAAATATACGGCCCAACAACTCAGCCGTATCAATACGGCTCCTAATTCTCCTTGGCAACAAGCTCAAGGAAAACATGAAAAGGCACATCGCCAACAAATTACTAAAGAACATGTGCTAGCTTATTTTCAAACCCTAGTTGAATAGAATGAGGTCATTTGTTTTTTCTATATGTTTCTTCTCCTTCTAAAAAGCTCATTCCCTCATATAAAAAAGCTTGCATTCTATAGATGTTTGCGATTTAATCTTGTTGCGCCGTTAAGGCCTCCGATACATAGCCCTATAGTGTAATCGGTAACACAGCGGATTCTGGTTCCGTATTTTGGGGTTCGAGTCCTCATAGGGCTACCAGCTTTAACAAAAAGACCGTCTCAATCGAGACGGTCTTTTTGTTTTTTGAAAACTTATTTTTAACAAGTTACGTATTTTTTATCATTCAAAAAGAAAAGATAGAAGTTCAAGGGGAAAGATTGAATAACCGTGCATTTTTCAGCACACAGAGCATGAAGGCATGGCTATAATTTACAAACCGCCCAGACTATGACGATAGGTGTAAATACCAATGGTAATTTTGTTACACAGCCCCATCATTTTTTAATTTTCCGGAGCTGGAATAAGATTGCCATAACGGTGCATAGTTTCAGATACGGTTTGTTCTTGAAGATAGCCAAGTAATTCCAATCGTCCATTAGCCAATACAGACCGATCCAACACTTTCATACCACAAAGAATAGCAGTATTTGACAAGGTCTCAGAAATACCGTTCCCGCGCAAAACCTGCCCGTCTTTCACCTCTTTTTTTATTCGTAAAATCAATTCTGCTTCCGTCTCTACAATAAGAGAATCATAATAGCCATTCATGCGCTGAAGCCAAGTTCTCCCTTGTTCCATACTCAAGTCTAAAGTAACGCCACACAGTTTCGTTCCCAACAACAAGATAGCAATATCATCGTCAGACATTCCTTTGGTACGCACCAAAACGCTCTTTATGGGCACATACCGGAAGTTATTATTCTCTCCGTAAACATGGGATGGATCATGCTCCATGCAGAACTCCTCCATCCACCACTTAGCCTGAGACCCTGCTGCAGCTCGAATCCTCTTGGCACAGTCAGGTAACTCCGCACATAATTTTTCTACTAATCCGGTAATACGATCACCCGGGGTGCGCAACTTTTGTGGTAATGTTTTTTCTTTCCACCGTCCAAACATAGTCAGATAATTGGGACCTCCGGTTTTAGCACCAGGCCCCATGGAAGAATGCTTCCAACCACCAAACGGCTGTCTACGCACCCTGGCACTCGTAATAACACGATTGATAGAAGCATTACCAACTTGTACCTTGCTTTTCCACAAAGCAATTTCCCGTTCGTCCAAAGAATGTAACCCACCGGTAAGAGCATATTCCGAATTATTCTGAATATCAATTGCTTCAGACAAACTCTCCACTCGTATAATCCCTAAAACAGGTCCAAAACACTCCGCACGGTGAAACCAACTACCGGGTTTAACCCCTATCCGAATACCAGGTGACCAAAGGCAAGGATTATTTTCTGTCTGTTCCGGTTTAAGTAACCATTCTTCCCCTGCATCTAACTTGGTAAGCGCTCGCAATAAATCACCTTCCGGTTTTTTAATAAGAGGCGTTACAACAGAACCGGCCTCCCAAGAACTACCAACTTTAAGACTAGCTGCTGCATCCTTTAACTGCTTCAAAAATGCAGGATTATCATAAACAGAAGCCTCAACAAGAGCTACACTGGCAGCAGAACATTTCTGTCCTGAATATTCAAATGCGCTTTTCACCAAGTCCCTAACGGCCTGATCTAAATCTGCCGCAGCTGTAATAACCATTGAGGCTTTAGAGCTGGTTTCTGCTACCACCAGCCAATCACTCCTCCATTCACTTAACATTTTTCCTGTTTGATGCAAGCCCGTTATGATAACACCATTTAAACGTTTGTCCATCAAAAGCTTACGTGCTATTTCATTACGAGGAATGGGGACAAATTGAAGTACATTTTTGGGGACACCGGCGCGCCAAAAAGCCTGAACAATAAGCCACGCCGTATAAACAGCCAGCTCAGAAGGCTTGAACACCACCGTATTACCAGACATAAGAGCAGCAGCCAATCCCCCTGTTGGAATAGCAAATGGGAAGTTCCACGGAGACATCACGCAAACAGAGCCCAGAGGCACCAACTCAACACCATCATTCATTCCTTCACGCTCAAGCCCTTCCGCATAATAACGACAGAGGTCTATCGCCTTCGAAACTTCCTCGTCAGCCTCTTCTACAGACTTTCCTACATCCCTCACCATGGCAACAATGGCTTGACCGCGAATAGAAGATAATTCCTGAGCCACCTTATGCAATATTTCAGCACGCTCACCAATACTTTTTGCCGCCCATGAAGTACGAGCCTTGTCTGCCGTAGTTAGAACATGTTCAATTTGCTCAAAGTCAGCATACGCGAACTTGTAAGAGATTTCGTTATGTTTAGATGGATCACGCCCAACGCCCCACAAATTTGTAGTAACCTCTTCTCCGTTAATGACAAGAGGAATTTCTTCACAACCTTTTTTCTGTTCAGCATCAATCAGATGACGAATCCATTCAGAATGATGAGGTAACGACCAATCTGTATCTTGTTCATTGAAGAAACTATCTCGATAATGAGAAACCGAAACGGCATCCTTGGCTCGATTCTGTTTACGATTGGAGCCATATTTCACAGACTTCTTTTCCTGACAGGACCTTAAAAAACGCTTTTTCTGAACTTCCCAGCTTTGGGAACCGGGAGTCATGCCAAAAAGATCATGCAAAAAGTTTTCTTCCTTTGTAGCTTCATTCAGCCGGTTCGCCAAGTAAGCAATAGAATGGCAGAACTCTTCTTTTCGTACGACAGGAGCATATAAAAGGATTCCCTCTGCCACTTTGCTAAGCATACGAGCCTGGTGACTAGCGACACCTTCCAACATTTCAAACTCCACCTGTTCCCGAACACCCTCACGTTCTCTCAATAACAAGGCATAACACAAATCAAACAGGTTGTGAGAGGCCACCCCTAACTGCACATATTTGGCATTGTCCGGCATACAGCCGTAGTGAAGCATTCTCTTATAATTGGCATCCACTTGAGCCTTTGTATCATACGGAGCTAGCTCCAACCCATGTAAGGCAGCATCAACCTTTTCCATGGCCAGATTTGCCCCTTTTACCAGTCGAATCTTAATACGAGCGCCGCCCTGCTCGACGCGATTTTTTGCCCAAGCGCACAACTTCATCTGCTCTTCCCATGAATCCGGTAAATAGGCTTGAAGAACAATCCCAGCTTCCAACTGCAAGAACTCTTCTTCCATCAGCGTGCGCTTAAACGCCTCAACCGTCAGGTGAAGTTCCCGATAGCTACCCATATCCAGGTTCACAAACTTGGATTTTTTGACGCCATCAGACGTCGTTACCGCATTCATGATTGCAGCCCTGAATAAAACACGCAGCCTTTCTTGAACCAATTGAACCGTTTCCTCAAAAGCGACCAGATTTACCCGACTGAAAATGTCTGATATTTTAACGGATACATCATCACAATCCTTATCCGCCAAGCGATCCACTATTTGTTGAAGACGGTGATGAGCCGCATTTTCTCCAAGAATAGCTTGCCCAAGCTGCTTAATATTCATGCGAATACCGACCTTACGCCTACGCTTCAAAAGAGAACGCCATTTGTTCTCATCCGCCGGTAAAATCACTTGGGAACTTTCCTTTCTTAATTGCCATGACATTAAGGACATCACGGTTTCCGGGAATTGAAAGGAAAGCTTATCTTCTATCTTCAAAGCAAACCGCTCTGCAGCGGACAAATAATGAGGGAATCCATATCCTTTCAGAAGGTAACGGAAAATCTCTGCACGACGTTCCGGCTCTAAGGGACGAAACACACGATCAACCAAAGCCTGAGACAACGCCAGCCCCGTCGGATCCTTCATCACCCCTTCCATCCGACGCCCAAGCTTCCTTTCCTTTCTATTCATCCCGGCATTAGACCGTTTCAGAAGAACTTCCGCCAATTCTACAGCCTTGGTTGCCAACTTCTGGTCTGTCCATTTTTCTTGACCGGCAGCTACCAGCATATCCAGGATGGATGAATCCGTCATAACGGATCGTAGGCTAGTACCTGATCAAGGTAAAATCAAGCCTATTCGCCAGTCTCTTCTTCTACCCATTAACCAGTTTGTACAAGTCTAAAACACCATCAATAACAAGGCAAACCCTCTGTACGATTACCCTCTCATGCAGAACAACTAAAGCACAGTTTTAATCATACTTAGCTGCAGCCAAACGGGCTTTCCTCAGTTCTTCCCGTAACTGATGGGCACGTTGCCCACACACACTGGCCGGATTCATATCACGAACCTCTTCCAGCACAGCTATCGCTTGATTGAAGGCCTCTTCACTATCCGGAGTATGTCCGTCATGATACGTTACCGATTCCAAACGGACCCAGAGTGGATGAACCATAGACAACAATATTAACTGTCGCTCTTCCACAGATACAGCCGGATCACTGACTTCAACCCTCCAATCGTGCAGGCATTTTCGAATGGATTGAGCGTCTGCAGCACGAAAAGAAGCCCCCAGCAAAGCAGCCATTCTCCTGTTTTTTTCCAATCTCAGAGTCGCAACTTTAGCTTCCAAAAAAGCAGGATCCGTACAATTTAATTTTTTTAACCGCTTCATGGTTCCAGGATAATCCCGAAACCAGACTTCCGGCGGCACCTGATCCATAGCACGACAAATAGCAACGGCTTCCTCTTCCGGATTTTCCCCTTTCGGAATATCATTAACCAGGGAAACCGGCCTCACGGCTTGAGCCTTTTCTACCAACAGGTTAACTCCTTTCTGTAAAATTTCAACAGCCTGATTGCCTTGCACCAAGTCAAATACTCGCCCCTTGGAGTCTAAAAAAACAATTGCCGGCAACACCCGTACCCCCTGTTCAGCGGCACAAGCCAAACTCCCCCCTTTCTCCCAATCCCGGACAGAAGATTGATGAAAAACCTTTATTACTCGGATCTCTTGAATATGAGCCTTCGCTCGCTTAAAACCTTCACTCTCCGGATCAAGAGCTTTCATCCAATCACGCTTTGTCTCCGCGGACTCCGCTGAGACATATACCACCAACACCGGAGGAGGAGGCAATGCTTCAGTCGTACCACAATCGGTACTTTCTTCACACAGCCCCGAACTCCGGAGCGACACAAACAAAGCCATCAAGGCAATAACAATAAAAGCCCTCATGGCAACAAAATCCGGTTAAATCCGCCGAATGGTGATACGCTTATAACGAGCGTCTCCGTCTTCAGATTCTGTAGTAATACCATCAATGGCCTGCAAAGCATTGTGAACCAAACGACGATGGTACGCATTCAACGGGTGCATCTTCATCGGTTTGCCGGTTTCCAAGACGCGTTCCGCAAGAGACCGAGCTTTTTCCAGCAAACGGACTTCATTACGTTCACGGTAATGGTCACAATCCACTTTAACCCGGGGAGCATCCTCTATTTTGCGCTGAATCATTCGATTAACCAGGTATTGGAGATCGTCCAACCTATCCCCGTCTCCTCCGATAATGTACCGGGAATCCGGGGAAGAAATATTCAAACACACGATGCCATCCGCCTCCGATACTTCTACATCAGCGGAAAACCCCAAAGAGGTTAGAAGGCTCTTTAAACTCTGTTCTGCTATTTCTTGCACCGTCATCACTTTTATTTATGGGAAAAGTTTCCAGCCCGAAACAACTGCGCATCGACACAGTTATTTTCCCAGGCCCAATTTGTCGTGAAAATCATAATCTATTTATTTCCCTCGTCTATGAAAAACTGTGAATGTCTCATTACATTTCATGTTCGCCAGCTGTTAAGAAGCGACCTACTTGGCGACTCATGGATTTCTTTTCATGGACAACATCAAGGAATGACAGAACAAATCAAAACGCACCTGAGCTGTAAAGGTCTAACACGTTACCGCACTAAAAATCGGTTTCCTCATCATGAACAAGCCAATGAAAAAAAAGACCTCGACCTCACATACCAAAGCACACTGTGCACCATTTCCTACTGGAGAAGAAGCAACGCCTCATCACGCAGACACCATTGACAACGAACTCATTAAAACAACTCCGACCCCGACAGAACCGGGAGCTGAACCGACCGCTCCCGGTTCTATGAAAACACCGGGCAACACTTCCCATAAAACGGAAGCGATGGAATCCATGCGCTCTCATCCTGTTGGGCAAGCTTTGACAAGCAACCTGGGCGTAAAAATAGCCGATGATCATAACACACTTAAAGCCGGCCATAAAGGGCCATCTTTACTTGAAGACTTCCTGTTTTTGGAAAAAATGGCTCACTTCGATCGTGAAAGGATACCGGAACGCGTTGTTCACGCCAGAGGCTCCGGAGCATATGGTTATTTTCAAGTATACCGATCCCTTGCACAATATACTAAAGCAGCCTTTCTGCAACATCCGGAAGAAAAAACTCCAGTCTTTGTTCGTTTTTCTACCGTTCAAGGGTTCAGAGGCTCTCCTGATACAGTTCGAGACATTCGTGGCTGGGCCACCAAATTCTACACATCGGAGGGGAACTATGATCTTGTGGGGAATAATACTCCCGTCTTTTTTATCCAGGATGCCATGAAGTTTCCGGACTTTGTCCATGCTGTCAAACCAGAGCCTCACAATGAAATGCCACAGGGGCAGTCAGCTCATGACACATTTTGGGACTATGTTTCCCTTCAGCCGGAAACTTTACACAACGTCATGTGGGCCATGTCAGACCGAGGCATTCCCAGGAGTTACAGAACTATGGAAGGCTTTGGTATACATACTTACAAAATGGTAAATGAACAAGGAGACATCGTCTTTGTTCGCTTTCATTGGAAGCCCGTATACGGCAAAAAATCCTTACTCTGGGACGAAGCCCAGTTACTCACAGGAAGAGATCCGGATTTTCACCGAAAAGACCTTTGGCAAGCCATTGAAGCGGGAGATTATCCAGAATATGAACTGGGACTTCAAATCTTAACGCCTGAAGAAGCAGAACAATTAGACTTCGATATTCTGGACGCAACAAAACTCATCCCTGAAGCTCTAGTTCCAGTTCAAATTGTCGGTAAAATGGTGTTAAACCGCAATCCTGATAACTTCTTTGCAGAAACGGAACAAGTCGCTTTCTGCCCGGCTAACATCGTTCCCGGTATTGATTTTTCAGATGATCCATTGCTTCAGGGACGAATCTTTTCTTATAGTGATGCCCAGAGACATCGCTTAGGCGGTGCCAACTTCACAGAAATCCCCATTAATCGTCCCATTTGCCCATTCCATAATAATCAACGGGATGGAGGACATCGCATGCAGATTGATACATCACCGACAAATTACTCACCCAATTCCATCAACAATAACTGGCCCAGAGAAACACAGCCATCCGGTAAAAATGGAGGCTTCTCTTCCGTAGCGGAAAAAATATCCGGACACAAAGAACGGTTACGGAGTCCATCTTTTGCAGAATATTATTCCCAACCGCGTCTATTCTGGTTGAGTCAAACCCCACCGGAACGCCAACACATCATTGATGCCTTCAGCTTTGAATTAGGGAAAGTGACTCGCCCTTATATCCGCGAACGCGTTGTCGACTTGTTAACGCGCATTGACCCGGGCTTAGCTAGCGAAGTCGCTCACAATCTGGGAATTGAATTATCTCTGGATCAACTAACCAGAAAACTACCCGATCCGGTCTGCGGATTAGAGCAGGATTCATCACTCAGTTTGTATGCACACCCGGATGGAATTTTGAAGGGCTTACGGGTCTCCCTGCTGATTGCAGATGGTGTACGCCACTCTTCTGTGGAAGAGATCTGTCGCACCCTTCACCAAGAAGGGATTCATCCTATCATTTTAGCGCCACATATGGGGAATATCTGCACAGAAGAAGGTTCATTCTTCATGGCTGATGGCACGCTTGAGGGAAATCCCTCCGTCTTAACTGACGCCGTCATCGTTCCAGAAGGCGCACAAAGTATTAAAACCCTTTGTGTCAATGGAGATGCCCAGTATCACCTTCGTCAGGCCTATAAACATCTTAAAATTATCGGGCTTCCAGGAGACGCTCACGCCATGGGAAAAGCAGCCCATCTTCCTCATGATCCGGATGATGCCGGGGTACTTACACCTAAAACCACTCATACCTTGATGCCGGCTTTCATCGCCGCCATGAAACAACATCGTATCTGGTCTCGTGAATTAAAAACGCAATCGATGGGTGCGTAACAATCCCCTGCTATTACGTCAAAACGATAGCCATTCATCGCTTCTATACTTGCCGATAACAAAGGAAAAGGCCTTAAAGCAAAGTTGCTTTAAGGCCTTTATTTGGTGGAGCATAGCGGGTTCGAACCGCTGACCTCTTCAATGCCATTGAAGCGCTCTACCAACTGAGCTAATACCCCTTTGACTTTCGTCTTAGTTAGTCCTGTTGAGGACGGGCGAAATCTAGCACTCTCTCGATAGACATGCAAGCTTTTTTTATAAAAAAATCCAGATCTTGTTTTTCGTAGGAGTGTTTCTGCTATCCAAAAACAAAAGCATACAAAAATAACAAAAAAATAAAGAACTCCGGGACGAATGTGTTTGAAAAGTCATTACTCCTGTTTTATTCTATAACAAATGATGAAACGCTCCTGTTTTCCGTCCACTCAGTTTTTCTTGACCGCTTTGGTGACAACTTTATTTGCGCTTAGTCCTCTCCAAGCTCAGGAGCCTCCAGCCCCTACAGAACAGGCCGTACAACAAGAAGAATCAATCTCAACGCCACGTAAAGTGGCCGGAGTAGGAGTCTTAGCCTTCCTGATCGGCTGGATGTTTTGGAGGAATGGATCTGCCAATCGAAAAAACGCAGAACAAGAAAAAGATCATAACCAGGCAGCTTCTCAGGACTGACCTCAGGTCTAAAAGGACGTTCTGCCACCAACTCATCCCATTGTTTATCATATAGACCTGAGCTTCCCTAACAACTTCCCTATGAAATAAATATCTTTCTACTCATTAAATCCTTTTTCATATCGGAATGATGAGCAAAAGCCGTTTCTATTCGGTACATTATCCTAAGAAGTCTTTCATCATTGAGAGTGATCCTTTGCAATCACAAAAAAATCATTGATTAACAAAGGATTCTATTAAAAAACACCCTCCATCATTCTCATCTATCACCTCATCATTTTTCCCTGATCATCGTAAAACAGATCGGGACTATAAGACGAACTTTCCACTCAGGACACACAAAGAATTACAGCATCTTTTGCATTACCTGTATCGCACCTTCACTCATATTTAACTGTTAATATAATACCTATCCAGCACTTATTATTATTCTCATGTTATTCACATTCTACACACATCTTATACACATTTCTAAAGCTACAACAAACGAACATTCCGAATCAACCTCATGCATGATGGTCAAAATCCTCATAAAACAGACTCTCCACCGTTGTCACCTCCGCAAAAATGTGACGCCAATTGTCCTTGTTCCCAATGAGACTGAGCGGTAGATTTTCCGCGCGCCACATATGACCAAATCCACCAGAACAACTCGACTTCATTACTTAAACGACCAATTAAGCAAAAGAATCGTCATTTTGGACGGAGCCATTGGCACCAATATCCAAAAGTTTCATCTGGATGAGGCAGATTACCGCGGAGAACGCTTTGCAGATACGAATGTTTACCCCAACGACTTAAAGAATAACAATGATTTGCTGGTGCTGACCAAACCGGAAATTCTGCTGGATATTCACCGTCGTTTTTTAAGCATTGGACATGCAGACATTGTAGAAACCTGCACGTTCGGAGCCACAAGCATAGGACAGCACGATTATTTCTGGCATCGGCCGGAAGAAGGAGTCCACAAAGATCAGGCCTATTTTCAAGAAGTTGTAAACTCTCCAGAGTTGAAGTCTCTGGTTCAGCAGCTGAACATAGCGGCCTGCGAATTGGCTCGCCAAGCATGTGACGAGGCAGAAGAAGCCGATGGAAAGCCTCGTCTTGTCGCAGGATCCATAGGCCCATTACCTGTTACTTGTTCCCTGTCTCCGGACGTGAACGATCCCGGCTTTCGAGCCGTGAACTTTAGCCAACTTAAACAAGCCTACCGAGATCAAGTGTTGGCACTGTTGGAAGGTGGAGTCGACTTGTTATTAGTAGAAACAATTTTTGACACACTAAACGCAAAAGCAGCTTTATTTGCTATTCAAGAGATTTTTGAAGAGCAACCGGATACAACCATTCCCGTTATGATCTCCGTTACGCTGACGGACAAAGCAGGACGAACGCTCTCCGGGCAAACCATTGAAGCATTTTGGAACTCCATACGCCACGTACGACCATTCTCCGTGGGTATTAACTGCGCACTGGGGCCGGATCTGATGCGACCTTTTGCAGAAGAACTATCAGCCTTAGCAGACTGCCACATCTCTATTTATCCGAACGCAGGATTACCCAATCCACTCAGTCCCAGTGGTTATGATCTGTTACCAGAAGACATGGCAAGATTCATGAAGGAATACGCAGCACAAGGACTGTTGAACATTGTCGGCGGTTGCTGTGGTACAACACCGGAGCATATTGGAGCCATGGCTATGGCAGTCAATGGTATGCCACCACGTATTCCGTCAACACCCAAGCCGGCTCTGCGGCTTTCCGGTTATGAAGCTTACAACCATACCCGTGAAAAAAATACCCTCTTCGTAGGAGAACGTTGCAACGTGGCAGGATCCCCCAAATTTGCACGTCTGATACGCGAAGGCAAATATGAAGAAGCAGTAGCTGTGGCTCGGCAACAAGTAGAAAATGGTGCTTTGGTGTTGGATTTTTGCTTTGATGATGGACTGATTGAGGGGGCAGCTGCCATGACTCGCTTTTTGAATCTCGTCTCCTCAGAACCAGACATCGCCAGAGTTCCATTCATGGTTGATTCCTCCAAATGGGAGGTGCTGGAAGCAGGACTTCAATGTATGCAAGGCAAGGGCATAGTAAACTCCATTTCCCTAAAAGAAGGAGAAGAAGAGTTCCTGAAAAAAGCAGCATTGATCAAAAAATATGGAGCAGCCGTTGTCGTCATGGCATTTGATGAACAGGGGCAAGCCACTAATGATGAAGATCGCATTCGCATCGCCAAACGCGCTTATGATTTGCTGGTAAACAAGGTTCACTTCCCCGCTGAAGATATTATTTTTGATCCGAACGTCTTAACCGTAGGGACAGGAATTGCAGAACACGCCAATTATGCGCTGGACTTCTTCAAGGCAACGGGCTGGATTTCCCAAAACCTTCCCCATGCGCACATTTCCGGCGGTATCTCTAATGTTTCCTTTGCTTTTCGCGGCAATAATCCGGTACGCGAGGCTATGCACTCTGCCTTCTTGTATCACGCAGCCCAACAAGGGTTAGACATGTGCATCGTAAACGCCGGGATGCTGGAAGTTTACGATAACATTCCCAAAGATCGTTTGGAACTGATAGAAGATGTACTATTGAACCGGCGGCTTGATGCAACAGAACGTCTGACGGATTATGCTGAAAAACTGGCAGCGGAAAAAAATGATACTTCTAAAGAAAAAAAGCCCGTGCTAGCGTGGCGAGAACAGAGTGTAACCAAGCGTTTGGAATATGCACTCATTAAAGGTATCACAGAGTTCGTTGAAACAGATACAGAAGAGGCTTTTCGAGAACTGGGAACTCCCTTGAAAGTTATAGAGGGGCCTTTAATGGCCGGCATGAAAATAGTCGGAGAACTCTTCGGAGACGGTAAAATGTTTTTACCACAAGTTGTAAAAAGTGCCCGAGTCATGAAACAAGCCGTAGCTTGGCTCACCCCATACATTGAAGCAGACAGCCAAGGTACAGCCAAAACGGGTAAAGCCATATTGGCGACAGTCAAGGGTGACGTTCATGATATTGGTAAAAACATCGTAGGCGTCGTGTTGGGTTGCAATGGTTTTGAAATGATTGACCTTGGAGTCATGGTTCATTGCGATGTCATTCTGGACAGAGCTGAAGCAGAACAAGCAGATTTGGTCATGCTTTCAGGCCTGATTACTCCATCTCTGGAAGAAATGTCCCACGTTGCCGCAGAAATGGAACGTCGGGGAATGACTATTCCTTTGATGGTAGGAGGAGCAACAACATCAGCCCTGCATACTGCACTCAAAATCGCCCCTCATTATCGTGGAGCAGTAGTCCACACAGAAGACGCTTCTCAAGTTGTCCCCGCAGCAGCATCTTTAGTGGGAGACAAGAAGGATTCTTACATCGCCACCGTCAAAGCGACTCAAGAAGAACTACGTAATAGCCATCTGAATAAACCGGTTCACAACTTACTCTCATTGTCAGAAGCCCGATCATTACGTTGGAAAGGGGCTTCAAATGGATATATTCCTCCCGTTCCGGCTCTTTCCGGAATCGTCTCCATTGGCAGTCAACATAGTTCCGTAAGTTGCGGATGCTGCAGTGACGAACCTCGCTATTATGTTTCCGTTCAGGAACTGATTGACAACATGGATTGGACTCCATTTTTCCATGCATGGGAACTCCACGGCACATGGAATCGATCCCAACGAACATTTCGGACCCAAGATCCATCCAAAGCTGAGGCAGCGGATGCCCTGTACAGGGATGCCTGTGCTTTGCTAGAACAAGCCGTTAAAGAAAACCGCTACCAGGCACGAGGAGTCATCGGAATCTTCCCGGCCAATTCTGCTGCTAACCATGATGACATCACAATCTGGACGGATGAAACCAGAAAAACGCCCTTAACCACGCTGCTTACACAGCGATGCCAATCAAAGAAACAGGGTAAACCTTGTCTGGCTTTGGCTGACTTTATAGCCCCAGTCGGAGTTAATGACTACATAGGAGCTATGGCGATCAGCATTCACGGAGCTCGACAATGGGCAAAAGAATGGGAGACCAGAAACGATTCCTATCGAGCTTTGTTAGTCAGTTCCTTGGCAGACCGTCTTGTGGAATCCTTCGCCTCCATTGCCCATGACAAATTACGCCTTCTATGGAATATTCCGGCAGGCTCCGGCATTCGCCCTGCTTGCGGTTATCCCAGCCAACCGGATCACAGAGAAAAAGAAACGATCTTCCGCCTGCTCCATGCCAAAGAAGAGGCGGGGATGTCTCTAACAGAAACTTGGATGATGCAACCCGCTTCTTCCGTCTGTGCCCTAGTCTTCTCCCATCCGGAAAGTACTTACTTCTCCGTAGGACTCACCGGTGAAGATCAGCAGAAAGATTATGCCACCAGAAGCCAAGAATCCCACGCCTGATCCTGATATTTCATCTTTCACTTATGCCGCATACAGATCAAATACAGGATCTTTCTGAATTCTTACTGGAATACGCAACGACTCTCATGGGGGCCGGGGTTCACACCAACCGTGCTGTGCGCAACATATCACGCATTGCCGCAGCATATGGTTACAGTGCGGATATGACCATCTTCCAGCGCAATATCACCATGAGCCTGATCTGCAACAAAGATGAAACGTTGCGGCGCACCTCCGTCAGAAAGCTCAAACCATTAGCATTCAATCTGAACTTGATTCAGCAACTCAGTGAATTGAGCTGGCTTCCAGTGGATAACAACGTCAGCATTGCGGAAATGAAACAGGCTTTCTGTTCCATCATGCGAACTAAAAGATTCTCTCGCTGGACGGATCTGTTACTGGTCAGCGTAGGTAATGCCGCCTTTTGTCGACTTTTTGCCGGCGATTGGTGGGCGATGCTGACCGTATTTGTTGCCACCATGTTAGGATTTTGGGTCAAACAACAGCTCGCACATCTCAAATATAACTATCTAGGCATTACCATTCTATCAGCCTTCACCGCCTCTATGGCGGCCGCATGTGCCATTCTTTTTCGCGTTGGTAATACTCCGCAAATCGCACTGGCTACCAGTGTTTTATTCTTAGTACCCGGAGTTCAGATGATCAACTCTATCATGGATCTGATGCATGGCCATATCCTCATGGGGATTTCTCGTGGTATCCACTCCATCATGATGATTGCCTGCATTGCCATCGGTCTTTCTGCAACCATGCTTATCGTAGGAGTAAACAGCTTATGACCATAGAGTTCCTCTCTTCCATCTTCTTGGACGGAATCATGGCAGCCATTGCTGCCACCGGTTTTGCCGTCATTTCCAATCCGCCCAAACGCGCCATTGCCGTCTCGGCTCTTCTGGCAGCCATCGGTCATGCCTTTCGCTTCTATATGTTGCAATCCTGGCCCATTGATATCTCCAGTGCCACATTCATTGCAGCCTTCACCATTGGGATGTTGGGAGTCATGACTGCTAAACTGGTTAAATGCCCAGCAGAAATCTTTGCATTCCCTTCCCTCTTACCCATGATTCCAGGCGTATACGCTTATAAAACCATCTTAGCACTCATGCAATTCATGCAAGAAAACCAAGATGCCGCCACTCAAAACCAGTTGATTATTGATATCTGCAAAAACGGAATTACCGCATTTTTCATTATCTTTTCATTAGTCATCGGAGTCGCCATTCCCATGCTCATGTTCAAGCGCTTGAGTTATACCAGACCCATTAAACCAAAGGCTTAATCTTTCTTTACAGGGCGAGAAAGCCTCGACACAACGTTTTTGTCACTTCTCTAAGAAAACAAGCCTTCCTTATATCCGTTCGATTCGGACTCTTCCATGGATTCCAACAAGCATTGTTCATCACCTTCATATCAATGCTCGCATGCTAAAAATGGCATTAAAAACATTTTTCTCTTGTCAGAATACTCAACTTATGATTTACTACGCCCCGCAACGGCATCACTGCCAGAGCAAGTAGCCCCATAGTGTAATTGGTAACACACCTGATTTTGGTTCAGTATTTCTAGGTTCGAGTCCTGGTGGGGCTGCCACTCATTTTTCGTTCATGTTTTTAGTTGTTTAGTTGTTTTTGTTTTTTCTATCGTGAAAGAGCCCTTGTTAAAAAACAAGGGCTCTTTCTTTTTGCAGCAAAGAAGAAAATACGGGAAATGCACGTCCTGTTTTACCCCAGCCATCTCCCCCTCTCTCCGCCATACGATTCAACGCCTCGCAACCAAATACTACGCACCTGCCTCTAGTCTCAAACTCTACCAATAAGTCCACACAAAAAAGCCGCTCACGTCTCTCGACGCAAGCGGCATCATAACAATAACAATAACAAATAATAAACAATACTATGCAAAAAACACAGAAGTACAGCGCAACCATCAACAAGTTGCACCTCTAAAAACTTACACCCACACCACGCCATGAATCAAGCACAAAGCTACGACGCCCACCTCCACCACAGCCTCATACTCCCTTATCAACCCCTTCACCTCCCCTAACAACATATCCCTCACATACAACTCTATCACCTCTCCACACCTCCTATACACCTTCCCCAACAACCTCTCCACACTACTCCCCACCAATCCATCCAACATCCCGGGATCCAACTCCAACCTCCTATTCAACTCCTCCCTCTCCCCTTCACTCAACATCCCACTCTCCCCTAATCTCCCACTATTCATCACTCCCACCAAATAATCCAACAACCTCTCCTGCCCCGCCAACTTACCCCTCACCCCCTCAGGCAACGTCCCTATCGCCACCTTCATTATACTACGCGCCTCCGCCACCCTCACCCTCACATCATCCACCCCAACTCTCCCATTCAACATCCCATCCAACGTCCTCCCCTCCGCCTCCACCCTCTCCACCACATGCCCCCAATACTCCCTCACCGCATCACTACGACTACGCTCCATCTCTCGCTTCATATCCGCCACATACCAATCCCTCACCCCAAAATCCACCCCCCCTCACACCATCCCCTCTCTTGACAACATCACCCTCCGTGATAGTATCCTCACTGAAGCCATGGGCGACCGCTAAGCGCACAAGATCGGGAGAAAGTCCCGGCGCGCCGTTAGCGGAACCCATGGCTTCTTTCATTTCTTCCAAACTACGCTTGCTATATACCAGCTTACCAGCTCTTAATTTATTCTCTATCTTCTGTAGCGAATCCAACGGATACGCCGACAACACATAATGCTCACCATCCTTCGTATGCTCCACCTTTAACGGCACCTCCACATCCGATACACCCCCTCCTCGATTCACACCCATCACTCCGGGTATAAAAATAAAACTATCCACACCATCCTGTATCACCAACTCCGGATCACCCAACCTCCTCACCACTTCCACCACCTCATCCACCCCCATCTTATGCTTCATGGCCACCTTTCTCAACACATGCGCCATCGTCACAACATTCATCTCCTTCTGCCCAAGTGCTATCAACACCGGCGGACAACTACACAACTCCACCATATCCCTACTCTTCAACCTATTCTCACACGCCGCCTTCACATCCTCCGCCAAACCCTCCCTCACCCCAAACGTAATATCCGCATTCCCCCCATCATACGTCCCTCGATTATCCCTCGCACTCTTAATCTGATTCGACCCATACACCACAAAAATACGACTCCCAGGCACACTCCCAGCTATCCCATCATTCCCCTCACCCATCACCAAATCATTCGCCGCAGGATCCTTAATATTCAAGAAACACTCCAGCACATGCCTCCCATACCCCTGCGCCGTATAATAATCCGTCGCAAAATAAAAACCATCACCATACAAATTCTTCCCCTTATTCCTCTTCGCTCCCCCACTCCCCACCTTCCCTTCATCAAACACCGTAAAATCACGACTATTCGTCCCATGATACACCACCATCGGCTCACCATTCCCATCCACCACCTTCGACGCATTAGCAGCATCATTTTCCCAATCCCCAAACCAATCCTTAAACGCACCCGTCCGCACCGCCAACCACTGCCCCTCCGTCAACTTCGTCTCCGCACCATTCGGAGCCCTCATAAACGTACCATCCGCCACAGCACGCTCCTTAATAACCCCCATCTCCTCCCGTACACCCTCCGCTAAAGAATCCGACACCGCCATATCCACACCACCACCCACACCATCAAACCCGGCAGCCACATTCCTCCACCCCTCCTTCTCACTCCAATAATCAAGCTCATTAACCGCC
>CAZGGR010000011.1:0-59247 GCA_964525305.1 uncultured Akkermansia sp.
CTACTCTTTCCTTCACTTTTGTCAATTTTTTTCTACCTCTTTTTTTAATTTTTTTTCTTTCATACCTTCCTCAGCTCTTTTCGTAATTTTATAACTCACACTTATTCAATCAAATACTCTTTTGTCATACAAAATCTCAATCCCTGCTGTTTTTTTTACCATAGGTGTAGGAAATCGGGAAATCCACCCCTTTGAGAAGCTCTCTTCCCAACTCCTGCCCCACGATTTATTCGATTCTATTTGATAAAAAATCTATGTTTGATGTTGATTTCTAGTCAGATAAATGTTAATGGCGTTACTCATGTTCCGTTTTCTGTCTGTTTCCGCACCCATTGTCGGTTTTTCTCTGCTGTGTTCCGCCCCCCTTTTTGCTGAACAAGTGATTGATATCGGGAGTACATTCAAATGCTATTTTCAAGATGCCAATGACACCAAACACAGCTACACGTCCGATACCACGTGGACAACAGATCAAATCAATGCCGTCACTCGAGCCCTAACCACTTGGGACAATCTTATTCAAAACGCTCCGGCCAGAACTCTAACCGTTGGTCTATATTGGAAAGATCAAGGTTACGGAGCATTAGCTGCGGCTTCCTCTCCCGGACAATATTATTTAACAAACGGACTGCAGGAATGCTCCACTATTGCAGAATCTGTCTGGAGAGACGGAGATGCCAGAGCCGGGTATACTACCTCGTTTGATATTATGATTTTCTGCAATAGCTGGCAAAGCGGATTTTTCTATTATGGAGCAGATCCTATTAACGCCATTGATTCTCCCAACCAATACGACTTTCAAACGGTGTTGACTCATGAAATAGGGCATGCCCTTGGCTTCATTTCTTATGCAACAGAAAACGGTAATTTCCAAACATATAGCGATGGCAAATCCTATTCCACTACTATCTATTCCGCTTTTGATGCGCTAATGACCAATGCTGAGGGAAAACGGATCATCAGTGAAGCTGACGGAGGCACAAAAGTATTTAATCTCGGAGAGACCCTGACCCTGGGCGATACCGGACTGACTGTTTTCAACCCTTCTTCTTGGCAAGATGGCAGTAGTATGAGCCACATTGACGCATACAGCGAAAGTGATGCGGTTATGCAATACAGCATTCCGACAGCAACAAACCGCCGTACATTAACTGATGCAGAGATTGCGCTCATGAGTGCCATGGGTTGGGACATGATTCCGGAACCATCTTCTGCTACTCTATCTTTGCTGGGCATCTTCTCCCTGTTATGGAGAAGGAACCGGCATTAGTCCAACAACAAACACATACCTGAAAATCCCATGAAAACATCCATGATTTATTCCTCTTTCGTTACTGCAACGCTAAGTGCTCTCTGTATAGGCGTCTTCCCCGGTAACGCTTGCGCAGAAACATTCTATGCACCCGGAGTTACTGCCGATTCCGGTTGGATAGACACCAACAAAGCTTATAATCCGCCTGTTTTCTATCAGGTGGCCGGTGGATCTCTCGTAGAGGATACAGCAGCTATTGCACAATATTTCCCTAATGCGGATCAGTATCTCTGCTGGGCGGCATCAGCAAGCAACATCCTTCAATATCTGTCTATACAAGCAGGACGTCCCGGTTCCTATTCCTCCACCTATTCCATACAAACGGGAAATGCTCAAGTTGACAGCCTGATTCATTCCGTCAGTCAGTATTCCGTTTATGAAACATTTACTTCCAGCTTTAATAATGAGGGATTTCAAGCTTATGGCGGTATTGCGTGGTATACTACCGGTTCCGAGCCATACGGAGTTGATGGCGACTTTCCACCCCCGACAAAAAATGGAGCTACCGGGGGATTCTATTCCTCCTTATTGGGAAATACCCCCCAGGATTTCCAATAACACGTACTCGGTACCCACTATCAAGCGTATGGCAATTACTATGATGGGAACTATATCCTCTCAGATATTACAAAGGGTTCTACAACTTACAAAGAACTTTTGACAGAATCTCTGAAAAACAGCCCACTTGCATTAGGCGTCAATAAAAAATCGGCTGACGGAAGCTGGATTAACGGACACGCTTTAACCTGCTGGGGCTTTGAAACCGATGACTCCGGAACCGTAACTTCCCTCTTCGTCACAGACTCTGATGACGGCTTGGAAACCCTGAAAACCTTATCTGTTTCTCAAGGAGATGACGGAAGATTGGCACTTTCCGGAGGTAGTACCAATTACGATATTTATAATTCCGAGGGGCAGCTGATTGGTTATGGTAACACAACGACATACGATGGCTATTACTTGCTGGATTTCTCATCCTACCAAAACTTCTATCTGCTCGTTCCGGAACCATCCGGTACAGTCCTGACGTTAACAGGGACTTTATTCTTACTCATCAGAAGAAAGCGAAAAGAGTAACCCCCTTTCCTATCACTTCATGGGATCAATCAGGGCACGGTTTGCGAGACCGTGCCCTGATTTTTTCAGGCAATGGATACCGGAAAAATGGGTTGATTCTTCGACCGATCTTCTTTGGTGAATTCCAACTTCCCGCCTTTCTCCCGAACGACGATTTCAGAGCCTTCGGGGAAGTCTCCTTCCAGAAGCTTCATGCTAAGGGGATCCAACAAATCATGCTGAATAGCACGCTTGAGCGGGCGTGCCCCATAAACGGGATCAAAGCCATGATCCGCAACCAAAGCGGTAGCTTCCGGCGTCATGCGTAAGTACAAACCTTTGGCTTCCAAACGCTTGCGGACTCGCTGAAGTTGAATATCCACAATACCCTGAAGCTCCTGAGCCGTCAACCGATCGAAGATGATAATTTCATCAATACGATTCAAAAATTCCGGGCGAAAATGCCCCCGCAGGGCTTCCATTGCCTTGGCTTCCCGCTGTTCTGCATTGGGTTCGTTCAGTATATACTGACTGCCGATGTTGGACGTCATGATAATGACCGTATTGCGGAAGTCTACCGTCCGCCCCTGACCGTCCGTGATACGACCATCATCCAAGACCTGAAGCAGAACGTTGAAAACATCAGGATGCGCTTTCTCAATTTCATCAAAGAGAACTACGCAATAGGGACGACGACGTACTGCTTCTGAAAGCTGTCCGCCTTCTTCATACCCTACATATCCCGGAGGTGCCCCAATCAGACGTGCAACGGAATGCTTCTCCATGTATTCGGACATATCTATGCGAACAATGGCATTTTCATGATCAAAGAGGAACTCCGCCAGCGCCTTACTCAGTTCCGTCTTCCCTACCCCGGTGGGGCCCAGGAAGAGGAAAGAGCCAATGGGTCTGTTTTCATCCTGTAAGCCGGCACGAGCACGCCGCACGGCATCAGATACAGCCTTAACAGCTTGTTTCTGTCCAATGACACGGGCTCCCAGCCGTTCTTCCATATGAACCAGTTTGGTACGTTCCCCTTCTTGCAGTCGGGCGGCAGGTATGCCGGTCCAAGTAGCAACGACCTTAGCAATGTCTCCCTCCGTGACTTCTTCCTTAAGCAGGCCTCCGTCTTCTTTCTGCATTCTGTTGAGCTTTTCTTTCCCTTCTGCTAAAGCACGTTGAGCGTCAGGAAGTTCGCCATACGTGATTTCCGAAGCGCGTGCCAAATCCCCCATACGCTTGGCTCGTTCACTCTCTAACTTGAGTGCTTCTATTTTTTCCTGTTCTTTGCGAACATCTTCCACAACAGCTTTTTCACTTTTCCACTTGGCTATCATGGCTCCGGATTTTTCTTTCAGGTCAGCCAATTCTTTGGTGATTTTTTCCAAACGGGCTTTACTGTCGGAATCCTCTTCTTTAACTAATGCCTGACGTTCCATTTCAAGCTGCATGGCTTCACGCTCAATTTGGTCAATTTCCGCAGGCATGGAATCCAACTCAATTTTGAGACGAGCAGCGGCTTCATCTACCAAATCAACCGCCTTATCGGGTAAAAATCGGTCGGATATGTATCGATCGGATAGAGTCGCTGCCGCAACAATAGCCGCATCCGTAATCCTCACGCCATGATGAACCTCATAGCGTTCTTTCAGTCCACGGAGAATAGCAATGGTGTCCTCCACGCTGGGTTCTGCCACCATAACGGGCTGGAATCGACGTTCTAGAGCAGCGTCTTTTTCAATGTATTTACGGTATTCATCCAGGGTTGTCGCACCAATGGTTCTGAGTTCGCCTCGTGCCAAAGCCGGCTTGAGCAAATTGGAGGCATCCACTGCCCCTTCGCTGGCTCCTGCCCCTACAATGGTATGCAGTTCATCAATAAAAAGGATGATTTCGCCATTGGAATCCGTGACTTCTTTTAAAAAGGATTTCAAACGTTCCTCAAACTCACCCCGGTATTTTGCTCCGGCAAGCATGGACCCGATATTCAATGCTACTATCCGTTTATTGCGCATGCTTTCCGGCACGTCCCCATTGACAATTCGACGGGCAAGGCCTTCTGCTATGGCTGTTTTACCAACACCGGGTTCCCCGATCAGTACCGGGTTATTTTTGGTTCTGCGAGAGAGTATCTGCAAAACACGACGAATTTCCGTATCCCGTCCAATCACAGGATCTATTTTACCGGATCGGGCTCGAGCGGTCAGATCCGTCCCATATTTCTCCAGCGTTTGGTATTTTCCTTCCGGATTATCATCCGTCACTCGTTGATTCCCGCGAACTTCTTTCATGGCCGCCAGATAATGGTCTTTGGTTAATCCAAAGGTATCGGTCAACCGATGAACACTGTTTTCCGTATCTAACGCACCAAGCATAAAATGCTCGACGCTGAGATAGTCATCTTTAATCTTTTTCCGTTCTTCTTCGGCGGCCTGCATGACTACAGCCAGATCGCGCCCTATTTGCGGTTGCGTAATAGAGCCGCTCTGAGAAGGTTCATGAGCAACTTCCCGTTGAGCCGCCTGCAAAAGCAGCCCGGGATCACAAGAGGCCTTGCGAAGAATAGGAGAAAGAATACCGCCCTCTTGCTCCAGCAATGCTATCAAAACATGCAGAGAAGATATTTCCGGCTTCCCTTGCTGTCCTGCTGTTTGCTGAGCATGTAGGAGCGCTTCCTGAAATTTTGTTGTTAGATTATTAAGCATGGTTTGTTGACGATTTAGACAGAAAAGGTGCTCTGCACGTTGAACGAAAAATCAGGATTTTTTCTATTATCTCAAAAAAATGCCTTGGCAGAATTCAAAAGACAATAAAAAACGCCCCGCTCACTAAGAAATGCAGCGGGGCGTCATCTGTAAGGAATTAGTGAAAAATCCCAGGAGTTATTTTTTCACGGGGATGATATCCAATTCCGCTACGGTGGCATAATCCCGTCCATTCACTTCACTGAGGGCAGAGAAACGAAGATAGCGGGCCTTGACCGGCTCTTGAAACTTCACCGGCTGGAGATCCATATTGTTCGGGAAAGCTCCTTTGGCAACCGGTTGCCATTGTTCCCCATCCATACTTACTTCCACGGTATAATCTTTCACCCGTCCATTACTGCCGCCATCCTGGCGTGGCAAATAAGTAATACCGGAAAATGCCCGTTCTTTACCTAGATCAATGGTCAATACGTGCGGATGTTTGGTTACGGTCTTGTTGTATTCCGAATGCCAGAAGGTGCCGGGATCTGCATCAATGGCAAATTCAGCGTCTCCCTCACCCTGCTCTTGGCTGGTAACGTTTCTGATCGTGTATTTATCCGTACGGGTCATCATGGTCATATCCAGCTGAGCTGCCGGTACTCGGATTTCACCTTTGCAGGATTGAGAGGTCACCGGACGCATAAAGAAGGACATCGGATACGGCTTATTAGCCTTGATAATGTCTTTACTCATAGGGCCGGGTCCACAGGAAGCCCCTCCCAAACCGCGCGTAGCGGAAGAGAGAACCAGTACGGTCTTATCCGTTGTCTTGGGTAACTCCACTGGGTGATTTGCCAAAATCAAATCCGTAGTCGTATACGGAAGAGCAGAGAAGGCAAATGGTGTACCCAAAGAGCCGATAAGCAAGCCTTGCCCTTTATCGTCCGAAATAGTCACCCAACGGGTATCTTCATGGTTGCCGCAGTCCTGAGGTCTGCCGTACGGGAAGAAGGAATCCCATGCCGTTGTCTTATAGATGCCCAAGGGCATGCCACTCTTGCGGTCGGCATAGTTTTCTTCTGGCCCACGACCGTAATAGACCACATTGTCCATGTTGGCCGGCAACTGTAATTCATAGCCTAAACGCAACAATTCCAAAGGATTGCCCCTCGGAAGAAGCACAGACTGGCAAACAACGGTACCATCCGCATAAATGGTCCATTCCAGATTATTAATGAAATGGGTATTCAGCTCATTTAATGGCTGGCCTCCGGCGGTGATGGTAGTCTTATTACCGCCGTAATCCTTAATGATTTCCGATTGCTTTCCGCTTACTTTAATGGACTGCTTGATGGTGACGCTGTTACCATTATCAATGGCTTCATAACTAAGCAATTCATGCTTGAGATCACGAAGACCGTTGGCAACGCTCTTAACCATAACGGGAGGTTCATTGCTGGAAGCGGCTCGCAGGGCGTTCACCGCCATAGGTGTCTTGAATAACGGCTTCCCTTTCACCATGAACTGTGCCAATTCCCCGGTAGTCGCATCAAACTGCACGGAAAAATCCTTGCCGGATACCGTGTGTTTATCAGCACTGAGATTGACCTGTCCTTCCGGAGCCTTAAACATGGGAAGTTCTCCCTGTACAGGTAACTGAAGCTGGTCAAAGGCTAATTCGTAACCTTTCTTCGCCCATGCTTGGTCTTTTTTCAGCTTATAACCGATGCGCAAAGCGTATTCTGCTCCCGGCTTCTTATTCTTTAATTGAGGAATATCCGGTACAGGTATCACAACTTTTTCTCGTGGAGCAACCGGTGGCGTAGCCAACTTGCCATCTGCCACGATATGGCCGTTTTCCGTCAGAGTCCAGGTGATGTCGTACGGAGATAAATCCGTAAAGAAGTTCTTATTGAAAATAGCTATCTGACCATCTTCTGTCAGAGATGTGGAGATGTTCTGATAGACATGCTTCACTTCAAAGTAACCCGGTTCCGGCGTGCGATCCGCTAAAATAGTGCCGTTAAAGACAAATTGTCCGCTGTTGGGATGGTCATTGAAATCACCTCCGTAACAGAGCATTTTCTCTCCATTGGGCAGGGTCTTGTACAACCCTTGGTCTACCCAGTCCCAAATGGCACCGCCCATGATGCGATCGGAGGATTCTATGGCTTCCCAATAATCTGCCAGGTTGCCCATAGCATTCATCATGTTGTGCGCATATTCGGAAATATAGTACGGCTTAGGAAATTCTTTGTTGGCGGCCATCGAACGTGTCCAATCCACTGAGGGATACTGGTTGGAGCCCAAGTCCACAATGTCATTGTTACGTTCATAGTGAGTAGGACGGGATACGTCCTTGGCTTTCACCATTCTTTCTGCCGTTCGGAAGTTTTGCCCGGGTCCGGCTTCATTACCCATAGACCACATAATCACGCAGGGGTGGTTCTTATTACGTTCCACCATCGCCATGATACGATCTACGTGAGCAGCCATCCATTCAATAGGATGCGAAAGAGATTCTTTGCCGTAATAGTACCCATGAGATTCTATATTGGCCTCGTCTTGCACATAAATGCCGTATTTATCGCAGAGGTAGTAGAAATAAGGATCGGCAGGATAGTGAGAACAACGCACATGGTTGATATTGGCCCGCTTCATCATCCATACTTCTTCTTCCATTTGTTCCGGGGTCACATAGTGCCCGGTTTCCGGATGGCTTTCATGGCGATTCACGCCTTTCACCTTAACGGGTTGGCCGTTCACAAGAAAGACACTGTCTTTAATCACCACATTGCGGAAACCTACGTGGGATGAAACCATTTCCTGTACCTTCCCATCACGTTTCAATGTCAACACCAGCGTGTACAGGTTGGGAGATTCAGCCGACCATAATAAAGGCTTGGAGTAAATGCCCAACAGGGATGTCTTAAAATCTTTCATCCCCGTAATGCGCAGTTCTTTCTCCGTTATGCCGTCATATGGAGCATCTTTGGGCTTAATCGGTTCCACCTGTTTACCATTGGCATCATACAGAGCCATGGAGACCGTACACCCATCCAGTTTTTCTGTCGCAGGGAACAAATTGCGGATATCTACATCTACTTGCAACCGCCAATCTCCATTTACATTGCCTGGCTTGGCTGGGTCTATGTTCAATGCCCAGTCCAACTGATCTGTAGGATTGGTTTGAGCAAAAAAGTCGCGAATGTGTACCTTGGGAAGTGCAAAAATAGAGACGTTACGGAAAATACCGGAAAGACGGAACATATCCTGACATTCCAGATAAGCACCGTCTGAATGGCGGTATACTTCAGCCGCTACGATGTTTTCTCCTTTTTTGAGGTAGGGGCTGATGTCAAATCGTGCGGGATTACGTGAATCTTTGGAAAAACCAACGTATTGCCCGTTGATCCAAAGGTAGAAGAAGGAGTCCACACCGTCAAACTGCATATAGACTTCCCTGCCATCCCAATCGGCAGGTACTTCAAAGGTTCGGCGATAAGAGCCCACCGGATTCCGTTCTTGATAAGATGTGTAGTTCTTATTGGTGGGTTCCTTGGTAACATAAGGCCAGGAACGTTCAAAGGGATAGGGCTGGTTGGAATAAATAGGTGTGCCGTATCCCTGCGTCTGCCAGGAAGAAGGCACCTTAATTTCTTTCCAGTCTTTAACGTTGTAATCAGGCTTGTAGAAGTCAACCGGGCGACTCTGAGGATCTTTGGCCCAGTGGAACTTCCACTGCCCATTGAGAGATTTGCGCCACTTGCTGTGTTCGGGTAGCACTTTCAGAGCAGACTGCAGGTCACTGAAAGAGGCAAAAAATGCCGTAGGGGTTTCTTTATTCAAATGTAAGTTTTGCTCCTGTTCCCATTCCAATCCCGTAGGGGCAGAAACAGGCACAAAATCTGTCGGAGCACCTAAACCGCTCATAACAGAACTTACCGCCAGCGCAGTGCAGGTCAAAAGCCAGAATCTGGTTGTTCTCATGAATTTAATAGTATTCTCAGAGTTGATGTGTACAAACGGATTTGTCTTATTACATACGAACCCGCAATTCTAATTCTAACAACAAAATTTCCATTTGCAAGATGGGGTCTATATGAAAATCCAATCCGCAAAACAAAAAAGGATATTAAAATGTATGACGAAGCTGTAGAACGCCTATACACTGAATGGACTCTTGCTTGGTATACTCTTTAGTCATGTAATGCAGACCGAAAAGCAATTCTGACCGCTTGCATCTAAGGCCAAATCCATATCCCCATTCACCCATCACGGGATACTTGTTGACGTATTTGGGAGACGAATGAAATACCGTGCCATCCAAATATAAATCATGTGCCACCACACGCACGGCGGCATGAAGATATCCATAATAACCCCAATCAGAAACAGATGTTCTGTTATAAACAAAAGGTGCGGCAGCATCAGTTGCCCCACGAATGCTGTTTTCAGAAGATGTGTTGCCAAGATCGTAACCTAAGCGGTAGTACATTCCAACCCCGGCCTGAACTTTAACCGTACCGGCATCTGCATGCCAATAAGCCATGGCATCTGTTTCCAGTCCGGATCCGTAATGTTTTTCCAGCCCACGTAAACGGTAATACCGCTTAAAGTAAAGGTTGGCTATCATTTCTCCTGGAAGCTGATTACCCCAGCCCGGCCATTGTTCCATCCCCCATAATTTATGCACGAAATGTTGAGACCCTTTGGCCAGAGAGTTGGATCCAGTGGTGCCTAATTGTAATTCCAACGAGTTAGCTCTATCTTCATTTTTAACTAAAGAAACTAAACCCAAAGTCAAACTGCCTACATAGGGATGTTGATTGTATAAAGGTCGCGTAGTTTTATCATTAGGGGTAAACATAAGCTGCGTTAAATCAAGACCCCATTGTTGTCGCAGATTGAAAGATCCCGACATTCCCATAAACCGCCTCCAAGAATCCGATGCATTCGTCCCTCCCAAAATTGTTCCCAGCCAGCCGGAAAAATCTTGGTTGTTTGATGTTGTTCCGGACATCCAAGCAAAACGAACTCCATTGGTATAATTGTCATCACTTCCTACAAACACATCGTTTTCTAGATGAAAACTAATCACAGCACCTTCTTGCGGTGCTTCTGTTTGATGCACTCCGGCTTGTAAAGAACCTGTTGCCAATAAGGCACCGCATATGCATAAAACTGCACATTTCATGAACGGGAGTTTGTGTGTTTCATTTGCTTGTGGCAAGAAAAATCAGGCATGACTTGTTTTTGTTCTTTTCTATTCTTAGGATATCTCAAAACCTTTTTTATCTGCTGCAACTTGTCACCATGATTATTGATACACACTGCCATTTGGCTTCTTCTCAGTTCGTTCAAAATAACCGGGAATCCTATGTTGAACATGCTCTTCAAGAAGGAATTGATCGTATGATCACGTTGGGTGCTCGAATCGATGATTGGGAAGCTAATGCATCATGGTCATCTCAATTCCCCGGGATTGTTTTTTACGCACTGGGGATTCACCCGGATGATGCTCATGATGCCCCGGAAGGATGGAGCAATCAACTTATCCAAATGCATGCAGATTTACCTTTGGCCGCTATCGGGGAAACGGGATTGGATTACTTTCATGAACCTCCTCTCGGTTGGTCAATTGAAAACTTTCATCGCTTGCAGCAAAATCTGCTGGAACAACATTTTGATTTGGCGGAAAAATTGGGGCTGAACATTGTTCTTCATACTCGAGATAAAAAAGGAACAAAAAGCTTTGAGGACGCACTGGATATCGCACGTCATTACGCAGGACGTGTGCGCCCCGTATTCCACTGTTTTATCGGTGATAAAGCTCAAGCCATCCGTATCTTTGATGAGCTTGACGGTATGGTTTCTTTTACCGGAGTCGCTACATTTAAAAATGCTTCTGCTGTCGCTGAAACGGCACGCCAATGTCCAACCGACCGTATCATGCTGGAAACAGATTCCCCTTATCTCAGTCCGGAACCTTTACGGGGCCGTATGAATGAACCGGCACATCTCATTCATACGGCTCGTTTTATTGCTGATGCTAAGAATATGCAAACTGAGGAGTTGGCTCTCATAACAACCAAAAATGCGGAGTCTTTTTACAATCTGAACAAAAGGTAAAAAAAATATGATCAGTTCACGCTAGTGCCTTGAATCCTAAATCATAAATTAGTATGAACAGGTCGCACATGAAAACTCCATTTATTCTAACCTGCGCTGTCGCATTGGCGATCCCCTTCTCTTCTTGTTCTCAGCATAATTCTTCCATGACCGGTTACGATACAGCTGAACCGGCTAGTGGTGAAATCCCGCCGTGGATTGCTGAAAGCTCTGATCCGGCTTATGAATCCGGTAGCTATAATCCGGTTCATGATTCCTCTGGTTATGCTTACAATCCTCCAACAAAGCCTTCTGTAACTAAAAAATCTTCTGCTTCTAAGAGCAAAGCTTCTAGTTCTTCCCGTAATACCGTAAGCAAGAAGAAGTCTTCCCGTAAATCCTCTTCCAAAATACGTACTTATACGGTGAAAAAGGGCGATACGCTCGGAGCAATTGCTCGTAAAAACGGTACTTCCGTAAAAGCTCTTAAGAGAGCTAATGGTCTTAAGTCTGATATGATTCATATCAATCAGAAATTGACCATCCCTCGTTCTAAGTAAATCGAGGTAAAGTACCTGTTATCTAACCACTTATGAAACTCTCTTTCTATGAAATATTCTCTTCTCTTAACCGTCCTCCCCATGATTTTCATGGGGTGGACATCTTGTTCTCACTCTAATAAGAATATCCCGACTTTACCGGATCCTCGTATGGTAATCAAATCCGGGGCGGAATATAAAAATCCGTTCCACCCATCAACCTATGCTCACTTTGTTGCTCGAAAGGATTACCGTGATACATACGATGTCTATAAGGATGACTCCTTACTGAACAAACAAAACAAAAAATCACGCAAAATCTTTATTTGCCTGAATGAACAACGTGGCCAATATTTGGTGGATGGATTAGTTGCTATGGATTTTCCTCTGTCTTCTGGCGTTAAGGCTCATCCAACTAAAACGGGTAATTATACCATCATTGCCAAAAAGGAAGATCATTCTTCCAACCTTTACGGCAAAATGTTCGATGCTGAGGGCAAATGCATTGATTATAACGCCAATGCCACGGATATAGTCCCGGAGGGAGGTCACTTTGTCGGGTCTCCTATGCCTTATTGGCAACGTCTTACAAATGATGGCCTGGGGTTGCACGTGGGGAAAGTAAGACGGCGTCCTCTTTCTCATGGTTGCATCCGATTACCTCGAAATGTTGCAAAGATTCTTTACAAACAAACCAGTATAGGAACTCCCGTTACAGTCTGTACTTCTCCGCTTCCCGTACAGGAAGTTCAGAAACACCCTGCTGTTTTAGCAAAATAAATTTCTTCTATTGGACTTATAATAAGCGATTAACATCTATCTCTTATTCTCGTTTTTTCAACAAGGATCGTCTTACTGGCGATCCTTGTTTTTTTCATCCAATTCGAAAATCTTCAAGATGGCATACAAAAAAATTGCATCCCTTAATTTGGTTCAATACGTTCGCTATCCAATTCAACAAAGCGTTTTGTAATCCTCATCGGAGGGCATAAAAGTGCCGGATAAGATGACTGGGTAAAACCAATCATTTTATCCGGCACTTTTTGTTTCTCCTCAAGTATCAAGATAATCCATCCACATAATAAGAAGTGATGAAAAAAGACGTAATTGACTTAGGTTCATCAAACGTATTCACGCTGTTCAGAAAATATTTCATTCCTACCTTGTTGGGAATGCTGAGCATATCGGCTGTAACGGCCATAGATGGCATCCTGGTTGGACACGGCGTAGGAAGCGATGGTATTGCTGCCGTTAACATATGCATTCCTGTGCTCATGGTATTTACAGGTATCGGACTTATGTCCGGTGTTGGCGCTTCCGTGATCGCTTCTATCAAATTATCTAAGGGTAAACAAAAATCCGCTCGTCTTAATATCACTCAATCCCTAATATTTGTTACTGTTATAGGAATTATACCATCGATCTTAATGATGGCTTTTCCATCCGCTACAGCTCAATTTTTAGGAGCTTCGGAACACCTGACTCCTATGGTCCGAGAGTACCTGTTGTGGTTTGTCCCCTGTCTTCTGTTCGAAATGTGGTGCTCCGTCTGCCTCTTTATTATCCGTCTGGATGGAGCCCCAAAACTAGCTATGATGTGTAATGTCATTGCCGCCATTATTACAGTAATACTCGGTTGGCTGTTCATCTTTCCTTTCGGATGGGGATTAATGGGTGCCGCTTTCGCTTCAACTATTGGAATACTAATAGCCAGCATCATCAGCCTCACTTACTTATGGAAGTTCGCTAATATACTGAAACTTTTCCCCATCAAACGTAGCCTCTTAGATCTGCGCTCTTTCTTCATTAATATTGGTTATCAATGCCGTATAGGCTCTTCTGCATTAATGACAGAAATAACGCTCGCCATGTTTATGTTTGTCGGTAATCACATATTTGCGGTATACTTGGGGGATGACGGCATAGGAGCATTTGGCATCGCCTGCTATTATCTTCCGTTCGTATTCATGGTAGGAAATGCTATAGCTCAATCTGCTCAACCCATTATTAGTTACAATTTTGGACTTGGTAATTATAAAAGAGTCATTGATTCCGAACGCATTGCATTATTTACATCTGTCTTTTGTGGAATCATAGCAACATTAGCATTCTCTTTGTTCCCACATATTTTGGTAGGTCTGTTTGTTAACTCAGATAATATTGCAGCCCGTTTAGCTATTGAAGGATTTCCTTATTTTTCCTTGGCCTTTGTGTTCTTCATCATCAACTTGGCCGTCATCGGTTACTATCAAAGTGTAGAACAAGTAAAACCTGCTACTCTGATTGCATTATTGCGTGGATTTGTTTTTCTCGTTCCCAGCTTTATTTTGTTACCTCAAGTTGTGGGAACAAACGGAGCATGGCTGGCACTTTGTTTATCTGAAGCGTTGAGTACATTAGCGATAGTGATCCTGTTCATTACAAACAGATTATAAACACAATGTAGTTTATAATACATTCAATTCCTCAAAAGCTGCTATCAAACGTTTTTCAGAAATCCTTCCTTTAACAGATATAGTAGGAGCAAATACCGCCAAACGATATTCTTCCAAAAGATAGCCGTACTGTATCCAATATGGAGAATCTATATGTTCTTGTAAACCACGATACCACGGGAGATATACACGTTCAAAAACGTCTAACCGGTCTAACTCTTTCGCAAGGGGCTGTTGCCAAATACGTCTGAGGCGTTCGATAATACCCTGCATATATCGCTTCAAATCTGACAATCGTTCTGCTCCATGAACCCACAAAAAACGGGGACAAAGTAACCAATCCAATTGTCGCTGCAAATCAGCTATGATGCGCTCTGTATGACGAATTCCTTGTTGAGTATCTTTAAAATTCCTTACAGTATGTTCCGTACCTGCTATGAGTTCCCAAACGTCTGCAACCTGATGAGCTGCATCAAAAAGATTCTGGCGCAGATTCATTTCTGCACAAGCAAATTGTTCTGCTGTACGTGGAAGAGGATGCCCCATTACCAATTCGGCAGCAACATTTACCAAATCATCTACATTAGTTGATGGATTTTTACCGAGGATATGAAGAGAAAGTTTCCCCTCTAGTTTAAGCGGGAATCTTTTACGGAGATGATTAAGTTGCTCTGCATGATGTAAAAGTATCAAGCGTAAACAACCGCATCGATGTGATTCTGTTGCTCGTAGTTCATCCTCAAAAACACGAACTCCTACGGATTCACCTTCATCTACTAAGGCTACGTATCCTGTTCTTCCAGCGACATCTATCGTACGCTCCAAATTCCCACATTCCCACTCTTTCATACCAGTTACAGAAACAATATCAGCAGCGGTTTCATTAAAACGATGGGAAATCTTTTTACTGAGTCGATTATTCAACTCTGTAACATCTGTTCCAAATGCTAACTCTTCTCCATCATCATCACATACCCAGATTTTTGTAACTAATTCTGCCGGTAAACGAGTCATATCAAAAAAAGACGAGGAACAAAACTTTCCCGTTTCAGACTCTACATATTCTGCAAGCTTCTGGGTTAGAGGTCCATCTGGTTGCAATCCGCATTGTAATTCAGCAAAATACGCCGCTTTCTGACTGATAGGTTGAAGAAAAACACGCAAGTCTTTTGGAAGCGTTCTCATCAAACATTCTGCTCTTTGAGTCAAATGACCTGGAACGCCCCATTCTGGTAACCATGTCGGCATATTCTGAAGCTGATCAATATGCACTCCTAAAGTAACACCATCATCCTCAGCACCTGGATCATTTTGATAATAAACAACATACTCCTCTCCTTTGTAAACAATCTCATCTGGAAATCCATGTAAAAGATCCTTCCCCCAGTATTCATACATGGCTTCCTGCGCTGAAATCTGTAAAGCTTCTGGATTATATTTTTCTATGTTGCCGGCCCAACGTAAAAAAGCTTTAGCTGTATAACAATCTTTCGGAATGAGTTTGTCAAAGTATTCAAAGACACCTTCTTCACACCAAATCTGATCCGCACGACGTAATTTTAACTCTATTTGCTTCACTTCATCCTTAATCATCTCTAAATGCTTGATACAGGATGGTTTGGTTCGAAATCCATCTCCCAACAATCCTTCACGAATCATAATTTCCCGAGCATGAGATGGATTGATACGCCCATAATGAACACGCCTGTTATCAATAATTCGTAATCCACCGCATACTATGCGCTCTGTAGCATAAACAGCTCCCTGAACTTTATCCCAACGAGCCCCAGAGTAATGTGATTCACAAAGATGGGGTGCAACTTGTTCTACCCATTCTGGCTCCAACACAGCAACACGACGCATCCATAAGCGTGTAGTATCTACCAGCTCTACGCCCATAACCCATTCACTTTTTTTCTTACGTCGAAATAAGCCTGAACCTGGAAAAATTCCAAAGCAACGTCCTCCAGCTCCACGATACTCCCGAGCATTAATGTCCCATAATCCAAATTGACGTGGTACACCAGCTAAAATACTCCGGTGAATCATGGCATAGGAAGCTTGCCGTTCCGCTTCATTTTCCAAAGGAGCAACCTTACATTTTAATGTTTCACGGACTAGTTTTGTGAGATCTTCCCACAAATTGAACCACTCCATCATACGGTTGAAATTAAGGAAATTATTTCTACACCATTTACGAAGTTTATTTTTTTGCCAACGGCGACCTTCTCTAAATTGCCATGCATCTTTCCAAAGTTTAAGCAAAGATAAAAAATCACTATCTTCATCTTTCCACCGTGCATGAACTTGATCTGCCTTTTGAGCAACGTCTGACGGACGTTCCCTAGGATCCATGATACCCAATCCGGCTACAATTACTAGGATTTCAGGCAAAGCTTGTTCATGCTGAGCTTCCAATAACATGCGTCCTAAACGAGGATCTATGGGTAACCGTGCTAAGTTTTTGCCTATAGAAGTTAGTTGTCGGGCTTTATTAAATGCACCAATTTCTCGTAAGGTACGATAACCTTCCATAACTAATTTATTAGAAGGAGGATCTGGAAGTGGAAACTCCGACATTTCCGGTAAACCTAGATCTTTCATCTTAAGTAATGCTCCGGCTAAAGCACTACGTCTGATTTCCGGATCTGTAAAATCCGGTCTGCCTTCCCAGTTTTCTTCGCTGTACAAACGAATGCATACCCCTTCGCATATGCGCCCACATCGCCCGGCACGTTGACGAGCACTGGCCTTGGATATGGGTTCTATTTGTAGCCGCTGTACCTGCCTCGCAGGACTATAACGACTAACACGAGCTAACCCAGAATCTATTACATAAATAATACCGGGTATGGTCAAGGAGGTTTCTGCCACATTTGTAGCTAATACAATATGACGGTATCCCTTCTCCGGATGAAAAATTCGCTGTTGGTCTGATAATCCTAATCTAGCAAATAAAGGTAAAATACGTGTATTTCTAAGACTACAGCCTTCAAGCTTTTCCGCTACGTCTCGTATTTCCCTCTCTCCAGGAAGAAATACGAGCACATCCCCATGATCATCTAAAGTATTTAGCCAATCTACAGCACGAACCACGTGTGCAGGAAGCTCTTCATCATCATTTAGAGTCGGTAAATAATGTATATCCACTGGATATGTCCTGCCCTTTACTTGAATAATGGGAGCTCCATCAAAGAACTCAGCAAATCCACCGGCATCTAATGTTGCGGAACTGATAATCAACCGCAAGTCCTTACGACGATTCAACAAAAGACGCAAATAACCAAGTAAAAAGTCAATATTAAGACTTCGTTCATGTACCTCATCCAAAATTAAGGTATGGTATTGCTTTAAATCAGGATCATGTTGTATTTCAGACAATAAAATACCGTCTGTCATGAACTTCAGTCGAGTGTCTGAACTGATTTTCTCTTCAAATCGTACTTGATAACCTACTAATCCACCCAATTCACTCTTTAATTCCTCTGCCACACGTCTAGCAACAGAAGCTGCTGCTAATCGTCTGGGCTGTGTACACCCTACCTTACCTTTAGATTCTCCCGCCAACTCCATGGCCATTTTAGGAAGCTGGGTTGTTTTACCAGATCCAGTTTCTCCAACAACAACAACAACTTGATGCTGAAGAATTGCCGTTATAATGTCTTCACGACTACGAGAGATAGGGAGATCTGGATAAGTAATATTCATTTGTTAGGATATGAGAAAAACCCTGCAAGATTATCCTGCAGGGCTAAAAAAGGTAAATAGTAGTAATTGTATGTTTATTTATTGTCTGGGTTTAGGAAGAGCTATACGACCGCTACGAGTCAACATCTGCACATCATAAGCCTCTATAAGAGATAAAAAACGATCTATCTTATGTTCACCTCCAGTCACTTCAATAGTCAAAGCATCACGGGTAACATCTACAATATGAGCGCCTAAAATCTGACAAAATTCTATAACTTCATGCCGAGTGGCAGAATCCACACCGATACGAGTCAAAACTGTCTCTCTATACACGTTTTCAGTGTTACGAAAATCAACAACTTCCACCGTATTGACGAGTTTTTCCAAATGCTTAATAATTTGATCCAAAACATCCTCCTTTTCACGTACGACGATGGTCATCCGTGAAAAGCGCGGGTCCTGGCTAGGGGCAACGTTCAACGAATGAATATTGTAGCCCCGTCCACTAAACAAACCGGCAATACGTGCAAGTACACCAAATTTGTTTTCAACAAGTACAGAGATAGTATGACGAGTCATAATTAATTTCTAAAGGTGATGCATTATAGATGCTTTTGCCTACCAGTCAAGCCTATGAAGATCAATGAAAAGATCCTCGAATAAAAAACATTTTATTAAAATTCATGTGGGACAAAAGCTTTGCTCTTTGTCTCTGAAGAATGTTGCGGTAACAGCGTTTTTTCAGAAACTGGACGAGCGTCTACCTTCACATTAAATTGTTGTCCATCACGCGAAACAGTTAATAATGTCGGCCCTTCTTTTAAAGCATTAACCAAACCATCCATAGAATTAATGCTTTTATGATTTACAGCAAAAACCATATCGCCTGCTTGTAAAATCTGTCCTACGGATTTTTTCGGATTCACTTGGATAACTAACAGGCCTCTTGCTCCTATAGATTGCTCTTCTGCTGTAAGTTCACGCAGATGCATACCAACCCCATCCATAAAGTCTTCCCATGGAGAGGGTACGTTTTTCAAAATACTGTCCCCTACCTTTAATATAAGATTCAATTTTTGGCCTTTTCTCCAAATCTTAAGGCGAAACTTATCTCCTATAGAGAGATTTTCTATATGAACCTTAACATCCTCATCTGTTTGTATAGGAACTTCATTAAAGCTTAATATAACATCTCCAGTCTGTAATCCCGACTGCTCCGCCGGAGAACCAGTTTTTACAATATTAACTACGGCACCACCAGCTTCATGATAATTCAAAAAGCTACGAAGTGGAGGTGTATTATTCACAATATCTAACCCTAAATACCCTCTCATGGGACGACCATGCTTACAGATCTGTTCAAAACTATGCATCACTGAATTAGATGGAATAGCAAAGCCTATACCGGCATAGTTTTTTTCTGCATTCGGAAGCACTGATTTATTAATACCTATTATTTCTCCGCGAATATTGATCAGAGGACCACCGGAATTTCCGGGGAAAATACTGGCATCTGTCTGGATTAGATTCATACCGGAATCCTCTAGTTTGCGTTCCCGTGCGCTAATAATACCACGAGAAACCGTTGCTCCTAAGCCATAAGGGTTACCACAGGCCAACACAATCATCCCTGGCACAACTTCATCACTATTTCCAAATGGCAAAGGATTAAAGCTCATTGGATTCTCTATTTGTAATACAGCAATATCCAATTCCGGATCTACCCCCACTAAACGTACAGAAACACTTTTCCCATTGCTTAACGTAACACGTAAAGCATGCTTATTCTGAATAACATGATATGCTGTGATAATATGGCCTTCATTGGTGACAATAACACCGGATCCCAACCCATGAACTGCTAATCTTTTTTCAACCATGGATTCTCCATCAGCAGAAGGTTGAGAAACACTAGTTACTCCCGTTGTATCTATGCTTACCAACACTTGTTCTACTAGACGAGCAACACGTGAATATTCATTATTAAGCTGATGTAAAATAGGTACATCTTCTTCTCTTAATTCTGACTGCGACGCCAAAGTAAACACTTCTGACCGAAAAAAAGTGTTTTTTTCCGCAACTCGACTATTCCATCTCCAATATGCAATGGTAACCACGGTCATCATAACTGTCATCATGATAACGACTAACGCCCGTGTCCATATAGTTGATTTCATGGAAATATCCCGCCGTAATAACGATCAAACAATCACAGATTGATCATAGATTAATGTTTCTAAAAAACGACTCCTATCATATTTGCCGTCTTTTTAACATTACGGATTTACTGATACTATTTAAGACTGTTTTCTTCAAATGAAAAAACTTTTAAATGACAAATACGGCTTTCAAGAAGATGCTTTTGGTGATACCATATGCGCACAGTTTTATGGGATCCGGTAATTCACAACAACAAGCCATTTATCTTATTTTCGGTACAGATGAAGGAATGGTTCGTGAAAAAGCTGCCGGTACTTTTGCAGACCTTACTAAAAATACCAACGAGTTTTCACATGAAATCCTGGAAGCTACTTGCAATGATTCTTCGGAAGCAGAACAAGTCATTCATCAGGTTATAGAAGCTCTACGTACCCTCCCGTTTTTTCCGGGGCGTAAAGTAGTCTGGATGAAAAATTGTAACTTTCTTGGTGATTCAATTACAGGACGTTCTGCAACTACAGAAACTGCTTTAGATTATCTCAAACATCTGTTGGAAAATGGCCTAGGAACAGATGTTATCTTGCTTATCTCTGCTATTGAGTTTGATAAACGACGCTCATTTAATAAGTTTTTGCGGCAATCATCGTTAACTCAAGAACAAGAACTAAACAAACCTGATATTACTAAAGAGGGCTGGGAAGGAAGTTTAATTCCTATCATTAATGCGGAAGCTTCTGCTAGAGGCATGAAATTTGATCATGTCGCCCTAGAATTGTTTATCCATCGAGTCAGCGAATCTTCGCGGCAAATTATATCTGAAATCGAAAAACTGGATCTTTATCTGGGGAAAGATAGACGTACCGTAACGCCGGAGGATGTAGAACGAATGGTTCCCCTAACTCGTACGGGTGTTATTTTTGAGATTTCAAGAGCATTGGAAAATAAAAAAAGTGATGCTGCCATTTCATTAATCGATTTTCAATTGGAACGTGGTGAAAACGCCATCACTATCATGAGAGCAGCATTTATACCTACGCTAAGAAATCTACTAATTGCGAAACTTTTGTGTGATTCATTTCATCTAAAACCTAGCAATTATAAAGATTTTTCAACCCGATTATCTTCCCTGCCATCTTACGCTTTTTCTTTAATTCCATTAAAAAAAGATGGGACACCAAATGCATTTATGCTTTTTAATGCAATCCAACACGTTTCAAAATTCAAAACAGATCGACTAAAACTAATCTTAAAAGAATGTATGAAAGCGGATAAAGCTTTGGTTTCTTCTTCACTTGATCCACGATTGATTTTACATCGTCTTGCTATTTGTTTTGCTTCCTGATGAATACTTCCTCATCCACATCTCTTTTATTTGACGTTCTTGTTGTTGGAGCCGGTCATGCAGGCATAGAAGCAGCTTTAGCTGCTTCACGATTGGGGTGTACTGTAGCCGTTTTAACACATAATTTAGACACTATTGGTCAAATGTCCTGCAATCCAGCTATTGGAGGATTAGCAAAAGGACATATTGTGCGAGAAATTGATGCTCTAGGGGGCGCTATGGGATTAAATACGGATGCCACAGCTATTCAATTCCGTATGCTAAATGCATCAAAAGGACCTAGCGTTCGTGCACCTCGTGCTCAATGCGATAAAAATGCTTATCGTTCGCGAATGAAAATGGTTCTGGAAAGCGATTCATCCATACGTCTATTCCAAGGTGATGTGATTAAATTACTCATTAACTCCAATCAACAAGTAACTGGAGTTGTTACGTCTCTAGATTTTACAATCCACGCACATAGCGTAATCATTTGTTCTGGAACATTTATGCAAGGTTTACTACATGTCGGTCTTCAACATGTAGCTGGCGGACGTATGGGGTGTGCTCCATCTAATTTATCTTCTAATCTTGCTGAATTAGGATTCCAAGTGGAGCGTCTTAAAACAGGCACTTCTCCTCGTGTTAATGGAAAATCCATTAACTTTTCCGTTTGTGAAATACAACCTGGAGATACTCCTGAAGCTTTGTTCAGTTACCAATCCCGAGATGTATTGAAACGTGATTCCGAATCTTATTACACTCTAAATACTTGGGCTGATAAGGACTTTAAAATGGATCAAATGCCGTGCTGGATTACTTACACCAAGCAAATAACACATGATATTATTCGAAAAAATCTAAAATACAGCCCCCTATACAGTGGGATTATTGAAGGTATCGGACCTCGTTATTGTCCATCTATAGAAGATAAAATTGTGCGATTTGCTGATAAAAGTAGCCACCAGGTTTTTTTAGAACCGGAAGGTCGAGGTACTGAAGAATATTACCTAAACGGTGTTTCTACATCCCTCCCCTACTCTGCCCAGTGTGAGTTTATTCATACCATACCAGGCTTGGAAAATGCTCAGTTAATACGTCCAGGTTATGCCGTAGAATATGATTTCTGCCCCCCTACTCAACTACACTCCACACTAGAAACTAAACTAATTGAAAATCTTTACTTTGCTGGCCAAATCAATGGAACATCCGGCTACGAAGAGGCCGCTGCTCAAGGGCTTATTGCAGGAGCTAATGCTGCTCTTAAAATATTAAATAAACAACCTTTAGTTTTGCGCAGAGATCAGGCTTACATTGGTGTTATGATTGATGATCTTGTCACCAAAGGTACTAATGAACCTTACCGTATGTTTACTAGTCGAGCCGAATTTCGTTTACTTCTTCGGCAAGATAATGCAGATATACGCCTTACACCTCTTGCTTTTAAAACAGGTCTTATTGGACTCGAACCGTTCAAAAAAGTAAAAGAAAAAATCAGTGCCATTAATAAAGGAATATCCATGGCCGCCTCTATTAAACATGACGGCGTTAATCTTTCTACATGGCTCAAGCGACCCGGGAATGATTGGACAATGCTTCCTGATGAAATACAAAAAATGTTCCACGTGGAACATTTAGATGCCATTGCTACAGATATCATGTATGAAGGCCATATAGAAAGACAAAAGAAGCAGGCTGAAAAAATCATACGTATGGAAAACAAACCCATACCCGCTAATATTGATTACGAGAATGTTCATGCTTTAAAAAAAGAAGCTGTCATCAAATTAACTAAAATACGTCCAACAACCATAGGTCAGGCCGCTCGTATTCCAGGTATTACTCCAGCAGATATTGCTTTGCTACTCGTTCATCTACAAAAACAACACAATTAAACAATAATCCCTTATTTTACAAACTATATTTATTATTTATAAATAACTTCACCTCTGATACATACATCATTTCCAAAAGTACGTACAAAGGTATCTTTGAGCCAAGCTTCACGTTCAAAAAACATACCAGATTTAACACCATCAGCACCACCACCTGTTATTATAGGAGCATAAAATCCGACCCACTCATCCACCAATCTGGCATTCAAAAACTCTCGAACGAGATTACCACCAGCTTCAAGCAAAATAGTACTTATTTTCCTATCACTATATAGTTTTTTTAATAATTCTAAATAATCAATAACATCCTCTACAATAATCGTACGATCCCGATATCGGTCTGTTAAACAAACAGAATTAATCGGAATAGAATCAATATGACGAGTTAGAATAATACGCCATGGTTGTTCCTTTAACGGAGAAATAGGACGATCAGGATCTCTAATCGTAAAAGACGGGTCATCCAAGCGAATAGTATTTCCGCCCGTAAGGATTGCATCACATTCTGCCCGTAAAGTGTGTACAAAAGATCTAGATTTTTCATTAGTTAACCACTGCGAACGCTTCAAGCTCCGAGAAATTCGACCATCCAATGACATAGCACTTTTTGCTATCACCCAAGGTCTACATTCTAACATATTAATTCTAAATGATTTAATTAAAAAATCACATTCTTTTTTTAAAACTCCTCGTGTGACTTGAATACCTGCTTGTTTAAGAATACATTCAGCTACTCCACGATGTTTGGGATTGGGATCTTCCGAACCGTATACAACTCGTTTGAAATGGTGTTCTAAAATAGCATCGGTGCATGGTGGCGTTTTTCCGGTAGTACTACAAGGTTCTAAGGTAACGTATAGAGTAGAATCTTTGAAAAGATCGATATGTCCACGAGATATTCCATCAGCAATTGCATTTCTCTCTGCGTGGGGAAGACCAGATTTTTCATGAAATCCTGATCCTATGATCTGATCTTTGTAGACGATAACTGCCCCCACACAGGGATTTGGACTCGTTAGTCCAATTCCATTAGATGCTAATTTTATGGCTTCTTTCATCCAAAGGGCATCGTGTTCTCCCATGTTCATGGACAACCTTGTAACATGAAAACCACAGAGAGGACAATCATGTTGTACAACTTGATGAATATGAGAACATATTTATATTATAATCTTCTTCTTCTGGTGTGTGAATAATGTGAATAATGTGAATAATTAATTGATAATCAAATCTGTTGGGTTATTTTTAAATGTTGATAGGTGTTAGGTTTTTAAATATGTATAACATGTGAATAAGGTTATTAACATGTTATTACTATCTCTTTAACAGAGTTTCTCTCATGGTATTTATAATTCGAATGAATCAGAATAGTAGCTGCAAGATCAATTTATGTTACCAATAGAGAACCTTACTTTTTCTCGTTGAGGGCACTAAAGAGGCCTTTCTGCGGCTTTTCTGTTCTGGGGGATATTTTGTACCTATTGCATATCTCGACTTCAAGAAGTAGGTTTTAGACTGTTTTTTTCAGGTTAGTTTCTCTCTAAAAGAGTCGAATATAGTAAAAATGTCTTTATCTATATTTTCTCTTAGAACCCACGGTGTAGTTAAGAAGAGAGATGTGGATTTATTGGCAAGAAAGAGTAGTGAGAGAGATGGGTTTTCTGAAAGAAGGGATGGGTGAGTATGGTGATGGAGGAGATTTATCAGGGGAATAATTTTGTGATAATGGCGGGAATTGTTTATAGAAAAAACTATATGGGGTGGGCTATTATTGGTAGCTATGTTAGTTTGGTATGTTCTAATTTTCGACATGACGAAATGGTATAAAACAATACGAGTGAAGTCTTTTGCAGATTTATAGCAAATATGGATTCTCTATATAGGAAAATTTTCTATGAGGATTATATTTTTAAGAATACTTAAATAATGTGAGATATCACCTCATCCAATATATGCCTTCAAGAATCATATATCACTATATATTGTATGATTTAAAAAAAATACTGCCAAATATTATGGTTTGACGGGAAAATATCTTGAAATATGGGTAGGATTTATGAGAGTCTGTGAAGCAGATAAAAGAACAAACACATGAAGTTTACTATTTCTAAGCAAGTATTTCTGGACGGTTTGAGACAAGTTGTCAGCGTGGTGTCTTCTAAGACAACGCTTCCGATACTTTCCAACGTCAAAATTGAAGCTGAGAATGGCCAAGTACATTTTACGGCTACTGATCTTGACGTATGTATTACTGGAGCAGTTCCTGCCAATATTTTGCGTGAAGGTACTGTAACTCTTCCTGCAAAAAGATTGGTAAGCATAATAAGTGAACTTCCTGATGCTGAAGTTCAGGTAGATGTTAATCCTCGTAATCAGGCTGCAGTTGAATGCGGTCGCTCTCAGTTTAAACTGAACGGTCTTCCTGCAGATGAATTTCCGGAATTACCATCTTTTGACCAAGCTACTGTATATAAAGTGGATCAAAGTGTGTTACGTGATTGTATCCGTAGAACAGAATATGCCATTTCTACGGACACGACCCGTTATGTTTTGAATGGTATTTCTCTTTCTTTCCGTAATGGAAAAATGACTTTAGTAGCTACGGATGGACGTCGTTTAGCTCTAGCTGAAACAACATTAGATTTTCCGGAAGAACAACAGTTAGATGCTATTCTGCCTACCAAGGCAGTTGGTGAACTCCGTCGCCTTTTGGATGAAGTGGGAACTGTAACTATTCGCTTTACACATAATCAGGCCTCTTTTGAAATCAATGATACTCTTTTAATTAGTAAGTTGATAGACGGCAATTATCCAAACTACCGCCAAGTGATTCCCACTGATTGTAAGGAAAGTATAGAACTTCCTTGTGGTGAATTACTAGAAACAGTACGTCGCGTATCTCTTCTTTCTGTAGATAAGAGTACGAATATCAAACTTAACTTCCGTGAAAATGAATTGGAATTAGCTTCTAGCGCTGAAGGCGTTGGTGAAGCTCATGAATCCATGACAATTAATTATGCCGGAAGATTACTTTCTATTTCTTTCAATCCGGACTTCTTTATGGCTCCTTTAAAAACGATGCCTAGCGATACAACCATTACGCTGAATCTTATTGATGAAATGAGTCCGGGTGTATTGAAAATTGGTGATGAGTTTTTATATGTACTCATGCCTATGAGATCTCCCAATTGATTTTGACGGCACAACAAAATCATTCATACGAGAACGGACACCATGTTTATGTGGTGTCCGTTTTTTATTACCGAAACGAAATCATGCAGAATGAGATTGATGCAAATGTTCTACGTGGAACATTTATTTATGTTCATATATAAGGTTCGTGTCAGTGTCGCTATTTGTAATTCTTACTAGCTTATTAGACGAAGTACTTTTTGCAAGCGATTGATGATAAGATTTATTTTATTGTTATATCATTCGTTCAGTAATCCTGGTGCTGCAAATAAATCGGGAGCGATATGAAAATTGTGAGAATCAGAAGCTTTAAGGATAGCAGCACGAACAAGAGACATGGAATCAAAACAGTCGCGTTCAACATCCAAAATACAACCATTTTTCAGTTCAATCATTAATCCTGGTTCTTCCTCTTGATTAGGTCCTATTTGATCAATGAGTTCTAATGGTATTTCTTGCCGTGATAAGCTATTACCCCAGAATATAGCAGAGGAAGTGATGGAGAGAAAGTAAGGGCGCCTCAGAATAACAGGAAGCCATAAAAACAACAGTATTATACCAAGTAAACAACTCCACCACCCAATTCCAAAAATAATCCAGGCTAAACTACACATCAAGGTACCAAGGATTTTACCTGTTAAATGATAACTATGATAAAAATAATAAGTATTCATAGAGATGCGAAGTCAATGAATTTATGGTAATACTTTTTACGGAAATAAATCCTCAGATGTTCTATAACAAATACATTGTTATGCTTGTAAAGACAAGATGATAAGTCAGGAAATCCAATTCAACATATCAGTAGGAATAGAACCATGATTACGTATGATAGTAAGGTATTCATTCTCTATTTTTATAGGAGGAGGAAAGATTCCTGGTGAGACACGCCCTGCAATAAGTTCTACTGCACCTTGATTATGAATAGCCAAGGGTGGATCTATGTAACACATTTTGGTAGGATCTGACAGAATAAAGTTTAGCGTGTTCCCAGCGTTCAATAATCGTTCTTTTGGGATTTCCGGTCCCCATTCATCTTCTACCCCCATATTGGCAAGATATACAGGAGAAGAAAGGAGTATAGTAGGATCGATAAGGCCAGATAAAGCGTGTTTGCATCCTGTAGCCGTGACAGCACAAAAGGCACGACGGATAGCATCATTAAGAGCTTTTTTATCAGCTGTAGATATGAAAGAGACGTAGGGTAAGGAAAAAGTTTTTTTTACTACATCTGCTACGATAACGTTCCATTGTCGGTTAATTGCATGCAGAACTATTCCGCGACCTACTTTTCCGTAACCAATTACTACCAAAGTTTTTTTCTGTGTGTTTTTTATTCCTAAATTTTCCAGTGCTCGAAAAAAACTTTCTCCAGTTCCTAAACAAGTTTCTATTTGTTTAATTTTTCCAGCATCTACCATCCATACGGGTTGTTTACATTCCTGATAAAATTGAGCACCTGATCGTGTTAGTTCCACGTAACCATAACGACTTTTTACATGTCGCAGTACTCCTGCGCAATCCATGACGACATCATAAGTTTCAGTAATTTGTTCTGTTTTAAGAACAGAAACTCCATATTGTTTTAACAGAGAAACGATATTAGGATCATGTGGCATTATGGGTGAAATGGCTACTGTTAAACTTGCACCAGCAGCTAACAGAGCAGCATATTTTGCGCATGTATTCCGAAAAATAGGAGACGAATCAATAATACGATAACCTTGTAAAGGCTTCGTAATGAACCATGTTTCATACTGATGCAGAAGGATGGGATATTCTTCACGTTGATAAAATGGAGATAAATCTTCCAGAATGAGAGTTGGGGATATAGGCATAGGAAAATGTTTATTTTGAATTTATTAGTGAAGTATAATCAATATTTTGTACCAATTACAGTAAATATTAATGAAACAAGATATGAAATAATTAGTTGAAACAATTAATGTTAAAATTAGTATTTCTGTAACTATTACACGATGTGTAAGATGTTGTTTTATCAATAGTTGAGTTAATTAATGAGATGGAAATGGTTTTGATGTGTTAATGGACAAGTACACATCAAACTATGAGTATAGAATATCTGTGATAGAACCACTTCTTTATTTAACCATCCTGTTAAGACGGTTTATTATAGACCTTTGGATAATTGTGCAAAATCTATTAGATTTGTTTCTTTACCAAAGAGGACGAGAATATCATGTTCCTCGAAAACAAGATCTGGAGAAGGAGTACCGATGACGGGCATACGGGGAATAGAAAGTATTTCTCGGCGGCCTTGTGGCGTTTGAGCTTCACCGCGGCGTATGGTAAGTAGATTCAAATGGTGTTCTGTGCGTAACCCTACATCTCGAAGGCATTTTCCAACCCATATATTGGGTACAGCTATTTCCACAATACTATGGCTTTCATCCATGGGAGAGACGCGTAGGAATTCTGGGGATTCTAGCTGGCTAGCTAATTGTTTGGAAGCAACACGAGCTAGGTTAATGAGGGCATACACATTCATTTGGCTTAAAATATGTTCGTGTACAGGACTCATGACTCGAGCATAAATGTAACGGACCCCCATTTTTTGCAAGTGAGTGACAACAAGGAGATTTTCTTCAAAGCTATCTCCAATAGAAACAATAACGGCAGATTGTTCATCCAGTTCCAGTTCCCGTAAGGCGGCTGGATTGGTATAATCCGTTACAACGGCATATGTAACTAAATCTTTAACTTGTTCTAATTCCTCATCGGAGGAAGCGACAGCAACTACCTCCATATTGCGTGCGGAGAGTTCAATGCAAAGCTCTTGTCCAAATTGCCCCAGGCCGATAACGGTATATCTCATGATGATGTTTCAGTTTGCAGGGTTGAAATGATTTCTCCGTAGCAACCGTTATAACAAAAATATAGTGGGTTTCAAAGAGATATCCGAGGAAGTTGAATTGATGCCGCATAGTGATCAAATGAAAAAGAGAAAGATTGGGAAAAATATTACTCGGGGCAGGGCGTACTTTAAGCTTCCCCTTTGTAAACAGTAATGGCTTGATAAGAGCGTGCTGGCAAAAAGAATCATTCCTTGTTTGGACGTAACGAATGGCAGAGTCGTTAAAGGTACTAACTTTGTTAATTTAAGAGATGCCGGAGATCCGGTGGAGTGTGCTCGAGCATATGATGCTCAGCAAGCGGACGAACTTGTTTTTTTAGACATTACAGCCTCTTCTGATGGACGGGCCACGATGGTGGATGTAGTGAGGCGCACGGCAGCGTGTTGTTTTATGCCACTGACTGTAGGTGGAGGGATTCGTTCTGTGCAAGATATGAGAGAAATGCTTTTGGCAGGAGCAGATAAGGTATCTTTAAATACAGCGGCTATTAATAAGCCGGAATTGATTAATGAGGGAGCGTCGGCATTTGGGCGACAGTGTATTGTTGTGGCGATAGATGCCAAGCGGCAATCTTCTAATAAATGGGGCGTTTTTACTCATGGCGGTCGGAGATTTGTGGGATTAGATGCGGTGGAGTGGGCTGTAGAAGCAGAACGTCGCGGAGCCGGTGAGATTTTATTAACCAGTATGGATGCAGACGGAGCAAAAACGGGATATGATATTGAATTAACTCGAGCGGTGAGTGAAGCGGTTCGTATTCCAGTAATTGCTAGCGGTGGGGCAGGGAATCTGGATCATATGGTAGATGTGTTGACAGAGGGTAAGGCAGATGCCGTTTTGGCAGCTTCTATTTTTCATTTTGGAGAATATACAGTACCTGAAGCCAAAAGATATTTTGCCTCTAAGGGAATATCTGTACGTCCGTTAGTCGATTAATGTGAGGAGTGTTTTTTTCTTGAGAGGAGATAGAGTTTAGGTGCGTAATGTATGCATATGCACCGTTTTTTTATTCATTTATGTTCTATCATTACATTAACATCTGTTGTTCAGGCTCAATCACCGGATAGACATCCATTGTATGAGCCTGCTGTAAACCTCTCTATTGGTAGACAAAATGATGTGGGGAACTTATTCGCCGGTGCTAAAGTTACCGCTTCCGGGCATTATGGTGACGACCGTCCTGAATTGGCAGTGGATGGTCAGACAGATAAACCGGGTAAGTATTGGGGATGTGAAGGAATCCCTGTTTGGCTTCAGATAGACATGGGACACCCCCGAAAACTTTCATCCTTACATGTGTGGCCGTATTGGCAGGATGGTCGTGTATATAAATATAAAATAGAGGGCTCTGAGGACGGGAAGAATTGGGGGATGCTAGTAGACCAATCGTCCAACAGTATTGCCGCAACAGCAGAGGGAGTACCATTCCGATTTAACTCACAGAAAGTACGTTATGTTAAAATAACCTTTTTAGGTAACAGTATCGGTAATAAAACCGGTGGACATTTGGTAGAAATTAAGGGGTACGGTTCTGATGTTTCTCATAATCTGCAAGCTGCGGCAATTAGTGATTATGAACGCGTTCCGCATGATAGTATTCCGCGTCAAGAAATACTACAGGACGCTGTGTATTTATCTGGTTGGCGAGGTGAACGAGCTGGAGGACAAATTGTGATTTGGTCTTTTCCTGCTCAGACCCAAGTATCTGTTACTTGCGAGGGAGTTAAAAACACAATTGGACAGACGATACCTGTTCGTCCGGCAATGATACGTTATACTAAAGGTGGCAATAAATTAATAGCAGATATCATAGGTAGAGAAAACAACTGTGATTTACAGGCCGGAGGCGTGCGTCCCGTGTGGTTAGAGGTGAATATTCCGTCTTCTGTCCAACCAGGCGTGTATAAGGGAAAAGTGAAAGTTTCTTCGGAAAATAGCTCTCCTATAAATGTACCAATTGTTTTAGAAGTAGAACCAGAAACACTGCCGTCACCCGCTAATTGGCAGGTTCATTTGGACTTGTGGCAGCATCCTCAAGCAGTGGCAAGGTGGCATGACGTAACACCGTGGTCTCCAGAACATTTTGCGTTACTGAAACCGGTTATGAAGAGGCTGGCAGAGGCAGGGCAAAAGGTGATTACTTGTTCGTTAATAGATGAAGCTTGGAATGCTCAAACTTATGATTGGTATCCTTCCATGATTGAATGGGTTAAAAGTAAAAATGGGACCATGAGGTGGAATTATGCCAATTTTGACAAGTGGGTGACTTTTATGATCCATGAGGTGGGTATTAAAGAACAAATATCATGCTATACCATGATTCCATGGACCATGAAGATTCGTTATTTAGATGAAGCTTCCGGCAAATATAAATTTTTGGATCTTAAGCCGAACGACCCTTCCTATGAAGCTATTTGGGGTCCTTTTTTAACGGATTTTCGCAAACATGTTAAAAGCAAAGGGTGGCTAAATAAGACCTGTATTGGCTTGGATGAACGCCCCGATTCCATGGTAAAAGCAGCTAAAAAAGTGTTGGATAAATATGCACCGGAGTTCAAAATTGTTTCTGCGGTGGATCGTCCTACAGCCATGACCCGGGATGTTTATGATGTTTCTCCTGTACTTGGTCATGCGGATACAGTTACGGGTGATTTATTGGCACAACGCAAGAAAGAAGGAAAAAAGACAACGTTCTATGTTTGTGTGAATCCCAAGAAACCTAACACCTTTACTGCATCTCCATTAGCAGAAGCGGAATGGTTACCATTTTTTGCGGCGGCTAATCATTTGGATGGGTTCTTGAGGTGGGCTTACAATTCTTGGAATCGCAATCCGTTTGAAAAGACGGATTTTGGGAATTGGCCGGCGGGTGATTGTTATCTGGTTTATCCTGGCAATCTTAGCTCTCTGCGGTTTGAAAAACTGCGTGATGGGTTGGAAGAATATGAAAAGATTCATATACTGCGAACTTGTGCCAAAAAGAATCAGAAGGCAAAGGCAGCCGTTGATCGGATGAATGAAGAACTAGCTAAGTTGTTCACTGTAGAAAGAAGTCGTGGAGATTCTCATAAGGATGATGTACGTAAAGCTCGTGAGATCATCCGTAAAACTGCAGAGGCACTCCGGTAATAGCTTCTCAGTTTTTAATTTGGTAATAGGTTTTGTCTTTGTTTTCTCCATTTATGGAGTGATATCTTAGATAAGATTTATTGATAGACAGAAAACATCATTTAATATTTCTTACTTTAGCTATAAAAACGCCCCTGTACGAATTGTTCGTACAGGGGCGTGTAAGTTAAACGATGTCTGCTTGTTTATTCTGCAGATTTATCAGAGCCCATATTGGCAATGCTTTGGTACAGATTCCAACGGTGCCAAACATCATTTTGGGCTTCTTCAACAAGTTTTTCAAAGCCTTCCTTGTTGGTTTTTGCCAAGAGTTTGAAACGGTTTTCGCTGAGTAGAACGTCACGCAATTCACCCTTCGGCCCCTTGCCTTCCACAATGAGCGGATTTTTACCTTGGCGAGCCAAATCCGGATTGTAACGGTAAAGCAGAACACGGCCAGAGTCTACCCAAGCCTTTTGTTGTTGCAATCCTTTGGCCATGTTAATGCCGTGGGAGATACAATGAGAGTAAGCGATGATGAGGGCAGGGCCATCATATGCTTCAGCTTCAACGAAGGCTTTAAGAGCGTGTTCGTCTTTAGCACCTAAGGAGATGGAGGCAACGTAAACATTACCGTAAGTCATAGCCATCAATCCCAGATCCTTTTTCACGCCGGGCTTACCGTTTGTGGCAAACTTGGCTACAGCAGCACGCGGTGTGGACTTGGAGCACTGGCCACCTGTGTTGGAGTACACTTCTGTGTCCATGACCAGAACCTTAACGTTCTTGCCACTGGAAAGAATGTGATCCAAACCACCATAACCAATATCATAAGCCCATCCGTCACCACCCAGAATCCACACACTCTTGCGAACAAGCTTATCTGCAAGGGTCAAGAGTCGAGCACATTCCGGCTTGCCGGTAATTCTCTTCTTAAGTTCAGCAATGTTTTCGCGCTGTTGAGCAATGTCTGCTTCATCCTTCTGAGGATTAGCCAGAATTTGATCTACCAATTCTTGACCTACGATACCAGCAGCATCATGAAGCAATTCAATAGCGTGTTCCATTTGTTTATCCAAGGAAACGCGGAAACCAAGACCGAACTCAGCGTTATCTTCAAACAGAGAGTTTGCCCAAGCCGGTCCGCGACCTTCAGAGTCATGAGACCATGGCGTGGTAGGAAGGTTACCACCGTAGATGGAGGAGCATCCTGTAGCATTGGCTACCACCAAACGGTTGCCAAATAGCTGTGAGAGCATTTTGACATATGGAGTTTCACCGCAACCAGCACAGGCACCGGAGAACTCAAACAGCGGACGCAGTACCTGCATAGAACGAATGTTGTCCGTTTTGACCTTGGTGCGATCTACATCCGGAAGGCTCATGAAGAAGTCCCAGTTGGCTTCTTCCTTATCGTGAATCTTCCCGGCAGGAACCATAGTCAAGGCTTTGCGAGTTGGATCTGTCTTGCTCTTAGACGGGCAAACATCTGCACAGAGCGTACATCCCGTACAGTCGTTCGGGGAGATTTGGATGACGAATTTCTGTCCTTTCCAATCCGGATGTTTAGCATCCAAACATTCAAATCCTTCCGGAGCATTTGCGAGAGCATCAGGAGAGAAGAACTTACTGCGGATAACGGCATGCGGACAAACGGCTGTACACTTACCGCACTGAATGCAAAGAGTAGGATCCCATTCCGGAAGATCCAGAGCCAGATTGCGTTTTTCGTACTGAGAAGTACCGTTCGGGAATGTGCCGTCCACAGGCATTTGGCTGACGGGAATGCTATCCCCTTCACCACACATCATTTTACCAAGAATGTTCTGAACATAGTCCGGAGCATTAGCAGCCATGGCGGCAGGAATTTCATGACCGTTGACAGACTTATTGGTGGTGTCTACCTGATGTAAGTTTTCCAGAGTGGCATCCACGGCAGCAATGTTTTTGTCTACCACATCTTGCCCCTTCTTAGCGTAGGTTTTTGCAATGGCTTTCTTAATATAACCAATAGCATCATCTGCCGGGATGACGTTAGCAAGCTTAAAGAAGCAGGTCTGCATGATCATGTTAATGCGGCCACCCATACCTGTTTTACGAGCAACAGCAAAGGCATCAATGGTATAAAGCTTGATGTTTTTATCCAGAATCTGCTGTTGCATACGAGCAGGCAAGGTATCCCACAATTTATCTGCCGGATGTGGACTGTTCATCAAGAAGGTGGCACCATTGGCGGCATTCTTCAAGAAATCGAACAGATTGAGCAAAGATGGTTGGTGCAGAGCCAAGAAGTTTGCTTTGGTGATTAAATATGTAGACTTGATTGGTCGTGGACCAAAGCGCAAGTGGGAAATAGTGGAAGACCCGGATTTCTTGGAGTCATACACAAAGTAACCTTGAACATACAGGTCTGTGTGCTGGCCAATAATCTTAATGGCGTCTTTATTAGCACCAACGGTACCATCTGAGCCAAGGCCGAAGAACATAGCGCGTGTTACGTCATCTGCTTCCGTTGAGTAATCTTCATCGTACGGAAGGCTGGTACCCAGTACGTCATCGTTGATGCCGATCGTGAAGTGGTTTTTAGGAGTATCCAGAGCTAAGTTATCATAGATACCTTTAACCATAGCAGGAGTGAACTCTTTAGAAGAGAGTCCATAACGTCCACCTACAACCTTTGGCATGCCGTTGGTGAAGGAGAGCGTGCCATTGGCTTGAGCATCAAACAGAGCTTGAATTACATCCTGATGGAGTGGTTCGCCCTGAGCACCGGGTTCTTTGGTACGATCCAAAACGGCGATTGTCTTAACTGTTGCAGGGAGAGCTTTAACCAGTTCTGCTGCGGGGAAGGGACGGAACAGACGTACTTTCAGCACGCCTACTTTAGCGTTTTCACGGGAGATCATGGCGTCTACCGTTTCTTCTACAGCTTCAGCACCGGATCCCATCAAAATAATAACTCGTTCCGCATCCGGAGCACCGGTGTAATCCACCAAGTGATAGGAGCGACCGGTGAGTTCCGCAAACTTGTCCATGGCTTTCTGGACAATACCTGGTGTGGCTGCATAGAAGCGATTAACCGTTTCACGACCCTGGAAATAAACGTCCGGGTTTTGAGCTGTACCACGCAGGACGGGAGCATCTGGAGTCAGTGCACGTTCACGGAAGGAATCCAACCATTCCTGCTTGATCATGCCGTTTAACGTGTCATCCGTGATGTCCGCAATTTTACCGATTTCGTGAGAAGTGCGGAAACCGTCAAAGAAGTTGATAAAAGGAATGCGAGATTCCAATGTGGAAGCATGAGAAATAGCGGCAAAGTCAGCGGCTTCTTGTGTGGATGAACCACAGAGCATGGCCCAACCGCAAGAACGCGCACTCATGACATCGCTATGGTCGCCGAAAATAGAAAGAGCTTGGTAAGCCAAAGAGCGAGCGGCTACGTGGAACACGGCAGGAGTAAGTTCCCCTGCAATTTTGAACATGTTCGGAATCATGAGCAGAAGCCCTTGAGAAGCAGTAAACGTGGTAGCCAGCGCGCCGGTTTGGAGGGCGCCGTGAACGGTGCCTGCTGCGCCGCCTTCACTCTGCATTTCTACCACGGAAGGTACAGTCCCCCACAGGTTCTTCTTGTTAACAGCAGACCAGCTTTCGGCTGATTCTGCCATTGGAGAAGAAGGTGTAATGGGGTAAATAGCAATGACTTCTGAAAAACGATATGCTACAGAGGCTACGGCTTCGTTAGCATCAATCGTGCTGTAAGTTACGGTTGTTTGATCACTCATAAGTCTGCACGGATAGTATATAATTGATAAATAAGGTGCGCCTTAACGAGAATACTTATACCATGTTTCTTGCTGAAGGTAAAAGCAATTATGCGTATACAGATTTTTATTAGACGCTCTATATAACAGGTTTGAGTTTTTATAAACGTATAGTTTATAGTTGATTACATCAAACTAATGTAGATTTTTAGGAAATGTGTGTAATAAATAAATGCAGAGTTTAAGGGTAACCTTTTTGAAGGACTAGAGAAAAATGATGTACAAAAGGTTTGGTAAAAGTGCTCTCTGTCTGATAATGCGCTAGCCAAAACGGAAGTAAGCCATTAAAATCCCCGCACTATGTCCGAACAACAGCAGGCTCATCCAACTACAACGGAATCTGAACTTATTGCCGTGCGCCGTGACAAGCTCGCTAAAATCAGAGAGCTGGGAATTGAACCCTACGGCGCAAGATTTGACGTGACCACCACCCCAGCTGAATTGAAAGCCGATTTTCAGGAAGACAAACAAGTTGTCGTCGCTGGTCGCCTGCTGGCTATTCGGGACATGGGTAAATCTCAGTTTTTTGTAATTGGAGATGTACGAGGTAAAATCCAAGGCTTCTTACATAAAAATGAAGTAGATGAAACCACTTGGAAATTATGGAAACTATTGGATCGTGGAGATTGGATCGGCATCCAAGGAACTACCTTCCGTACTCGCACCGGAGAACCTACGGTAAAGGTTTCTGCCGTCACTATTCTTTCTAAGAGTTTGCGGCCGTTACCGGATAAATGGCATGGTTTGGCTGATAAAGAAGTTACGTATCGCAAGCGTCATTTGGATCTCATTTCTAATGAGGCAAGTGCAGAATTATTTGTGACGCGTTCTTTGATGATTGCTGAAATCCGTCGTTTTTTACAGGAGCGCGGTTATTTGGAAGTAGAAACGCCCATGTTGCAAGACGTTGCCGGAGGAGCTGCAGCCAAACCGTTTGAAACCTATCATAATGCATTGGACATGCCTTTAACATTGCGTATTGCTCCGGAACTTTTCCTGAAGCGTTTGATGGTGGGTGGGTTTACTAAGATTTTTGAACTCAATCGCAGTTTCCGTAATGAAGGTATTGACCGTCGCCATAATCCGGAGTTTACCATGTTGGAAGCTTATTGTGCTTGTGGTGATTTTGAGACCATGGCGAATATGGTGGAAGAGCTTATTTGCCATTTGGCAGAGAAGTTCTGTGGAGGCCTTCAGATTGATCATAAGGATGCTGATGGTAATGTACTTTATACAATTGATCTTACCCGGCCATGGAAACGCGCGGACTACCAGGATTTGATTCGTGGTGTGGCAGGAGATGATTGGTTTGACATTTCTCCTGAGGAACGCCGGATGCGTTGTGAAAAACTTGGCGTGGAAATCAGCGAAGACATGAAGGATGTGGACGTTTCACAGCAAGTTTATGAAAAGCTGGTAGAAGAAAAGACCATGAATCCTTGTTTTGTTACTCATGTAGCTAAGGATTTAGTCCCGCTGGCTAAGTTGAATCGTGAAAACCCGGAAGTAGTAGACGTATACGAATTGGTGATTAATGGGCAGGAAATCTCCCCCGGTTATTCTGAGTTGAATGATCCGGATGTGCAGAGAGAACGCTTGGAACACCAAGCGGCAGGGGAAACCCAACGTGTGGACTACGATTTCATTGAAACACTGGAATACGGTATGCCTTCTGCTGGAGGTATCGGTATCGGAATTGACCGTGTTGTCATGATGTTGACAGGAGCTTCTTCTATCCGTGACGTTTTGCTCTTTCCGCAGCTAAAACGAAAGGATAGTTAATCCAACTCACCGGCACATGGCTTTTCGCGCCCCGGATATTTTGGATTGTGCTTTTGCCCAATGGATCGGCAAGCGCCGTGAACAGGAAGACGTTATTAAAAGTCTTCCTGTTGCCGGTGGAATGCTGGGGATTGTGTGTGATGGCATGGGGGGGCATCTTTGCGGCCAATGTGCTTCTGGTGTGGTGGCGCAGGAGTTTTCTACAATATTCGCCGAAAGCCGGTTAGAAGATATTCCAGAACGGTTGATGGAAGCTCTTTATGGCGCTAACAAAGCGTTAGCGGCCATCCAAAATGAACCGGAAGAATCCGGAACCACATTATTGGCCGTATTCATTCGGGATCACTCTTTATGGTGGATTAGCGTGGGGGATTCCCCTCTTTATTTATGGAGTGGCGCAGATAATTTTCGCATGGATCGCTTAAATGAAGACCATTCCATGAGGCCTATAGCGGATAGTCTTTTCCGAAAAGGAGAAATGTCTCTTCAAGGGGCCTTGCGCCAACGAAGTATTCTCCGTTCTGCCGTAATGGGGGGTACTATGGAATTGGTGGATGTCAGTTCCGTGCCCTTACGTTTGCATCCAGGAGATGTGGTGTTGGCGTGCTCAGACGGCTTGCAAGTTTGGAATGAATTGCTCAGAGAGCCCTCTTTTTTAGCACTTCAAAAAGCCCGTGATTGTTCTGGACAGGAGTTGGTGGAAACAATTATAGCTCAAGTAAAAGATATGTTGGAACCACAACAAGATAATGCTTCTGTTTGGGCTGCTGTTATGCGGGAGGGATAAAAATTCTGTAGAATTAATAAACCTGAATAAAAATACCTGTTGGTTGAATTAAATTTATAAACTTTCACATTTGTGAAAGTTACACATATGCAGATTGTTAGTAAATTAACAGCAACTACGCTCTACTAAAAACCATCGCTCTTCTTATGCGTAACTGCATAGTAAATTTTATCAGAATACTTGGGATCTACAAGGATATCGCCGGAAATTGAGTAAACGAACTTGGAAATGCATCCGAACACGGCTTGACTGCGGCGGAATGGACGGAGTATGGTGAAAATACGAAAAGAATCCAAAAGAGCGTTGTCCCCTCTTCCAGCGTCACGGCTCAAACGGTGGCGGCGGACGGTCTGATGCTCTCGCAGCAGAACCACGCGGGCATCACGGAGACGGTCGCTCGGGCCTATACGGCCGCGGCAACACAACGACGATCCGGCCCGACCTGGCCGGTCGGGCCTTCAGCGTGACGGACGCGCTGGGAAATACGGTATGCGCCAGATACGACGCCAGAGGTCGGAAAACGGCCGAATGGGGGACGGGGACGCAGCCCCTGCTGATGGGCTATGACGAGGCCGACCGCCTGGTGAGCCTGACCACCTTCCGCGCGGCGCAGGAAGGAGACATCGCAGAAGACCCCACCGGCCGCACGGACGGCGACGTCACTACGTGGAGCTATGATGACGCCACGGGGCTGGAAACGCGCAAAACCTATGCCAACGGAACGCACGTGGACAAAACCTGGGACGCCTTCAACAGGCTCGCCACGGCAACGAACGCCCGCGGCATCGTGAAGACCTGCACTTACGAACAGGCCTGCGGGTTGCTGGTGGAAATCAACTACTCGGACGCCCCGCCCGGCCAGAGCTTTGCATACGACCATCTGGGGAATCGGAAACCGACAGCCTGCGAGTGGGCACCACCCCTACCTCATCACCAAGAAAAAAAACGCTTTCGGACGCGACACATCCGCAAAGACGGCACCTGGTACGGCTACGGGTAGGATCTGAGGTCATTAGGGCCTGGTAGTTGGATGACGGGTAAGATAATTTAGCAGGGTAGTGATAGATTGCGAGCTTCCTTAAAAAGTATGGGTTTTCTATCCGCGCCTAATACCACATAAACAATTTCTGCTTCTGTCACTCGAGCAACTTTATTTCCCTGGTTGGTTAAACGCTCTGCATAAACAACTACCTTGATGGTGAGAGAGGTATGACCTTCTCGTATTAGCTCTGTGTAAAAAGAGACCACGTCACCTACTAAAATAGGAGCTTCAAATGTTAGGCTACTGACGGCACGTGTGACAACACAGCGACTTTGAGCATGTTGCATGGCCGTATGTGCTCCTGCCAAATCCGCTTGGCTCATCACCCAGCCTCCAAAAACATCTCCGTGTTGGTTGGTATCTGCCGGCATAGGCTCTACTTTCAATGCAGGGATAAGCCCTTCAGGGAGATGTTTGTCCGGATATAGTTTGCTCATTGTTTTGACGTTATTACAGAAATAGATCCCTTATACATGGATCAACGTTCAAGGATGAAGATATTTTAATGCAAGAATATTTATAATTTGGGCTTATTCGCAGGAAAATAGAAATCGTTCCGGAAGACTAGATGGTTTTGGAACAACGACAGACAAGACCACGGTCTATTGTCAACAAGAGGAGGCAGGATTTTCTCCATTGTCATTTCCTTCGTATAAGGGTAGACTTGCGCCTGCACGCGTATGATTGCTTGGATCGTTGTTTATATAGTTGCCTCTTATCTGATTGGATCAGTTCCGTTTGGCTATCTTGCCGGCAGGGTTAGAGGGTTAGATCTCAGGCAGCATGGATCCTGCAACATAGGGGCTACCAACGCATGGCGTGTATTGGGGTGGAAATGGGGATTACCGGTGTTTCTGCTGGATTTTTTAAAAGGCTTTCTGCCGGTGTTTGCTGCTATTAATTGGTTGCCCTTATTGATGGAAGGCGTTGGAGGCTGGAGTTTTGCTATTTCTGTAGTTTTTGTTTGTTTTGCTGTTGTGCTTGGCCATACCTATACGTGTTTTTTGTCGTTTAAGGGAGGGAAGGGAGTAGCCACGACAGCGGGTGTATTATTTGCCCTTAATCCTGTGGTTGCTTGTGTAGCTCTGGGTGCGTGGATAGTTTTCATGGGGATTTCAGGCATCGTATCATTGGCTAGTTTAGCGGCTGCGGTTGCAATGATTGTGGCGGGATGGTGGTGTTATCCGCTTTACCAGTCCGGGGAAGTTTCTCCGCAGGTGCTATACATTGTTTTTTTTACTATTGTTGGCGTGCTGGTTATTCTCAAACACCGTTCCAATATCACACGGCTTCTTAACGGAACGGAACATTCTTTCTATTCCAAAAAGTCCAAGTAAGATGATGAATCAGTTACATAAAATAGCAGTCATCGGCGCCGGCTCCTGGGGCACAGCACTTTCTATGGTTCTGGCGGCACAGGAATGCGAAGTCGTTTTATGGACTCCGGATGAAAAACAAGCTGAACAGCTTGCAGAAACAAGGCACAGTCCCATATTATCCAAAAGAGCTGCACCTCTGGCATCCAACATACATCCTACCTGCGATTTGAATCAGGTAAAGGATGCGGAGCTCGTTGTAGTTGTCGTTCCTTCTGTAGCCATGCGCTCTGTAGCTCAGCAATTGCGTGATTTGCCGATTCTGTCAGACGCTGTGGTTGTCTCCTGTACCAAGGGTATTGAACAGGGGTCTCATAAGAGGATGACGGAAATCCTGCAGGAATATTTGCCCAGCAATCCTATCGGTGTGCTTTCCGGCCCCAATCATGCAGAAGATATCTGTTTAGGACTTCCTTCCGCTTCTTTGATTGGGTTTGAAGATCCAAAATATGCGGATTGGGTTCAAAAGCTATTTACGTCCAAAACTTTTCGAGTTTATTCCGCAACGGATATTATCGGGATGCAGTTGGGTGGCACTATTAAGAATGTTTTTGCCATTGGGGCCGGTTTGTGTGAAGGGTTAAATCTGGGGGACAATGCTCAAGCGGCTTTGTTAACTCGTGGTTTGGCGGAAATGACGCGAATTGGAGTAGCATGCGGTGGGCATAAGGAAACATTCATGGGGCTTTCCGGGGTAGGAGATTTGATCGTTACTTGTTATTCACGCCATTCTCGTAATCAAACGGTAGGGAGGAGATTGGCAGAAGGGAAGAGCCTGCAGGAAGTGTTGGATTCTTTAGGTATGGTAGCTGAGGGTGTGCCTAATACGTTGTCTGTTTATGAAATTGCACGTAAACTGGGTGTTCGAACCCCATTGATTGATGCGGTTTATGCTGTTCTTTATGAATCCAAACCTCCGATGAAAGCCCTTGCGGAACTTATGACTCGCGATCCTCGTCCGGAGCTAGATTGATTTTTTGTTTTTTTGAGTTGATTTCCCTCGTCAAATTATATTATATAAACAATCAGTATGAAACGTGCCATCATTTCAGCCATTTTTGCCGCCGGCATCGTCGGTATCGCCGGGGCGGACATTCAGGCTCCGCCCGCTTCCGAATATACGCCTACTCGTAAGTTAGGTCGTGCTCTTGCCAACCTGATTTATTCTGTGGAAGAGATCCCGTTGGGAGTTATCAACTGGACAAAACGTGAAGGTGATTATGCCGGTTTTTCCGTAGGTGTTGTTGATGGCACGGCCACCATGTTTGAACGCATGGGCTACGGCATTTATGAGCTTGTCACTTTCTGGGCTCCTACTTACAAGTGCACCTACAAGCCCCCTTATCAGGGCCGTTGCGGAATCAGTGGGCTTAAAGAATACAATCCTTCCGGTGGTATGAGTGAGTTCCCTGCAGAACTCAGTTTCCAGAATTACTACAATTATTGCCGTCAGCAGCGCGACTAAGGTTAAGCTGTTGGTGTTAACCTCCTTTCAACAAAGGCTGTCCGTCAACAAGCGGGCAGCCTTTTTTATATGGCCTGTTTATATGGTTGTGACAGTAGCCGTCATTGACGCAAAAAGCCGGAACTCGTATCTTTCGTACAGGAAAGTCTTTCATAGACTAAGGAGCTTCAAGAAGTTTAGGAAGGCGGTTATGAGTTCAACTACTTTGAAAGGAACTTTCCGTTAAACTACTAAAACATTTCCATCATTTTCATGCGTCCGGTTTTTAGTGAAACAGATCTCAATCAACGTCCTTTTTTGGTGTTTTGGGAAGTAACTCGCGCTTGTGCATTAGCATGTAAACATTGCCGTGCCGTAGCTCAACCACGTCCGCATCCAGATGAATTAACCCATGAAGAAGCCCTTAAGCTGATTGATCAATTAGCAGAATTACGGCCACCGATGTTGGTGTTAACGGGAGGAGATCCGGTCATGAGGCCAGATCTTTTAGACTTAATTCGAACGGCGGCAGGAAAGGGGCTGCATGTGGCATTGAGCCCTGCTGCTACTGCACGATTGCTGCATACAGACTTTCATGCTTTAAAAGAAGCCGGAGTTCAGAGCATGTCTTTAAGTTTGGATGGAGCACATGAAGATACGCATGATGCCTTTCGAGGTGTGCCTCATACGTATGAACGAACGCTTCGTGCGGCAGAAATGGCTAAGGCCGCCGGAATCCATCTGCAAATCAATACTACGCTTACCAAAAGTACGTTAGGAGAATTTGACGACTTTGTAGAACTGATGAAAAAGATGGAGCCGGAGATGTGGAGCGTGTTCCTTTTAGTGCCTACGGGACGTGCTGCCATGGATGAAATGCCTACAGCAGAAGAAGTTGAGGCCATTTGGCATCAACTTAGCCGTGTAAGCCGTGAAGTATCCTTTGGGGTGAAGACTACGGAAGGACATCATTATCGCCGTGTCGCTTTACAGGAAGCACGAGCTCAAGGCAGTAAACCCGCTCGTCGAGCCATCCCTACTCGGGACGGCAAGGGCATTATGTTTATCTCCCACACAGGGGACATTCAGCCCTCCGGTTTTTTACCTATTACCGCAGGGAATGTCAGAACTGATGATCTCGGAGATATCTATCGTACGCATCCTCTGTTCCTTAAACTTCGGGACGATAATGCTCTGCAAGGGAAATGCGGTAGATGTGAGTACCGTACCATTTGCGGTGGCTCCCGTTCTCGAGCTTATGCCGTTTACGGAGACATGATGGCAGAAGATAACCTCTGCCCCTATCAACCTAAGATTTCACACCATCATGATTAATATTACCAGACTTTGGACAGGCGCGGAACAACCCGCAGATCATTTGAGATACGGACAGGGCCACGGGCATGGTCATCTTGCAGGCGGCGCAGCTGAATCTTGTGCTCCGACTTCTTCCAGAGTTCGTAAACCCATTGTCGTCTGGAATATCACACGCACCTGTAATCTCAAATGTGTACATTGTTATGCAGATGCTTCTGCTCGCAAGTTTGAGGGAGAATTAGATTGGGAACAATGCTGTGCCGTGATTGATGATTTGGCAGCGTATCAGGTAAATGCGCTTCTCTTTTCCGGGGGAGAACCATTGGTCCATCCACGTTTTATGGAATTACTGGAACGTGCCACAGGAAAAGGGCTGAAAGTGACCATTTCAACGAATGGTACACGCATTACTCCGGAGACAGCCGCACGGTTTAAGGAATTGGGGGTAGCATACGTAGGTATTTCTTTGGACGGCATAGGCGCGGTTCATGATAGATTTCGTGGAGTCGAGGGTTCTTTTGAACAAGCTGTACGTGGGTTTAAACTTTGCAGCGATGTAGGGCAAAAAACAGGGCTTCGTTTGACATTGACCCGCAATAATGTGCAATGTATGAATCAGATCCTGGATTTTATTGATGCCAATGACATCCAGCGAGTTTGTTTTTATCATCTGGTTCCTACCGGACGCGGTGTGGACGTACAAACTTTGACTTCGGAAGAGGCAAGGAATGCTATGGATACACTCATTGCCCGTGTGGAAGAATGGAAAGCGGCGGGGAAAATACGTGAAGTCTTGACGGTTACTCAGCCTGCCGATGGTATTTATTTGCTTCTTCGTCAGCTGAGGGAAGGCTCACCTCTGGCAAAAGAAACCCTGCGGCTGCTTCAGTGGAACGGTGGCGGTGCGAATAGCTCCGGGCGGGGAATTGCCAATATTGATACGCAAGGAGCTGTGCATCCGGATCAATTTTGGCAGTCTGTTACACTGGGCAATGTCAAACAAAACCGTTTTTCGGATTTGTGGGACGCAAAAGCCGGAGCGGCGGCTGATATGTTGCCAGAGCTGCGAGGCTCCGATGATCCTTTGGAACGTCAAAAAAAGATCGAGGGACGCTGTGGACGCTGTGTTCATTTCGCCTTATGCGGCGGAGGATTCCGTACACGTGCAGCCTTTGCAAATGGGCATTGGTACGGATCCGATCCCGGTTGCTATTTGACGGAAGAAGAGATTTCCACCCCTTTGCCGGAAATCAAGTAAAGACCTCTCGCCTTCCCGACTTTACAAGCCGGGAAGCATAACATAGCATTCTTTTACCATGAGTCAGGAACTGAGACCGGAAACCCTATGCGTTCAAGCAGGCTGGACCCCGAAAAAAGGAGAGCCTCGTATATTACCTATTTATCAGAGTACGACTTTTAAATATGAAACCAGCGAACAAATGGCCAAATTGTTCGACCTGGAAGAAGCCGGATTTTTTTATACACGACTCCAAAACCCCACGAATGAAGCCGTTGCAAAAAAAATTGCCGAATTGGAAGGCGGCGTAGCAGCCATTTTAACTTCTTCCGGGCAGGCAGCTTCTTTTTTTGCTGTTTTTAATATTTGTGAAGCAGGGGATCATATAGTTAGTACAGCTTCTATATACGGAGGCACTTACAATTTGTTTGCAGTCACATTCCGGAAAATGGGAATAGAAGTGACCTTTGTGGATCAAGACGCCCCGGCAGAAGAAATCGCCAAGGCTTTTCGCCCGAATACAAAGGCACTTTTTGCGGAAACCATCTCTAATCCGACTCTTTGTGTATTAGACATTCGCAAAATGGCAGATATTGCTCATGCGCATGGCGTGCCGTTGATCGTAGATAACACGTTTGCCACTCCCATCAATTGCCGTCCTTTTGAGTGGGGGGCAGACATCGTTACCCACTCTACTACCAAGTATATGGACGGTCATGCTGCAGCCGTAGGCGGAGTCATTGTGGATAGTGGTAACTTTGACTGGGAAGCTCACAAAGACAAGTTCCCGGGATTGACAGAGCCGGATCCATCGTATCATGGACTCTCTTACAGCAAGAGCTTTGGTAAAGGTGCCTATATCACTAAGGCAACCGTTCAGCTTATGCGGGACCTGGGATCCATTCAATCTCCTCAAAATGCCTTTTTGCTGAATCTGGGGCTTGAAACCCTTCACTTGCGTGTTCCCAGACATTGTGAAAATGCTCAGAAGGTTGCAGAATACTTGCAAGCTCAGGATGATGTGGCTTGGATTAATTATCCCGGATTGGAATCCAGCCAATATCATGAGTTAGCGCAAAGGCAATTCCGTGATGGACAGTCCTGCGGCGTGGTTACCTTTGGTATCAAGGGCGGTCGTGAGAGAGCCATCAAGTTTATGGACAGTTTGAAGTTGGCCGCTATTGTTACTCACGTGGCGGATTCTCGCACCTGTGTTCTTCATCCGGCAAGCCATACCCATCGTCAATTGACAGATGAGCAGCTTATGGAAGCAGGTGTTCGTCCGGACCTCATCCGATTCTCCGTAGGGACGGAAGCTGCAGAAGACATTATTGCGGATCTTCAGCAAGCACTGGATTCCATCCGTTAAGATTTCTTACTGGAGCTTTATAAATCTAAAAACAGCCGTTTTGCATATTATTGCAGGACGGCTGTTTTATGAGATAGAGATCGGATGTAGAGCAGAACCAAAGAAACTTTATTCTCGCAGAGAATGTTCAAATGCCCGGTACTGAACGGCTTCATACAAATGATTCTCTTGGATATCAGCACAACCCTCTAAATCCGCAATGGTACGGGCAACTTTTAGAATGCGGTCAAAAGCTCTGGCAGAAAGAGCAAGTTCTTCCACTGCTCGGAGCAAAATAGCTCGGCTTTCCGGAGATAAGGGACAATACTTTTGCAATGCCTTGCCGGAAAGCGCGGCATTATTGCGGAAGGGAGTCCCCATATATCTGGCAGATTGGATTTGCCGTGCAGCCAGCACTCTCTTTCGAATAGCTGCCGAGGATTCACCGGCAGGAGCAGAGGCTAGGATAGCGGGATCTACGGCAGGTACTTCCATAAGCAGGTCAAACCGATCCAGAAGCGGTCCGGAGATCTTACGCCTATAGCGGGCAATTTGTGCAGATGGGCAGGAACATTTTCTTCTTTTATCTCCTAAGTAACCGCATGGGCACGGATTCATGGCTGCTACCAGCATAAAGCGGCAGGGGAAGGTCATAGTCCCGACAGCTCTGGAAATAACCACCTGACCGGATTCCAAGGGCTGGCGTAAGGTTTCCAGTGTAGCTCGACGGAATTCCGGCAGTTCGTCCAGAAAGAGTACGCCATTATGAGCCAAAGAAACTTCCCCCGGAGTAATATTCGTCCCTCCTCCCATTAGTCCGGCATCAGATATTGTGTGGTGAGGTGCTCGGAATGGCCTTTGTTCAACCAATCCATGACCTCGATGCAACAAACCGCACACGGAATGAATTTTACTGGTTTCCAATGCCTCCTCACGGCTTAATGGCGGGAGAATGGTGGGAAGCCGTTGCGCCAGCATCGACTTACCGGATCCCGGTGAGCCGCATAGTAAGATGTTATGACCGCCGGCAGCTGCAATTTCCATGGCGCGGCGTGCATAGGGCTGCCCCTTGATTTCATCAAAATCCACCATGGCTGTTTGGTTGCATTCGTCAGCCTCTTCCTTTTCCGATTCCTTGAATGGTGCCGGCAGAGTTTCTGCAGTCAGCAATTCCCAAGCTTCCCTTAAAGAAGAAACGGGGTAGATTTCCACGCCTTGAACCGGAGTCCCTTCGTGCGCATTGGCTTGTGGGAGCATGATACGCTTTCTACCCATGCGCCTTGCTTCCATAATTTGTGGCAAAACCCCCTGTACGGGGCGTACTGCTCCATCCAGCGCAAGCTCTCCCACAATACACCAAGAAGAAGCGTCTATTTCCTTTTCCGCAGCACCGGCAATCATGCCCAGCGCAATGGGTAGATCAAATCCGGGGCCTTGTTTTTTTAAATCTGCAGGTGCCAGATTGACAACAAAGACGCCTTGCTGGAAAGGGAGGCCGCTGTTCTGAATAGCCGTATCCACACGTTGTCCGCTTTCCTTTACTGCAGTATCAGGCAAACCAACAATAAAAATGCGTTTTTCCGCCATAGGACGAAAGTCCACCTCCACCTCCACTTCTACACCATCCACCCCCAGAACGGTGGAGGAATACAATCGCGACATCATTCCTGTATGTTAAGAATGAAGGATAAAAAAGAAAGAAAAATCACAAAGTCTGTCAAATAACTAAACCCAACGGCGTGAGGCTCGCATGAGCGTATTCCGTTCCTCTTCTGTCAGACTTTCCAAGCCGGATTGGGAGATTTTTTTCATGATTGCTTCCACTTCTTCTTGTGTTGGATAGTCATGATTGGAGTGGTGCTTAACATGGTGGTCGGCAGATGTCGCCGCCGCTCCCTTTGACGGCAACAGCTTTTCCTTCCAAACGATAAGCAAGGTCAAAATAAACCCTGCTAACATACCGCCTAAGTGTCCGGCTTCCCCCCCTGCATTGTCCCATTGGAAAATAATCACGGCAACAGCGATGCCCAATATAACTAAGGCAAATTGTCGTATGCTCATATTTACCGGAGGAAACAAAAGCTGGACTCGCGCGTATGGAAACAGCACGGCACATGCTGCCATAATGCCGTAAATGGAGCCGGAAGCTCCAACCATGGGAACCCACAGCCATCCTGCATCAAAACATCCCATATCCCCCAACAAGGTTGAGAACAGAGCTGCCGCTACTCCGCAAAACAGATAATACAACAAAAATCGCAAGTGACCGAAGCGTCCTTCCACAACGGGGCCAAAGAACCATAAGGCTATCATATTAAACAAGAGATGCCCCATATTGGCATGTAAGAACTGGTAGGTTAATAAGCGCCACCATTCCCCCTCATAAAAGCATGTATATGCGCTATAAGATCCATAAAATTGAATGATATCCAATCGGCCCGGTGGATAAAGATTTCGGGGCAATTCTACTTGGAAATACCATCCTCCAAGAAAAATGACCACATTAAGTAGAATAAGCCAGTTTACCACCATGGCATCTTGTGGATTAAACAAACGTTTCCAAAACGTTGATAACCAATGATCTCTTTCAGGTTGCATACAATCTGTTCAGGCCTATTTGACAAAAAACATAACCGTTTTGTTCAAGAAGAATAACCGAATCTTTGAAGAACTTTTTTACTTCCACAATGCGGCAGGCAGTAAATCCGCCGGCAATTCTGCCCCATGTACAAGATGCTCCGCCAGTTGGGCGGCGGCCCAAGGTGATGTGGTGACGCCTTTACTGCCCAATCCGGAAAAGACAAATTGCCCATTCAGACCGGGAACGGGGCCGGCTACGGGTTGGCTGCGTCGAATGATGGGGCGCACGGCTGCACGGGCGCGTATCATTTCCATTTCCCCGGAATAACGTTGCACCAGATCTAACATTAATTCCTGAACAGCAGGTGCTTCCGGAGCTCCCGGTTCATCCCATGCCCAAGCGTAGGTGGCACCAAATCGCCAAAAAGATCCGTTATGAACGAGCCAATGTCCGAAGTGCAGAATCCCTGCTTGCCAATCCAGTTCTTTCAGATTCAAATCCAGAATAGTTCCTTTGGATGGCCTCCCTTTTAACGGAGCCATATCCGGATGGCATCCGGCTTCCCATCCGGTACACCATACTACGTGAGAGAACTCCTGACCGTTCCAATGAAAATGCCCCTGTTCATCCGGTCTGATATCTTCGGCATGAACTTCCCCCTCTGTAAACTGCCCTCGTTCCGTAAAAAATCGGCGCATGGCATTAACCATATTCTCCACATGCAACACGGCGGATCCGCGCGTATAAGCGGCCTTGCCGCGACCGTTCCAATGCTCCGGCCATGGGAAAAGAGGCCCTGCATAAGCACAGGATTCAGGAGCCATTTGTCGTTCTTGCCAGATTTCCAGTTGGTCTTCTGTCTCCACTTCACGGAAAATGGGTGTCTTCTGCCACCAAGAACCATTCAGTTCCCTCTCCGTTTCCGGATAAAAGACCTCAACAGCAGATAAACATTCTTCTTGTCGCCAGCCGGGGCGGAAAGCTCGCCCTGTCAAGGGATTGACCAATCCGGCGGCTACTCGGGAGGCCGTTTCCGAGATCGGGCGATCCACAAGCATCAAGTTCACGCCGCGACGCTTCAATTCCCACGCCAGACAACTCCCGGCAATCCCCTGCCCAATAATAAGAACATTCATCATAACTGATTAAAAAAACAGAGTCCCGCTTTTGAAAAGAAGAAAAAGGAATCAAAGCTCTCCACAGGCAGAGCGGGGTATCCGCCTGCGGAGCTTAAATAACTTTGCTGAGTTACAGGGCTGCAACAATGGCATCGCCCATTCCGGACGTATTCACGCGGATTTCCCCTTCTGCGCCCGTAGCAAGATCCCCGGTGCGGTATCCTTGTTCAATCACGCGACGAACAGCGGCATCAATGGCATCAGCCGCCGCCGTTTCTCCCAAAGAATAGCGTAATAGCATCGCCAAAGAAAGAATCTGGGCAATCGGGTTGGCAATGCCTTTGCCGGCAATGTCCGGAGCAGAACCGCCGGAAGGTTCATACAGACCAAAGAATAAGCCATTATCCTTGCGACCTTGGCACAAACTGGCACTGGGCAACATCCCCAGGGAACCGCAGATAATAGCCATCTCGTCAGAGAGAATGTCCCCAAACAGGTTCTCCGTCACCAACACGTCAAACTGGCGCGGATTACGTACCAGCTGCATGGCGGCATTATCCACATACATATGATTCAACTCAACGTCCGGATAATCCTTGCCCACCTCAATCATGGTTTCGCGCCACATTAAGGAGTTCGTCAGCACATTGGCTTTGTCCACACTGGTGACTCGTTTATTGCGACCACGAGCGGCTTCAAAAGCCACCTTGGCTATGCGCACCATTTCACTCTTGTGATAACGCATGGTATCCACGACCACCTCGTCATCCCCCTCCTGCTCACGGAAGCGGGGCTGACCAAAATACAATCCACCGGTTAATTCTCGGACACATAAGATATCAATCCCTCCATCAATCAATTCATTTTTGATGGGGGAAGCATGTCTCAACGCCGGCAGACATACTCCCGGGCGCAAGTTGGCATATAGTCCGAAATGCTTTCTTAGCGGTAATAAAGCTCCGCGTTCCGGTTGTTCATTAGCCGGCAGATGTTCCCACTTGGGGCCGCCCACAGAACCAAACAAAATGGCGTCTGCTTCTTCGCACGCACGCACCGTTTCTTCCGGCAAAGCCTTGCCGCAATGGTCAATGCCCGCTCCTCCCACAAAAGCTTCCTTGCGGCTTACCGTAAATCCAAACTTGGCACTTACCGCATCCAAAACCTTCAGAGCCTCTGCCATAACCTCAGGTCCAATGCCGTCTCCGGCCAGAACAGCAATATGATGGTGATGTTCACTCATGTCGCTGAAAGTCTGGTCATTCCACTCCAAAAGGTCAAGAGTCGCCGTTGCCATGACACCTCAGAAAAACTTTTTTGTATGAAAAAATGCATCAGAATAAAAAAATGCTTGCCAAATATCTCGTACTTCGTTAAAAACAGCCCGCGCTCCTCGGAACGCAAACTCCCCTGTAGCTCAGCGGTAGAGCGGGTGACTGTTAATCACTAGGTCGTTGGTTCGAGCCCAACCGGGGGAGCCACCAATTTTCTAAGCCCTGTAATTTCAATGGATTACAGGGCTTCTTTTTTGTCTGTTTTGAGGCTGGGAAGGTGAAAAACCGAGAAAAAACAGCCATAAGTTCTGACCAAATATCATTTTTTGATTCCGTTCTGGCGTAAAATTGGCGTACGGTGAGACGTTATGAAACGCCTGAAAATAACTCCGGTGAAACATACTCAAAGCGGGCGCTGGCAGGTTCGTATCCCTGCAAAGCTTTCCGAATCCGGAAAGAGAGAAACAAAATATTTCCCGACCAAGGTGGACGCAATTGGCTATATCTCCACACTTTAAGACGTTGTTGCGGGGTTACGCTTGGGGGAAACGTTGATGACAAGTTAGAATACTTTTGTATAAATTAAAAACATATGGGCAAAAAAGATAAAGAAGTTGAATTATTCTATGTCTTGGGGAAAGTTTTTTCTGGGATTGCTTTTATCATCGGGATTTTCTTTTTTATTCCGGCTTGTTTTACTGAGGATGGTGATTGGTTGACATGGGGGGTAATCTTCTTTGGGAATCTTCTCGCCGGAGGCTTTTTTTCATTTTTTAATGATATGAGAGGATCATGAAATAGGTATCATGGCTTTTTCCCATATCAGATTGACGAACCTGAAAAGTGCCTAAAATGGCGGGGAATAATATCTTTTCCGGTCTATTCTTGGGCAGTAGAGGCCCGTGAGTACTTGGTTATGTTCTACCGGGGAAAAGTCGTCAGGCTCGGCATGTGTTGAGTTTCAGTAATTCATCTGTTGCCCCGCAGCGGATGACGTCCAGGCGGCAATTATGCCGAGAGATCGCGTGACCGGTTATGATCGGGAGTCGGAACGGAAAGAATGCAGGGTTTGTCAGCAATACCTCCAGCATACCGCCGGAATCCGGAGACGTGTGAAGGGCGGCTTCCAGCATCAAACCGATGAGTTCCGGCTCTGCCACGCAGATAGGCTCTGCCGGGACATAATGACCTTTGCGCCGGGTATCTTGCAGGACGCCCCATGCCACAAAGGAGCGGATAACGTATCGCCCGTTGCGGTGGACGGAGGAGCGGTCGCCATATTGTTCCTTGATTCTGGTTTGAATCTGCGCAGCCGTGACCATATTTTGCAAAGCCAGTAACCGTCCCGTATGCCGTGCTATTTGGAACCAAAACGGATATGTGGCTGAGATCATGCTCCAATGAATGGCCGTTGCCATAGCGGGCTGCTGCCTTAAGAGCTCCAATGCGACATTGCGTAACGGTATTAGAACCGGATCCGGAGTTACCCATGTGTGCATCAGATTGTTGATGAGGTGGACTTGGCTTTCTTTTCCCTTCTTTTGTTCAGCCAAGAGTTCATACAGGGCTTGGCGTATTTCCTGAGCATTCATGCCGGCCAGTAACATCATGGCGGTTTTCTGCATCAGCTCGGGTTGGATGAGCTGCTTGATGCCCATCGCATGAAATCTTTTTTTCATGACCGTGTTTGATATTCTAATTTGATTAGGGGCACGATGACTTCTTCCATGGTCATTCCTCCGTGACTCACCAGGGAGTTGCCTTGATTGACAAAGGCGGCATTGCCTTTGGCCAGCAACGGAAAACAACCATCCGGCAAACCGATGGGCGGCCATTCATACGCCAATGGGCAGTTTGCTGCCTCCCTGGCTCTCAATTCCGGGTCGGGGTAGATGCGGACTCGTTCGCCTCGCGTTTCAGCTAAACGCCCTGTCGCGAGCCTCCCCATTCCTTCACATGAAATATTGCCATGGTCAGAGGTCAGCCAGACTTCAAAATCGGCATTCAGTAAATAAGAGATCAGCGCGTTTAAAAAACCGCTTTCTCCCCATTGTTTCAGTTGATTGTGCATTCCGGCCGCTCCCAATTGCATGCCGTGCATGATCTTATCTGCCTTATCCACAACCAGCCCCACGACCTTGGTCGTATTCGGGTTGATGACCTTATCCAGTTCCTGCTCGGCAGATCCATCGCCTAATCCGCGTTGATAGACCACTTCGTGTTGATTCAGACCGTTATTTTCCCAGAGCTGTTTCCACCATTTTTCTTCATTGTTCGTCGTATGGAGCGAGTCAGGGAAGTAAAATGGTGGTTTCCCGGCAAATATAGCCTGCCGGGAAATAGATGTGATCGTCGGAATCCAGGCAAATACCGCAGATTCTCGTATGCTGAGTCGCTTATTTTGCTTTCGGAGAATGTGGCGCAGGGTGACCCATTGATCCAATGCCAGCCCATCCACCACAATTAACGCCACTTTACCATCAGATTTCTCTAGAGATCGAGCCAAATGGTGCGGTATGTGATGCAGCATGGCAGGGGTGGTTGGCGACAGAGTGATCAAATTGGCATAATGATCGGTCAGCCAGTCGGCAAAGGCTTCATTGAGGGCCTGCCCGGCAGCACGCCATTGCCGGAGACTCTCCTCATCTTCGTGCAGGTGAACCAGAGCGGATAATTCCGCCCATGTTTGTGCCTTTGTCACCCATTCCGTATAGCGTGTATGGGCACTTGGCGGATTCTGGTTCATTTGTTTCATCAGCCGGGCGATTCTTTGTTCCGTTTTGTTGGCGATGCCGCAGTTCATCCAGCTGTCGGGCTCGATGTCGATTCCGATCGGCTCAACCGGAGTCAATTTCCCTTCCAAAAACAGATTATCTATGTAGACACGTATGCTTCGGTCGTTAAATGGCAGATACTTGGGCCCAGAAAACTGAAGTTCGCCGGGTGGGTCTTCCTGGACACGATTACTCGCCTGTTGCTCCAGAAAGTAAGGCCATCTCTCCTGCAAGAAGGCAAAAAAAGCTTCCGCATGGGGCAGGATTTCTGCGAGTGGCCAGCTTGCCCATTTTTTGTGGAGGTTCAGTAGTTGGATCAGGCGATTGACTAAATCTTCCGGGAGCAAAAGTCCGTTATCATGCAGTCGGATGAGTGCCGCGAGCAAGTCTGTTTCCGTCGTGAGTTGTTCCGGTGCCAGCTCAAATACATGGCGCAGGATAAAGTCCCTGGTCCCGTTATCGCCCATGTTCTCGGGCTGCACCGCCTGTACGGCTTGAAAAAGTTGATCCAGCAGCCGTTTGTCCAGCTTTTCCATGACGGGGTAACTCATCTGCGGGAAAATCTCCGCCAGAGAAAAGGTCAGGCGATGCCCTGATTGCAAGAGGTCATATGGCAGGGTGTCCGGATCTTTTGAGTGCAGCAGGACGATGAAATCCGCCTCATCCCCCTGATGGCGTCTGTTTTCGTAAGCATAGCGGAACTCAATAGGGTCATGGTAGTCCATCAGTTCAAAACCGCGTTCCCTCAGCGTCAAACTCAGTTTTTCTTCCGTCAGCAAATCATCCGGATCGGTCACTAAGGTCAATCGATAGATTCCGGGCGTTAACTTGTTTAAGATATGGTCTCTCCAATTGCTCATGATCCTGATGGCATGGCTAAGCGTAATACAAGCAGTGGCCGTATTTCCGGCACGATTTGGCGGGCGGTTTGCAGATCCTGCCGCCATGCTTCTTCTTCCAATTCGCAACGGTTCAGTCGGAACCGGCGCACTTCCGGCAGACCGACGTGTTCGATCGCTTTGCGGCGAGCGGAAAAACAGACCTCCCCTCGCTCTTCTTCTCGTTCCACGGCCTCCAGATGCGCCTGTAGCAAGGCGGCATACCGTTCTTGCCCGGCTTCTTTTGCCGCTGCCGTCAGTCGTTCATGGGCTCTAACGGAATCGTCCCTGCTCAGCCAGGAGTGTATCTGTACCGTCTCTGTGAGCAAACTCTCGCGAATATGGCGTGCCGTGGGCATAAACATCTGCCCGTCGTCATTGAAAAACACGCTCACATAGGCACGCCTCAGCAGGGGCACGCGTAACAGTCGGCTTTTGCAGTTGAGGCCCGCTTGCAGCCGGATTTCAAAAAGCCCCCAGTACCCGGTAATCCCGGCGGACAGCCCCGGCAGGCAGACGCACGGCATCGGTTGTTCTGCCGTTATTTGCGGCAGATTCATCGTCAGTCCGCGGACGCGGCTGTTTTCCAGATTGAGTAGCTCAACGCCCTCCGGGCAATCCGCTTCCGGCGGCAGAAATACAGCTTGCTGCTGTGTCCCGTCCGGCCACGTCAGCCGCCAGCGGTTACGGGTACGCTCCGCTTTCCCGCCGTGCGTGTTCAGATATCCCGTTGTCATTCGTTCCACCCAGTAGGGTAGCGGCAGGGCATGGAGTTGTTGTGCCAAGTGGGCATCCGGTTGATCAGAGACTCCGTAGATGGTGGATTCTTCCCGGGCTCGGTTGATTTCTTCGCGCAGGCGTGTTGCGGTCTGCTCCACGGCCGCTTCCGCATCATCCGGGTTTAAGATCGAGGCGGTAAATGCCTCTTCAAACAGTTCCCCGGCTTGGGCAGAGTCCAGCACATCTCCGGTCTTATCAATCCCAAACTCCTCAAAGATCACGGCAAGCTTTTGTTCCAGCGTTTCTCTCACCCGGAACTCCACGGAATCCTGAAAAACAAAGTTGATGGCACGCACGGTTTTTTGTTGTCCGATGCGATCCACTCGGCCGATGCGTTGTTCCAGACGCATGGGATTCCAGGGGAGGTCATAGTTGATCACCACGTGGGCAAATTGCAGGTTCAGCCCCTCGCCTCCGGCATCTGTGGAGATCAGAACCCGGCTGCTGTTGCGGAATGCCGTCTGCACGTGTTGGCGTTCTTCCATGCTCATAGAGCCGTTCAAGGTCTCTGCGGAGATGCCGCGTTCTTCCAGGTATTCCTTCAGCATCTGTTGGGTGGGGACAAACTCGGTAAAGATCAGAATCTTCAGATCCGCTTCATTTTCTTCTGCTTGCAGTTTGTAGATCCATCCGGTCAGAGCCTCCGCTTTAGCGTCAGGCCCCTCTTGCTCACAGCGCCGCGCCGCTTGCAGCAGTGCTTCGACGTGGGCTTCTTCGTCCCGTAGGGCGGCAGGGCGGGCATCCATCAGTTCATCCAGCAATTCCTGCCCGTCCATATCATAAATTTCTGCAGGATCTGTCTCTGCCGTGCGCTCGGCAGAGTCGGCGCCGTCGGGCTGTCCTGCATCTTGCAGCGTGGCGAGTCTCCGTTCCAGGGTGGTGCGGATGGCTCTCGTGCTGGAGACGACCAGTCTCTGCATCAGAATCATCAGGAAGCCGATGTGGCGTTGTTCCTCCATCATGGCCAGGTTGTACCCTTCTCGCACATAGTCCGTTACCGCTTGGTACAGCAGGCGTTGCGTTTGGTGCCTCTTTTCCCATTCCACGGGTGCCATCTGTGTGTGGCGCGGTTGGAAGAGCGGTTGCCCCGCTGCATCGATCGCATGGCGTTTTTCTGTACGGATCAGGTATGGGGCCACTCGTTGGCGTGTCACGCTCTCGGTATCCGGGAAGGCGGTTTCATCCAGCAGAGCCATCAGGCGGTGAAAGGCATCCGTCTTTCCCTGGTGGGGGGTGGCAGAAAGCAACAGTACATAGGGAGCCGCCTCTGCCAGACCTTTGCCCAGCTTGTAGCGTGCCACATGCTCCGTGCTGCCGCCCAGGCGGTGCGCTTCGTCCACCACCACCAGATCCCATCCCGCCGTCACGAGATCCTCAAAGCGGTTGCGGTTGTAAGCTGCCGTGCGCTCAGTCGACCATCCGCGGCGTTTGGTCATCGGCTTGACGGTGTCCAGAGATACGATCACCTGATCGCATCGTGACCAGGCAGATCCCGTTGATACGCCGCTCTCCGACTGCCGTTGCATGAGGTTGATTTCTTCGCCGGTGACCAGCTTAAACTCTTCATGGAAATGCGTCTTCATTTCTGCCACCCATTGGACAGCCAGGCTCTTGGGTGCTACCACCAGAATTTTTCGGGCCAGTCCGCGCAGCTTCAGCTCCCTCATGATCAGCCCCGCTTCAATCGTCTTGCCCAGCCCCACTTCATCTGCCAGCAGATAGCGCACGCGGTCACCGGATAAGGCACGTTCCAGGGCGTTCAGCTGGTGTGGCAACGGAATCACATGGGATTCCATGGGGGCCAGCAGGGTATGCCCGTCCGCTCCGCTCCCTTCCAGCAGCTCCGCCACCTTGGCGGCGGCGGCCACATACGCCGTGCGCAGGGCTTCCGTCTCCGGGGTCAGCTCTGCCTCCGGTTCCCGCAGGGCGGTTTGCGGCACTCGTACCACGGCTTCCTGATTGGGCAGCCAGATACGGCACACCGTCTGCCCCCACAGCGTCTCTTCCTCCAGCACCTTGCAGATGCTTTGATGGATCGTGCTATATTTCCACATGGCTGTTGTGGGGCTTGCCGTCTTCTCCGATGTTCTCATCGGTTGTTGATTCTCAGGGTTGCTTGGTCATACCACATGAGCAGTTTGGGATCTTCTTCCAGCACGGCGATGGGGAGTTTGTCCGCCACAGCCGCAATGACGGCATAATCTTTTTCCTGCCATGCTTTTTTGAAGCCGGCGCGCACGGCTTCCAGTCGGAAGACTTTCAGCTTCTTTTTCGCTTCCTTGTATTCCTCAAACTCCTTCAGCAGTGCCTTTTCGCGCAGTTTTTCCAGATCGCTTGCCTTATTCGGATCCGGCACATACCAGCGGTTTTCTGCCTTATCCATCAGGGCGGGGTCATCCTTGGGCAGATGGCGCAGTTCTTTCCAGTTGGTGGAGAGGTAGGTATGGATTTGTTCCGGCACCGGCGTGTTGCCTTCATAGCACAGGAAGTTCTGGTTGAGGAGTTCCCGCAGATCCAGCTGGGTTTCATTCTTGTTCCATCCGCCCAGCTTCTGCATGAACTGTGGGTTCAGATCGGCAAAGGTCTGCGGTTTAGTTTTCAGCGTCTGGCGCAGCCATTCGATGGCGGTGGATTCATCGCACACGAATAGCTCTGCCTGTTTCAGATTGCCTCCGCCCAGTTGTTTGCGGCGGTCGTATTCTGCCGTCTGATCCGGTAAAAAGTACATCCCGTCCCGCTCCATGAACCGCTGTGCCAGCCCCGTTTGGAACTCCCGGCTGGAGATGGGTACCCGGTAGCCCTTGCGCACGTGGTACGCCACCAGCTGGTCGTACAGCAGGCGCGGGTCTCGTTCCGGCACCATGTGTAGCTCTCCTCCCTGTATCTTCGTCACCGGCAGGTACTTCAGGTGCGTGCGCACAAAGTCCCAGACGCCTTCTTCCGTACCGGCTTCTTCCCGGAAACGATCCTCAAATCCGCCGTTCGGCTTGTAGGCGGAGATAACCAAATCCTGCTTGACGGCTGTTGGCGTGGTGACGGCCTTAAAGCTTCCCTGTTTTTTGTCCAGAGCGGATACGTTGGCGACAATAAAGCCCGCATCCGTCAATGCCGTCTGAATGCTGTTCCAGACGGCTGCCTTGGTGTTGGAGAACTCCACCGTCATCCACCGTCCGGGCTTCAGCACCCGGTACGCTTCCCGGAAGCACGCCTGCATCAGTTCCCGGTATTCTTCCCCCCCTTTTCCCTGTACCGGATTTTCGATGGCTTCTTCCTTGTTGTTGGTCTGCACCTTTAGCCAGGATTCCC
>CAZGGR010000011.1:59347-64554 GCA_964525305.1 uncultured Akkermansia sp.
GCATGCCGGGCAGATAAAGACGTCAGACCAGACGGTGTAATTGATGCGCCCCTTGGTGACACCATCCGTATGCAGGGTTTCATACATCCATCCGCACTCCTGCTCCACTTCTCGCAAGATGCGCTGAGCTTCCCGTTGGAATGCGGCGGCATTCACGGGAGTGTTGTAATTGTAAGCGATGAAGGTGGCAGCGGGAGCCAGGTCATTCAGGATGGCTTTGCGAGCCCCCAATCGGGAGAAGGGCACCCAGGCGGTATGGCCGTCGGCGTCTGTTTCCTCCCTCAGGATGGAGCCGTCCTCCTCCACGCGGTAGCCCAGGGAGAGTACGGCATCCCGATTCCCGCACATTTGGGCAGCTACACCGGTCATGCCAGAGCCACAAAAGCCGTCAAAGACCACGTCCCCCGGATTGGTGTAGTGGAGCAGGTAGCGCATGATGGCTTTGTGAGGAACCTTGGTGTGGTAAGCGTGAGCTTTGTAAACGGGGTCATTTTTCCCCTCGCTCACATCAGCGGCAAAAGGCTCCCGATGGTAGGGCTCAGCCGGTGCTTCCTGTGCTTGTGCCCACTCCGCAATGAAATCCGCCGTCCACGGATTGGGGCAGGCAGTGTAATAGGGCGGGTCGCTCAGGTTCAGAATGTCCTCGTCCGTACCGATGGGGAATCCCTCCGTCTTGCGGAACTCCGGATCTTGCAGGTGCTGCCGCAACTGCTCCGTAAAGTACTGCCGCCGTGCCTCATCGCTCTCAAACTCCTTCCCTAGGCAAGTCACCTTCCGTGGCTCCTGTTCCCCGTTCGGGGTCGTGAAAAGATCTTCTGTATACATGGGTCGCTCAGATCAAAATGGTTTTATGATGGGAAATGAATGGACTCGCCGTCTTCTACGACGATCCTGATGTGATCCTCCTGGGCACCTCTGGTGCATTCATCCACGTAGCGGTTGAACGCCTGTTTGATTTCCTTCGGAGAAGACGGCCCCATGGCAGACAGGTGCCGAATCAGATCCTGTTTGGAGAGAGCAATCTTCTTTAAGCCGGAGAAGAGCTTCTTTAACACCTGAACCAGCAGGTTCATTTGTTCGGGCGAATCCGGTAGCGTCTGCTCTGTACGGAAGGCGTTGACGATCTGGCGTTCTTCTTCCTGCAGCAGCTCTTCCGTTGACCGGATGCTCGGATCTTGCAGGTTCGTCAGTAGGGTCTGTATCCATTTTTCCGTGAGCTGATCCAATTCATCGCTCAGGTGTTGCAAGACCAGTGAGGCGTTTTCCCATGTTTCCGTGACGGGCTTAAAGGAACAGTGCGGACAGATAGCCGAGGTCTCCAGATCCTTCGTGGATAGAGTCGAGCAAGAGCGAAGCCGTCCCATGGCGTTTCGGAAGTCCTGCAGCTGTCGCACCGGCATCATGTCGATGGTGGCAAGCCGGTCTAATTGGTTCAGGCGCGGATCATGCAGCAGGGTGTTTTTGAGGTCTGTTTCCTGGGTGTTGAGGCGTGCCGTGCCATGCAGCCGGGTATAAACGGAGATGTATTCCTTTTTCAGTTGGAGCAAGGTGGTAGCGATTGTCTGAGTCTGAGCCGGGAGCTCAGCCGGAGCCGTGGAGGTAATGATCGCCAGCAGGCGTTTTTTCGTGTCTGCCGCTTGTCGGCTCCATTCCTGATCTGCCGGCATCGTCAGCATGGCTTCAGAGATCCATGCGGTAATCGGAGCGAGTTCAGCCGCCAAAGAAGTGATGCCGTTTAGACCGTGGAGTGCCTGAATGGCAGGGGCATGGGACTGCACATCTTCTGTGCTGAAGCGGAAGTTTTTCAGTTTGCCCGGGGATGTATAAGCACTGATGGCATCGAGGAAGGACTTGGTTCGCTGCCAGGCTTCTTTTTGAGAGGCGATACCGGATGTCTCGATCAGATTGATGCCCCAGAAGGCGCACCCCTTGATCAGCGTGTTCAGTGCCGTTGCCATGCGGTCAGCCATGCGGGATACGGCTGTCTGCATCTGGCGGACGGGATCGTCCTGACCTTGCGTGACGAGCTGGACTAGCCCCGGCGGCAGATCCAGAAGGTCGAACAGGGCAGCCAGTGCCGGAAGGTTCCATTCCTTGGGCTGTTCCAGATGTTTAAAGTTGATCAGATCGTTGATGTCTCCGGCTGCCAGCTGAGCTAATTCTCCGGCTCCGTATTTGACGCCGGGATAAGCAATGACAATATCTCCGGAATACACCAGAGCCGCCAGTAAAACGACGACCCACTCTACCTCCAGCCGGTACGTATGCAGGTTCATGTATTCTTCCCCCAGGTCATTATCGATCAGTTCCTGGCGGTTCAGTACCTGCCCATGGCCTTTGGATTTCAGAAGTTCCAGAATGAATCGGGCGTAACGGGAGTGTGCCGGGGAGAGCTTGTCTCCATCCAGCAGTTCCAGAGCGTCCAGCACGGCGGTAGCCTGTTTGGTGGGGCGTTGGCTGGCGATGGCTCTCAGGGCTTCCTGTGAGGCCTGTGTTCGGTTGGCTCCGGTAATGAGTACGGAAAAATGGGGGTATTCCGGAGCGCGGTCTTCAAAGTGGGCGGACAGACAATGAGACGCTACGGCGTTGACCATGTCCCTGAAACTGAGGGTGCTCTGAGGAGATAGGCCGACGAGAGCGCGGAAGTCTGCATTTTTTACCCAGTTCATCATGCGCTTGGTGCTGCCCTGATAGGTCAGTTCAAAGGCCTCGGTACGATGCTCCTGCAACCATAGGTTCAGTTGTGTTAAGGCTTGCTTGGCTTTCCCTTCGTAAACCGCTTTGGAGTGGCCGGACGAGGAGCTTGCCAGTGTTTGTGCCGCCGCAAAGCGTTTGAGGGTGGATTGGAAGACTTCATCCATGTCTTTGAGCCGGAAGAAGACTTCATCCGCCGCTTTTTCATCCTTAAAGCGGGGCGGAGAATAGGGCTGAATGAAATACAGGTAAAATTCCCGCTGAGGGACAACGGTAGAGCGTTCGTTGGGAGACCCGAAGAAGAGATATCCCTTTCTGGCGGCTTTGCGGTTTGGCCAGATCAACTCATGCTCCCAGACCTTATAGCCGGTTACATACGTGATGTCCTGGCATTCCATCACCCGCTTCAAGGCTTCGTAATAGAATAGATCCAGGGTGGATGGATCCAGCGTGTTTGCTTTAGCTTCTATTTGAGCATCAAAGTCTTCGGTCTTTTTCAAATCCAGGTGGTACTGACCGTTGTCGGGGTGGTAAGAGATGAATTGACCGCTGACGGTTTTGAGGATTTCTTGCAGGACGACTTCCACTTGCCCCAGGAGATCCTGATCCGGTTCACTGTCCCCCAGTTCAGCAATCAGGGGGTCAAACAGGCAGAGTTGGTCGCGCAGTTCTTTGGCGGTAGCCCCCATGGAGTTATAAATATCCCCCGTGGTGAGACGATGAATGGAGAGCGCATGGATAATCCGCATCGCCATGGGCTTGTAGGTGGGGCGGGGGAAGGCTGCTTCGATGCGGGATTGCAGGGTGCGACTGCAGTCGATGACCGGCTTGATGGTGGTGTCTGCCTGGAAGGCGGCGTTATTGCTCAGAGTTTCCCAATAAGAATCATAGGCAAGAAGTCCGGGTGCCTCTTGAGGAACTTCTTGGTTCAGCATGGCTTTCATGCTCATCGATAGAGTCTTAAGCACTTCTCGCTTTTCTGCCACCGTGATGAGTTCAAAGGTGCTGATGTAGTCCGGATGCACCGGGAAAAGGCGCACGTACTCATCCATGCGGGAATGAAGGTCGCTGTAATATTTCGCAAACGGTTCCAGGTGTGCCCGTATCAGAGCTTGTTGTTCGGCGGTCTTTTTAAGCAGTCGTTCGGCAACGACAAACTTCACATCGTTGCGTGCAATCAGGATCTGTTCAAACCGGTCTTTGACTCGGCGTAAGCTATCGGCGGCAAACTGGAATTGAGAACTCTCGAAGATGGCTTCCTGAAGTCCCGCTATGAAGCGAAACCTCAAGGTCTTGCACACTTCCCCAATCTCTCTCAAAAAGCCCAGATCCAAGGTCAGTTCTTGAGCTTTGCGTCCCCGCAGGTAGTCCAGGAGCTCATCGACCACCAGCAACAGCCCCTGATCCGGGTAGACTTTCTCAAAAAGGCTCATCATGTCATCGAATGCCCCTTTGTGATTGGTGATGGTGTTTGAAGGTGGGAAGCTGTAGTCCACTCCCATACGCTTCAGATGAGTCTGCAGCTCTGTGATCAGTATATCCCGCAGGGACATGGTGCTGGCTCCGATCTCCGTACGGATGACTTTGAAGCGTCCGGCGATGCAGGCCGCCGCTTCTTTGACGTCGTGGTGATTCACTTCCTCCAATAGTGCCTTATCTTCAGCCAGTGCGGACAACACAGCCATTAAGTGAGATTTACCGGTGCCATAATTCCCAATGACCAGCAGTCCTTTGTGGTCTGAGGGATTCTCAAACTGCATCTGGGGAAAAAACCTATTGATGAGCCGGCCTGCCATGTCTTCCGAAATGACAAAGGAGCGTACATGGTTGCGGGCTGCTTCAGATTGGCTTGCTTCCCGTAGTTGTATAACTGATTCAATGGCATCAAATTGGATGAGATCTCCGTATTTCATTTTGATCAGGGGGGGATGAGTTGATGAGCTGGGTTAATGATGAAAATGGATGATGACGGCATCCGGTCTGGAATAACGGTGGTATTCGGGATGCCCGGGTTCGGCGTAATAAAGCTGCTCTGATTCGAATCGCCCGGACCAGGTTGCCAGGACGGTTCGGTTCCGGGAGATTTGCTGGAGCAACCGCAGGGGATCCAGGTGCAGAGTGGGCTCAAAGAGAATCTCTGTATGGTCCAAAATGAGGAGGTCTCCGGCCGGCTCTGGTTGTAGTATGTCGGGCTGTTGTATCTGCGCGATGCGTTCTTGCTCTGTTAACGCCAGCAGTTTTTCTGCAAGGTGTAGATTGACGTTGATCAGGCGGCCTCCGTATTCATGCTCAATTTGTTGGAGCAGCTTCGTTTGCTCCACCGATTCTGGTTTGCCCACGAGCAAAATAAGCCGATAATAACGCTGAGAAATGCTTTCAAGTGCCCTCTTGATTTCTGCATATGCCCGCATCGGTACGGCTCCCGATTGCGGGAACGGCACCGGCTCCATCAGAGTCGTTGCGGTAGTCGGAGAAACAAACGGCATGAACAGAGAATTGAGAAACCACAGTAT
>CAZGGR010000012.1:0-60233 GCA_964525305.1 uncultured Akkermansia sp.
CCGTTGCAACCCCGTTGCAAAACGCCGGAAACGGGCAAGATGAGGATGGGGAGGGGTTGCTGATTAACCACGGGACATCCGAAGGCGCCAAGAAGGGGTGGGATAAGCGAGGTCGTGGGCGTAGTGACGATTGGCAAAAAGCCCGAGAAGGAATGACTCCCCGACAAAACGTGGCTAATGCCATTAGAGCGATGCGATGGGCTTTGAATAATGGTAAAGATGCTCAGAAGGTGATGTATAGAAAGGGATTGGGGTGGGTAGATTTTCCTATTGGGAGAGCTGGAACACCTAAGAGGAATACGAATAACGTCACACATGCCGATGGATATGGGTTGAAGCATGTTCTGGCTAAGCATGGAGATCGCGCTGTACGTCGTATGCCGTTGATTTTGGCTTGCGGAAAAATCGAGAAGCATCCGGATCTAAACAAACTAACGGTGTCTTATGGGAATGAACTCGTTCATTTGGGGCGCAGTAAAGGCCGGGGTAAATCCTGGGTAATCACGTCTTATGATAAGAACAAGAAGGGGAAACGAGATGATTACTGATAACAAAAAAACTCCGATCAGGAATCGGAGTCTACGGTCAGGTGCACAGGGCTGGAAACCCTCAGCTACTGACCAAGCCATCTGTTTGCACTCTAGCCTAGTGGAATGGCAGTTGCCGACCGGAAGGTTAAGATAGCAGAAGAGATTTAAATAACAAGAGAAAAAAGAAAGGTATGATAAGATTTATAAAAGAAGAAGAGCTGGCGAGCCCGGAGAAGCCCGGAGATGGGTGGTATATGATTGAGGCGCAAGGGGAGCACGGGACGGTGTTGGATGATGGGAGAAGGATTATTCAGGAGCTGGACAATGAAGCCATGAAGGACTTGTGCCGGAACTGGGAAAAGGAATTGCTGGTGGATTGTGATCATTTGTCGAGGGATCCTGAGAAAGAGACCATGGCGCGAGGGTGGTTGAAGGAGGTAGGGATTTTTGATGAGGGAGGGAAGTATCATTTATGCGGGAGGATTGAATGGACGCCCAGTGGGCGGAAGTTGATAGAGGGAAAGGAATATAAGCATTTTTCAACGGAGTACGAGACGGAAACGTTGAAGTGTTTGGGAGGAGAGCGTTACCGGCCGAGCCGCTTGGTGGGGCTGGCATTGACGAACCGCCCGAACAACAAGGGGCAAAGGCCCATCACGAACCGCGAGAGCGGAGCAACCCAAGAACAAGAAGAGAGAACAATGGAAGAGTTAAAAAAGATAGCAGTAGAGCTGGATTTGCCGGAGGAAGCCTCAGTAGAGGATATTCTGGGGGCAATCGGAGCGTTGAAAGAAGCGACAGCCGAGGCGCAAGAGGCGGAGGCGGAAGCGATTTTGAATTCTGAGGGAGGAGAAGATATGCCACCGGAAGAAAAAGAGATGATGAAGGAGGAACTCATCAAGAACCGTGCACGAGCACTGAGGGTATTGAAAAACCGAGCCGCCGGTAAGCGAGGGAATCAGGCAATCAAGACGGCAGCTGTGTATGCCCGGCCTATCATGAACCGAGCCGGCCTGAACAATAAGGCGGACAAAACCCGCAAAGCGTTGTCGATTTAAGTTGCTCTTTGGAATGCATCGTAGAGTGATTCCCGGAGGAAAAAAAGAAGAGCTGAAAGCGATATGCTTCAGCTCTTCTTTTTTCCAAAAATGCTAGATTGGTTTTATCTGATGGTCCAAGTAATATTACGTACGGCAGATTGTCCTGGACGTAGGATAACGCAGGGAAAGTGAGGAGTATTGATGGCATTAGGAAAACCTTGAGCTTCTAATGCAATGCCTTGGCGCGGCAAGGGAAGGTATTCTCCGGTATAAACTTGCAGACCGGGCGCATCTGTTGCGACGATCAAACGGTGATGGGATTCTGGGTCAAGAAGAATAGCTGCAATTTTATCGCCCGGTTCAGAATCCAGTACATAGTTGTGATCTAAACCGGCTGCCGTAGCTGGATGAGCTGCAGAGTTTCGTACTCCCAGAATAGAGGGTTTGCGAAGGTCAAAATCCGTTCCTTCAACAGGGAGAATCCGACCATCCGGGATGTTAGTACTATCTACAGGAGTGTAGGCTGATGCTCTGACTTCCAGTGTCATCGCATCAATGGTTGGCTTGCCTGATAGATTCCAGTAGGCATGGTTGGTAAGGTTAACAATTGTGGCCGCGTCTGTATAAGCTTCCATCCGCAAGTGCAGAGTTTCTTCTATCACAGTATAGGTGGCCACAACTTCCAAATTGCCGGGATAATTTTCTTCTTCATCTGCAGAGTGTAACGTCAATACAAGCTTGTTGCCAGTGACTTCTTGGACTTGCCAGATTTTGCTGTCAAAGCCATGAATACCGCCATGCAGATGATTGGGACCATTATTGATAGCAACGGTGTGAGAATCCCCATCAATAGAAAATTTACCTTTTGCGATGCGATTAGCGACACGGCCACAAATCGCACCGCAATAACAGGTGTCTTTGAGCATGTCTTCAAAAGACTTAGGGCCTACGAGCATGTCTTTGTTGTCTTTGACAACGGAGATGATGCGTCCCCCGTAGTTGCTGATGCGCACGGTTAGGATATCTGAAGCTAGTTCAAATATCTCTACGGGAGTACCGTTGGATAAGGTGCCGAAGAGCATGTCAATAAGAGATTGTATTACAAAGCAAAGGCGTTAATAGGCCAGTACACGGGATCCTCTGTCTCCGATAATGACCCGAACACGTTGTCCAACTTGAATCGGATTGTTTTTACTGATGGCCTGGACAATAGTGTAATTGCGCTTGCCATTTCTGAGTTGATCCAGGCGGACGGAGATGCGTTCGCCGGTTGTGTTATTGACAGCTTTATCAATTTGATTCCCAGCCAGACTTCCTAAGACCACGCCACCGGCAGCTGTGGCAAACTTAGCATTGCCTCCGCCAAACATACTTCCGGTAAGCCCCCCGGCAATAGCTCCGAGAGCAGTCCCCGTGTTGGCATTGTTGGCTTGAATCTTGACGGTTTCTACGTTGGTAACAACACCTGTGTAGGTGCCTTGTGCTCCACCGATTTCATTCATGTTGTAAACATCAGCGGAACCAAAGTTGGTGCAGGAGGTGAATGATAAAGCAAGGGCTGTGCAACCTATGATAAGTAGTGATGCGGTTTTCATGGTGGCAATTTATAGAATGGATTGAAGATGAATATCAAGTAATTTTATAGATACCGAAATAAGTGCGTTAGTGAAAGATATCCGATAGAGTTGATATTCCCCTCTTGTCTAGCTAGACAAGAGGGATGATTCATGATGTCTTGCAGGATTAAGCTTGGGGGGCTTTTTCCTTAGGGCATGGACAGGGTTTTTCTCCCTTACTGCAAGGCTTATCACATTTTTTGTCCGGGCAGGGACAAGCCTTGTTACATTTCTTGTGGCATTTTTTATCTTTTTTGCAGCACTTGTGGGGAACCGGTGCCGGAGCATCTGCTGGAGCTGCCGGTTCTTGGGCATAGCCGTTGATGCTGAAAGCAAATGCGAACACTGCAATAGCGAGGAACTTTTTCATATAACGAGTTTTTTATGATGTTTGATGTTGATAGAACGAGGAAGATGACAACTTTGTCATCTTTCTGCAATAAAAATAGAGTAGCAGAAGTCTATATTTGTTCAAAAAATGAGGAAGAAAGAAATTTTTTTAAGATAACGGCTGTTTGATGAGGGAAGTTTGACAGCCATAGGTAACATACGGAGCGGCGACTTGCATGGGGTGTCGTCTTAAGGCAGGCTAAGAAACATGAGTTCAGCCAAGGAACCTGTGATGTGCCGTTTAGGGAATGGTTTGACGGTTTTAATAAAAGAGGACAAATCGCATCCTGTTGTCTCTTTACAGTATTGGGTGGGAACAGGATCTATGAATGAAGGACATTGGCAGGCGAGTGGAATTTCTCATTTGCTGGAACATTTGGTCTTCAAAGGGACGGCACATTTTTCCGGACAGGAATTGGCTTACAAAGTACAAGAGAAGGGCGGACATTGGAATGCATATACCAGTTTGAACCGTACGGTGTTTTATATTGATGGGCCGGCTGAATCCTGGCAGATTTTCTTGGAGTTGTTGACGGAGCTTGTGTTTTTCCCCTCGTTCCCGGAGGAAGAGATGGAACGAGAGAAAGACGTGGTGCGTCGTGAGATGGCTATGTATGAGGATGATCCTGATTCCGTGGCGTATCAATTATTGATGCAGACTCTATATCTTAAACATCCTCGCCGTTGGCCTGTTTTAGGCGAACGAGCTGCATTTGATTGCCTGACTCGGCAGGATGTGTTGGACTATCATGCCTGTCGGTATGTGCCGAATAATATCTTACTTTCTATCGCCGGAGCCGTCAATGCAACGGAGATCCTTTCTCATTTAGAGTCTCTGGTAAAGACTGTGAAAGCTCGACCTTTGCGTCAAGAACCAATTCCTCAGGAACCTCACCAATTTGGTCCTAGGTGTGTTCGAAAGGAGTTTGCCGTACCGTGTTCCAAATTAAGCCTTTCTTGGAAGTTGCCTCCGTCTTCTCATCCGGATACCCCGGCACTTTCTGCATTGTCTAGTATTCTTGGTGGCGGAAGATCCGCTCGTTTTTATGAAAAGTTCCATGATCGATTGGGGCTTGTTTACAGTATGGATGTGAGTTCCAATCAGTCAGAAACGGGAGAGGGGGCTTTTACCATAAGTATGGACGTGGAACGTTCTTTGCGTAATAAAGTGAGAGATTTGGTCTTTCAGGAGCTGAAGGAACTTGGCCATGAAGATTTTACAGAAGATTTAAAGAGAGTTTGTAAGCAGACTCGTGTTAGCCGCTTGCGGCGTAGGAGTTCTGCTTCAGGAATGGCATCGGAGATGGGTGCGGATTGGTTTGGCTCGCGTAATTTAAATCTGTCTTCTGAATGGCAGGACGCTATAGAACGAGTGACTACGGAGGATATACATCGTGTTTGTTCTTCTTGGTTGTCTGCTCCAAACGTAACAGAAGTAAGTCTGGATCCTTTAGGCAGCAATAGTGAAGAAAAAGATAAGGAGTGCTCTGAAGAAAAAACAGCCATGAGCGAGCATTTGCTTGATAATGGGATGAAGGTGGTAATCCGAGAAGATCACCGTCTACCGTTAGCTTATGCCTGTATGGTTTTTAAGGCCGGTTGCCCTTCAGAAAATGAAGGTAATGCCGGTGTTACGGATTTAATGGCAGAATGTTTATTGAAAGGAACGACCTCTCGTTCCGCTTCAGATATCGCTTGTTTCTTGGAAAATATAGGGGGTGCAATCAATACATCTGCCGGTAATAATTCGCTGAGTATCGGGTGTCAGACGTTAGCGGAGGATTTGGATAGTGGTTTAGAATTAATGGCTGATGTATTAAAGAATCCTTCTTTCCCTGAAGACGCTTTTCTGAGGGAGAAAGAAGCATTTGTAACTGATGCAGAAGAAGATATAGAAGATCCTCTTGCTGTAGCATTTCGACAAGAGAGAAAAGTTGCTTATGGAAACGTATCTTATGGGAACTCCCCGTCCGGTACGCCGGAGAGTTTATCTTCTTTGACTCTTCAAGATGTGAAAGCCCAGTATGAGAGGATTGTGTGCGCCTGTAATTCTGTCATTTGCATTTCTGGGGACATTAGAAAGGAAGAGGTTTTGCCTCTTCTGGAAAAACATTTTGGGGAGATGAAGAGAGGGCAACTTCCTGAATTAACCCCAACGCCTGCTTTGCAAAATGGTAAAGCAGAAACTTTCTTGGATAAGCAGCAGGCTGTTATTGTAGTGGGGGTTCCTGGTGTGGAGGTCAGAACTGTTGAAATGGCGCAAGCGTTGTTGTTTCAGGCTTGGTGTAGTGATATGGCAGGTCCTGTGTTTACCAAGATTCGGGAAGAGTCCGGCTTGGCGTATTACGCCAGTTCTTCTTTGTTCATTGGCATGGATGCCGGTGGTATTTGCTTTTATCTGGGCACCTCTCCGGAGCAGTTGGAAGAAGCTGAGCAACGACTGGAATCAACGCTTGATTTGATTTATCAACAAGGTATGTCTGAAGAAGAGTTGGAACGAACTAAGGCGTCTGCTTTGTCTTCTCGACTGTTGACGATGCAGTCCAACGGGACACTTTGTCAAATGTTGGCCTTGGATATCTTGTTTGGTTTGCCTTTGGACACCTTTGAACAGCAAACAAAAGCTATCAGGAGTATGAGTGTGGAGCAGATGAACGCTTTTATCCGAAAAGTATTAGATCCACTCCAGCCGCGTTCTCGTTCTATTGTGAGGCCTCCGCTTTTGTAAGAGGGAGAATGTTTTTTATGTAAAAAAGCCGTTCCTTAACAATAAGGAACGGCTGAACAGAAATGGAATATTGTAAAAAGGAGATTAACCGATTTCCGTGCGCCCCAGAAGGTGGGCCCCTTCTTCCATAGCAAGGCTACGGGTTTTCATGTCTCCTACGACTCGAGCCTGTTGTTTAAGCTCACAGCGTTCAGATGTGACTTTACCTTCTACTTTGCCGTAAATGCGGACATCACCGGCGGTAATGTCCCCTTTGATCTGGGCCGTTTCTCCGATGGTTACTTTTCCTTTATCGGAAATGATTTCACCTTCAATTTTGCCATCAATGTGCATATCGTTTTGGAAACGGATAGTTCCCTTGATTTCAATGCCAGAGGCAAGGAAGTTGGATTCATTATCTGTCATGATTATAAAATGTTTGAGGTGGAATGATGTGAATCGTATTAGATGGTCATGATATCTTTTTCTTTAATAGCTACCAGCTCGTCAACTTCCTTCACATATTTGTCCGTTAACTTTTGGATTTGGTTTTCCAAATCACGTTGGCCATCTTCTGTTACAATGTTGTCTGCCTTGAGCTTTTTGGCTGAATCCATAGCAACTTTACGAGCTCCACGAACACGAACACGAGCTTCTTCAGCTTGGGATTTTACCAGTTTAACAAGATCTTTGCGGCGTTCTTCTGTGAGAGCGGGGATGGGCAGACGGATAGAACGACCTTCTACCAGAGGATTGAGATTCAGTTTGCTTTCATTGATGGCGCGACCGATATCATGAACAGTGCTTGGATCAAATGGTTGAATAAGAATGAGGCGCGGTTCCGGTGTGCTGATAACAGCTAGCCCTTTCAGCTTCATGACAGAGCCGTAGCTGGAGACGTGAACGTCCAAGTTTTCAACAAGACCTGGTGATGCTTTGCCTGTGCGTACGCCGGAGAATTCCTGTTTGGCAAACTCAACGGCCTTGAGCATGGATTCTTCCGTTTCCAATATTAGTGTTTCTGCGTCCATGGTGTGATGGTAGTATTAAGTGTTTTGATTGGGTTGATTAAGTGTTTTAGCTGATAGTGGTACCAATTGGTTCTCCAAGCAACGCTTTTGTGATGTTGCCCGGTGTATGCATATCGAATACGATGATAGGCTTTTTATTGTCCATGCACAGGGTAAAAGCAGTGGAGTCCATAACCTTAAGCTGGCGTTCCAGACATTCTTGATAAGATATGGAGTCAAAACGCTTGGCATCGGCGACTTTTTTGGGATCTGCATCGTATACTCCATCTACAGAAGTAGCTTTCATGACTACTTCCGCATTGATTTCACTGGCTCGGAGAGCAGCGGTGGTATCTGTGGAGAAGAATGGGTTTCCTGTGCCGGCAGCAAAGATAACGATTTTGTTGTTTTCTAGATAAGATCGGGCTTTTAAACGGATGAAAGATTCCGCTACGTTTTTCATTTCAATAGCGGATTGAACGACACAGGGAACCCCTGCTCGTTCCAATGCACTTTGCAGAGCCAAAGCGTTCATAACCGTTGCAAGCATACCAACGTAATCTGCTGTGGCTCGATCCATTCCGCGCACGCTTGCTTTTGCACCACGCCAGAAGTTGCCACCTCCTACAACGAGACCAATTTGGACACCGGAACGATGTGCTTGAGCGATTTCTTCAGCAATACGGGCAACGATTTCTGGTGAAATGTTATCCATACTACCGGGGCTACGCAGAGCTTCACCACTGAGTTTCAGTAGGATTCTTTTATAGGCTGGAGCGGATGAGTCAGACATAAATGCGGATTTTACGCAGACAAGATTGAAATTTCACGAGGCAAAAAGAAAGCAAAAAGAACTTCTTTATTGATTTTTCTCTGAGGTTGCAGAGATTTCAACCTTAATGGGGGTTCTAGTTTCAAGGCTGCGTGTGGGGAATGGGAAAGAAATGCCCTCTGATGCGAAGCGTTTTTTGATGTCGCTGGCAAGTGTTTTTTTACAGTCCAAAAAGTTGTCTTTAAGGCACCAAGCTCCAACAGTAAATCCTAAGGAAGAATCTTGAAATCCGGCGAAGGCGATGAGGGGAGAGGGTTCTTCCAGACAGAATCTGTTTTGTTTGACGACGTCTTGTAGAACATTGATAACATGGTCAATGTCACAGTTGTAATCCACTCCAAGTTCTAAATCGCATCGGCGAGTGGAAAATCGAGTAATATTGCTGACAGGGGTTTTGATGATCAATTCATTAGGAATACGAACCATGGTATTGTTTGGGAGGCGTAGTTGGACAGACATCAGGTTGATGGAGTCTACATTGCCGGTGATGCCGTCTACTTCAATCATATCTCCCAGGTTGATTTGTTTTTCTCCGACCAGAAAGAGACCGCTTATGATATTTGACAGAGATGTTTGTGAAGCAAAGCCAACAGCAACGCCGATAATACTGGCTGCTCCGAGTAATGTTAGAATGTCAAAGCCCATTAGGGCAAAAGCTTCTACAGCAATGACAATATAGCCTGCATTTTTGATAATTTTAACAGTTAGCAGGGATGCTTGGAGGGACATTTTCAGCGCAGTGATTTTCCGAATGACTTGGCAAAGTAGTTTCAGGAGTATCCAGCTGATGATTAGCCAAATTACCACGTGCATGAGCTTTGCTCCTACGGATTGAACCATTTCCAATTTGAGCCAATCTGGCATATTGAGAAAGTCCATGGTTTTTGTCCAGAGGTCTTGTCCGGAGACCGTTGCCATGACATTCATATTCATGGCAGGGATGTAGCAAAGGCAGGTGAGAAGCTCAAGATGGCTGCGAGTATTCTTTTCAGATTATGACAATTATTGCAATAATTCAATATTGGGAGATGAAAGCAGTCTTATTTGAGCAAAATGAGGCACAGATAAAAGAAAAAGCCGTCCCCTCATTTGGGAGACGGCTTGAAAGTTGAATGTGGTAATTTACTTGCTAAGGTAGGATGCTACGCCTTCATGAGATGGAGTCATAGCTGTTTCTCCCTTGTGCCAGCCAAGTGGGCATACTTCTCCATATTGTTCAAAATGCTGAAGAGCATCAACCACTCGAATAGCTTCATCAACGGAACGGCCTAGCGGGAAGTCATTGATGAGCTGGTGACGAATGATGCCATCTTTATCAATGAGGAAGAGACCGCGATAAGCAACTTGTTCTCCATGAACGATGACATTGCCCAATTCGTCAATTTCTTCATCTCCGGCCAATACTCCGAAATCTGAGGAAATAGTCTTATTGATATCGGCAACAATGGGGTAGGTAACGCCCTGAATACCCCCTTGGTTTCGAGGAGTGTTTAGCCAAGCCCAGTGGGAGAATTCGCTGTCCGTAGAGCAACCGATGACGGCTACGTCTCGTTTTTCGAACTCGTCCAGAGCTTGTTGGAAGCCGATCAATTCTGTGGGGCATACGAAGGTGAAGTCCTTCGGATAGAAGAACAGTACAACGTATTTTTTGCCAATGAACTGATCAAGGCTGAAATCCGGTACGATGACACCGTTTACAACTGCATTGGCACTAAAAGAAGGTGCCGGTTTTCCTATGAGTAGCATGTTTTGTTTTTTGGTTTAGTTCTAAAAGAATGATTCCAAAAAACGTATGGAAGTCAAGTGGCAATCATGCTTTCACAGAGAACGGATAAGGTGTTTATACTTGAATATGAATCTTTTTTTGACAGTATGGCCTGCATGTCATCCGTAAAGGCTCAACAAGATGAGTGGTCCGGAAAAATCGGAGTGATTCTAGCAGTGGCTGGGAGTGCTGTAGGGCTGGGGAACTTCTTGCGCTTCCCTGGGTTAGCTGCTCAGTATGGAGGTGGCGCATTTATGGTGGCGTATGGGATGATGCTTGTATTAGTGGGGATGCCTGTAGCGTGGGCCGAATGGTCTATAGGTCGGAGAGGAGGACAGTTGGGTGCCCATTGTGCTCCCGGTGTATTTTGGTATCTGACTAAGGGATCTAAACTATGGAAGTTTTTAGGTGTATTGGCCGTGTTGGGGCCGTCTTCCGTGGCGTTTTATTATATGGTGGTGGAGGCTTGGTGTTGCGGGTATTTTTGGAAAATGCTGACTCAGCCGGAAGCTTTTGCTACGGCTGAAGCGACAAAACAGGCATTTGATGATTTTACTGGAGTGGCCGGGGATGGAAGTGTTCTTTTATCTGATAATGGGTTGCTTTGGATTGTAGGTGGAGTAATTTTACTGAACTTGGGCATTATTTATCGGGGAATTAGTAAGGGTATAGAGATGTTTTCCCGGTGGTTTATGCCCATATTATTGTTGATTTCTTTAGTATTGCTTGTTCGTATTTTGTGTATTGGTACTCCGGATCCTGCCTATCCAGATCGCAGTATCGAACAGGGGTTGGGGTATATGTGGAATCCAAGCAAGGTTTTGGTCGAAGAGAGAGAGCCGGAGAGCGGAGAATGGAAAACTATTTCCATGGTCTCTGCTTCTCAGCCGGGTTCGATGGAAGAGGCTGTGCGGAAAGTTGAAATGTCTGCCGGACGGCTAAGATTGACGGAGGTTTCTTTGTGGGATGGCTTGAAAAACATAGAGCTTTGGATTGCCGCTGCTGGTCAGGTATTTCTGAGTCTTTCCGTAGGGACGGGACTGATTTTAACGTATGCTAGTTATGTTAAGAAGAAGGAGGATATTGCGCTAAGCGGAATATCTGCAGCTGCATCCAATGAGATTTGTGAAGTTGGAATTGCTGGAATGATGACGGTTCCTGCAGCCGTCGCATTTTTAGGAGTGGCGGGGGCTGCTGGTCAGGGGACATTTGCACTAGGGTTTATGGTGCTTCCTCAGGCCTTTGCGAAGATGGGGGGCAGTGTGGTATTCGGCAGTCTGTTTTTCCTCCTTTTAACTGTAGCTGCTGTAACCAGTTCTATTTCTATGATGCAGGTGGGGTTGTCCTTTATCGAAGAGTTTATGGGGTTGAGACGTAAGTTGGCCGTGGTTGTGCAGGGCTTTTTTACGGCAACAGGGACATTTGTTGTTGCTTGGTATAGCGGTAATTTGTTGGCGATGGATACATATGATTTCTTTTTAGGCACCTTATGTTTCTTTGTAAGTGCTATGGTGATGATGATCTTGTTCTCTTGGAAATTGGGAGTGGATGATGGATTAAAAGACCTGGAAGATGGTTCTGTTATTCATATTCCCAAGATTTATCGTATTATTATGAAATACATAACTCCTACGTTGTTGTTATCGATTTTTTTAGCATGGTTGGCACAAAATATTTGGGTAAAGCAGGCTGCTCCGATTGAGGCTTTGGGAAGAGGTGAACATGGAGCTGTGATTCCTATGGGATTCCTAGCAGCGTATACATTATTCCTGATTTTTGTGACGATGGCGTCAGGGCGTCATAAAGTGTATCACGAAAAGTAATAGTTGGGTGCATCGTAAATGGTGTAAAAATCCGAAAGCTTGACCGTAAGATGATTTGCTATAGTCTGGCATCATGTCCAGAGTAAGGAGGATACGCAGAAAAAAACTTCGTACAGCGGGAGCCGTTTGGAAAAGGTTGTTGCTGTGGGGCGTGCTGGGGATTTTTGTGATGTGTGTAGCTGCTGTGTCAGGGTGTTATCTGTATGTCAGGTACTATCTGAAGAGCGAGCAGTTTTTAACTTTGCTGGAACAGTCTGCTGTTGATGAATTGAATTTGGATCGTGCTGAAATACAGCCTTTAGAGTGGGATGGGTCTGGTATTCAGTGCGATGGTGTTACGATGGAAGGCCGTGAGTTTTTAAGTTTTTTTCATGCAAAGAAAATAGAGACGGAGTTTAGTCGCTGGGATTTGCTTAAGCGTACTTTTGTTATTACTTCTGTTAATATTGCGGAGGCGTCTCTTTCCTTGTCAGAAGAGCCGTTTCACATTAAAGAAAAAGAGGAAGAGCCCAAGAGTTGGGTAGAAAAAAACATTTTGCCGGATACTTTCCGGCTGGAGAAGGGAAATATTGATTCTCTAAATGTTTCTTATGGAAATCAAGGGAATGAGTACGTATTGAAAGGAGCTAGGGTAGAAAGTTCGCATGATTCTGCATCTGATCAGTACAGGTTTAACATACAAGGTGGCAGATTGACCCTGCCTTTTCAACTTTGTCCAGAGTTTTCTCTAATGTCTGGAACGGCGCAGTTTAATCCTTCAACGCTTAGATTGAATATTCCTTCTTGCCGATTGACTACAGATGTCGGTGGATATTTGGATATTAAGGGGGATTGGGATGGAGTGGCCTCATCTTGGACCGCAAACATCGTGGTGAACAGTATCCCTGCGAGTTCTATCTTGGAAGATGATTGGAAGAAACATATCCAAGGAACGGTGAGTGGTGGTGTGGATTTGCGGGGGACTCAAAGGGGTATTACTCATGTGGCGGGATTGGTTCGGTTGCAAAATGGTGTATTAACCGGATTACCTGTCTTAGATAGGCTTGCATGGTTTTGTGATTCCTCTAGATTTAGGCAGCTTCCTTTACATAAGGCTTCAGCACAGTTCCGGTATAAGGGAACGACCTTGAGTGTGTCTGATATTATTTTGGAGAGTGAGCAGCTGGTAAGAGTTGAGGGATGGTTAGATATCGGGGAAAATGGTGTGCTGAATGGACGGTTACAAATAGGGATGAGAGCTGATGGTTTATGGAAAAATCTACCCGGTGTTTCAGAGGTTTTTTCTGCCTCTCGGACAGGATCAAGTGGAAACTTGATGTGGGCGAATGTGAATATCGGAGGAACGGTGGATCATCCATCGGAGGATTTATCTGCCCGCTTGATTAAAGCTGCAGGGAAGCGGGTGATGAAGAATGGAATGAATACGGTAAAAGAAAAGATAGATATAGCGACCCGATTGTTGAACAAGAACTCGACAGAAAATAAGAAAGACGGCGCTAATGAGAAAGAAGAAGGTTTGTTTGATGTGCCTGCTACAGATAGATTACCCATTATTGATGCCGCGGAAAAGGGACTCAAGAGCGGTAGCGAGTTGCTGAAGGGATTATTGTGAATGACCTGATTTTTATATGAAATCATATCCTTTTTTAATGGTACAGACCGTTGCTGTTATTGTAGAGCGTATAGCAGATACTGCCTTTCGAGCCACTTTGCCTAATGGTAAAACGGCTGTGGCTTTTGTGGAAAAAAAGAATGCCTATTTAAGAGACGTTCTTAAAACTGGAGATCGTGTGAATGTGACGATTTGTCCGGCAGATTTTGACCGAGCTCGAGTGGATGGACTGGCGGAATAATCGTGTTAGTTTCAATAAGAGCTAGGTAAAATTGGGAGGCCTTTACATCTGAGTACGACCTTGAATGGCTTTCATTAGAGTTAGCGTATCTGCATGACTGAGGCCTGATCCCGCTGGTAACCCTTGAGCCGGTCGAGATATTTTGCAATCCATGTCTTTAAGTAGGTGATGGAGATAAGTAGCAGTGGCTTCGCCTTCCACATCAGAGCCCGTTGCTAAAATGACTTCACAAGCAGGCTTTTGAGCGATTCGTCGGATTAGTGATGCTATATTAAGATCTTCCGGTTCTACATCATCTAAAGGTGAGAGCTTTCCTCCTAAGCAGTGGTATAATCCCCGATAGGCACTACTTCGTTCAATAGGAATAACATCTGTAGCTTGTTCTACAACGCAGATCAGGTCGTGATCTCGTCCTTCATCCAAACAAGCGGAACATGGATTGTTAGCGATACTGAAAAATCCGCAGATGGGGCAGGGAGTCACGTTCCCTGCCACTTGCCCAATAGCTTTGGAGATGAGCTCTGCCTCTGCCATATGTCCTCGCAACATCCACAAAGCCATACGTTCTGCCCCTCGAATTCCGATGCCGGGAAGCTGTTTTAAAGCAGTAATTAGTTCAAGGACAGGGGATGGGTAGTCCAAATTATTCATGTGAGGGGGGGGCAAGAGATGATACAGATGGTTGTTTAGAGTAAATAATAGAAAGAATTCCAGCACTGCCTACGGATATCAGACATGGTATGGGAGTAAAGAAAACTCCCCATAGGGCCAGAGTGGGGGTAAAGCCAAAGAGCAGAATGATGAAGATGGCTAGAACTGCTATTTTGTGGAACTTGCTTTGAATCAATAATAAATCATACACCATAGCAAGAGTTAATGCCATGCTCAGTAGGAAACCTTTGCCAGGTGTGAGAAATGGTGAATCCGGTGACAATAGAAACGGTTCAGAATATAATGCTTCTTTTAAAAACTGATCCCAAGATGAGGCTATTCCTAGGGAATACAGACCTACGAGTAGGATAATTCCGATTACAGAAAATAGAGCCCACCGCATGAACAGAATATCTTGTCTTGTTTTTGTGGGCATATCTGTAAAAAAGAAAGCGGAAGTGTGATGGCTGTGCGATTGCGGTCACAAACATCAGCACTTCCGCCGGAAATAATGGAAGTGAGAAGATTAGGCGAATCTCTTCACGATGACGGAGGAGTTGTGTCCGCCGAACCCGAAAGAATTACTCAAAACAGCATTTACCTTGGCTTCTCTGGCCTTGTTAGGTACGCAATCCAGATCACATTCCGGGTCTTGGTTGTCCACATTAATGGTGGGCGGAATGATGTTGTCTTGCATGGCCATGAGGCAGGCAGCCAATTCTACACCACCAGCAGCACCAAGCAAGTGGCCGGTCATGGATTTGGTAGAACTGATAAGCAAACCGTTTTTAGCATGGTCTCCGAAAACGGCTTTAAGAGCTTTTACTTCGCAGATATCTCCAAGCGGTGTGGATGTGCCGTGCGTATTGACATAGTTAATGTCTTCAGGCTTCAGGCCTGCATGATCTAAAGCCATTTGCATACAACGAGCTGCACCACGCCCTTCAGGATCCGGAGCCGTCAGGTGATAAGCATCTGCAGAAATGCCATAGCCAACAAGTTCTCCATAAATCTTGGCTCCGCGTTTTTGTGCGTGTTCCAAAGTTTCCAAGATGACGATACCGGCACCTTCCCCCATCACAAAACCATCACGATCCACATCATATGGACGGGAAGCGCGCTGAGGTTCATCGTTGCGGGAACTGAGTGCTTTCATATTGCTGAATCCGGCAACTCCAGTGGGTAGTATAGTAGCTTCTGCTCCACCACAAACCATGACATCTGCATCACCAAACTTCATGATACGCCAAGCTTCTCCGATGTTATGATTGGAAGTCGCACATGCGGTGACAATGGACATATTGGGACCACCAAAGCCGTACTCCATGGAGATAAGGCCTGAAGCGATGTTGCTGATCATGTAAGGGATCATGAAAGGAGATACTCGAGATGGGCCTTTTGCCAAGAGTGAGGCGTGTTGGGCTTCCAATGTACCTAATCCACCAATTCCACTACCCACCATGACACCAATGCGGGTTTTATCTTCAGCTTCCAAATCTAGCCCTGAATCTTTAATCGCCATACCGGCGGCGCCCATAGCAAAGTGTGTGAAGCGATCTACGCGACGAGCGTCTTTGGGGGTTTTGAAGTATGGAGTGGGATCAAACCCTTTTACTTCACCGGCGATTTTTGTGGAGTAGTCGGTGACATCCATGGATTTGATGGTGTCAATACCGCTACGGCCAGCCTTCATGGCTTCCCAAGTGGATGCAAGATCATTACCCAAGGGGCTGATCACTCCGATGCCGGTGATAACAATTCTACGGTCGGTCATAATAAGTGCGAGTGGTTGCAAATAATGCTTAAGGCAGAATAAGCACCATTACAATAAAGTCAAGCTAATCTCTCTTGTTTCCCTAGTACCATTTCAACTAGTGAAACAGGGGAGTATGATTTTATGGGGGTGTTTTACAAATCTCTGCTGGGGATTTATTCATTATTTATGACGAATGCCGTTTAATGAAGTTTATCTAAAACGGAGGGAAAGATTGATTTTTGAAACTTTAAAGGTAGAGAATTGACATAGTAACGAGTGTTTTTAGGAGTTAAGCGTTCTCCTGTAAAAATATGCCCAAAGTGACCACCTCATTGAGCACATGTGATTTCTGTACGTTTGCCAGAATCTGGCGTAATGGCATCATTGATGCCCTAAAAGCGTAATGAAGTATTTTGTTCAAAGGATTGTCCGGAAAAGAAAGCAAGATGAAACAGATGTTTTTGATAAAAAAGTAGTTAATATTCCAGATTTAGCCAAAGCTGTTCCCATTCACTATGAGAATATTCTCCCTGTGGATGGGAAACAGACAACCCCAACAAGCGGAAAGCACGATTTCCTGAGTCCATATCTTCAAGCAAAGAGCGAGCTTGTTTCAGAAGCAGTTCTTGGTTTGATAAGATATCTGGGGTTGTTATGCTACGGGATTTTTGTACAAAGTCTGGAAATCGAACCTTTAAGGTAAGCGTGTTCCCTTTGAAATCTGAACGTTTCAAACGGCTAACTAGTTTTTTTACCAGCAGTGGCAGATGGTAGTCTAATGCTTGCTCTTTAGAAAGATCTTCTCTATAGGTTTCTTCACATCCTACGGATTTTCGAATTCTGGTTGTTTCTACAGGGCGGTCATCCACGCCACGAGCAAAGTTGTAGAAAACGATGCCCATCTTACCGAAATGGCGAATTAGAAATTCCAGACTTCGTTTTTTGAGTTGAGCTCCGTTGGTAATGGATAAGGCGTGCATACGCTCTGCTGTGGCATTACCTACGCCCCAAAAAGATTCGATGGGGAGTTTTGCAATAAACTCATCAGCGCGCGAGGGGTGAATAGTAAATAATCCGTTTGGTTTACGGAAGTCAGAGGCAATTTTTGCTAAAAACTTGTTATAGGAAACTCCGGCAGATGCTGTTAAGCATAGTTCTTGAAGGATTTCATTTTTGATATTTCGGGCAATGTCCACAGCTAGCGGAATGCTTTGTTTATTTTCTGTGACGTCCAGAAAAGCCTCGTCTAAAGAAATTGGTTCTACTAAATCTGTATAACGATGAAAAATAGCGTGTATTTGTGCGGAAACAGCCCTGTATACATCCATGCGACAGCGTGTGAAAATTAAATGGGGACAGAGTTTTAAAGCCTTCATGGAAGGCATGGCGGATCGTACGCCAAAGCGACGAGCTTCATAGCTGGCAGCCGCAACAACGCCACGCATTTCCGGACTGCCAACGGCAACCGGTTTCCCCCTATATTCTGGGTGATCTCTCTGTTCTATGGATGCAAAAAAGGCATCCATATCTACATGGATGATTTTCCTCCTTTGAGGCATGGGGTGTATGTTTTATGCATTTTCGAAGTGAATAATAGGATTTTTTGAATGGGCTCTATTCTGGATGAGTAAATTAAGGGTTATATAACATACATGATTAATCATGTATGTTCGAAAATAGAAAACCCTTGATTTCTCAAGGGTTTCTGAAAGGTAAAAATGGTAGGCCCGGTAGGAATCGAACCTACATCGTCGGTACCGGAAACCGATGTCCTATCCATTGAACGACGAGCCCATGTCCCTAAAGAGGACGTGAGAAATAGAATAGAAAAAATGTGGAGGATGCAAGTATTTTTATGAGGGTGACGGAATTGGACGTGATGAAAATGAAAAAGTAGAGGAAGGGTAGGAAATGTAGATGTGGCGATGTGTGAATAACCGGGTGGGTTAAGAGATTTTGCGATGGAAGGATAAGATAGCCGTTAAGATTGCGACTGCTGCAACAATGATGATAGCAGTAAAGAGGTGCCATATATCTAAGAATCCTGAGCCTTCCAGAAAGATTCTCTGAATGAGTTCCAATCCGTATCTCATAGGATTGATGAGGGTTAGTTTTTGAAAGATATCCGGCATACTGGAGATGGGGGTAGCAAATCCAGAGAGCATGACCATGGGAACTAATAGAAGGAATGTGCCTACGATTGCTTGTTGAAGAGACTGAGCAAAGGAGGAAATGCACAGGCCAATGGCTGTAGCTGTAATGATGAAGAGTAGAAGAGATAAAGACAATAGCCAGATCGAACCATGGAAGGGAATGCGAAACCAGAACATAGCAATGAGTACGACAAAGATGGCTTGCATAGTTCCTGTGATGACAGTGGCGGCTCCTTTGCCGAGAAGGATTTCACTAGGTGTGTATGGTGCAACTAGAAGTTGGTCAAAGGTCCCCTCTTCCCGTTCTCGAGCGATAGATAAGGAACCAGATAGAACAGAATTGATGAGTATAAGAACGGCTATAAGGCCGGGAACAATGAACCATCGAGTAATGAGGTTGGGATTAAACCATGCTCTGGATTCTATTTCTACCGAGGAGATAGAACCTTTTTGGGTGAGAATATTGACGCCGTAAGCAGAAGCAATTTGTTGGCCGTAACTTAAAGCGATGGCCGCTGTGTTTGTATTACGTCCATCCGCTATGAGTTGAATGGATGCGGTACGACCGGTTTGAATATTACGCGAGAAATCCGGTGGAATAATAAGACCGATGATGATTTCCTTATTATCAATCATACGGTCAATGTCCTTTTCTGTAGTGACGGTAGCTTGTCTTTGAAAGATACCTGTCCCTTCTAAGTCGGCAATGTATTGTGTGGCTGTTTCTCCACCGTCTTTGTCCAATACAGCGTAAGGAACTCTGGTAACATTCATAGTGGCGGCATAGCCGAAGATTGCGATCTGAATGATAGGTGGAATAATGAGAGCCATGCGGCTTTTTGTATCTCTGAGAACCGCCAGCAATTCTTTTCTGATGAGAGATGCTAATCTGATGAGAAAGTCCATGATATTATTCAAGAGATTTTGGGGCTTTTAACCGAGCAATACTCATTAGGATCACTGCAAAGAGGCCTAGAGTGATACAACATGGAATGATGACGGAAGGAATGTCTCCCGCCAAAAAGAGTGTTTGAAGTAGGGCAACATAATAACGAGCGGGAACGAGGTAAGTGATAGCTCTGACGGCAGGAGGCATATTGAGAATATCGTATAGGAAACCTGAGAGCATGAGTGCCGGCATGAACGTTCCCATAATGGCGAATTGGCAGGCGAGAAATTGGTTTTTAGTTGCAGTAGAGATGACTAATCCCAAACCGAGGGCAACAATTAGGAATAAGGCAGAAACGGCCAATAATAGGGAGAGAGAGCCGCGGATGGGGATGTCAAAGACGAAAGCTGCAAATAGCATGGAAATTGTCAGGCTGATGATACCAAGCAGAAAATTGGTGGTCGCTTTAGCCGCTAGAATTTCTCCGCTACCTACGGGGGTAACAAAGAGACTTTCTAGTGTTCCTCTTTCATATTCTCTGGCCATGACAAGAGATGTGAGCAATGCTCCAATCATTGTCATAATGGTAACAATAACACCGGGAACCAAATAGTAGTGGCTGTCGTTGGCTTCATTAAAGCGGGCACGAGTTTGAACATCCAGAATGGGGGAAGGTTGATTATTTAATGTCGTTGCCCATGTATTAACAACAGATTGGAGGTAATTTCGTATGAGCGTTGCTTGGTTTGCATTGACTCCATTGACGATGATTTGAACTTTAGTGATGCCAGTATCGAGTGTGTCGGAGGCATTGCTTTGCAGTGCGATAAAAGCATCAACCTCATGTGTGCGTAATTTTTCTTCTGCCTCTTTGGAAGAAAAGACTTTGATGGTTTGAAAGTATCTGGAAAGTGAGAGTCGCATTTCTAGCTCTGAAGATTGAGCAGAAGAAGGAACGGCCAAGTATGCAATGCGCACATTTTTAATGTCCATACTCATTCCGTAACCAAAGAGGATGAGTAAAACTGCCGGAAGAATGACGGCAATACCCACATTGCCTGGATCTCGAACTACTTGGTGGAGTTCCTTAATAATGAGGGCTCCAATTCTTTTCAGAGAATCAATCATGAACCTTCTTGTTCTTTTTTCATATGAGCCTTTGTAATGGATAGAAATGCATCTTCTAACGAGGCTGGTGAACCGTCCGTTTGTTGAGGTGCATATTGGCGGATGTCATCCGGTGTCCCTTCTGCAAGTGAAATCCCATCCATCATGATAAGCATATTATCGCAGTATTCTGCTTCTCCTAAGAAATGGGTTGTAATGATGATTGTAACGCCTTTTTCCGCAAGGGTATTGATGCGTAGCCAAAAGTCTCTACGAGCTAGAGGGTCCGCTCCGGAAGTCGGTTCGTCCAGAAAAAGGATATCAGGTGAATGTAACAGAGCACACGCCATACTGAGGCGTTGTTTATATCCTCCTGGTAAGTGTGCTGCCGGGGCGTTCATGTACGGCGTTAGGCAGAATTCTTCTTCCACTGTCCGGATTGCTTGTTGTCGCTCTATTCCGGTGATGCCATAAGCACCTGCGAAGAATTCTAAATTTTGGCGGGCGGTGAGCATACCGTACATGGAGAATTTTTGAGCGACATATCCTATTTTTCTGCGTGCTTTTGCAGAGGCTGTTCGTAGGTCGACTCCTGCCACGTTTAGTTTGCCGTTACTTGCGGGTAAAAGCCCACAGAGCATTCTGAATGTAGTACTTTTACCTGCGCCATTGGGACCAAGCAGACCAAAAATTTGTCCTTTGCGAACTGAGAAACTGACGTTGTTGACAGCAATAAAGTTGCCAAATCTACGTACCAGATTCGTGACTTGAATAACCGTATCTGTATCTTTTGTCGGTTGCGACGATGGATCCTTATGGGATACGGATATGTCTTGAGGAGAAAGGTTCATTTGGTCTGCGAGCAGAGTCATGAAACCATCAGAAAAATCCGGCTGGGCAGGTAAGGGGTGATAGATGTTTAGTTTTTTTCTTGCGGGATGATTGTTTGGTACAATGACGCGGACTGTATTGCCTTGTGGGGTGGCATTAATGATGCCTGGAATTGCTGATAATCTGCTTTGAAATTGGCGAGCGTGTATCCCTTCCGGTGTTTTTACTGTAACGCACGTCCCCTCTGCTCGAGCAATAACTTCAGAAGGAGGTGCATCTATAAGCAATCGCCCTTGATACATGATGAGGGTTCTGTTGCAGTATGCAGATTCATCCATATAGGAAGTGCTGACCAATATGCCCACTCCTTCTTCTGCTGAGAATTGCTTTAGAATGTTCCATAATTCCCGACGAGATAGTGGGTCAACTCCAACTGTGGGTTCATCCAGTAAGATAAGGGGTGGAGATGAGACCAGGGTGCAACATAATCCCAGTTTTTGTTTCATTCCTCCGGAGAGTTTTCCTGCCAGTCGTGTCGAGAAACGTTCCAAGTCGGTCATAGTTAACAGCCGCCGGAAACGTATTTCTCTGTCTTGTCCGTAAACGCCATGCAATCGAGCGTAAAGCTCCATGTTTTCACGAACGGTTAGATCCTCGTACAATCCAAATCTCTGAGGCATATAACCTATAGAACTCTGTATGGAACGGCTTTTTTTTACGGAATCCAGATTTAGAACGGAAATGGAGCCTTCATGGGGCGTCATTAATCCTGTGATAAGGCGGATAAGTGTAGTTTTCCCTGCTCCATCCGGTCCAAGTAATCCTACAATTTCTCCGGCAGAGAGTCTGAATGAAACTCCATCTACTGCAGCAAATGGTGTGCCTGTTGGATCTAAAAATATTTTTCGAACGTTCTGGCAGTCAATTAATGTGGTTGATTTTTGTGGCATGGGGTAGCTGAGTCTGTAAGTCGTTGTTCTGGGGCAGAGGAATAGTGACGGTTGCCGGTGCTCCCAATCGTAACTTGTTGTCGGGGTCATCTACGATGATCCGCACTTCATAGACCAAGGCTGTTCTGAGCTCAGGTGTTTCTACATTTTTTGGGGTGAACTCTGCAACAGAAGAGATGAATCCTACTGTCCCTTTGAAGTTTATATCTGGAAAACTATCGTTATGGACGGTAGCTGAAAATCCGGGTTTTACTTTACCAAGCTGGGATTCTGTAAGATAAGCACGTACCCATTTTGATTGGTTCAGAGAAAGATTGTAAACGGGCTTTTGCGGGGAGGCCATATCCCCTTTTTCTAGAAGGCGTTTACGCACTACGCCATGACTGGGAGCATAGAGAACGGCATCATTTATATTTTGCTCTTTAATGGTTAGAGCTGCTTTAGCTTGATGGTATTGTGCCAGAGCTTGAGCAATGTCTTCTTTTCGAGATCCGGCAAGAAGGAGTTCTAATTGTTTTCTTGCAACGTCTAGATTGGCAGCGGCTACTTGTCGGGAGGCAATAGCATCGTCTGCATCTTGTCGAGAGATTGACTGACTTTCCGCTAAGGCGATTAGTCTTTTACTGCGTATGACGGCGTTATTCAGTGTGGCTTCTGCCGCTTGTACATTCGCTTTGGCTTGAGCTATTTCTTCAGTGCGAGGTCCGTTTTTAATGCGCAGATAGTTTTGGCGAGCTGCTTCCGTTGTTTGACGAGCTTCATTTACCGCTTGTTGAAGCCGTACCGTTTCAAGTGTGGCTAGTTTTTGCCCGGGAATAACGATGTCTCCTTCATCTACCAACACGGAATCGATTCGTTCGGAAATCAGGAATGCCAAATCGACTTGCCGTAGATCTACATTACCATAAAGAATGGCGTTATTTTCATTGTTTTCTGAACCGTCTTTGCTGAAGAACCAGACTGACGTTCCTGCTATGAGTAGGATAATCAGCAGGATAAGTATCTTTTTCATGGTTTTATTTATACATATGTATAATTACGTGCAAGTAAAAAGGAAGTTTGCATGACGGAGCAGGAATTAGCGGTTTACTAACCAAGCTAGAAAAGGCATAATCCTGAAGTCTTAACCTTTCCTATTATTCGCTATGATGACCGCTACTGAAATCCGTCAAAGCTTTTTAGACTTTTTCCGTGAGAAACAGCACACGGTAGTCCCTTCTGCTTCTTTGATGCCGCAAAGTCCAGGTTTGTTGTTTACAAATGCCGGTATGAATCAATTTGTGCCATACTTTTTAGGCGTTTGGACACCACCATGGAAGCCCGCACGAGCCACAGATACACAGAAATGTATTCGGGCAGGCGGGAAACATAATGACTTGGAAGATGTGGGATATGATTCTTATCACCACACATTTTTTGAAATGTTGGGGAACTGGTCATTCGGGGATTATTTTAAGAAAGAGGCGATTTATTGGGCTTGGGAATTGGTTGTGGAACGTTGGGGCTTTCCGGCAGAACGTCTGTATGCTACTGTATATGCTCCTGATAAGAGCAAAGGAGATCCAGGCGAGTTTGATCAAGAGGCTTGGGAGTATTGGGCAGAGCTGTTTCGTTCTCGTGGTTTGGATCCGGATGTACATATTGTACATGGGAATGTGAAAGATAATTTCTGGATGATGGGAGAAACGGGTCCATGTGGCCCTTGTTCAGAATTGCATGTGGATTTAACTCCGGAAGGGAATACAAATGGGAGTCTCGTGAATAAGGATTCAGACCGATGCATAGAAATCTGGAATCTGGTCTTTATTCAGTACAATGCGGAAAGTGATGGAACTATGCGTAATCTTCCTGCATGCCATGTAGATACGGGGATGGGGTTTGAACGTGCTTGTTCTATCATGCAGTGCACGAACGGTTTTAAGGATTTTACTCGTAAACCTTCAAATTATGCTACAGATGTATTTCGCCCCTTGTTTGACCAATTGGAAGTTTTAAGTGGGCGTAAGTATGTGGATGTGTATCCAACTCCTGGCTCCAAAAAAGTAGAGGCCGGTGATGATACGCTTCAGGAAGCAATAGCTTTTCGTGTGATAGCTGATCATTTGCGGACATTAAGTTTTTCCATTGCGGATGGTATTCTGCCAGGTAATAATGGACGTAATTATGTGTTGCGGCGCATTTTGCGCCGTGCTGTGCGTTATGGCCGGCGTTTGGGGTTCACACAGCCGTTTTTGGCAGAGTTGGTGGATACGTTGGTAGAATCCTTTGGTTCGGTATTCCCTGAACTGATTTCCAGAGCTACTACCGTCAAGGAAGTTTTGAACAGAGAAGAAACAAGTTTCAATGAAACATTGGACCGTGGATTGGAACTGTTTGATGCAGAGACCGCTGTTGCTGGAAAAGTGAGCGGTGAATTTGCTTTTAAACTATATGATACGTATGGATTCCCCATTGATTTGACTGCCTTGTTGGCGGAAGAACGTGGCTTGATTATTGACATGGATCGCTTTGATACGTTAATGGAGGAACAGAGAGAACGCGCTCGTGCCGCACGGAAAAGTGAGGTCGTAAGAGCATTGGATTTGAAGACTGATGCGGTGACCGAGTTTACCGGGTATGATTCAGATGAATGCTCCGCTACTGTTTTAGAAGTAAATCGCCAAGGAGATTCCTTATTCATCATTACGGATAAAACTCCGTTTTATGCAGAAATGGGTGGACAGGTGTCAGATTCTGGTTTAATCGAAATTAAAGGGGATAGTTATCATGTGATGGGGGTTCAGCAGATAGGGAATGCCCGTGCACATATTGTGGATGCGCATGATGACTTATCGGTTGCCGTTGGTGAGCGTGTGCAGTTGAGTATTGATTCTGAGCGCCGTCGACGTATTGAAGCGCATCATACTTCTACACACCTTCTTCACTGTGCCCTGCATCAGATTGTTAGTCCTGATGCTGCTCAGCAGGGGTCTTTTGTCTCAGAAGAGCGGTTGCGTTTTGACTTTAATAGTAGCGCTGTTTCACCAGCTCAACTTCGCCAGATTGAAGAAAAGGTAAATGACTGGGTGGACGAGTCTTTACCAGTATATTGCACAGAACGTGCCTATGTGGATGTGAAAGGTAACTCTGCTATTGCTCAGTTTTTTGGTGATAAGTATGGGGACGTTGTGCGCATTGTTCAAGTGGGAGGGAATAAGGATGCTCTGGATGGGATTTCTATGGAGTTCTGTGGTGGAACGCATATAGCCAATACGAAAGATATTGGTCTATTTAAAATTAAGAGTGAGGGAGCTATTGCTTCCGGAGTACGGCGTATTGAGGCTATGACGGGGGATGCTGCTCGGGAAATGGTTCGCCAACATATAGACACAAAGGGATTAGATATAGCTAAGGCTGTGGAAAAGATTAAGGAGGTAAACTATGAGTTGGCAGATATGGGGATGGAACAGATTCCTGTGCCGGTTATAGAAGATAAACCGGGGTTAACTGCTTTGGTGGCCTCTGATATTAGAACGTTGAATGATGCGTTGGCTCGATTTGACGCTACCGTAGAGTTTTTTAAGCAAACTGCTTTGGATGCAGAAAAGAAACTTAAGAAGGCTCGATCTGGACTATCTGCTGCACAAGCTGACGTATTACTGAATAAATGGCTTGTTGATTCTCCAGCTTCTCTGATTCAATCAGTAATTGGTTCTGGAGAATTGCTTCAAGAATTGCTAAACGGTTTGAAAAAACGCCAGTATGCTGGTGCTGCCTTCTTATTGTGCGCAGATGGTTCTTCCTTGCTCTTGGGTTCATATTGTGGCAAAGATGCCATAAATGGTGGGCTGTCTGCCGGAGATATGATTCGCAAGGTCGCAACTATTGCCGGAGGTAAGGGCGGTGGCCGTCCGGATCAGGCTCGCGGCTCAGCTCCGATAAGTGCTGATACACAAGCTCTCGAGATGGCTGCACGTAACATTATTAATAGTTAATCCTTTAAACAGGATACCACATCGACATAGATCATGGATAAAAAGATTTTTCCAGATGAGCCTGAGATTCCCATTTTGCCGAACTTGTTTACGGCGGGAAATTTGGTGTGTGGTTTTTTCGCCATTCTGACGATTTTTGAAGGGATCAACCAAGCAGATAGTGATGCTGTGGCTGCTTTTTCTTGCTATCAGAATGCAACATTTCTGATCTTTGCGGCATGCCTGTTTGATCTGTTTGATGGCCGTATTGCTCGTATGCGCGGGCAAGACGGACCGTTTGGCCGTGAGTTTGATTCTTTGGCTGATATCGTCTCTTTTGGTATAGCTCCAGCGTTGCTTGTTGCGAAAGCTGTGTTGTTTCAGCTTTCGCCTCCGGAGATTGGATGGGGAATAGGTATTTTATATTTGTTATGTGCAGCATTGCGCTTGGCTCGGTTCAATTGCATGGCCGCTATTCCTAAAAAGGAGGGGCAAAGCAGTGATTTTGTGGGATTACCTGTTCCTATGGCTGCTGGTGCTGTGGTTTCTACCATGTACTTGGTAATGTATTTTACAGGTAGGGCTCCAGATGGCGCTATAGACTTGGGCTTGTGTAAGTATTTGATAGCTTTAGCGATGGCTGGGGTTTCTATTTTGATGATGAGTCGTGTGATTTATCCCAGTTTTAAGCATATTAATATGCGAACGCGTGGTACAATGTATGCGATTGTTCTTATAGTGCTTGCGGTTATCTGCGTTTTTAAATTTCCATGGGTGATGCCGGCTGTTATTTTCTCCATTTACCTGTTGTATGGGTTAATACGTCCGTGGTTAGCCAGACGGTGGAGAAATAGACTTGAAGCTCACGATAGAGAGTAAAATGATTTTTATTTAATCGCGATCAAGTTAGTCCTCTTTCATGCTATTAAGTATTTTATTGGTAAACGTTTGAACTAGTTATTTCAATTAGTTCATGCGTACATACTCTTTTACAAGTAAGTATTTTGCTGTTAGTACAGGCACCGTCATCTGCTACGATATTTCAGTTGTCTGCTATTTGGATGAAAATAAGGCCAAACAATGCAATAATTAAGCTCGCTTGCTAGCTTTGTGATTATGCATGCTTTTTTGAGGGGAAGAATAACAGCTTACTATATTGTTTTAGAATATGCGAGGTGATAGGATAGATCCCGTAATTTATTTGTTCCTTTTTTGAAAGTCTTCAGCAAAAGGGTCTTTTTCCGGAGCCGTCGGGACGGCATGTTTGTCTATGTCCTTATTACTCTTGACTAGGGTAATACAGACGGGCTTGCTACGATTGCCCATAGCGTCATACGTATAAAGGAAACGGCGAACCAATTCTTTAGTTTTAGAATCGAACATTTGTTCTTCTCTCAGGTTGGCTTCTTTATCGTAACCATAGCGAACATAAAAAAGCTCGTTTTTTTGTCCATCAAAGATTAAACAAGAACGTAATTCTCCAAATGGGCCTCTTTTATAGAGAGTTACAGAGACAAGAATGTTATTGCTGTTATAGGTTGTTTTTTTCATTCCTTTGCCGTCTCCTGTTTTTTCGAAATAGCTACGAGATCCGTCTTCATGTTTGATCATACGAGAAGATGCGGTTTGGATATGGAAGTTGTCCTGATCGGCAGACACAGATCCGGAAGCCATTATCAGGTATAAGCAAAGAAGCAAAGGCGTTGCTTTCATAACGAAAAAAGAGTTCCTGACTCATTAAAGTGATGTATAGTGCCTTTGACAAGAACGTAATTAGATGAACTGGGTTGTAAGACGGAACGTATTGGACGTATCGCACGGCGGTGTGTTGATGGGAATTGTGAATGTAACTCCGGATTCTTTTTCCGATGGGGGACGTTTTAATACAACGGAACTTGCCGTATCCCACGCTAAAGAGCTTGAGCGTCAGGGGGCTTCTATTCTGGATATTGGGGGAGAATCAACCCGCCCCGGATCTGTTGAGATTTCTGTGGAAGAAGAATTGAACAGAGTTCTTCCTGTAGTGAAGGAATTGCGTATGTGTACAAATGCTGTGATTTCTGTGGATACACGTCACACTGCAGTGGCTACAGCTGTATTGGAAGCTGGAGCTGATGTGATTAATGATATTTCAGGATTGCAAGATGAAGGAATGGCAGAATTATGTGCTGCAATGCATTGCGGGGTTGTGGTGATGCATATGAAGGGGCGGCCGGCAACAATGCAGGTTGCTCCGTTTTATGATGATGTTGTACAAGAGGTCCGCTGTTATTTTGAAGAGCGGTATCGATTTTTGTTAGAAAAAGGGTTGTCTGAGGAACAGATTTGCTGGGATCCTGGTATTGGCTTTGGCAAAACATTGGAACATAATTTGGCATTGTTATCGAATATGGATAAGTTGCAGGTAGCTGGTCGTCCTGTGTTGTTGGGCCTTTCCCGTAAGCGTATGTTGAGTGCTATCCTAAATGATACAGAACAGGGGCGTGCTCCTCTAAGTACTGCTGTTATGACTGTTTGGGGACATTTACATGGTGCTCAGATTCACCGTGTGCATGATGTAGCAGAATGCGCTTATGCTCTACGATTAGTTCAAGCCGGAGAATCATTCGTGTGTTGAGTCTTCCCATGACTCCTGCAGTAGCTCGTCCAGTATTAACATCTTTGGCGTCTATTATAAGCGCCATTGTTGTGATATGTTTATTTTTGACTGTGCGAGGTATTTGGCCATTTGGGAGTCATTTTTTGGAGTACATGGACAACGGACAATTAGTGTATCCGACATTGAAATATTATGCTTCCGCTTTGATGAGTGGAACGTTTGACGGAGCTTTTTTTTATGACGTCAATGGAGGAGCTGGAATCAGAGTGAATCCATCTTTGCCCCATCAATTGCTAATCCCTTCTACATGGATTGCCGTGGTAATGGGGGATTCTTTTCTGTTAAAAGATATGGTTTGGGTGATGCTGACCGATGTTGTCTGTATTTGTTTGACAGCCTCTTGGTTCCTGCGGCGAGTTTTTCCATCTCTTTCTGTTTGTTGGACCGTTTTATTGACTCTAGGGTATGCTACGGGAGGATTTTTTCAGACTAAGTATGGTTTTATGCAGTTTTTGGATCATGCTGCCATATTCCCCTTGTTTGCGTTGGGTCTTTATCGACTGGTGAATGGAGAAAAAGGATGGTTGTACGTTCTAGGACTCTTTTTGTTAGCAACGTCTCTGTATAGTGCTTTTATGGCAGTTGTCATTGGATGGTTGTTTGCTTGGGCTTTTACGTTGCCCTTAAAAGGTACACAAGAACGACGAGTTCGGTTGAGCCGAGTGTTTTGGTATACGGTAGCGGTAATGCTGAGTACTTGTTATTATTGGCTTCCGATGATGTATATGAGTCATGATTCCATGCGCTCTTTGTTTATTACGGCTCCTACGTTATCTGAGTTGAGTTGGCCTTTTGATTTTCCCAAGTTTTTGGAACGTTTTTACGCATGTTTCCCAGGAATGACATGTGTTGCTCTTTTGGGGCTCCATGTGATTTACTCCCCCCAGAGTATTTGTATATCGGATACCAGATGTCGGAAACTATTCTTTTTAATTTTGTCAGTATCTATTTTGCCTGCTTTTATTGAACCTATTCATAGAGCTGCTCATTTGTGGAGTTACGTGGATTTTCCTGTTCGTTTTGGCTTTGTCCCTAATTTAGCGGTTGTTTCGTTCTGTGCTTGGGTTTTGTCTGGGGAGAGGTTTCCTAAGACGTTAGGACGATCTTGGTGGTATGGATGGATTTTGGGGCTTTCTGTCATGGCTTTTGCTGTCTCTCTGTGGGTAATGAAGGCTATGGATAAAGAATGGGCAATTCGTTCTCTACCTTTGTTGTTTTTTTTGTGTGCATGGCTATGTTGGCGGCACTCAGATAGGAAAAAATTGGTAAGTTGTATTGCTGTTATAATGGTATTGGAATTGTCCATTGGGGCTGCAGTATTTTGGAAGCGGGGACATGAGGAGCAAGCAGCGGTGCAGGTTCTTAACGCTGAATGGTTGGCTCATGGAATGAAGGGGTATACTGATTTGCTACGAGTGAAAGATAGGGATCGTTTAATGATAGAAAACTCAGATTGTCTGAAAGCCGCACCTAGCATCAGCAATTTCCGACATACGACAAGTATTAGTCATTTTCATTTCTTGAAAAATCTGGGATACAGAGATGAGTTTACGCGTACCTATAGCCAAGGGGGAACTTTATTTTCTGATTTGTTATTGGGAAATGGATATGTGTTGACATCTCGTCCGTTGAAAGATTTGGAGACCGTGTTTTACAGAAATGGGATGTATTTATACAGACTCCCCGGAGCCCAATGGGGGATTGTAGTGCCACAAAGCGCGTTGGGTGTAAGATTGGATAACGATTCCGATGTGTTTTGTAATCTCAACTATTTGTACTCTGCTATTTGTCCTGCTGACAGTATTCCATTATATGTGCCATTGGAAGTACAGTTGCAGATGTGCGGTGATACTTTCCGTATCGTTATACCGGAAAATATTGGTGCTGTGTATGGATTCCCTCAGACGAATATAAGGGAACTTCGTATTAATGGTTATGAGGTTCCTTTTATGGCCGAGGAGCAAAAAACATCCGGAGGCACAAGCCGTACATACAACGGGATATTAGAGTTAAAAAGAGCAGGGCTAAAGGGGAGAACCATTGTGGAAGGACGGATGTTGCGACATGTGGAGAGTCCTCTTCTAGTTGTTGCTGCTCAGCGGACGGAACAGTTTATACCGGTATTGGGAAAAGCACAGGATTCATATAAGCTCGAGGCTAAAGGAGGCGGAGGGCATGTGGAGGCAAGGTTAGTTGCCGGAGATGGGGAGGCTCTCATGATTCCGGTCGTTTATGACCGAGGGTGGGATGCTTGGCGAAACGGGACAAAAATTCCCGTGGAAAAAGTGGGGGAATTGATGGCGGTTCGTCTTCAGGAAGGAGAGAATAGAGTTGTGTTTGATTATTATCCCCCTTTGTTGAAAGGTTCACTGTTGTTTTCGTCTGGAGTCGTTGTTATTTTTTTGTTGTATGCATGGTGGGCGCATCGGCATCCGGAATCCACGCTTAGGAGAATTGTTTTAGCTTGTGGATACAGGTTCTTTTTGTGTTGTTCTGCCTTGGTGCTGGCGGCCGTTTATGTAGGCTCCATCGTGTTGTTTATGGTGCAGGCTCTGTTGTAACAAGCTCCGGAGGATGAATAAAACCGCCATCGTCCGGTTTATATACAGGTTGGCTGGCAATTGCCGATTCGGGAAACGTTGAGGAAAGACGAAATAAGACAGAGTAATTGGAGCAGTAAAGTAGAGAACGTATTCGTTTCTTTGTATTGCGATGAATGAATCGGAAAAAAGCCCTGGTTTTATGGAATATTTTGTATCGTGTTCCAGCCTGAACGGGGAGCTAACCGTATGGAAAGTAGAAAAACAAAAAATGCACAAAGGTAAGGGAATAAAATTATGGAGAGCCGGTTGTGTCTGTAGTTTTTTATGATAATCCTGTTTCCAGGGAAGTAGGAAGGTTTCAAGTATTCGTTCGTGAAGATAGCTCTATTGATTTGTCAATATTGATAGGTTTATCGAGAAAAGGTTTTCTATTTTGAAGGATTGTTGACAGAGAAATCTTGTGCGGTAGAGTGATTTTATGCAATCCTCTTATTGTCCGAGTCCTTATCGATATGTTCGCCGCGTGACCCGAGAAGTCATGGTAGGAGATGTGGGGGTAGGCGGTTCCAACCCTATTCGAATTCAGTCTATGCTGACCTCTGATACTCGGGATACGGCCGCCTGTGTGAAGGAGGCTTTAGAATTGGCAGAAGCAGGGTGTGAGATTATTCGGTTAACTGCTCAGACAAAGGTGTATGCTGCCAATCTTGAGAACATAGCTAGAGAATTACGTGCGGCAGGGTGCCATGTGCCGTTGGTCGCAGATATTCATTTCAAGCCTGATGCCGCAATGGAGGCAGCAAAGTGGGTGGAAAAGATACGTATAAATCCCGGCAACTTTATAGATAAAAAAAAGTTTGAAGTAAGGGAGTATTCAGATTCCGAATATAGCGAGGAGTTGGAGCGTTTAAGAGAGGAGTTTACGCCGTTGGTATTGTTTTGCCGAGAACATGGACGTGCGATGCGTATAGGGGCTAACCATGGATCTTTGTCTGATCGTATTTTGAATCGTTTTGGCGATACGCCTGAAGGGATGGTGGAAAGTGCTATAGAGTTTGCGCAGATTGCTCGTGATTTGGATTATCATTCTTTGGTATTTTCCATGAAAGCATCTAATGTGAAAGTGATGATTGCTGCTTATCGTCTATTGGTGGAACGTATGAATGCTTTGGGTCCGGATTGGAATTATCCCATTCATCTAGGGGTAACGGAAGCTGGTGGAGGAGAGGATGGCCGCATTAAGAGTGCTGTAGGGATTGGTTCTTTGTTGATGGATGGTATTGGCGATACTTTGCGAGTTTCTTTAACAGAGGATGCTGTGAAAGAAGTTCCTGTGGCTTATCGTTTGTCTCACCCTTTTCAGCCGTCGGAACGTTCCGATGATCCGGTTTCTTTTTCAGAACCGAAATTAAGTTACGATCCGCTGAAATTCTATAAAAGACAGGGTGGTTTAGCGATGTGTTATGGAGTACGGTTGGGATGGGAGCAACCTGTGCGTGTAGTAATCCCTGATGCCGGTTTTTCTGCATTGAAGGCGGAACAATCTGCAATGGGGAACATGATGCCGGACTTGTCTTTAGGACAGTTGGATGTCATAGACGTGGATCCACGGTGTGATGCGGAGTTGGCTCCCCTTGAGGAATTGACGGAGCCTGCAATTGTTACTGTTAAAAACGGATTGGATATGGATCCCGTGTATGCGTTTCGATTATTGGCTTCCCGAATAGAAGATAGACATCTGATTTTACTGAAAGATACGTTGATGCCCGGTTCCGTCTCTGCGGAAGATGTCCCTTTAGTCGCCGCTCGTAATATTGGTTCTTTGTTGTGTGACGGAATTGGAGATGCTGTGCTGATTCTAGGGGAGTCGGACCCTCGTTTGGCTTCTTTTCTAGGATTCAATATTTTGCAGGCAACGGGAATGAGGTTAACGAGGGCAGATTATGTTTCTTGTCCGTCTTGCGGACGAACCTTATACAATATCCAGGAGGCGACAGCCCGTATTCGAAAGGCTACAGAGCATTTGAAAGGGGTGAAGATTGCAGTAATGGGGTGTATTGTGAATGGTCCCGGAGAGATGGCCGATGCTGACTTTGGTTATGTGGGAGGAGCTCCGAATAAGATCAATTTGTATGTGAAACACACTCCTGTGAAGTTCAACATACCTCAAGAGGAAGCTGTGGAGCGGCTGGTGGAACTGATTAAAGAGTACGGAGGTTGGTCAGACCCAGAGTAATGGTATAAGTTCAGCATTTTGTTTGAGAAGAAAACTATACTGTATTGTCTGTGAGTCTGTTAGATGTACAGATTTCACAAACAAAAAAGCTCTGGATGACAATAAAGTCATCCAGAGCTTTTTGTTTTAAAATCAATAATTATTTTTTAACAGGTAGTTTCACCTGAATGTGAATATCGCGAAGCTGACTAGCCTCAGCCGGAGCTGGGGAATCACTCATTAGGTCTGCTCCCCGATTGTTTTTCGGGAATGCAATGACTTCTCGAATGGATTCAGCATTGCAGATCATCATCACCAAGCGATCCAATCCCAGAGCAAGGCCACCATGGGGAGGTGCACCAAAGCTGAACGCATCTAGGATGTGTCCAAATTGTTCATGAGCTTGTTCTTCAGAGATACCCAGAGCTTTGAACATAGCGGATTGCAAGTCTCGTTCATGGATTCGGATGGAGCCTCCCCCTAATTCTGTACCATTAAGAACAACGTCGTAAGCTTGTGCTCGGAGTTCTGCGGAGAGATCTCCATCGAGCAGTTTTTGTTCGTCTTCTTTGACAGGACGGGTGAAGGGATGGTGTATAGCAACCCAGCGTTGTTCTTCTTCATCCCAACCAACAAGGGGGAACTCAATTACCCAGAGGAAATCGCGTTCCTTGTTGTCTTTGAGCAATTCCATGAATTCGGCACATTGCAGACGCACTCTGCCCAGAATGTCACAGGAAGATTCCCATGCCCCTGCCGCAAAAAGAACGAGGTCCCCGGTTTCAATATTTAGTGTTTCTGTGAGCTGTTGCTTTTCTTCATCCGAGAGGAATTTAGAGATGGGGCTTCTCCAGTCTTCTTCTCGCACTTTGATGTAGGCTAAACCTTTAGCACCAGCTTCTACTGCTGTTTTTGTTAAGGCGTCAATTTGTCCGACGGAGGCAGATCCGAAGCCCTTGGCATTAATTGCTTTAACCACTCCTCCATTATTGACGGCTGATGAGAATACCTTGAATCCACTGTTCGCAAAGATGGAGGATACGTCTGTCAGTTTCATGTCGAAGCGGCGCTCTGGTTTGTCAGAGCCGTATTGATCCATTGCTTCTTTCCACGTCATACGAGGAAATGGTGTAGGAATATCTACGTCTAAGGATTCTTTATAAACTCGTTTGAGAAGACCTTCTACCAAATTATAAATGTCATCTGGAGTGATGAAGGATGCTTCAATATCCACTTGGGTGAACTCCGGTTGACGATCCGCACGAAGATCCTCGTCACGGAAGCAACGAGCGATTTGGAAATAACGTTCCATGCCTGCAACCATGAGCAATTGCTTGTATTGTTGTGGAGCTTGGGGCAGGGCATAGAACTTACCTGGAGCCAAACGGGATGGGACCAAAAAGTCACGTGCCCCTTCAGGCGTAGACTTTGATAAGATGGGGGTTTCTATTTCCAAGAAACCATGTTCATCCAGATAGTCACGAGTAGTTTTGGTTACACGGTGACGGAGCTGCATATTGCGAGCCATGGCCGGGCGTCGCAGATCTAAAAAGCGGTATTTAAGGCGGATGTCTTCGTTGGAGAGAGCTCTGTCCAGTTGGAAGGGGAGAACTTCCGCTTTATTGATTACATTTAGTGTATCAGCAGAAACTTCAATTTCTCCAGTGGGTAGGTCGGAATTGGTCGTATCGACCGTATCCGTTTTCAGTCGAGCCGCAACAGTCCCTGAGATTTGAATCATGTCTTCAGAACGAAGTTGTTGGGACGCTTTGGCTACTTCTTGGTTTACTTCAGGATGAAAGACTACCTGAGTGATGCCGGAACGGTCGCGCAAATCGATAAATATGACACCACCGTGGTCACGGACGGAATCTACCCAGCCGATGAGGGTGGCCGGCTTGCCGATGTTAGCAGCGCGCAATTCGCTGCAGGTATGAGTACGATATGAGTTCATCTTTGTTGTGAAAATGGAGGGGAAGAAAAGGAATTAATTTTGACTGATAAGAGATTCTACTGCGTCAAACAAATCATCCATAGTAATGGTGGAAGATGTTCGTGTTGCTAGGTTGCGGAGTTCCATGAGAGGAAAGTCATCTCCTACAATTAAAGCAGTGCGAGCACCGGATTTGACAGCTTTTTGAATTTGTCCGTTAACTTTAGTGAGAGAGAGAGGAATATCCACGCTGAATCCCTGATCACGCAGGGCAGATGCGATGGCTAGAATCTCTGAACGACGATTTTCTGATGCCTGTACAATGAATACATCGCAACCACATGCTGCTAGTGCTGCGTCTTTCAGCGATTTTGCGTGTGGCGTTTGTTCAATAAGGTGGGAGATAACGGCGTCACCCATGGCGAAACCGGTCGCTGGCATATCTACAGCATTGTTGGAGAGGATGCCCACAAGGGTGTCATAGCGACCTCCTCCAGCAACGGCACGCAGACTGCGTTGTGTGTCAAAAATTTCAAACACAAGCCCTGTGTAGTAGGCCAACCCGCGGACAATGGAAAGATCCAGTTTGACGTATTCGTCCAGTCCTCTGTATTTTAGGTCTTTCAGTAGAACGTTGAAACGTTCTGACGCATCAGTTGGAGGCGTTTCAATGAAGTTTACCAAGTCAGAACGACTGATGTTAAAGGCATCCAACTTGCGCTGACATTCTTCAGGACGATCCCGTTCAAATTTGTCCACAATACCAAGAAATGTTGAAATGTCTTGTTCTTGGACTCCATGATTTGTTGCAAACTTGATCCATGCTTCGCGATCGGATACTCGCACAATAAAGTCGTTTTGGGTGAATCCAAGCTCCCTCATACAGTCAATAGCCAAAGCGATTAGCTCAGAGTCTGCCCAAGTAGAGCCTTCTCCCAAAATATCTGCATTAAATTGATAGAACTCGCGAAGTCTGCCTTTTTGCGGCTTTTCATATCGGAAGCAGGAACCGATTTCAAACCACTTGAGAGGTTTGGTATATTCGCGTTGGTAAGCTGCTGCGATTCGTCCTAAGGATGCTGTGAGTTCCGGACGAATCGTAATATCTTTATCCCCTTGATCTGTGAAACGGAAAAGTTGAGTTGGTAATTCTCCACCGCTTTTTTTTAGGTAAAGCTCTGTAGCTTCTACAGTCGGACCTTCCCATTCCAGGAATCCGTAACGATGCGCTACCTTTTTCCATGCGTTAAAAAGATAGTTGCGTGCGGCGCAATCGGCCGGAGCAAAATCGCGGAATCCAAGTAGTGGTTGAAAACGAGCGTCTGGCATAACCTAGAAAAAGACGTTAACTAAAGACGAAATAGTTTACAGTATTTTGATTACTTGGCAAGTCCACATACTTACAATGAAGGAATTTCAACGGGTGGCTGAAAGGCGTTGATTGGCTTTTCGTGGGAATTGGTATTGTTGTCGGATGAAATGAGTAAGAAGTTTTGACAGTAAAATGTCTAAAAATGCAGAGGTGTGGGATGGTTGAGAGACAAAATGGCACGTTGTGACATTTTGTCGCATATTTAGTGTGACATTTTGTCTTCTTTAGAAACAAGTGAGCGGTGGATAAAAAAATATAAAAGTGATGTAATATTTGATATTGTTGTTGTTATAGGGATTTATGTAGTGTTTTGTTTCTGGTTGGCATGCTGTTTGCATTAAGAAAAGTAACAATATGAGTTTGCCTGTGTGATGCTTCAATGGTCATGCAGGAGATCAAATCTCAACGGAATCCATTCAAAACAATCTAAAATAACAATATGTCTAAAATATTAGGAATCGATTTGGGCACGACTAATTCGTGCATGGCTGTGATGGAAGGCGGTCAAGGAACCGTTCTGGAAAACAGCGAAGGCGCTCGTACTACTCCTTCCATTGTTGCATTCACTAAAAGTGGTGAACGTCTTGTTGGGCAGGCTGCTAAACGTCAGGCTGTGACCAATCCCAAAAACACCGTGTTTTCTGCCAAGCGTTTGATTGGTCGTAAATACAGTGAATTGACGGATGAAGATAAGAAAGTCCCTTACGAAATTGTAGAAGCTCCTAATGGAGACGCTCACATTCGTGTTGAAGTTGGCGGCGAAAAGAAAACTTTTTCTCCTCAGGAAATAGCTTCCATGGTGTTGGCTAAGTTAAAGACCGATGCTGAATCCAAGCTTGGAGAAACGATTACGGAAGCCGTGATTACTGTCCCTGCTTATTTCAACGATGCTCAGCGTAATGCGACCAAGGCAGCTGGTGAAATTGCCGGTCTTAAAGTGCGCCGTATCATCAATGAACCAACGGCTGCGGCTTTGGCTTACGGATTGGACAAGAAGTCTAATGAAAATATTGCCGTCTATGACCTTGGTGGTGGTACCTTCGATATTTCAGTCTTGGAAATTGGTGATGGTGTGTTTGAAGTGAAGGCCTCTGACGGTGATACGCATTTGGGCGGTGATGACTGGGATAATGCTATTATTAACTGGATATTGGATGAGTTTAAAAAGACATCTGGGATGGATCTTTCTTCTCAGCCTGATGCTATTCAGCGCATTAAAGAGGAAGCTGAAAAAGCTAAGATCGCTCTTTCTTCTACGCAGAGTTACGATATTAGTTTGCCGTTCATTACAGCGGATGCAACCGGTCCCAAGCATATACAGTTAACATTGGGACGACCCAAGTTGGAACAGCTTACAGAAGACCTACTTGATCGTACCCGTAAGCCCGTGTTGGATTGCATTGCTGCTTCTGGTTTGAAAACAGGAGATATTAATGAGCTAGTATTGGTTGGCGGTATGACTCGTATGCCTGCAGTTCAGGAAATGGCACATACGCTGGCCGGTAAGGAACCGCATAAGGGAGTGAATCCCGATGAAGTGGTGGCTCTTGGTGCTGCTATTCAAGGAGGAGTCCTTCAGGGTGACGTGAATGATGTCCTTTTGTTGGACGTGACGCCGCTGACTTTGTCTATTGAAACGATGGGGAGTATTGCTACTCCGATGATTGATCGTAATACGACCATCCCTGTGCGTAAGAGTCAGGTATTCTCTACCGCTGCCGATAATCAGCCGGCCGTGGATATTCGTATTTGTCAAGGGGAACGCAAGATGTTTGACGATAATAAGCTTCTTGGTAACTTCAAGCTGGATGGTATTGCTCCCGCTCCACGTGGTGTGCCGCAGATTGAAGTAACTTTTGACATTGATGCCAATGGTATTTTGCATGTATCTGCCAAGGATAAAGGTACCGGTAAAGAACAAAGGATTTCTATCCAAGGGTCTAGTGGCCTTTCCAAGGAAGAGGTTGAACGAGCTAAGCGTGATGCTGAAGCTCATGCAGAAGAAGATAAAAAGCGTGCAGAAGAAATTGACACCATCAATCAGGCGGATTCTCTTTGCTTCTCTGTGGAACGTCAGCTTAAGGAAATGGGCGATAAGTTGCCTGCAGAGCTTAAGAGTGAATTAGAAGAAAAAGTAACACGTCTTAAGGAGGCTGTTTCTAAGAAAGACATTGGCGCCATTAAGACTGGTAAGGCAGATCTTGAATCTCGTTTGGAAGCCTTGTATAAAGCAGCGGAAGCTGCTCAGCAGGCAGGCGGAGCTGCTGGTCCCATGCCTACTGGTTCTGCTCCGGAAGAAAGTGCTTCTGATGGTCCCCGCAAGGCAAAAGGTCGCGTGGTTGATGCAGAAGTCGTAGACGACGAACAATAAATCATCTTCTAGCTGGGAGCTGGAAACATTCTAAGCTTCCAGCAGATGTAAAACATTCCTATAAATCATCTATAACAACATTAAATCGAATATAACTATGGCAAACATTAAACCCCTAGGACAACGTGTGCTGGTGAAGCGCATTGAAGCCGAAACCAAGACGGCCGGTGGCTTGTTTCTACCGGATACAGCTAAGGAAAAGCCACAGGAAGCAGAGGTAATCTCTGTAGGTACAGGTGGTCGTGATGAAAAGGGAGCTTTGATTGAGTTCACTGTGAAGTCCGGTGATCGCGTGCTTATCTCCAAATACGGTGGTACGGAAATCAAACTGGACGGGGAAGATTTTCTGATCCTGTCTGAAAATGATATCTTAGCTATCATTGGCTAATTCGAACTGACAAAAACAACATTATTTTAAGTAACTGATATTATGGCAAAACAAATCCAATTTGACGAAACTGCTCGTCAGGCTCTGCTCCGTGGTGTGGAACAGATCGCTAAAGCTGTTAAAAGCACGCTGGGGCCTGCTGGTCGCAACGTGGTGATTGATAAAAAGTTCGGTTCTCCGCTTATTACTAAGGATGGTGTAACTGTTGCTAAAGAAATTGAATTGGAAGATTCTTTTGAAAACATGGGTGCTCAACTTGTCCGTGAAGTCTCTTCCAAAACCAACGATGTTGCTGGTGACGGAACCACGACTGCAACTGTGCTGGCAGAAAGTATTTATCGCGAAGGTTTACGCAATGTGACCGCTGGTGCCAATCCTATCTCCCTTCAGAGGGGGATTATGAAGGCTGCGGATGCCGTTGTTGAAGAACTTAAGAAGATTAGCAAGCCCGTTGATTCCAGCAAGGAAGTAGCACAGGTTGCTACCGTTTCTGCTAACTGGGATGCTGAAATCGGCAACATTATTGCCGAAGCAATGGATAAAGTTGGTAAGGATGGAACCATCACTGTGGAAGAAGCTAAGGGTATCGAAACCACGTTGGATGTGGTGGAAGGTATGCAATTTGATAAGGGTTACTTGTCTCCTTATTTCGTTACCAATGCAGAAACGATGGAAGCCGTGCTGGAAAATCCTTACATTTTGATTCACGAAAAGAAAATCAACAATCTGAAGGACTTCTTACCATTGCTTGAAAAAGTAGCTAAGAGTGGACGTCCTTTCTTGGTTATTGCTGAAGATATTGAAGGGGAAGCTCTTGCTACGTTGGTTGTTAACCGCCTGCGCGGTGTGTTGAACATCTGTGCTGTGAAGGCTCCTGGCTTTGGCGATCGTCGCAAGGCTATGATGGAAGATATTGCTATCCTTACGGGTGGTAAGTGCATCACAGAAGATTTGGGTATCAAGTTGGAAAACGTGGGTATTGAAGACTTGGGACAGGCTAAGCGCGTGGTTGTTTCTAAGGATGAAACTGTCATTGTGGAAGGTTCTGGCAAGTCTACAGACATTGAAGCTCGTATTGCTCAAATCCGTCATCAGATCAAGGATACCACGTCCGATTATGATCGTGAAAAACTTCAGGAACGCTTGGCTAAGTTGGCCGGCGGTGTGGCAGTTATTCATGTAGGTGCCGCTACGGAAACGGAAATGAAGGAAAAGAAGGCTCGTGTAGACGATGCTTTGCATGCTACTCGCGCTGCCGTTGAAGAAGGTATTGTTCCTGGTGGTGGTGTAGCTCTCATTCGTGCCCAGAAAGCCATTGAAACCCTTAATCTGGAAGGCGATGAAAACACAGGTGCTCAAATCGTTTATCGTGCGGTGGAAGCTCCGTTGCGTCAATTAGCAAGCAATGCGGGTCGGGAAGGTGCTCTTATTGTGGCTAATGTTAAGGGAATGGGTAAAGTAACCGAGGGTTACAACGTTGCTACAGATAAGTATGAAGACCTCCTCGCTGCTGGCGTGGTTGATCCGACTAAGGTAACTCGTTCTGCTTTGCAGAATGCTGCTTCTATTGCAGGACTGTTGCTTACTACTGAATGTGTCATCTCCGATAAACCAGAGAAGAAGAGCTGCAGCTGTGGCTCAGGTGCTCCTGATATGGGTGGCATGGGTGGTATGGGTGGCATGGGTATGATGTAAGCTCCTTTGTGCCACTTAAAACACACATCCTATTATTCAAGGCTCTTCCGGGAATACCGGAGAGCCTTTTTTTGTGTGTAACCAGACTTTGGGGCAGAGATAAACGTAAATAAAAACTGCAAATCAAATCTTAGGTCTTAACGCTTGTTGTCTTGTGTGTCCCCTAAAAACAAAACTGCAAGCGCTATTTTTTCAATGTTTGCGGTGTTAGTATTTAAGGCGGTACTATCCACATATCTACCTTTTCCGCCATGCTTGGATATCTTTAGCTTCTCCATTATCAAGGTCACCTTCGCTTTTCTGCTCTTTAGGAGGACTCTTCTCCGGTTGCTCAACCAGGGAACACATTAATACTCAGAGTCTGGCCGTTTATAAATTGTAGCCATGGCGGGAGCTGTGCCGAAAAACGTGTGATTACATAATCATTTTTCTTGATATTCTATATTTTTTACGAAGAAATCGTAACTTATTAAAAATAAGCTTGTAAAAAAACAAAAAGACCGTCTTGTTTGAGACGGTCTTTTTGTTGAAGGTGGTACGGGCGATGGGAATCGAACCCACGTCTCAAGCTTGGGAAGCTCGCGTCCTACCATTGAACGACGCCCGCATCAATGCGGACAGATATTTAGCGATAGATGCGAATATTGTCAAGACTTCAGAAAAAACGTGTCTGTTTTTTTATTATTTTGCAGAATGTGAAAAAAAAACTTGTTTTATCGGATGTCTTACGCATAATGGCTCTGTTGTGCGGGTATAGCTTAATGGTAAAGCTCCAGCCTTCCAAGCTGATTATACGGGTTCGATTCCCGTTACCCGCTCCACTTTTTTTTCTTATAAAAATCACCTGCTAATAGTTCTTTATGAAGACTAGAGCTATCACAAAAATGGCGTTTGGTGCGCTGTCTCTTGCGTTAATTGGAGCGGTTCCTTGTATTGCTCAGCAAGTTGTTTCTTCGACAGTTGTTCAGGCTGTAGATATGAGTAAGACTACTCCGACAGAGAAGGCTTTGCTTAAAAAGATGGAAGATATTGTCCAAGCTAGTCGAAAGGCTGGTGTTTTGGATATGAAGAGTGTGACGGATGTGCTGAATTCCGCGGCTAAGTCTAACGTCTCCGATTCCGTGATGGGGGCTTTGGTGGCTATGGCTGCTGGTGCTTTCCCGGAAAAAGCTCCAGAAGTCGCTGCAGCTGCTACTCGGAGTTATGGTGATCAGGTTAAGGAAAACCATGTGCGTGCAATTATTGCTTCCGCTGCTGGTGCTCAGGAGCGTCCGTATGCTGCGGTTACTCCTATTTCTGAAGCTGTAGAAAAAGCGTTGGGGAACTCTCCTGTCGCCAAGCAAGTTCCTACTATTACTGTTGAGGTGGCACAGCAAGCTCCCGATAATCCTCTGAATAATGTAACGGCTGGTGGAGAGAACTCCAATCAACCTAGTGATTCTGCTGCTGGTGGTGCTATGATGTTGCCTGGTAGTGATCTCCCAATTGGTGGCACTCCTTTTAGTCCTAACCCTGTTTCTAATCCTGCCGGGAATTAATCTTTGATTCATTAATACTATGAAGAGTCTTTTTTATCTTTCTTTGGTGGCGGCTGGTCTGTTTGCTGTGCAAGCTAATGCTCAGTCTTTGTATACACTAGCAGGCCCTGTTGGGTTGGAGGAATCTCTTCCGCTTAAGTGGACATTCAATGTAGCCGGTGGGTACGATGATAACGTTAATGCCTCTAATCATAATCAGCAAGAATCTGCCTTTATTAGCACAGATATTGGTGCTTCTTTGGCTAATTATGATTCTGTAACTCAGTATTCTTTCAATGCTAAGATTGGTGGTATTTTTTATCTGAAAGATTTAGAGGGGGATACAAATGAATCTCTTTCAAATTCCACTTTATCTGCCCATCTTTCACATAGCTTTGATAAGACGTTGCGTTATAGTGGTAATGTTTCTTTAGCTTGGCAGCCAGAGCCTAATTATTCCAATGGGATTGCCAATTCTCGTCGGGATGGTGATTATATTTATGCATATGTTTCCAGCTCTTTGAGTAAGGCTTGGACAACTCGTTATTCCACTACGGTCGGTGCGAGTTTTTCCATGATTGATTATCAGGAAGATACAGCAGAAATTGATAATCGTACCTATGTAGGGTTGAACTTATCTAATCGCTATAAGTGGACGGAGCGGTTGGCTATTTCATTGAATTGGAATGGTTCTTTCTGTAACCGTGAATATGGGAACAACGAAATATCCAATTTTGTGTTGGCCGGGGTGGAATATGCTGTAGCTCAGAATACTTCTGCTACATTGCGCGTTGGCCCTCAATTTAAGCATGTGGAAGGGTACGGAACCAAGACTTATCCATCTGCTGAATTCGGATTAAATCACCGCTTGAGTGATCGATTCATGTTGGGTATGTTTGTTCGTTACTCTAACGAAGCAACAAGTACCTATGTAACCTATGTAAGTCGTGGATCTAACTACTACTCCAATGAAACATGGCGCGTTGGTGTTAACAGTACGTTAAGCTTGACTCATCGTGTCTCCTTGAACTGTGGTATCAATATGATCTCCAGCGATTATTCTCGCCCGAGTTCTGCATACAGCAGTGATACGACGACATTGACCTTTAACGCTACTGCTGGCATTAAGATGCTACTGACTAATGCGTTGGCTCTTACTGCTCAGTATTCTTATACGAATGGTTCTTACAGTGGTTATGGTTATCCGATGCCGGATTACAATCGTAATGTATTTTCCTTCGGTTTGAATTACAGTTTCTAAGTCTGACTGACTATTAATGCCTTTACTCCTCTAATTGCGAATGTCTATTCACAATTAGAGGAGTTTTTACTTACTACCTTGTTTATTTTTCATGAACCTTCAAGAACAACAGAATAGCGAACGACTTGTACGCAACATTGATTACTTGCAAGTTTTGAAGAACCGATGGAGAGAGGTTTTCTTGGTTTTTCTTTTGGTATTGGTTATTTCCGTAGTGGTGACATTTTTGATGCCCCCATCTTATCGAGCAACTAGTCAGTTTCAGATTAAATTGCCCAAGCCTGTGATGGATATTGGGAGGGGAGGAGACGTTGTTGCCACAGCAAATGTGACGGCAAACTATATTCCGATGCAGTATTCTGTATTGACTTCATCTGAAGTTTTGAAGGTTGTTTCTAAGAAATTAAACCTTGCCGCAGAATGGGGAATGACTGATGAATTGGCGGCGCAAAATCTGTTTGGCATGATTAAGGTTGCACCTATTCGTGCAACGGATTTGGTGGATGTGATCGTCTCTGGTCCTGATCCCAAGTTGGTACAAAATATAGCTAAGGCGGTGCCTGAAGCATACAAGCAGGATCGCGAAATGCGTGAAAATCGTTTGGTAGAAACGGCCATCAAGAGTTTGAAAGATGTACTTCGTGAGCAAGAAGACACAGTCAATGAAAAGATGATGGCTCTTAAAAAACTAATTGCAGAGAGTTCTTATTTGCCAACGACATGGAGAAATGGTGAAAACCGGAGTACGTTAACAGCTGGAATGGAGGAAGAAGAATTCCGTAATGCTAAAGTGCAGGCTATGCAGTTTGAAAGGCAGGAAAAAGAGTTGGCTTCGTACGTACAAGAATTACAACGTCTGCCAGATGATAAATTACTGGATTACGTTGTCAGCTCTGATTTGTTGAATGCTGAAATTGCCGGCGCAGATGCTTTGCGTAAGACTTATGCTGAGTATGTTGATAAGTTTAAAGAGAAAGAAGCGTTGAAGGCTCAAAACATTGGGCTTAAACATCCCAAGATGTTGGCACTTTTAGAAACAGAAAGGCTTCTTAAAGAAAAGCTGGATAAAGAATTGATCGGTTTGCGTTCATCTTTGAAAAGTAAGTTGGAAATGGTTTCTTCAAGCCGAAAACATTGGGCAGAAACTGTAGCACAAAAAGAAAAAGATCTTCAGGCACATGTTTTGCAAGTGCCTATGTATGAACAGGCCAGCCGTGATTATGATGCTGCTTTGGATCAACTTAAAGAATTAGATTCTAGATATAAAGATGAAATTGCTCGTTTGCGAGTACCTCGTGAAGCGATAGAAATGTATCAATTACCGACTTATCCAACAGCGCCCTACAAGCCTAATGTGACTATTAACTTGGCGGTAGGAGCAGGTGCCGGTTTATTGTTAGGGATTGGACTTGCGTTGCTCTTGGAGTTCATGGATACATCCGTGAAGACAATGGAAGATGTGGAACGTGCTTTACAAGTCCCAGTGCTGGGTATCATTCCCAAGAATGTTTCTCTTCTACATACGGGAGGGGGTATGGGGCCGGATGCGGAAGCTTATCGTATTTTGCGGACAAACATAGAGTTTAATAAAAAGGGAATGGAAGAAATATCCCTGACATTTGTTTCAGGTAGTGCAGGGGAAGGAAAGACTACGACCTTATGCAATTTGGCCTATATTTGTGCTCAGGGGGGATATGCAACCTTGATGATTGATGCAGATATGCGTCGGTCTAAACTTCATCGGTATTATGAATTAGACAATGAAGTAGGATTGTCTTCTTACTTGTTGGAGGATTATCTGTTGGAGGAAGTGATTTTTCAAACTCCTATTGAAAATCTATATGTTATGCCGGCCGGCCCTACGCCATTTGATCCATCCGGAGCTTTGAACTCTCGCAAGTTTAATGAACTGCTTCAAGAAGTGAAGCAACGCTTTGATATTGTTTTGGTGGATTCTCCTCCAATTCTAGGAGTTAGCGATTCTGCGGTTATTGTAAGCGAGGTTGATATGACGATTATGGTTGTACAACCTCATAAGTTGCCAGTAAAAGCTTTGTTGAGACAGAAACAAGTTATTGAATCTGTAGGTGGTAATTTGGCTGGCGTGGTGATGAATAATGTGGATATAGCATCAGATCATCAGTACCAATATTATACAACTTATTATTCTTACTATTCAACAGATAGTTCTACTTCTGCGGAAAATGGGGATGCTTCTAACTTGAAAAAGGTAGAACGTTCAGGGAAAGCTAAGGAATTGGCCGCTACGCAATCTCATGACGGTGAAGATTTGTACTAATTGATAGTTCTATGAAAAAATATATTTGTTTACTTCTTTGTTTGATGATGGGTTCGGCTGGGGGAAGCCTTGCTCAGTCTCCGGACGTTGTGCCAGCACATGGAACTATTGAGATCCAGGTGCGCGGTATTCCTGCTGATGATGCGACCGCTATTTCCGGACAGTATTTGCTGGATGGTAATGGAACGATTCGTATGCCACAGTTGCCTCCTGGCCAAGATGTTTTGCGCGTCGTGGGTAAGACTGCGAGGCAGATTGAGGATATGTTGATAGCCGCTTATAAAAAGGCGGAATTGTATACATCTCCAACATTTTTGGTGAAGGTTCAGAGTTCTGATGTGCGTTTGACAGAGCATATCGTTTTGGTGAGTGGGGGTGTTGCCATGAGAAAGAATGTTTTGTGGAGGCGAGGCATGACTCTTTTGGAAGCAATTGTTGGTGCCGGCGATATCACAGACTGGGGGTCGCGTTATGTACAGGTGACACGAGGGAATAAGACGATGAAGTATGATTATTTTTCTATCAAAGATAGAGCTGTTCCCATTTTACCTAATGACCGTATATTTGTCCCCCAACGAGGGATTTTTGAAGGCCGACCACCAGAACTCCTGCCATAAAATTGTTTGTTTTAATTCCCGGTCTTCCTTGAGTGGAAGACCGTTTTTTATTATTCTGGATTCTTAGACTAGGTACGAAGATTTGATGGATTAACAAGTGAAGCTTGCATACGTTGTGTATTGGTGGTTGGTGAATATGGAAAATCCGAAATAAGTTGCGCTCTCGTATGAATCCGAATTGGAACGTTTTTAACTGACAAAGTTGTGTCAATATGAAAAGACGATGTTTTCCGCTTGTATAACTGCGTTTTGGCTTGAGCATACGTTTGGATATGTCACGTTATGGGTATGATAGCTTTTTTGCGCGGTACGGTGGCTGAATCATATCCTCAGCGGTTGGTATTGGATGTGCATGGTGTGGGGTATGAGGTAATAGTACCCTTGTCTACATTTGACAGATTGAATCCATTACCAGGTAAAGAACTGACCTTGAAAACATATTTACATGTTCGGGAAAATATGCAGGTATTATATGGTTTTGCAACAGACGCAGAACGGGATATATTCTTGTTGTTAATAGACCGGGTCTCCGGTATTGGTCCTGCTACGGCTATAGCTATTTTGGGGTCTTTGTCCGTGGAGCAGTTTAAGCAAGCTGTTGTAGCGGGGAATGTTTCAGGAATTGCTTGTGCGAAGGGGGTAGGTAAGAAAACAGCGGAGCGTATTGTGTTGGAACTGAAGGATAAGGTGGGGTTAGCCGCCACATGGGAGGCACAAGCATTGGGTGCTACATCTCAGTCTGCCGGAGATGCCGAGTTGGCTTTGATTGCATTAGGCTTTAAGCAGGTAGAATCTCGCAAGGCTATTGCTACGCACTTGAAAGAGAATCCGTCTGCTGATACGGATGAGTTGATTCGTGCAGCATTGCGTTCTATGAATTAGTGGTTTGTTTATTTGGTGGGATAGAACAAGTTTCTGATATTCATAGGAAATCATGTCCGATAATAACGTCTTTTTACTGTGACCAGTTAAGGAAATACTGCCATAATGAGGGAACAATAGTGTTGACGTTAGTGTGAAACATTTTTACACTAGCGACGTCCATGGTACTTGAATAAGTCTTGGACTAGTAATTAAATCAAATCTGAAGCCCTCAATCTTATGGCCAAATATGCTATTAACGGTTTTGGACGTATTGGTCGCAACGTTCTGCGTGCCATGTCCAAGGAAGAACGTAACAAGGTTGTTGCAATTAATGACCTGACTCCTATCGAAACGATCGCTCACCTGCTTAAGTATGATTCTACGCAGGGTAAGTTTGACGGTGAAATTGCCATCGAGGGTGATTATCTGGTTGTTGATGGTCACAAGATACTTATTACAGTGGAACGCGATCCAGCTAACCTTCCTTGGAAGGATCTGGGTGTTGATGTCGTTTTGGAATCCACCGGTTTGTTCACCAAGCGTGAAGCTGCAAAGAAGCATCTTGACGCCGGAGCTAAGAAAGTTCTGATTTCTGCTCCTTCTCCGGATCCTGATTTGACTTTCGTTCTTGGCATTAACGACAGCGAATACGATCCTGCTAAGCATGATATCGTTTCTAACGCTTCTTGCACCACTAACTGCCTTGCTCCTATGGTGAAGGTTTTGGATGACAAGTTCGGTGTTGAAAAGGGTATGATGAGCACGATTCACTCTTACACGAATGACCAGCGTATTTTGGATCTGCCTCACAAGGATCCACGTCGCGCTCGTGCTGCAGCTATCAATATTATTCCGACAACCACTGGGGCTGCCAAGGCTATTGGTGAAGTAATGCCGAACCTGAAAGGTTCCTTGAACGGTGCTTCTTTCCGAGTCCCGACCCCGACCGGTTCTTTGACTGATTTCGTGGCTATCCTTAAGAAGAACGTGACCGTTGAAGAAGTGAATGCTGCAATGAAGGAAGCTGCTGAAGGCCCGTTGAAGGGTATCATGGCTTACTCTGAAGAAGCTTTGGTTCTTCAAGATATCGTTTCTGATCCTCACTCTTGTATCTTTGACTCCGGCTTCACTTATGTGGTTGGTGGTAACATGGTTAAGGTTTGTGGTTGGTATGACAACGAATGGGGTTACTCCAACCGTGCTGCTCAAGCCTTGAAGAAGCTGGGTGATAGCTTGGGTTGCTGTTGCTGCAAGTAAGTCCTACCAGGACAGAGCTTGCTCTTCAGTATCGTGACAAGTCTTGCCGTCTTCTTGAGTGTGTTTTCCGACGTTATCGGGTGCTTTTGGTAGACGGAGATTTATTCGGGAGGGCAGAAGTGCCCTCCCTTTTTATTTCATTGAATTAAAATAATATAAACCAATATGGCTAAACTTACTGTACGCGATCTTGATGCTAAGGGGAAAGAAGTCCTCATGCGCGTAGATTTTAATGTGCCTCTCAAAGATGGGAAAATAACCAATGATGCACGCATTGTGGCTGCATTGCCCACTATTAAGTTCCTGTTGGAGCAGGGAGCACGCGTTGTTCTTACTTCTCACTTGGGACGTCCGAAGAATGAACCCGATCCTGCATTTTCTTTGAGTCCTGTTGCGACTCGTCTTTCTGAGTTGTTAGGGAAGGAAGTGAAGTTTGTTTCTGTTGCCATTGGCACTGAAGCAGATTCTGCTCGTGCAGCGATGAAGGATGGAGACGTTGTTTTGTTGGAAAACGTTCGTTTCTATCCCGGCGAAAAGAAGAACGATCCCGAGTTTGCCAAAGCACTTTTGGGTAATGCAACATTATTTGTAAATGACGCTTTTGGTACGGCTCACAGAGCGCATGCTTCCACGGAAGGTGTGACTCATTTTGCGGAAAAGAGCGCTATGGGGTTCTTGATCGAACGTGAATTGGAATACTTGGAAGGGAAGTTGGAAAATCCTGAAAAGCCCTTTGTAGTTATTATGGGTGGAGCTAAAGTGTCCGATAAGATTGAAGTCCTTTCCAAACTGATGGAAAAGGCTGATACATTCTTGATCGGTGGTGCTATGGCCAATACATTCTTGGCTGCTGAAGGTTATGACCTTGGTGCTTCCAAGATTGAAGGAGATAAGTTGGATCTGGCTCGTGAAATCTTGGCAACGGCTAAGGCTAAAGGCGTGAAGTTTTTGTTGCCCGCTGACGTTCGTGTGGCTATGAAATTTGAAGATGGAGCAGAAACATTCTGCACAGCTCCTTTTGCTGAAGGCGGGAAGGTGCCTGAAGGCGGTATGGCGATAGATATTGGTGATAAAGCTATTGAAGAATTTTCAGCTATCATAAAAGAAGCCAAGACCGTTTTGTGGAATGGTCCCATGGGTGTATTTGAAATGGATTGCTTTGCTAAGGGAACTAAAGAAGTTGCAGAAGCTTTGGCTGATTCTTCCGCTATTTCCATTGTTGGTGGTGGTGATTCCGTAACAGCGGCCAAGAAATTTAAGGTGCAGGACAAACTTTCCTTCTGTTCCACGGGTGGTGGTGCTTCCTTGGAATTGTTGGAAGGGAAAGTGCTTCCCGGTGTGGGCGCTTTGACAAACAAGTGTTGTTGCCAAAAGTAACGTGTTCATCATGATAGCTGAGGATGTACCTCTGCTTGGTTCATGAATTTTTCAATCTCCCATGTTTCTTTGTGGACATGGGAGATTTTTTATCTGCTGAAGGCCCTGTTGAAAGGCGAGAGTAAATGGTGTGTGTGTTATTCTTTCAAGTTTGTAGTGGTCTTATTTTTTTTGGTATGCAACTTTTCTTATTATGTATGAAGCCACGGCTTTTGAGCTTGCGCTACTAGCAAACGGAGAGTTACTCTAGAGATGGAATATGAATATGTTTCGTAAAGCTTTAGCTGTTACCCTGCTGTTTTTAACTATTATTGGGGGAGTCGGAGCGAGAGAAAATGAAAAACAAGGGTATCCTGAACGGTTTATGCGTTTGGATGAGTTGGCCAAAGATCAGATGTGCTTATTGACTCCCGTGGCAACATATGTGAATCCTTCTAATGGGCAACAAGTTGCGTTAATTGGAGCTATTCATGTTGCAGAACAGGAATATTACGTACGCTTAAATCAATTGTTTACTGATTATGATGTGGTGTTGTTTGAGATGATTGGCGGAGAAAAACTTCGAAGGACAGAGGAATTACGACGTAGAATAGACCGTAGCAAACCACTGTGGGGGCTATCTTTAGATGAGTTTAAGGAATGGAAGTTATTGGAAGAGGAACAGAAAAGATATGACCAAGAGGAGAAGTCAATTTTTATGAAATTGCTTGGAGTTGCCTATGGGCAATTGAGCAAATCTTTAGGGATTCAGACGCAACACCAGGGAATTGATTATTCAGCAGATAATTTTGTACATGCAGATATGACGATGGTTGAATTTGAACGAGAGCAGGACAAGAAAGGTGAAAATTTCGTCGGCTTGATACTTAAATCTATATTGTCTTCTTTGGTGGAGAAGCCTCAGAAGCGTCTACCTAATGAGGTTGGAATGGCGATCGATTTTTTGATCGGCAATAAAGTATCGCTGAAGAATAAATTGATGGTGGTTTTAGCGTATGCGCCCAATTATTTAGACGACACTGTTATTTTGGAAGGACGCAATTCCAAGTGTATGGAAGTGTTTGATAGTTGGCGCAATAAAGATGTAAAAAAAATAGGTATTTTTTATGGAGCTGCACATCTTCCCGGATTGCATACATCTCTGCTTGAACGGGGGTATTCTTTTGATTCCGTTTATTGGTTGCCGGCTTGGAGTACTAAAGAAAAGAGTGATGATTGCGGTTCAGAGGAGGATTAATTTTCATTTTTTGTTTGTTCGTAATGGTTGTAATTCCCAATTATCGATAAAAAGAGTTTCCCTTTAGTTTGATAAGGTTAGCCGGAGAAAGATGAAATGGAGTTATTCCTCATCGGGTACAAGAAGTGCAATCCCACCTCCCTTGGGACGCATGGTGAAGGATACGGCATCTTTGGATGAAAGCTGTCGTGTTTCCACAGACCATCCATCGTTTTTTTCAGTAAGATCGCGGAGGAACGTGGATTGGTACGTTATTTTCTTTTTTAAGAAACTTAGGGGAATAGTAATGGTGTGTTCTTGGTCGGTTCCGTTTATCAAAGCGATATACCATTTATTTCCATAACGTCGAGCGAACGCAGCGCATTTACCAATAGTCGATTGAGGAAGAACAATAGTTTCATCCCATACGGAAGGAATATTTTTGATAACCTCTCTTTCTGGAGAGTTTTTAGGAAAAGCCGCTGCCATGTCTACAGGATTAGATATCCAGTGGAGAAGGGGAGATGTGTAAATAATATTGGTTGCCATTTGAAGTGTCCATGAAGTTCCTCTCAATTTAGGACCGTGTCCGAAGTAACCTCCCGTAAAATCGGCATGTCCGGAAACAAGACGAGTGAATGGCAACGCACAGTAATGTTGTCCTTCTATAGCTGTCCAAATGTTCTGCTCACCTCCATAAATACCCTCTCTACTCATTTCGTGAGGCCAGGAACGTTCTTCCCCTGTGGGAGTGTTTGCCCCGTGGAAATTAACCATGAGCTTGTTTTTTGCTAGATTTTCTGCCACGGCATCATAGAAAAGCAAACGTTCCTGGGAGGCTGAATCCATGAAGTCTACTTTGATTCCTTTAATTCCTATTTTAGCAAGGCCTTTGAAAAATATACGCATGCTTTCCCAATTATTGGATGGATTATTGATATCCGTCCATTTCACCCATACCCAGATACCTATATTTTTATTGTTGGCGTAGGTGACTAGTTTGGCGACTTTGCTCATACTTTCTTGCAAAGTATTTCCCCATTTCTTCCACCCCTCGTCAACAAGGTGGTATTCCCAGTCGAATTCTGCCGCCATATCAACAAAATCGTATTGATCTTTTTCCAGAACACTTACGCTGTCCCACCATGACCATGTAGAGCGACCTGGCTTGATCCAAGATGATTGGGCGTTTCCTGGGAATAGAGAATTACTTGGGGCAGGGGCTAGGGATGAGATGATGTCATTCTGAACTAAGCCGTTTAAGTCGTCGTTTACAAGTATGACTCTCCAAGGCATTTCAACGGAGGAAGGTACGGAGAAACCATTGGGATCATGAAAATAAACTGTGTGACATGCCCCATTATGAAGGGAGAACTTAATACCGCTCCATTGTTTATTGAAATTTGATGCTTCTTGGATGAGGGCTAAGCCTCCATCTGGAAGCTCTATTGTAATTGGTATTGTTCGTATGTGACTGCGTGGATTATTGAAATCTTTCTTAAAATCTGTTATGAGAGAAGGCGTCCATATTCCCTCGCATGGATTCAGAGCTGCAGCAGAATCTTGAGTCCAAAGAATGGATTTTTCAGGGAAAGAGAATGATGTGTTTTCGGAGCTGATATAAAGAACTGTTTTTTTCTTCATGTTTTCCGACCATTCATAACGAAAGGCGATTCCATTGTTGAAAACCTTAGCACGAATAAAAAGATCTGATTTGTCGCCAGAAACAACGTATTCGTTGAACAAGACGGATGCTGATGTAGATTTACCACATGTTTTAAAGGTATCTCTAATGTTGTTTTTTACCTTTTGTATGCTCCATCCTGTAATACCTCTGGCAAGATCTTTCCCGTCTACAACTATACCAAGCTCAGAATGGTTTAAAATCGTTTTGTCCCCCTTTTTTATGGAATGAGATGCCTTGTTATCTGTATGAAGTATCCAAGATAGACGACCATCCGGAGATTGCAGAACTACGTTTTTTTCTCCCGCCAGTCCACAGCAGAGAAGGAGATAATTTATCGAGATACTGAAAAGTACGGGATATTTTGCAAACATATCTTTTTCAGAATACGGTTGTGTTTATTTGTATATTTCAAGATTATGTTTTTTTAGTGGTGCAGAGGTCGATTTTGCTTTGAGGATGTAGGAGCGGTGGTTTGAGGAGAAATAAGTATCATGTACGCATGGTGTCTTTAGCGTATTTTTTACATTTATTTTACTTGTGCTAAGAGTTGTTGGTGATGCGTTTAATATCAAGGTTAACGACGGTTGTCTTATCCATTAATCTAGAGCCTCGTCACCATCACATCCAGCACCTCCGCCGTATAATACTCCCTCCCGCTCTCCCACCGGGCCTTGATCCAAGCCTGTCGCTCCTCCCTCGTCATCCCCCGTATCTCCCTCACCTCATCCACCGTCAACTTCGCCGTCTGCGTGATCCACCCATTGAGACGGATCCCCGTCTCATGCGACGTCTTAAACCACTCCATCCACCCGGCCAGCGACCCCACCTTACGCCCCTTTAGCACCTCCTCCGTCACATACCTCTCATAGATCTCCTCCACTCCCGCCGCTCGGCGTATCTTCGCATCACTCATCGCCTGGAACGCCTCCGTCAATCTCCGCCTCATCCCTCCGGCAAAATCCTTCAACGCTGGCATCGCCTCCATGCGCGCCAGCAGCTGATTCATATTCTCCATGAAGTCTCCAAACTTAATAAAGCTCACATTCCCCCTATACGCCTTATTCGCCGCCCTCAGCGTATTCTCATCCGCCTTCTTACCCGTCTGCTCAAAGAGCGATACAATCCTACGCCCCATCGCCGTCTGCCTCGCCACCGCTGCCTCCTGCACCGCATCCCACCCCTCCTTCTCATTCCGGATATACGTCTCTATCCCCCTCGCCGCTGCCTCCGCCTCATCCACTCCCATCCCCTCCAGATTCCCGTACAGCTCCAGCCTCGTCAGCTCCGCCTCCAGCTCCGCCTTCTGCGTCTCCGCCTCCTCATCCATCTGATCCGGATGCTCCTTCTGCAACTGCTGTAGCTCCCCTTCCACCCTCGCCACCTCACTCGCCTTCTCCTCCGCACTCATCCTCAGCAACGGCAATATCTCCCCACTCAGATAACGATACGCATCCATGCTAATCCGCCCCTTCTGCTGCTTCCCGTGCTTCTTCCTTATCACCAGCACCTCATTCAGCATCCTCGCTATATCCGCCGTTATCCCATCCTTCGCCAGCTTATCCAGCTTCCCGGCCGCCTCCCTCAGCACATCCGCCAGCACGCTATTGAGCTTCTGCTCGCCCCATGCCTTCCTCACCTTCTCCACCTCATCCTCATACACCTCCTTGGCAAACTTCTTCGTAGGCTTCTTACCCTCCTCCCAAGCTTTCCCCTCTGCCGTCAACCTCGCCGTCTCCTCTGCCTCCCTCACCTCTTCCTCGATCGCCCCGGCCATCTCCCTCTTGATCTCCCTCCGCGCAAACGCATTCACCAGCTTCGTCTCTTCTATCTCTCCCTTCGCCGCCAGCTCACTCAAGATCTGCACCCGGTCTATATACGGCTTCGCCGCCACTCGGTACCCGGCCGGTAAAAACATCAGCGCACTCTTCACCATCGCCAAACTCTGCCCCACCCTCACCAGGAACCCCTCCTCACCCGTCTTCCCGTTATACCGGCTCCAGCTCGCCGCATCACTCCTCAGCTCCCTCGCTATCTGATGCACCAGCTCCAGCCGCTGCGTACTCCGGCTCACCGGCAAACTCACCCCCGCTTCCGTGATACTATGGCTCATCTCCGGCCCCACAGCCTTGCCCAGCTCCGCCTCCACCAGCTTATCCCGGTACCCTATAGCCTCGTCATACTCCATCTCCGGCAAGGCGGCAAGCTCCTCCTGAGTGTACTGCTTGTACCCCTTCGTGTAAGTCTTGGCCATCACATCCTGGATCGTACTCCCGTCGTGCATCAGCACGTACACATCCGGAGCTTCCCCATGGCGTACATCCCTCACATACGCCTTCATATCCTCGTCGGCATACTCAGCGTTATAAGCAATCCTCGCTACAGGTTTAAAGCCAAACTTGGCATAAATATTAACAAGCTTCTCCCCGTAACAATCCATCTTAACCCCGCCATTGATCAATGCTGTTATCAGCAGCTTGTGAGCAGCCCTCTTAATCTGACAGGCGGCTTCCTTCCCAACGGCGCAAATATCCCCGTCCGCCTTAATCGTCACGGTAGCACTGCCATACTCGTCAGAGAACACGAGCCGCACCGCCCCCTCGCTCTCATACGGCAAGTCGACGCACGCCCCGTTCTTATTAGCGGCACGTACCTTTTGGATAATAGCTATCGCTTCCTCCAGTGTGCACTCCTTGGCCCACTGGTCAATTAAAGCCAGGTACGCAATTCTTCGACTATCTCTTCGTCCGTTATACTCGGAGCGTCCGCTATCGCCCCCCAGATTGCCCCTATCGGCACGTGATCCCCTTCTTCCTCTTTCTCCTTCATAAACGCCTGAAGCACCGGCGAGTTGGCTATCCGCTCGTCGATCTCCGCCTGCGTGAATTTGTGCTTCTTGTTTTCCATCGCTGTGTATTCGATTGTGTAACGCATACGGAGATTGTGCAAGCACCTTTTTCGCACCCTCCGTTTCCACCAAGCTCCAGCTCACCGTATCATCATGATACTTCCGCCACTGATCCTTCTCCATCGTCCAGTGATCCGCATTGCTGTACGCCGTTATCTTGATATCTTGATCACTAAAGATCACGTAATTATACGTACCGTCTTCCCTCCCTCGTGATATCTCATCCAGATACTTATTCCCCTTAATGCCGTGAGCGTACAGCCACTCGCTGGCGCGCTTCTGCCCCTCTAGTCTATTCTGAGCATTGGTCTTGGACTCGTCTTGCGGATTGAAGTGCTCAACCAGATCATTGTAAAAATTCTCACCCGTATAGCCCTGATTCGTCGGCTGTGGCCCAATCAACAACTCTACCACCTCATCCGGCTGCAACAGGAGAGTCTTCAGCTTCTTCCCCTCCTCCTCCTCAAAGGCTGCTTTCAGCCCTGCTATCTTCGGATCCGCCTTGTTCCATAAGAGCAGCTCATCCTCCTCCGCATTGAAGTCTACCCGGTAATTCGTCGGATATGGCTGCCCCTCGATGCTGTAAGCCTGCCCGTTCTTCGCTATCCCTCTTTCCACCTTCCGTATCGTCTGGATGTACGGCTTCAGCTTCTCGATGCCCTCCTTCCAGCTATCAATCATGCCCTCCAACCCCGGATGTAACTTTTGCTTCCGGGCATTCCGGATGTTCGCCTGGAGACCTCTCATGAGAGACGTGTATGGCTGCAACGCTTTTTCAAACGCCTCCTCATCCCCCACCCTCACCTTGTTGTAAATCGCTTGATAAATGGCGGACAACACCTCCTTGCGCTCATTATAGCTCAACGACTGGAAGAACTTCTTCTGCACCCCAAACTCCTTCTTCAGGAAGTCTATCCGGGCCTCTTCTTCATCCTGCCGGTAAAAAAGCAGATTCACGGAAGTCTCCGCCTTGCTCCCCCTCACCGTAATCGTCCCTGACGCCTTCGGTACGTTGATCCGCTCCCAGCTCTTTACCAGCTCCTGGTAGATCTTAATCTTCTCGTTATTGACGCCTTGGCTGCCATTCTTTTTCAACCCACTCAGCTCATTCTTCAGCACCTTGACATCCCGATTATTAACCGCCACTCTTACATTGGAGACCACCTCACTCACGGAAGCAGCATCGGCCTTTTTGAGCGTATCAATGGATTCGTATACATCCGAATCCGGATTCAGGTTAAACAGCAAGACTTGCAGCCCTACGCCTCCGCTTACATCCAGCACCTTCCCATTCACCTCCACCTTGTCCGCCATGTCACTGGCATGCCGTATCGTATTGCTAAACTGCTTCCAGTAGAACCCATTCACATCCTTACTCTCCGCTACGTAAATCCCGAAGCCGTAAGATTGCACCCCTAAGCCGCTCCCCATCTTCGACAAGTCAAACTTGCGGAAGTCGTGCGGCGAAGCATGCCACAGCCCATTAATGGCAAACGATACACCAGGCTCAACGACAACGGCATTCTCAGCCACCATCACACCATCCTTAAAAAGCCCCCTCTCCTTCGCCTCAGCCAAGCTGAAGGAGGTCCCTTCTGCCGCAGCTGCCTTGCCCAGCTCCTGCTGCACCAGCCCGTCACGGTAGTTCATCGCCTCGTCGTATTCCATTTCCGGCAAAGCGTTGAGCTCTTCTTGCGTGTACTGCTTGTAGGTCTTGTTGTCGTAGTTGTTGAGGATTTCCCGGAGTGTGGTGCCGTCGTGCATGAGTACGTAGACGTCTGGTGCGACGCCGTTCTGAACGTCACGCACGTAGGCTTTCATGTCCTCGTCGGCGTATTCGGCATTGTAGGCGACTCGTGCTACCGGCTTGAAGCCGTACTTGGCGTAAATGTTAACGAGGTTTCTGCCGTAGCAATCCATCTTGATGCCACCGTGTCGGATGGCTGTGATGAGGAGCTTGTGGGCTACATTTTTAACTTTACAGGTAGGTTCTTTGCCTAGTGCGCAGATATCGCCGTCGGCCTTAATTGTCACGGTAGCTCCTCCGCTACCGTCTGAAATGACGAATCGTATGGCTCCTTCGCTTTCGTAAGGAAGGTCTACGCAGGCTCCGTTCTTGTTGGCAGCACGAACGTTTTGAAGGATGGCTTTAGCTTGCTCTAAGGTGCCAGGCTGAACGCCTTCCTCTGTTAGTGCCAGAGACTGAGTTGCTCTATTATCGCCTCGTCCGACTTGGGAGGACAATCCCCTATCGCTCCCCACATTTCTCCCAGTACGTCTTCCCCTTCCGCTTCCATCTGCTTGAGGTACGCCTGCAGCACCGGAGAGTTGGCTATCCGGTTGTCGATATCCTTCTGCGTGATTGTCCGAGGTGTTAAGTGTCTGGTGGGATTGTCTTCCATCGGCGTTTCTTTTTCGTCGTTCATTGTATGTATTGTATGGTGTTTGTTCAAGAGGATTGTGGGTTGTTAAGCTCCAGCTCACCGTATTATCATGGAATGGCGTCCAATCCTTCTTCTCCATCGTCCAGTGATCTGCATTGCTGTATGCTGTGATCTTGATGTCCTTGTCGTTAAAGACGACGTAGTTGTACGTGCCTTCGCCTCTCCGGCGTGAATTGCCGTCTAGATACTTAATCCCTTTGACGCCGTGAGCGTACAGCCATTCGCTGGCGCGCTTCTTGCCTTCGAGCTTGTTTTGTTTGTCCGTCTTTGCCGGGTTATTTGGCGTGAAGTGTTTGTTGAGCTTCTGGCAGAGCATCTTCCCTAGGATGAGAGGATACTTTCGAGGGCCTCCTCCGGAGGGCCACACTTTTTCAACGAGTTCTTGCCCGGTTTCCTGTTCAAATTGATTCAGGAGATTGGTAATCATGTTCCTCGTTCCGCTGTCGTACTGGTCCCACAGAATGAGCTCGTGTTCTTCGGCGTTATAGGAGACTCTGTAGTTAGATGGCCGAGGAGGCGTGATTGTTTTTATATCTGGATTTTTCTTGATGTCTGCTAATACTTGCTTGTCAATTTCAACCCATGTTTTTGTGTTGTCTGCAATCTGGCGATAATGTTTTTCTTCTTTTCTAAGGGTCGCTAGCCGGGTTTGCGCTTTGACTTCTCTGCCGTATTGTTTGACCTTGGCTCCCTTGCCTTTCTCTTTGATTAAGGCTTTGGTTTTTTCTATTTCCGCTTGTAGCTCTTTTACGTTTTCTTCGCGTGTGGCCAGGAGTTCTGTGTCTCTTTGCAAGTATGCTTCTACCCAGGAGAGCGCATCTTGAGCGGATCGGATTTCGTTGAAAAGGCGGTTGTATCCCCAGAAGAACGAGTAGCTGGCGTCGCTTAATGAGTTTAAGAGAGACTCGTCGACATGAAAGGCTTTGCGCAAGATTTCTCGCACAATGGTGTCTTCTGTTTGTTTGAGCATGCCGCTGGTGACGGCGTATCCCCGTCTTGTGAAGAGAGTAGTCTCGCCGTCTTGGTCGGTGGACATGTCTGCAGCGAACTGATTCCAGTAGTTCTTATTCACATCCTCACTCTCCGCTAGGTAGATGCCGTAGCCGTAGGCTTGTGCGCCTTCTCCAGTGCCAATCTTGGAGAGGTCGAACTTGTTGAAGAAGTGCGGTGAGGCGTGCAGTAGATTGTCTATGGTGGAGAAGGAGACGCCGGGTTCGAGGATGATGGCGTTATCCGCCACCATTACGCCGTCACGGAAGAGGCCTTGCTCCTTGGCTTCTGTGACGCTGAAGGTGATATCCGGGTTGCTTGAATCATACGTTCCCCGGTTATCTGTAGCGGATTTGATCTGCTCTGGAGTGAAGGACAACCAATCAGTACCAATATCAGTACCCCCAAACTCCCTCACATTGTTGATAATGACGCCATCGAATCCAAGCTTTCTTGCGTCCTCTGCAATGTCGTATGTATCGCAAATTCTTCCGTTATACGAGATATTATCGTAATCCTTTCCTTGAGCGTCAATGATTTGAGGATTCCTAAGATTCAGGAATGCTGCAATTTTTCTACTACCGTAATACTTTTGATATTCAGCGGGCTTCTCGTCTCGATTGCTTGTATAGAAATGAAGAGCTCCTACTCCATAGTCGTTAGTCGTTCTCAATACATTCCCCTCGTATTCCGTGAAATGATACACCACCATCGGCTCACCATTCTTATCCACCACTTTGGAAGCATTAGCCGCATCATTTTCCCAA
>CAZGGR010000013.1:0-56503 GCA_964525305.1 uncultured Akkermansia sp.
CACGATGGTGATAGTTCCCTTGGAGGATTGGTCTCCTGTCACGTCCAATGTCGAATCGGACACAACGACAGCACCATCCTGTACGGACTGGCTGCCATCCACGGTCACTTCAGAACCATTCACGATGGTGATAGTTCCCTTGGCGGATTGGTCTCCCTCCACTCCCAAGGTAGAACCGGCAACAGTGATGCTCCCCTCTTGAGTAGTCTGGTCTCCACCCACGGTCACTTCAGAAGATAGCGTGATATTGATGCCGCCCTTGGCGGATTGGTCACCACCCACTTCCAGTGTCGAACCATTCACAGAAACGACGCCTTCTTGGACAGTTTGATCGCCGCCCACGGTCACCTCAGCGCCTCCATTGATAGAAATACTCGCCTTGGCAGATTGGTCACCCGTTACGTCCAATGAGGAGCCGGCCACGGCGATGTATCCATCCTGAGCGGTCTGGCTGCCACCCACCGTCACGCCTTTGCCGTCGGCTGTGGCAGAACCGGTGATGATGATATCGGCTGCAGCGGTCTGATCGCCGCCCACATCCAGTTTGGAATCATCAACACTGATATGATTACCGGCCGTTTGGTCAAGGTCCACAGTGACGGTACTGCCGTTCATGATGTCAATATCGGTGTCGGCCATTTGATTGCCTTCCACGGTCACATCAGAGCCGTCAATCGTGATGCTGCTCGGCGGGGTAAGAGCAAAAGGAATCGCATCGCCGCCACCGGCAGGAGGCAATGCGGTGTTTTGTGCGATTTGGTCACCACCCACCGCCAACGTGGAATTGGTGACGGTGATGTTTTGAGCGGATTGGTTGCCACCCACCGTCACGCCTTTGCCGTCTGCTGTGGCAGAATCGGTGATGGTGATATCGGCTGCAGCGGTCTGATCGCCGCCCACATCCAGTTTGGAATCATCAACACTGATATAATTGCCGGCCGTTTGGTCAAGATCCACGGTGACGGTACTGCCGTTCGCAATGTCAATATCGGTGTCGGCCATTTGATTGCCTTCCACGGTCACATCAGAACCGTCAATCGCAATGCTGCTCATCGGGGGAAGAGCATAAGGAATAACTTCGCCGCCACCGGCAGGAGGCAATGCGGTGTTTTGTGCGATTTGGTCACCACCTACCGCCAACGTGGAATTGGTGACAGAGATGTTATGTGCGGACTGGTCGCCGCCCACCGTCACATCGGAAGCCATTTCGGAGCCGTCAGTGTCTATGGCATCCTCAATGGTGATGTAAGTACTGGCTGTTTGATTGCCGGTCACCTCCAGATTGGAACCGGTCACATTGATGGCGCCGGTCTCTGCCGTCTGGTCGCCTCCCACCGTTACATTGGAAGCTAGCTCGGGGGCACCAACATAGGTGGAGGCGGTGTTTGTTTCGATGGAGATGTCCGTCTTGGCTGTCTGATCGCCGCTTACGGTCAAATTGTGAACACCTTTCACGGAAATTGAGCCGTCCTCGGCTGTTTGATTGCCGCCCACGGTATGAGTATAGTCGTCGGGGACGGTATCGGTAAAGCTGATACTGTTGCCGGCGGTCTGGTCGCCCGTCACCGTCAAGTCGGTATCGGTAATGCTGATATTGTTGCCGGCGGTCTGGTTGCCGATAAGCTCGGGGGTCGTTTCTGTCCCCACACGACCTACGGTCATGGTAGCATGATTAGCCTCAATATCAGTGCCGGCGGTCTGGTTGCCGAGTACGTATATCTTGCCGCCCAGGTGCGAGGCACTTGCACTGATTTTACCGGTTGTTGCCGTCTGGTTGCCACCGACCTCTAAAACACTCTCACCACCGACACTAATGTCGCCATTGGCGGTCTGGTTGCCGCTCAGCTTCACCTCAGCACGCCCAGACAGGGTAATATTATTGCCGGCGGTCTGATTCCCATTGATTACCGTCCCCCAGGACGGCTCTGCGGAGAGAAACGAACTCACAATCTCGATGTCCGTGCCGGCGCTTTGGTTGCCATTTAGCGTCAGTACAGTGGAGTTTATCTTAATGTGCCCCGTTTCAGCCGTTTGATCCCCCGTTACCGTTGCGGTCGAGGCCGTAGTTATCTCGATGCTTTCCGTGGCTTTCTGCCCCCCTTCTTGAATGGTCAATGAGGCCTCAGACACCTTGATATTCTTTGCTTCCTGCCCTTTGCCCACGGTCACGCCGAGATTGCTGACCGATTTGCTTTTTTTGAGGTCAATCGTTTCGGCGGCGGTCTGCTTGCCGGTGATATCCAGCTTAGCTTTCTCCGCCGTGATGGATCCGGCAGTCGCCGTCTGGTCGCCGCCTACCGTCAAGGTTGACATTTCTGTGGCAGCGTCGCTCGTGGTAACGGAGATATTCGTACCGGCGGTTTGATTGCCGGTTACGCTCATCTTGGAATCGGTCGCACTGATGGCGCCGGCCGTTGCCGTCTGGTCACCGCCCACGGTGACGCCTTTGGTATCTCCGTTGGAGTTCGCAACGGTGATATTCTCAGAGGCGGTTTGATCACTGGTCACATCCAGTTTGGCACCATCCACAGAGATGCTGCCGTCTACAATTTGATCGCCGGTTTCGGTTGTATCGGTAGTAATAACTAAATCTGCGACCGCTTGAGAAGAAATCAAAGAAGCGGACGCTACTACAACGGTTAATAATGCTCTATAAAGAGCGGGGGGGAGATGAAGTCTCATAACTCCTATCAGGAAAAATTTATTTAGATGATATGTCAATCTTATTTTTCGAATAATTAAGTTATTTTTTTGTAGTTTGGTAGGGAAGAACGAGAGAGAGGTTATCTCCATCACATATTAAACAAATGTATAAAAAGAACGCCGTGCTATGATGATCTTTATCAGTTGATTATAAGAAAAGCTGTTTCTACACAGGATATAGAGAAGACAAAACAATTTCTCATTTATGTTACCGAGTAGCCATGGCGGTCATCATGCCATCAAGAGGAGATGGCCATGTCGCTTTTGTTATTATTGACTAAGAAAAGGTGGAGAGTTTAGATATGAGGTTTCTCCCCCCCTCTTTCGAAGATAATGGAACAAGCAGCGCATCAAGAAAAATCACATGCGGCCCTTTCCTCCGTATTGTGGTCAGCTCTTTTAACGATCCTCAAGCTCTGTGCGGGTATCGTAACCGGTAGTTTGGGCATTATTTCAGAAGCATTACACAGCGGGTTGGACTTAATGGCTGCCGGGATGACCTTTTATGCAGTTAAGGTATCAGCGCGTCCGGCAGACGAAAGTCACCCTTATGGACATGAGAAAGTGGAGAATCTTTCTGCTCTGGCAGAAACGGCATTGCTCCTCATAACCTGTACATGGATTGTTTGGGAAGCGGCAAACCGCCTGTTCTACCAAGAAGCAGAAATCAAACTAACCTGGTGGGCATTTGCTGTGGTTGCCATCTCTTTACTGGTAGATATCAATCGTGCGGCCATGCTTCGCAGAGTGGCTAAAAAGCACAAGAGCCAGGCACTGGAAGCGGATGCCTTGCATTTTACCACGGATATATGGTCTTCCGGGGTTGTTCTGCTGGGCTTAATATGCGTGTGGATGGCGCATCTGATTCCCTCGGAATCTATCTGGCATGGGATACTGGAAAAGGCTGATGCCATTGCGGCTTTATTTGTAGCAGGGTTGGTTTGCTCCGTGGCATTTGGTCTTGCCAAACGTTCCGTCCACACCTTAATGGACGGAGGCTCTTATCCCTTGACACAGCAAGTTCTGACAGCCATGCAAAAAAATGCTCCGGAATATCCGGTGAAGCGCATTCGACTGAGAGACGGAGGTGCTCGTATTTTTGTGGAACTGGATGTGGAAGCACCGGCAGAACTACATGTAGACGGAGCTCATGATGTCTCTGAATCTATTGAAAACATTATAACCAATGAGCTCCCGGAAGCAGACGTTATCGTTCATATTGAACCGGCTCAGGAGAAAGAAGAAAACATGAATCCGGACGCCATCATTCAACGTCTGGCCTTGCGCCATCACGTGCGTGTTCACGGTTTTTATGCCGGCAAAGGCAAACAAGCACCCAATTATTTCATGGACGTGGAGCTTCCGTCGGACTGGACCTTGGAACGCGGAAACAAAGTCGTAGAGGCATTTAAAGATGCCGTAATAAACACACTGAAAGCCGAAAAAGTCATTTGCCGTATCGAACCAAACTGCCGTGATATGAACACCGGCTCAGTTTCAGAACAAATGACTCCGGAAGAAATCCGTCAAAAAGCACGTCTCATCCTACAGCAATATCCGGCTATCCTCCAAGTGCTTCAACTGGATCTGGATAAAGAGGACCGTTTCCCAACATTGACTTGCGAATGTATCGTTGATGCCGGAATCTCTATTCGTGAAAGTCACCAGATCGCCTCACAATTGGAAAACCAAATAGAAAATGCCTTGCACCATTTGGGTCGAGTCACAGTCATTCTGAAACCGACAACATCCGATCCACAAGTAGATGAAGAATATTCTTCATCACAAAACTTTTTGTAAAGAGAGACGGCATTTCTCGTATCAATCGACCTCCAAAAAACGGTTTGGGGGACTAATCTATTAAAAGGTCGGCAGAAATCTGAATCAGCGAAGGTTTAGGTGATTTCTGTTGGGCATAAACAAAGCAAACGCCCTCACCGGAGAAAAAATCTCACAATGAGGGCTGAACAAGCCTAAACGGTGCGTACCATTAGGGAAAAGTCATGAGTATTCTAAAACCGGGCAGTATCCGCACACCACAGTCAATTTAAGAATGCCCGGAAACAGATGAAACGAGCATCTCTCTATCCAACTCTGCACGCAGACGCAGGCGTTCAGAAACAATCTGTTCGTCATCTGCCCCTCCTTCTCGCAAAAAATACTCTGCCATGGACAAAGCGACTTCCGACTCTGAGGAAAAGACCTGAGAAGCACCGGCTGCTTTCAGCGCATCAACATCCCTCATATATTTCGTATGAATCATCACATCGATACGCGGATTAAGTTCCAAGGCCACCCCCACAATATCCTTAGCGTTCGGGATAGAAGCAGAAAGAATCAAACTTTCCGCATATTCTATACCGGCATGGCGCAAAACTTCCCTCTGCCCGGCATCTCCATACACGATAACGCCTCCCTGTTTGCGAATGGCGGTAACCGTGTCTATATTCATCTCGATAATGACTACTTCGACACCGTTATCATTTAATATCCTCTTCAGAATCCGTCCCGTAGGGCCAAAGCCCACCAACACCACCCTCCGAGTTACAGGCGGCGGTACAATCATATCTTGCAGGTCTGATGAAGCCTTACATCCCACGCCACGCTTGGTCAGCCATTTAAGAACGGGGTCGATTCGGCGATACAGAATTGGATTCAAAGAAATGGAAATCACCGATGCCAAAATAATAGCCTGATTGGCAACCGATGGCAAAATACCATATTTGAGCCCAATACCAGCTAAAATAAACGAAAACTCCCCTACCTGAGCAAGGGCTACAGAAACACTCAACGCCAATGATACAGGCCGGCGAAAGCATCGTACAACGACATAGGCCGCCAACGGCTTGCCTAGCATGACAACAGCCAGCGTTGCCAATGCTAACGGCCAGCATTCCATGATGGACGATGGATCAAACATCATTCCCACGGACACGAAAAAGAGCACGGCAAAGGCATCTCTCATCAACATGGCATCTGCCGCAGCTCGCGCACAAAAATCAGACTGCCCCACAACCATCCCTGCCAAAAATGCACCCAATACCATGGACGCTCCAAAAAACTCTGCTGAACATACAGCCACGCCCAAAGCAATCACTAACACCGCTAACGTAAATAAATCACGAGCACCCGTCTGCGCTACATACCGTAACACAATCGGAATGACCTTTTTCCCGGCAAACAGTGTCAAAGCCACCAACAAGGCTAATTTCACAAACATCCAGCCCAGCTCTACAAAAATCCCCCCCCAATCACCGGCCCCGCTTTGACGAGCCTCCATCACAGAAGGAATGAGTACTAACAACAGAATCGTAAATAAGTCCTCAACTACCAACCACCCCAGTGCCACATGCCCGCTGGGCGTATGTAAGTTTTGATTATCTTCCAGTACCCGGGTCAATACCACGGTACTCGCCACGGAAATGGCCATACCAAATATCAAACCGGAAAATATAGACCACCCAAATAACCAGCCAACCACAACACCCAATACTGTAGCCACGGATATCTGCACCACTGCCCCCGGCACGGCTACCTTCTGTACGGCTATCAAATCTTTCAAATGAAAGTGTAGCCCCACGCCAAACATGAGCAAAATCACACCCAGCTCTGCAAACTGATCCACCGTGTGAGAATCTGCGACAAACCCCGGAGAATACGGCCCCACGACGACACCTGCCAGCAAATATCCCACCAAAGGGGACAAATGCAGTTTCCTGGCAAGAAGCCCAAAAAGTAAAGCGGCTGTTAACCCGCCAACAAATGTGAAAATGAGGCTGAAATCATGGTTCATATGCGCAATCTGATATCAGGACATCACTGTCCCAAGTTATCCTTATCATAACGCATAAAACCCATCTCACAAGACTGTATTGTGCCACACTGCCGAAATCAGAGCACATTACCGCCTCTAGAACCAACCGCGAAAAACAGCAAAGACTTTCACAAAATCAACATGCAATCCCCATAAGAGAAGAATCTATAACGTTCCCGGATGGCTTCCATATATGCCTTCATAATTAACTCCTTGCCGGCAAACGCACTAACCAACATCAGCAAAGTGCTCTGTGGCAGGTGAAAATTCGTAATAAGAGCGTCCACCACTTTATATTGATAAGGAGGATAGATGAAAATGTTCGTTGAACCGGCGCATTCCTTTAATGGCAAGCCTTCTGCGGATGCCACATGTTCTAAAACACGCACACTGGTAGTTCCCACAGCAATAACCCTCTTCGCCTCATTCGCTGCACGAGCTGTCGCTGCCGGAAGGAAAAAGTGCTCTGTGTGCATCCGGTGATCTTCAATTTGATCTACTTTAACAGGACGAAATGTACCCACCCCCACATGCAGGGTTAAAAAACTATGTGGAATAGCCGACAATAATTCCGGAGTAAAATGCAAACCGGCCGTTGGTGCAGCAATGGCTCCCTCATGTTTGGCATAAACGGTCTGATACCGTTCCTTGTCAGATGGATCGCTCTCGCGATTCATGTAATGAGGCAACGCCAGTCGACCATATTGTTCTTCATCCACTTCCCGATCAAATCGAATCAAGCGATACCCCTCTTCATCTATCTCCTCCACAACTCCCATAGCCTCTCCTATAGATACGGTGCGCCCAATTTTCATCTTGCGACCGGGACGCACCATACATTTCCATAACAAAGGATTCCTCAATTCTGTACGAACCAATTCAATAGATCCATCATTGGAAAAATATCTTGCCGGAACAACTCTGGTATCATTCAGAATAAAATGATCTCCCTCCCGAACATATTCCGGCAAATCACTAAAATGCCTATGCTCGATCAACCCCGAATCCCGATGAACAACCATCATCCGAGAAGCGGCACGATCCGGAAGAGGCCGATCCGCTATTAATTCTTCCGGTAATGGATAATCAAAATCAATGGTGCGCACGACCAAGTGCATTGCCATGAATCACTCGAAAGGTCAATACCTTTACATTCCGAAAAACATAATTACATCTTTACGGAACTTGGGGAAATATGGTATATGGCAGATATGATGAATAATTTGCTGTGTTTTTATATTGCCATCTCCCCTGTTTTTAAATTTACGTTGATCTTTTTATTGATCATTTTCTTGCTGGTCTTCTTTGCGATCATTGCCAAGTTTTTCAAAACATGGTTGCGAGCCCGTCTGGCTAAAGCTCCCGTTGCGATGAGTAATATGCTTGGGATGTGGCTTCGAAAAGTTCCCTATCCTTTGGTTGTTGATACCCGTATTACAGCTGCTAAAGCAGGACTGGACATCAGCACGGATCAACTTGAAGCTCACTTTTTGGCCGGTGGCGACATTGTAGACTGCGTACTAGCTTTAATTGCGGCAGAAAAAGCCGGTATCCCATTGAGTTTTGACCGAGCCTGTGCCATTGACTTGGCTGTGAAAGGTACTTCTAAAACCGTATTGGAAGCTGTTCGTACCTCTATCAACCCCCGCGTCATTGATTGCCCGAATCCCAGCTCCGGACAAACGCGCTTAACCGCTGTGGCTCGCGATGGTATTGCGGTAGCAGTTCGCGCTCGTGTCACCGTTCGTACCAACTTGGATCTCTTCGTAGGTGGTGCTACAGAAGAAACAGTGGTTGCCCGAGTGGGTGAAGGCATTGTTTCTGCCGTAGGCTCTGCTCCTTCTTACAAAGACGTCTTGGAAAAACCGGAAGTTATCTCACGCACAGTAAGCGACAAAGGCGTGGATGCCGCAACGGCATTTGAAGTTCTTTCTATTGATATTGCCGATGTAGATGTTGCCGGTAACGTAGGGGCACGACTCCAGGCAGAACAAGCGGAAGCTGATAAGCAAATCGCTCAAGCTAAGGCAGAAGTACGCCGTGCCGCTGCTGTGGCTACTGAACAGGAAATGGCTGCAAAAACACAGGAAATGCGTGCCAAAGTGGTGGAAGCAGAAGCTCAAATCCCCATGGCTATGGCTGAAGCTTTCCGTAATGGAAATCTAGGCGTGCTCGATTACGCCCGTTATCAAAATGTGGTAGCCGACACAAAAATGCGGGAATCCATTGCCCGTCCGGACGCCACTCCTTCTTCCATTCAATAAATCCTGCATTCCCCCGGAAGTCCTGAATACCCTTCCGGGGGGAGGAATAAAAGCTGAGTGTTATGGATTTCCCGACAGACATTCTTGCCTCCAATATTGATGACGGCTCAGGTAAAATCTGGTTTTGGCTGATTATCGGGGTATTCTATGTCATCAAAAAAATAATTGAGTTTCTGAGTCAAAAGAACTCCGATGATAACGCCTTGCCGGAAACGGATACGGGAAGTCCTCGTGAGAAGCAAATCAAAAAGGCAATGGGGGAAATGAGACGTTCCGCCCCCACCCAACAAACAACATCTCCTGACTCTCCTCCAAAGCCGAGCGAGGATTCATTACCTAAAAACCGACACGCTAAACAGCCACAGTCAAAATCTCAACAGGCGCCAACAAATCTTCCAAAAGTAACGACAAGGCAACCAACGACTCATACGGCAACGAGCGTTCCTCATCAAATGCGCTCTCAACGCCCACCCATAGAGAGCTGGACAGAAAAACCAATTGCTTCGTCAAACTCGCTTTCGTCTGAATATGATGTAAAAGCGATGGAAGAGGCTCAACAATCCATACAGTCTATTTCCGATGCAGAACAACTGGCTTTGCAGCGTTTATACAGTAGGGAAATGAACGAGAAAAAACCGAAACAGCACACTCCGGAAGTCTATGCTCATTCTCTTTCATTAAAAAGTTCCCTACAACATTCCCAATCTCTAAAAACAGCGATACTTTATCAAGAGATTCTGGGTAAACCTAAAGCATTACGCTAGTTTCTCTTCCGCAGAGAATAAAACAGAAGGGGGGGAGGAAGATCATTCTTCCCCCCCTTTTTGTTTCGCTTGATTCAGAATAACAAGGGCTTTTATATCTGTTATGGTGCTGTTTTCCCATGATATAGTCTTGCTTTTATATTGATTTTTGACGTGTTTGCTGGAATATATTGTATTGATATGCGTATTTTATTTTTGTTTTTGATATTATTGAGCCTAGGAACGGGAACAGTGTGCTTAGGTGATGTACATGGTGGTGGAAGATTTGTTCTTTTGCCTGCAGAAGCAAGGGCAGAAGCCGGCGTTGTGGTGAGAAGGCTAATGTGCGGACATAAGGATGAATGCGGATTTTTGAGAGTATTTTTGGTGAGTGTGAAAGAACAATTGGTAGAAGAAGTTGTGAATGGTAATGGAGGACTGGGCGATAACGTGGTAAGCGCAAAAAGACTGGGGTATGGTATGGTAAAAGTAGTGAGACGGGTAAAGGAAGAAGAAATCGGTGAAGAACTGGTACTGCTGGGATATAAACGAAAAGTCAAACCGGGTGAGTATATCCTAGTGAAAACAAGGTTAGCGGGGATTTATCGAAAACCGGAAGGCGGTGAGATTGGAATACTGGAGGCGGTTCGATAAGTAAAAGCATTCCGAAGGGCTGCCCCTTGTGCAGTTGACATGTAATCGTCTACAACAATTGGGGAAAATGGTAGATACATACCCTATTTGACACACTCAGACTTGAGCATCTTTTATCCCTTGCTCTCTTTTTTGCGGATAAAATACTCTAACGTAAAACAGACGAACACAAATACAAGGATCAACGCAATCAGATAAGGCTGACTGAAGAACATTTGATAGAAAAATGCACCTAAAATAAAAAGCATCAGAAAAGCCCCAATGATAATCAACCAACCGTTGCCATCCGTTTCTTTGCGGAGTCGCCAATGAGCCGCAAAAACAGCCAGATAACTAATTAAAAAACAAGTTCCTGCGAGATTGGCAATAGCTACCAAATTAAAAGCGTTTGTAAGAACTAAAATCCCTAACAAAAGATAGAAAAAACCCTCCGTTCCGCTCCCCCAAAAGGGTCTCTTGAAAATAGCACCTAACTGGCCATTGCGAGCCAGACCTTTGGAAATATCCAACATACTGAACATCGTAGCATTAATAGCAGAGGCAGTCGCAACAAGAGCCGCTACGGATACGGCAATAAATCCCCAGACTCCCAGCACGGGATAAGCAGCTTGAGCCACAGCCGTTTCTGAATGGCTTTCCAAAGAGGTAATGGGAACATTGGTTAATACAACATAAGATAATATTAAATATAAAACTAACACCAAACTAATCGCCATAAAAATGGCTTTAGGTAATGTTTTGGCCGGATTTTTGAGATTCCCGGCAGTATTGGCCATCATCCCATACCCGGAAAAAGCAAAAAAGGTTAATCCAACACTGCCCAGTACTCCATCTAACCCTTTTATTGGAATAGAATCCGCTCCCACCGGAACGGATGAACCAAAGCTGGCTAACATCAGTACTGTTAAAATCAACAGCTTAAACGTTACCAGAACAACTTCAGATTTTCCTACGGCTTTGGCTCCTCCCATATTCAAAGCACCCAAAAGCAAAATGACCATCCCGGAAAAAAGGGCCGTAGAATAAACGGTTACCGCTCCTCCCGGCAAAAACAATCGGGATGCATACGCTCCAAAAGATTTGGCTACCAAAGCTACGGTAATAACCAAGGTACCAAGGTAAATAAGCGTCAATGCCCCGGAAAAGGTCTTATGTTTAAAGGCTGCGTTAAAATAATCCATAATTCCTCCGGATCCGGGATACCGAGACCCTAATTTGGCGTATGTATATCCGGAAAGAAGCGCTGCAATGCCTCCCAAAATAAAAGACCAATATACGTTTTTTCCGGCCATCAGGGTAGCCTGTCCCATGAGAGCAAAAATCCCGGCTCCCACCATAGAACCAATTCCCAATGCTATGACGCTCCACTGGGATAAATATTCTTTTGGAGCCTGTCTGCGCATAAGGTAATTAGAAAGGATATCCGGCAGAAACGTTGCTCTTTACGCCTGACATAACGAAGACTGAGACCGAAGCTCAATAACGAAGATCATGACGATGCTCGTTTGCCTTTCCCCTTGAACCATTCGTAAACGACATATAGGTTACGGCTGATGATTCAAGCGGCTATTTTTGATTTTGATGGAACTCTTGCTGATACCCTACCCTTGTGCCGAGAAGCATTTCGCCGAGCAGTACAAGACCTAAGTGGTAAAACGTTAACGAATGAAGAAATCGAAAGCCAATTCGGTCCTGATGACCTGGGGGTTATACAACGCTTGATCCCGGAAAAACCGCAACTTCACGAAGAGGGACGAAAATTGTTCCTCCAATACTATCGTAAGTTGCATCAGGAACTGGCTCCTGCCCCTTTCTGCGGTGCAGCCAAATTATTGCAGTCCTTGCAAAATAAAGGCATTCAGCTAGCCATGGTTACCGGAAAACGTCTGGAAAGTGCAGAGATTTCCCTGCAATTCTTCCATCTCGCCGAGTTCTTCCCGATTCTGGAAACCGGCTCCCCTATGGGAGGTGTCAAGCCGGAACGCATTAAACAAGCTCTGGCAAAATTAAACGTATCTGCCGATAATGCTATCTACATTGGAGACGCCCCTTCAGATGTAGATGCTTGTCGAACTGTTCCCATACGTATTCTGGCTGCCGCATGGGCTCCGGAATCTGACATAACTGCACTACGAAAAAAGAACCCTGACTACCTCCTAACCCGTTTTGAAGAGTTGGATCTTTTTTTCCAGGAACATCATGGGAATAAAGGCCTTTAATATTGCCATCTCCATTAAAATCGGGAATAATAAACCAACCCATTTGTATCAAGCCCCCCATGACACCTCAAAAAGAATCCGGAAAAGAAGGACTAAACATCCTACTCATGCTCGCCTGTTTCATTATCATCACGGCAGGGCTTCATGCAGGTAAACAGGTACTTTTACCGATCGTCTTATCCGGATTCCTGGCTATCGTCAGTTATCCTCTAACATCTTTTTTCAAGGGCCGATTAAAGTTCCCACACTGGTTAGCCGTTATGTTTACGGTTATCATGGACTTTGGCGTGCTGGTGGGGCTGGGCTATTTGGCTCAATATTTAGGACGGGATTTGGCACAAACGATTACAGATAAATACCATCCTCTTTTGATGGCAAAAATCCAGGAGCTGCGCCACTTCTTGATTGCACAAGATTGGAACAATATGGCGGATCAAATGTTGCAAGAAATCCCGGAACTACTTAACGGACAACGTATTGTAGCGTTTTCTACAGGACTTATGGGCCAATTGGCCTCCATGTTGACCTTCACCACACTTATTCTAATCTTGATGACCTTTTTCCTGGGGGAAGCACCACGTTTCCACCGCAATATCAATCAATTGAGCCACCATAACGACAACGGCATCCGACGCTTTTCTAATGCACTTTGCGGCGTACAAAAGTACTTGATTATCAAGACCTTTATCAGTGCTGTAACTGGATTCTTGGCATTCTTGTTGTGCTACTATATAAAAGTAGATTTCCCTTTGTTGTGGGGGATTGCTGCGTTTGCTCTTAACTTCATCCCCACTTTTGGCTCTATTATTGCAGCCATTCCTCCCACATTGCTTGCTCTGCTCTTAATCAGCCCAACGGCCGGTATCATTGTTGCAGTTGGCTATCTGGTCATCAATACGGCATTAGGGAACTGCCTGGAACCTATGCTGATGGGAAAGCAATTCGGCATTGTCACCAGTATGGTTTTACTCTCGGTCATCTTCTGGGGGTGGGTATGGGGGCCCATCGGCATGTTGCTGGCGGTGCCTATTACAATGTTAATCAAACTTGGCCTGGAAAGCTCTAAAGACCTTGCATGGATCGCTCAACTGATTGACAATCCACCAACTCCCAGATTCCCAATACCTCCTCTCCATTCTGGGAAAAACGACGATAGTTCAAATAAAGAATAAACCTATGCATTCATTCGCTTATAAAAACGGCTTACTCCACTGCGAAAACGTTAACCTTCAACAATTAGCGGATAAAGAGGGCACACCCCTGTACGTTTACAGTAAACAAACCATCCTAAATCATTTCCATGGGCTTAGAGATGCCTTATCCCCACTAAACGCAGAAGTGGCCTATGCCGTTAAAGCCTGCTCCAACATTGCTATCTTGAATCTCATGGCTCGTAATGGAGCCGGATTTGATATTGTCTCTGGAGGCGAGCTCTTTCGCGTCATCAAAGCCGGAGGAGATCCTGCCAAATGCACCTATGCCGGCGTAGGCAAAACCGAACAGGAAATCCGCTATGCTCTAGAACAAGGCATTTACTGTTTTAATGTCGAATCTGAAGCAGAATTGCGTACCATAAATACCATCGCCGCCTCAATGGGCATTCAAGCTCCGGTAGCCGTCCGCGTTAATCCTAACGTAGAAGCCGGAACTCATAAATACATTACAACCGGCAAGGCCGAGAACAAGTTCGGCGTGGACTTTGAAAATATTGAGGGCCTCTATGAGATGGCAGCTAAAGAACTTCCTAATCTCCATTTGAAAGGGTTGCAAATGCATATCGGCTCTCAACTCACTCAAGCCAAGCCCTTTTTGGAAGCGGTTAGAAAAGTTGCACCTCTGGCGGCCTTGTTAAAAGAAAAACACGGTATTGAATTTTTCTCCATCGGGGGCGGCATTGGTATTGTTTATCAAGACGCAATGGATTCCGGTACTCAGGAATGGTGGAATGAGGACTGCGCACAGCTCACATTGAACACATATGCCCAGGCTGTTGTTCCCACACTACAACCGTTAGGGTTGCACATTATCGTAGAACCAGGTAGGCTTATCGTAGGTAATGCAGGGGTGTTAATTACCCGGTGTCTGTATGAAAAGACAGGAAAAGCGAAAACTTTCAAAATTGTGGATGCCGGCATGAATGACCTCATCCGCCCTGCCCTTTACCAAGGACACCATGAAATCATTCCGCTCAAGGAACATCCGGCAGAAGACAAACTCACCGCAGATATTGTGGGGCCCATCTGTGAATCTGGAGACTTCCTGGCACAAAACAGAGAAATAGCAAACGTTCACCAGGGGGAACTTCTGGCCGTGTTATCCGCCGGAGCTTACGGCCTTTCCATGTCCTCCAATTACAACTCTCGCCCTATGGCAGAAGAGGTTCTCGTAGACGGAGATCAATGGAATGTTATCCGAACTCGTCAAACACGAGAAGACCTCATCCGAGGAGAATCTATCCCAGAATAATTTTCTCCATCTTCCCTATCAACTAAAACAAAAGACCGGATTTGGCATCATATCTTTGTTCCATGACTTCCTACACTTGATATGAGCCTGAGTTCTGCCTTGCTCTCCCTAAAAAAAACACCTATCATATCTCCGTTATGCCAATAGCCACACCAGAACAATACATTACCATGCTTGAAACGGCTAAAAAGGAAGGCTATGCCTACCCAGCCGTCAACGTAACAACGATCGAAGTTATCAACGGCGCTCTCCGTGCTTTCTCCGAAGCTAAGTGCGACGGCATTATTCAGGTTTCCCTCGGTGGCGGCAAATTCGCCTCCGGATCCTCCGTCGGCAATTCCGCACTTGGGGCCATTGTTCTGGCGGAAGCAACTCGCCGTTTGGCTGAAAAACACAACGTGCTTGTAGGTCTGCATACGGACCATTGCCAACCCGAACACGTAGACACATTCCTGCGTCCATTAATCGCAGAATCCCGTCGCCGTGTAGAACGCGGTGAAGCTCCTCTTTTCAACTCTCATATGTTGGACGCTTCCACCCTTCCCATGGCCGAAAACCTCAAGCTTTCCCGTGAATTGCTGAAGGAATGTGCTGAACTCGGCATCGTCCTTGAAATTGAAATCGGCGTTGTTGGTGGTGAAGAAGACGGAGTAGACAACTCTGGTCACCCCGCTGATAAGCTTTACACTTCTCCGGAAGATATGCTGATGACTTATGAAGCTCTTGCTCCTATCGGTAAGTTTATGCTGGCTGCAACCTTCGGTAACGTTCATGGCGTTTACAAACCCGGTCACGTCAAACTGAAGCCCAGCATTCTTCGCGATGGTCAGGATGCAGTTATTGCCAAACATGGTGAAGCAGCTCGTATGCCCCTCGTCTTCCACGGTGGCTCTGGTTCCGAGCTTTCTGACATCCGTGAAGCCGTATCTTATGGCGTTGTTAAGATGAACATCGATACCGATACTCAGTACGCTTTCACTCGCCCGATTGTTTCCCATATGTGCGAACACATCAATGGCGTTCTTAAGATTGATGGCGAAGTCGGCAATAAGAAGGACTACGATCCTCGTGCTTACCTTGCTAAGGGTGAAAAGGGCATCGCCGCTCGTCTTCAAGAAGCTGCCGAAGACCTCATGTCCACAGGCAAGACTCTCTTTGGCAAAATCTAATTAACCTATAAAACGGTCTTAATATTAAGCCCGGCTTCCTTTTCGGAAGTCGGGCTTTTTTATATCAATAATATTTATTATAAACTGTTAGTTCCCTGCCTTACGAGATTCTCTGACACGGTCATTGGCGTTTAGAATACGCTTACGCAAGCGAATAAAATGTGGAGTGGCTTCTACCAATTCATCAGGTTCGATATATTCAATGGCTCGTTCCAAAGAGAATGAAACAGGAGGAGTCAGCTGAATACCATCGCCCTTAGTGGCAGAACGAATATTATTAAGGTGTTTTTCTTTGCAAGGATTCACCGGCATATCCATTTGACGCGGATTTTCCCCAACAATCTGCCCTTCGTAAATATTCTCCTGCGGTCCAACAAACAAACGTCCGCGTTCTTCCAAAGCAACCAAAGCAAAGGGAGTAGAAACTCCGGTTTCCATAGATACTAGTGTTCCCGTGGTACGCGTGGTGATATCACCGGCATAAGGGCCATAATCTCGGAATAAATGAGAGAAGATACCGTGCCCGGAAGTCAGGTTAACAAGCTCAAACTCAAATCCAATAATACCGCGTGTGGGAATATAAGCTTGAATAAAGGTGTGACCTGTTCCCTCCTTGGAAACCATGTCTTCCATCTGTCCTTTACGGGCATGAAGAAGCTTCATGACGCCATTGGCGTGTTCATCCGGGACTTCCACGTATATTGTTTCATATGGTTCTGTGAGCTGATCATTCTCATCCCTTTTCATGATTACTGTAGGTCGGGAAACACACAGTTCATAATTTTCACGCCGCATCGTTTCCACAAGCACAGCAATCTGCATAGCTCCACGGGCAGAAACGGAAAAAACACCGGCTTTATCCGTATCCTCTACCTGAATAGAGATATTAGTACGCATTTCTCTCATCAGACGATCACGAATGACGCGAGAAGTAACGTTCTTACCGTCACGGCCACCAAAGGGGCCATTATTGATAGAAAACTCCATGGAAATCGTAGGTGGATCAATCGCAACAAACGGCAGAGGCTCTGTCTCAGCAGAACCACCCAAAGTTTCCCCAATGTTTACGTTCTCAAAACCGGCTACCCCTACAATGTTACCGGCAACACCAACAGCCGAATCTGTTGTACTAAGTCCAGAATATTCAAACATTCGGGTAACTTTCCCGGAAATACAAGTGCCATCGCTCTGGTGAAGCCATATAGTATCACCCTTCTTCACAGTACCGGAAGTAATACGACCAATAGCTACACGACCGACATAATCATCCCAGTCAATATTAGAAACCAGCATTTTGAACTCACCTTCCGGATCTGCATTTTTGGGAGCAGGAATATGTTCCACAATCTTAAATAAAAGAGGTGAGCAGTCCACAGGAGGTTCTCCCTCCATAGAGTTCATAAAATATCCGTCACGTGCAGAACCATAGACAAAAGGAGCCTCAAACTGTTCATCCGTAGCACCCAATTCCAGGAATAATTCCAAAACTTGATCATGCACAGCTGCCGGATCAGCATGCGGGCGGTCAATCTTGTTAATGACCACAATGGGCATCAGACCTTCTTGCAGAGCCTTACGAAGCACAAATCGAGTCTGAGCCTGAGGTCCTTCAAAGGCATCCACTACGAGCAAAACACCGTCCACCATCTTCATTACCCGTTCCACTTCACCACCAAAATCTGCGTGGCCGGGGGTATCCACAATGTTAATGGTATAACCATTCCAAAGAATGGACGTATTTTTAGCTTTAATTGTAATACCTTTTTCCCGCTCCAAATCCATAGAATCCATGGCACGCTCCTGAACGGCCTGATTAGCTCGGTAGGTTCCCCCTGCCTGTAAAAGTTGGTCAACCAGGGTCGTTTTACCATGATCAACGTGAGCGATAATAGCGAGGTTGCGGAACTTGGAAGGATCTGACATTGCGCGCGAGAGCTAAAAACACAGAAAAATAAATGTCAAGTCTGCTCATATATATTTTCTACCTTAAGCACGTTTTCTGCTCTCATGTTCCCATCAAATGGTAAAACTTTTATTCTCTAAGCGGAATTTATAGCTTTCCCCCTGCAGAAAATAGATGTATTCTGTTGGGGCATAAGTAATTTCTCAATCCTAGATAATTATGAAGATTTGGTTAGATGGAAAATTGGTGGAACAAGAAGAGGCTAAGACCTCTGTTTTTGATCATGGCACACTTTACGGCGACGGTATTTTTGAAGGCATTCGGTTCTACAATAAACGTGTCTTTCGTTTAGAAGACCATATAGATCGTCTCTATAACTGTGCCCATTATTTGTTATTGGATATCCCTTACACCCAAGAAGAAATCTCCCATGCTGTATGTGAAACGGTTGCAGCCTCTGGTCTAAATGACGGATATATTCGCTTGGTTGTTACTCGAGGCGTTGGCAATTTGGGGCTCAACCCATTTAATTGCAAAAAGTCCTGTGTCTTTATCATCGCAGATAAAATTGCGCTCTACGATCCGTCTGTGTATGAAAATGGACTAGCTCTCATTACCAGCTCTGTTCGCCGTAACCGTCCAGACACTATCTGTCCACAGGTTAAATCCCTTAACTATCTCAATAATATTTTGGCCAAGATGGAAGCGGTACGCCAAGGCGCAGCAGAAGCCTTGATGCTGAATGATCTGGGCAATGTAGCCGAATGCACAGGCGACAACATCTTTATTGTAAAAGACGGTTGCGTTTACACGCCTCCTGTCACGGACGGATGCTTGGATGGTATCACTCGTCGAGTAGTTCTGGAAATCTGTAAAGAGTTACAAATCCCAGCCGAGGAAAAGACCATGAACCGCTTTACTATCACTTGTGCGGACGAATGTTTCCTGACCGGAACCGCTGCAGAATGTGTACCTGTTACCAAATTGGATGGCTATCAACTGGGTTCTGGTAAAATGGGGCCTGTTACGGCTCGACTTTTGGCTCGATTCCAGGAACTAACCCAAAGCACAGGTACTCCTGTCTAAATCTTGTTGTTTTTCCTCTTGAAGAAAAACAACACAACAATAATAAATATAAATAACAGAACGTATTAAATCCTACGATTTCGGATCATCTACTGGGGCAAAGAGCTATTTCTTGGACAAACCGGTTTTGGGATCAAACAGTTTAGCCTGTTGAACATGTTCCTTAGTCTGATAAAAACGGACATAATCAATTAGAAATTGAACGGGATACCCCTGCCCGTTTTGTGGAGCTTTCTCACACCATTGCCCACCTACTGCGGAATTGAGGATAAGATAGAACGGTGTGCGAAACGGATTACCTGCCCCATTGGCATAATTGGTAGTATTTAAATCAATGGTTTTCACCGTTTGATCATCCACCATCAACTTAATAGAGTCTTTATCCCACTCCATAATGTATGTATGAAAATCATCAGAAAGATTATTTATCTTAACCGTACCACCACGGGAAGCGTCTCTAGTAGACACACCATCCGGACTTAAATGGAAAGTAGAATAAACCACATCCGGCTGTTGGGATATATTTTCCAGCATATCAATTTCTCCGTTAATAGGCCATCCCCATTTGTTCTTACCCAACAACCAAATAGCCGGCCAAATACCCTTGGTTTTAGGAACTTTGGCACGAACCTCCAATCGACCAAACAAAAAGTTCTTCGTTTGAATCGTTGTTACGGACCCTGATGTATACGGCATAGTTTTCGTGTTCTTTATCCAATCCGCTACTTTCTTCTTATAATTGATGTTAGCAAACTCTTCAAAATGAGTTTCTAAAACCAAACAACCGCCTTCCTGCCTCATATTTTTGGGACGAGCCGTATATGTTTGCTGGGAGCCTTGATTACGGATCACACCCAATTCCGGCTTCCATTTCTTGGCATTTATTTTAGATCCGTTAAACTCATCGCCCCAAACATAAACCCAGCCCCCGGGTAGGGTCTTGGGAGGCTTTACATCTTCCCCTTTTGCAGATATACAAAAACACGCTACCGCTAATATGGTAAAAAGGCTCTTCTTCATACAAAGTACATACTGTACTTAAACACACCGTCCTTTCAAACAAAAATATCCCACTTCAATTTTACTACCCAAACCAGCCTCTGTAGGTGAAAAAGAAATTAAAAAATCCCCGTCACATATGTTATATGTAAGTTTATGATATGAAACTCAAAATCTTACCTCATACTCAAGCTCTCTTGCATACAACTCCTGTAGGAAACGTCGTGATTACAGAATACAAGGCCATTATCAACCAACTATTTTTCCTCCGTTCGAGCCAACTAATTCATATGAACTGGGAAGAAACGATGCTTCTACAGCAAACAGCCCTTCAATTGAATGAATACTTTCATGGCAAGCGCCGTATATTTAACATACCAATCTCTCTTCAAGGGTCAGATTTTGAATTAGCCGTTTGGGAAGCTTTGGCAACTATACCCTATGGAGAAACAAGAAGCTATGGCGAAATTGCTCGACAAATTGGACGTCCTACAGCCAGCCGTGCTGTGGGACAAGCGATTCACAAAAACCCCATTCACATCATAATTCCCTGCCATCGAGTCATCGGGGCACAAGGAAAGTTAACCGGTTATACTGCCGGCACAGACATCAAACAGAGCCTATTACAAAGAGAAGCTTTCTATTACTAATCCTCAGACTCATTCAATGTATTAGCTTCCTCTTGTTGTTGGTGTGGTATAGTCTTTAAAGCATCTTTAGGAGACTCTACACCCAACCATTGAAGAGGCAACAGTTCTCCGGTTAATTGGTAATGTTTGTAAGTTAAGCCGGTCAGCACGGCTATGAAAAACATCAAAACCGCATACAGTGTCATCCATAAATAATTCTTCCGCTCCGTGCGAACGGCTTCATCTGCCATCTGTTGCAGATTTCGCATGGCGGCAGAAGAGGCAATACTGCCTCCCTCTGGCGCAACAGAATTATCAGCTACACTCGGAGAAGGTTCTTCTGTAAACCGAAGCTTAGCATCCCCCAGCATAACTTCATCTCCATCATATAAAACAGCCGCCCCAGTCACCTTCATGCCATTAATTTTGATCCCATTCGTAGAACCAAGGTCTTCCAAAACATAACCACCATCCTTAAACTGAAGCAACGCATGTTCCCCGGAAACCGACTGGTAAGGCAAGACAATTTCACAATGTTCATCACGTCCGATACGGGCGAAATATTCGCCATTCTTCGGAAGAACGATGTTTTTTTCAAGACCGTCGGGGAGCTGAATAGAAAGACGTGGCATAATGTGTTGGGGATCATGCCATGCTGAGGGGTATTTTCAACTCAAAAGACCGTTTACCTTGGGTACGGCAGAAAAAACACTATCTTTGCACAAGGGCATCCGCAGATATCTTCCACCTATACCCTACTTTACTCATTTCCATTTTACATTTTATTTATCTATCAGATTAAAGAAGGCATAATTCCTAATAAATAAGGTGAAAAATCTACACGGTATCTGCACTTGGCTTGCGTTTTGGCAGAAAATGCTTCATATTCAAAACATGTTTGTTGACAACATCCGCATATTCGCCAAGGCAGGAAAAGGAGGGAATGGACTGGTTAGCTTCCGCCGGGCAAAATTTGTACCTAAAGGAGGACCGGATGGTGGAGATGGCGGAGATGGAGGAAGCGTCATTTTGGAAGTGGATCCGCATACGAATGACTTACGTTCCTTTTTTTATGACCCGAAATTGATTGCCACGGATGGTGTAGGCGGCCAAAGCGCAAAAAAGCATGGGAAAAACGGTAAATCCGTCATAGGCAAGGTACCACCCGGTACCATCATTTATCGTAGTAATGCTTCATCTATGTCTGAAGCTACATGGTTGGAACGAGAAGGCGATGGTATTGAACTGGAAAAAATAGCAGATCTGACAGAAATCGGCACCCGGTTTACCCTGTGTCAAGGAGGTCTGGGAGGCAAGGGGAACTGGCATTTCCGTTCTGCAACCAATCAAGCTCCCACAGAAGCAGAATTAGGCACAGAAGGAGAGGAAGGCGTCTTTTTCATGGAACTGCGCCGTATTGCCGACGCGGGATTAGTTGGTTATCCTAATGCTGGGAAGAGTACTCTGCTTGGTGACATTTCAGAAGCTAAACCCAAAGTTGCCAATTATCCGTTCACTACTCTCCAACCCATCATCGGAGTAGTAGAATTTAATAGCTTCAGACGTTGTATTGTAGCAGATATTCCCGGCATTATCGAAGGAGCACATAATAATCGTGGTCTGGGGCATGAGTTCCTGCGACATATCACACGTTGCAAAGTACTTGTCTTTGTACTGGATATGGCTGGCAGTGAAGGCCGTGACCCGATTGAAGACTTGCAAAATCTGCGTACAGAAATCAAACTTTACAGTGAAGAATTAGCCAAACAATCTTGGTTCGTTGTAGCCAATAAAATGGATCTGGACGGAGCTGAAGAAAACTTGGCCAATTTCCGCATGAGATTCCCTAAAGTGGATGTAGTTCCCATCTCTGCACTGAACAAAGACGGACTAACTCAGCTTAAAAACAAACTCGATGAACTTGTCGGTTACAAGTTTATTCGTTAATAACCTCTGCTCACACATTTGACATGACTCCTCCGTTTGCCGCCACACCCCCTGCCGAGCAGCTATTACAACGCATTGCCGGAATTGGAGATCTCTTCGCCATTGAAGGAGAGTTCGTTACAGGTAAAGAAATCCAAAGTGGGCATATAAACACTACTTATAAAGCTACCTACCGGAAAAGCGATGGGACAGAAGACTCCTACATTCTCCAGCGTATTAATGATTACGTTTTCAAGGATCCCAAAGCCGTTATGCGCAATGTGGAAAAAGTCACACGCCACATTAACTGGAAAGTGCTACGAAGAGTAAAAGATTCTGCTGGTCAAACACTTAATCTTTATCCGGCTAGAGGTGGACGCAACTATATTGACATACCCGGTAATGGCATTTGGCGATGCTATAATTACTTAGCAGGTACACATACTTATGATGTTGTAGAAAACACTCGCCAAGCTTACCAAGCAGGGTTTGCATTTGGTTCTTTTCAGGATCTGATCAGCGATATGAATCCGGATGACATTGTGGAAACCATCCCCGGTTTTCACCATACTCGCAATCGATTTAATCGTCTAATGGAAGTGGCACAACAAGACCCACAAAAACGTCTTTCCTCCTGTCTTCCTGAACTAGAGTTTATCAAAGCACGGGAACAAGATGTTGACCGTCTGCTCGATCTTCAAGCCAAAGGAATTCTTCCTACCCGCATTACGCATAATGATACAAAAATCAATAACGTCATGCTGGATGAAGACACAGACCATGCCGTCTGTGTTATTGACTTGGATACCGTCATGCCCGGATTGGTTCTGTATGACTTTGGTGACATGGTGCGCACCGTCACCCCACCCACACAAGAAGATGAAGAAGACTTAACCAAGGTGCGCATGCGAATGTCTATGTTCCAATCCATTGTAGAAGGCTATTTAACGGCCGCTCACGGCTTTCTGACTCAAGCGGAAATAGACCAACTTGCCTTCTCCGGCAAACTCATCACATTAGAAATAGGAATCCGCTTCCTAACTGACTATCTGGAAGGAGATCAATATTTTAAAGTCTCTCGCCCAAACCACAACCTCATCCGTTGTCGTACACAGCTTAAATTAGTAGAATGTATTGAACACGAACTTCCTGCTATGGAACAATATGTTCAGCGCGTAGCCAAAGGAATGCTCAGAAAATAACCTAACTTTTTGCATATTATCCAATTTTAGTTCTACCAGGGACGGCAAATTATGCCGTCCCTTTTCTTTACCTCAATTGAACACAGTAACGGTTCTCATCATCCAACACCTTCGAAATCACCGTTACAAATCATGTTTGCAATACCGGATATTAAACTTAACCGATATGGGAAACCGGCCAGAATTATGTTTCTTGCACCATACGCTCCCGATGCTCCTGACTTTTCTAAAAAGCCTTACACAGGTAATGGGGGTTACCCCCAATATCATTACAATATTTACAAGGCTATTAAAGACATTGGTTATGACGTTATCTCCTCATCCAAGCCTTATTCCGTTCAATTCGCCAAGGGAAATGTAGATTACGTCTTCTCCCTAATGAACAGATTTGAGATGTCCAAGCCTGAAATATTTATCTCATCCTACTGCGAGTTTATTCAAATTCCCTACTTGGGAGCACCTCCCAACATCCGAGCCATTGCAGAGGATAAGCTTTTAACAAAATTAATATTTCGCTCTCTGGGACTAAATATTCCGAATGGTTTTGCTTTTTCTAAAGAAAGAAAACTCCCTCACCAAGAACCATTCTCCGGGCCATACTTTGTCAAAAAGCGTTTTGGAGCAGCTTCTGGCGGTATTCGAGAAGACAGCATCTGCAGCTCCTGGAAAGACGTGGAGGCATGCACCCTGCGTCTAATGGAAGAAGGACACGAAGTGCTCGTGGAACAATACTGCGAAGGTATTGATGTCACCGTTCCCGTATTGGGAGGGGAAGCCCCCATCATCCTAGGATACGTACAGCCAAAGTCCGACAAACCGGGTAGCATTATCACGGAAGATTTAAAACTACACGATCACCTAGGTTATCAAATAGTATCTGTCAACAGCCTAGAACAAGACATAGCCAATGATGTTCAAAAAATATGGAACGCTTTAGGCCCTATAGACTATTTCCGTGTAGACTATCGAATTGATTTTAAAACAGGAGAACGGCGCATTCTGGAAATGAATATTTGCTGCCATATGGGCAAAAGCGGCTCTATCTGCCTGGCGGCTTCGAAACACGGCTATTCCCAAGCAGATCTTCTCAAATATATCATCGCCTATAGCATGAACAGGCAGAAAAACATCTGCCAATACGGTACATGGCTCATCTGACTTACAGAGAGGAAACGGTTGACATCCTGTCAAAGCAAAAGAGCCAGTCATGAATCCGGCATCCAACTGATTGCCGACAATATCATAGGTAAACGCAAAAAAATATAGTCGTATACGCCATCGCTGAGGACCTCAATTCCTCTCGAAAAAGGAAACGAGGTTGCCTGTGTTGTTCTACGTATAGGAATATGCCCCGACTCATCTTATCGGCAACCATTTCGCTACGACCATTGTAGTTGTGCGTCAGTCCGGATACATGGGGATGGAAGCAGTTCTTTTTACAAAGAGAGTTGCTCTTTCAAATGCTCCAGCAGATTTGTACAGCAATCTTGAAGTAATTCAACCACATGCTCAAAGCCTCTCTGCCCCCCATAATAGGGATCAGGTACTTCTTCATCCGGAAAGCGAGCCGTAAAAAAACACATGGGTACTATCTTGCCTTCCCTCTGTCCCCTTTTATCCAACCGTTTTAAATCCAGCAGATTCGCACGATCCATTCCCACAATCAGATCAAATTGTTCCAAGTCCTCTCTTCGCACGGGACGTGATTTAACTCCTGGATCCTCATAGCCGTATTTTTTCAATGCCATCAGCATCCGTCTATCTGGAGAGCTACCACAGTGATACTCACTAATTCCAGCAGAATCACTTTTTATTAAGTTCTCCAATCCCTGAAACCTAACCATTTCCTTAAAAATAATTTCTGCCGCAGGAGAACGACAAATGTTACCCAAGCAAACAAATAAAACTCTATAAGGTTCTAAAGTATTCATACATAAAATAATCCTCCCCCTTCGCAATAAAGCAAGAAAACACTCGGCATTAAAAAATAATAACATATTATTCCACTAGAAAAGACAGACAGAGATAACGTACCATTAGAAGAAACGTAACATCCAATACTCAAAAATAAGGTTGCTCTGTGTTTCGGCTTGCGTCAAAAGACATCCGGCGGTAGATTACCGCATGGCAGATTTCCCTCTTGGTTTAAGTTTTGATGACGTGCTCCTGCTTCCCCGCTTGAGCGCAATTCTCCCCGGGGACGCAGACATTAGTTCTCAGCTTGTTCCCGGCTTTGACATGAAAATTCCCGTGCTTTCTGCAGCCATGGATACGGTTTCTGAATCAGAACTGGCTATTGCCTTAGCACGAGAAGGAGGTTTGGCGGTCATCCATCGCAATAATCCCATCGACATCCAAGCAGCCATGGTGTCTCGCGTCAAACGCTTTGAAAACGCAGTTATTCCCAACCCCGTCACCGTCAATAAAGACATGACGCTGGAAGAAGTCCATCAAATTATGTTGGATCAGGGATACTCTGGATTCCCCGTTGTGGATGCCAACCACAAGCTTGAAGGCATTGTCACCGGACGAGATATGCGAGGCGTAGATGATTACCAAAATGTCCACGTTAAGGATGTCATGACCCCTCTTGACCGTCTAATTACTGCCGCACCTGCCACCACTATTGAAGAAGCTCAACATATTCTTTACACCCACCGCATTGAAAAACTCCCATTAGTGGATGAACACGGTGTTCTGGCCGGTCTCATTACAGAAACAGACATTCAGAAGCGTGCCATGTTTGCTGATGCTTCCAAAGATGAACATGGACACCTGCGTTGCGGTGCCGCCGTTGGTGTAGGCCCTGATTATCTGGATCGAGCAAAAGCGCTAATTTCTGCAGGCGCAGATGCCCTATTCATCGACGCGGCTACCGGACATACTACCCGCGTAATGGACGTGGTTTCCAACCTGCGTAAATTAACAGACCGCCCCATTGTAGCCGGCAACGTAGTTACAGCAGAAGGAGCCTCTGATCTTATCAAAGCCGGGGTACAAGCCATCAAGGTAGGGGTAGGCCCCGGTTCCATCTGTACCACCCGTGTTATCTCCGGCGTGGGTATGCCCCAGTTTACAGCCATTCAGGAGGTTGCTTCTGTGGCACGTCCTGCCGGTGTAACCGTTATTGCGGATGGAGGCATCCGTTATTCCGGAGATATCGTAAAAGCCTTGGCTGCAGGTGCCGACTTAGTAATGCTGGGAGGTTTGTTAGCAGGCACAGAAGAAAGTCCTGGCAAAGTGGTACATTACCAAGGCCGACACTTTAAACAATACCGCGGTATGGGCTCTCTAGGAGCCATGCGTCGTGGTTCTGGAGATCGCTACGGACAAAACAGCTCTGGGAAACTTGTTGCAGAAGGCGTTGAAGCCCGCGTCCCATACAAGGGCATGTTGGCAGACGTAGTATTCCAGCTAATGGGAGGGTTGCGCTCCGGTATGGGTTATGTAGGTGCTCATAACTTGAATGAACTTCGAGAAAAAGCTCGCTTCGTGCAAATTACCTCCGGGGGACTTAAAGAAAGTCACCCCCACGATATTACCATCACGGAAGAACCTATTAACTATTCCTGTTAACTCCTCCTTAATCAAACATGGACGACAAACATCTTGTAGCCGTCATCGACTTTGGTTCCCAATATACCCAGCTTATTGTTCGCCGTGTACGCGAACTGGGTTATATGGCTAAACTATACGCACTGGAAGATTTGGATCAAATCCATGAACCCGGTGCCATCATTCTTTCCGGCGGCCCCAAAAGCACCACAGACATAGACGCTCCTGATATTGATTTTGAATGGCTTCGTAGCCTAAATGTCCCCATTTTGGGAGTATGCTACGGAATGCAGCTACTGAACATCAAACATGGGGGCACCGTTAAAGCCAGTAACAAGCGGGAATATGGTCCTGCTGCGTTATTGCCTGAATCCTGTACAGGATTGTACCAGGATATGTCTGCCTCATCTCAAGTATGGATGAGCCATTCTGATACGGTCGATCATCTGGCTGACGGATGTAAAGTGATTGCACGCAATGCAGAAGGTGTTCCGGTTTCCCTCCAATGGGGGGAGTCTACTTTCGGCATTCAATTTCATCCGGAAGTAACCCATTCCCATGAAGGTCGTACCATCCTGCGCAACTTCCTTGCCTGTGCAACCAATCTTCAGAAGTTCGACATTGGCGACTTCAAAAAAGAACTTATCCGAGAAATACAGGAACGCGTGGGCGATAAACAAGTTGTCTGCGGTGTCTCCGGAGGGGTAGACAGTACCGTACTAGCCGTCCTGCTCCACGAAGCGGGCGTTAATATGCGAGCTATCTTTGTCGACAACGGTCTATTACGTAAAAACGAAGCAAAAGAAGTACAAGAAAACTTTGCTCGCATGGGAGTGGACATTGAAACTGTGGACGCCTCCGAACGCTTTCTAACAGCTTTAGCTGGAGAAAGAGATCCGGAAAAGAAACGTCGCATCATCGGGGGACTGTTCATCGATGTCTTCTGGGACGCTGTAGGAGATGCAGAAATGCTCGCTCAAGGCACTCTTTACCCGGATGTAATTGAAAGTGCATCTAACGCAAAATCAAAAGCCTCAGTCATCAAAACTCACCACAACCGTGTAGAACGCGTTTTGGAGTTACAAGCACAGGGTAAAGTTTTGGAACCTCTTGCTGAACTGTTTAAAGATGAAGTTCGTGAACTGGGAGCATCAATGGGCATTCCCCATGATATTCTGTGGCGTCATCCCTTCCCCGGCCCCGGTTTAGCAGTGCGTTGCCCAGGCGAAGTTACCAAAGAACGCCTGGACATCATCCGCGAATGCGATGCCATCTTCATCGGTAACTTGAAAAAATACGGCTGGTACGACAAGGTCTGGCAAGCATATGCCGGTCTCATTCCCGTTAAAACCGTAGGAGTAAAAGGTGACGAACGTTCCTACGAATGGGCAACCAACCTCCGCGCCATCGTTTCAGAAGACGCCATGACAGCAGACTGGGTGGAACTTCCTCCGGCTCTGTTGAGGGAAACCAGCAATCGTATCCTCAATGAAGTAAAGGGTATCAATCGTGTCCTTTACGACATCTCCACCAAGCCACCGGCTTCCATTGAGTGGGAATAAAAGGCTTTCGCCTCTATTAAAAAAGGAGAGAGTGTTTTATACCACTTTCTCCTTTTTTTAGTTGTATACTTATCTTTTTTCATAACATTGACAAATACAACTTCGCAGATATCCTTCTGACTTCATCTGCTTTTTACATGCCCCATGGACACCGGTTCCATTATATTAACTACGTTTCTCTCCACTATTCCCGTATATCTTTTCTTTGCCACGGGATTTTATTTGCGGCATAAGCAAGTTATTCAGGCAGATCACGATGCACCTATCATGCGCCTTGCTATGGATGTCGCGTATCCTTGTTTGGTGTTTCACAGTATCATGAAGTACATGGTACTTTCCGGCAATGAAACACTCAGGAGCGTATCTTTTTCCTTACAGGCAATTTCTGCCGGTGCATTAGAACTTCTGTTAGGCATTGTGGCAGCATGGTTAGTAGCTAAAATGTTACGAATGCGCATCGGGACAGGATTACGAACTTTTACTTTGACCGCGGGGGTACAAAACTACGCTTTTTTTGTTATTCCCATCATTCAAATGCTGTTTTCTGCCGATAATGACCCTACGTTAGGAGTACTTTTTGTTCACAATGTAGGGTGTGAATTAGTAGTTTGGAGCATTGGCGTCATGATCATTGCTGGAGGGCCCGGCAATTTGAAGATGGGAGTTTTTTTCAGAGGTCCTCTGCTGGCGGTCATGTTAGGGCTTACGCTTGCTTGGTCCGGCTTGGGAAGCTATGTGGCTCAGCCACCATTAATGAAAACTTTTGAGATGATTGGTAATTGCGCAACACCGCTATGTCTAATTCTGTTTGGTTGTTCTATGCGCGATCTGTGGCACAACATGAAGTGGGAACCTAAACCCATCATCTGTGGTCTGCTAACGCGTCTGTGTCTAGCTCCGGCACTATTGCTTCTAATGGCATACTTCCTTCCTGTAGATAACTACATCAAACGTATCATTGTCATTCAAGCAGCTATTCCCTCTGCCGTGATTCCGGTAATTTTAGCCAAACGCTTTGGCGGTAATCCTGATTTGGGGACACAAATCCTGCTCACCACTACGGTTGTTTCTTTTATTACCCTGCCATTCTGGCTGACATTGGGATCTTCCCTAATAATCCCATTATATTAAAATAGCGCCATGAAGCACCCTCCCATCTATCCATTCCCATTCAAAGATTTTTACATTCATACTGCATACCATACAAGAACATCCCAACCTTTGTGTTGACTCCTAAAACAGAGATGTATTGAATGGTCTCATGAAGTTTCCCGTACTCTTTAGCATCGCTGGATTACCATTCCTGTTTTCCTGTGCAGAACAGGTATCCCGGATTGAACAAGTGCGAGAGATCCCATTAAAAACTACAGAAATCCCAACAGAAGACGTAGGGATGCACCACACTCAGGCCACCTATCTGCTACATGGCGCAGTTACCAAAGAACAACGCCAACAACGTCTGGGACAATACTATTTCATCACTTGGTATGATGCCCATCCCGAACAGAAAGCATCTCTGGTCATGATGTACCGTCAAGGAAAAACAGGATCGTCCATTCAAACAAAATCTATTTCTTATCCTGTTGGCAGAAAAGGAGGGACGCAAACTTCTATCTTCCCTTTCAATGGAGCTGAAGCAAAAAATAAAGGAGAAATCCTAGCTTGGAAACTTCTTCTTAAGGACGGCGACAATCATACCATTTCCGAACGCCATTCTTACCTGTGGAACGATAACTATTAACCCCTCAGGTTACGTAAACATAAACCAAAGGGGTTATGGGATATACAACGACTGAATTAAACCAGTCGAACCATGGTTAGAAAAACTACCTTTTAGACTCCTTGTCTTTTGGCTCGACGTTTACGAACAGCTTCAGCCAATTTTTCGAGAACCTCTACCGTTGTATCCCAACCAATGCATTGATCAGTAATGCTCTTGCCATATACCAGATCTGAACTCAATGGCTGAGCTCCTTCCACAATGTTGCTTTCTATCATCACGGCCACAACTTGATCAGAACCATTGGCAATTTGCTCTGCAAGGTTAGCAGCTACTTCTGGTTGCTTATGGAAATCCTTATTGCTGTTCCCATGGGAACAATCCACCATAATACGGTTGGTAATACCGGCCTTTTCTAAAGCAGCAGCAGCCTGCTTCACGTGCTCTGCATCAAAATTCGGACCTAAGGAAGAACCACGCAAAATTAAGTGGCAAGATTTGTTACCCGTGGTGGAAACAATCGCAGAAACGCCCTGTTTGGTCACAGACAGGAAACAATGTGAACAAGAGGAAGAAATAATGGCATCTACAGCTATTTGAAGACTACCGCTTGTGCCATTTTTAAACCCCACAGGCATAGAAAGCCCAGAAGCTAATTCTCGGTGCACCTGACTTTCTGTAGTACGAGCACCAATAGCTCCCCAGGTAATTAAATCTGCAATGTACTGGGGAGTAATGGTATCCAGGAACTCAGTTGCTGCAGGAACGCCCATATCTCCCAAGCGCAACAGCAATCCACGAGCCATATGCAAACCACGGTTAATATCAAACGTATGGTTCATAAACGGATCGTTAATCAACCCTTTCCAGCCCACTGTTGTACGGGGTTTTTCAAAATACACACGCATAATAATCACCAAATCCTTTTCAAATCGTGCCATTTGCTCCTTTAAGCGAGAAGCATAATCCACCGCAGCCTGAGGATCATGGATAGAGCATGGCCCTACCACAACCAGCAAACGGTCATCATGTCCGGAAATGATGTTCTCTGCATTCTTACGGGTTGTAGCCACCATTTTGGCGATCTCCGTTGTTGCCGGATAATCCTTGATCAGAATAGCAGGGGATATCAGGGGCTCAATGTCTTGAATGCGTATGTCGTCTGTTTTGAACCAGTTCATGTCTGAAATGTATTGAGCGTTTTTTAAGGGAAGTTGAAAAGAAAAAAATACAAGTTTGAATCGTTATGCCTAAATATATCACAGGGCTTCGCAGCTGTATGCCGGAAGCCCTGTCAAAATAAATTTACATTGCCCCGTACCTTCGGGCAAGCGAAACAATGTTACCAGGAAGTCACATTATCTTCTGTCATTTCTTTATTATTAATGTGTCCATCCTCCGTACTGCCCTGCTTGTCTAAACCGGTGCTGTAAACGGCCACATTTTTAGTCACCATACGAGAACCTACCTGTACACGCGGAGTACGATCATCCGGATCCGCATTTAAGATGATGTAATACGGAGAACCCCAAGGATCCGTCAATGCCACACGTCCGCGACTTTCAAAATATAACCCGGGCGTTCCTTCTATATCTGTAGTCGTTGTATTAAAATAAGCCGTTTTTCTGCGATTCAGCTTTCTGTCTTCATCAGAACGATCCATGTAATTAGTCAGAATGCTCATGATACGGCTGTCATCATCTAATGCCGTTGTTACATAAAACTGACCGTCCTTGCTCTTATGCTTATCCATTTCACTTTTTGTCCAAGCCACGGGGACCTGTCCATTATCCATGATATAGTTTTCCACGGCGGTCATTAATCCATTACAATCACTATGTGCTGTTGTCTTCTTGGATTTTTCCGTTACGCCGTTCACCACCATCATGGAAACACCGGCGAGAGTTAAAATAATAGCAATGACTACCAGCAATTCAATCAGCGTGAACCCTTTGGATTTACGGTTAAAAAAAGACGTCTTCATACTTTGCCAAGAATAGCGTAATTATGATTCAGAGCAAGCGGAAAACAAAGGGGGGGGAATTCAGGCGGAGGGGGGTTCCCCATTACTCTACACTCTCCCCTATGTTAGGGTAAAAAACATCCCCGACTTGTCTACTAAAAAATTCGGAAAGACAGATATTTTTCAGGCGAGGGAAATTAAGGGCTTTTATCGTTGATAATCAGCGAGTTAGAAAGGAAACTCTACCTGGCCAATTTTAGAGTTTGTGTCATATTATCGGGGGACGTTAGATGCAATAAGAGGGGGCATTGAAGGTGCAATAGAGAGGAAACGCCATTTAGGAACAACAAGAGGAGAGCTTGTTGGGAATGACTGTAGGGGAAGTTTAAAGGCAATAGGTCCCCAGTCTATACACAACACAATTTTCCCCCGACAAGGTAAGCAACAGGAGTTGACATTCCCCATTTCTCGACCGCCTTGGCAAGGCAACAGGGGGGGGGGAGAAAGTTTAGGGGGCAACAGGGGTAGGCTGTTGAGGGGCTGCAGGAGCAGAAGTTTGAGGAACAGCAGGAGCCGGAGTTTGTACCGGAGCCGGAGTTTGTACCGGAGCCGGGGTTTGAGAAGCAGAAGAGGCGGCAGCTTCAGCAGCACGCTTACGCAATTCTTCCTGCTGAAGTTCTTCCGGAGATTTGGCAGGAACAGCGGCTTCTTGTTTAGCAACTTCCTGAACCATAGCCCCGCTCAGCAGACTTTCTGATTCCTGATGGTGCTTTTTATTGATCAGCATACCCAGCACCAAACAAATCAGCATAAAAGCGGAACCGAAATACACCGTTGCTTTTTTCAACACATCCGTTGTACGAGCACCAAAAGCCTGATCAGTAATAGCTGCACCAAAAGCAGCGCCCAACCCTTCCTGTTTAGGTCTCTGCATAAGCACCACACCCAGAAGGAGTAGTGAGACAACAACAAGAACAGCAAAGAGTAACTGAATACTAATATTGAGTGAATCTGCTAAAAAAAGGTTCATGAACGCAGGGAGTATGTGTGAATTCCGACGCTTTGTAAAGTCTAGGAAATAATTTCGTTATGCTCGTTACAAACGATCTTCTTGGGAACAATAGGCTTATCAGAGAGAGCGAAACTCATGATCACAACCCGTTCCCCCGTCTTAATCAAATGAGCAGCACCGCCATTCATGATGATATTACCCGTACCGGCAGGACCTTGAAGAGCATATGTTTCCAGACGATTTCCGGAAGTAACAGACGCAACAAGGACTTTTTCTCCGGGCCACATGTCCACAGCAGCCATCAGATCTGCCGGAATTTCAATACTACCTTCATATTGAACGTCACCACGAGTAATCATGGCACGATGGATTTTTGATTTTAACTGTTCAACCAACATGACGTCCGAACAACAAACCCCCAAACCACCTTTCGGTCAAGCCGTCATCCTTTATTTTAAGGTTTTCTGTGTCTTACACACCTCTTGCTCCAATATTTTTACGGCACAAGCAGTATCCTGAGCCAATTGTCTTTTCAAATCATCCAACGAAGGAAACTTAACCTCGGCACGCAGAAAACAAATCGGTTCCACTTCTATCCTTTGTCCATAAATATCGCCCGGACTACCAAACAAATGCGTTTCCAACAATAATTCACCGCCCTCACATTCTATTGTCGGACGCACGCCCAAGTTAGCCACCCCCCCATATTCTCGACCGTTCACATAAGCATGAACAACATACACACCACGTGGAGGTTGCACACCACATCCCGGCTTTATATTTGCCGTTGGATAATTCAATTTTCTCCCCAACTGACGGCCATGAATCACCGTACCTTTCCAACGATAAGGACGCCCCAGCATATGAGTCACCTGTAGAAAATCCGCTCGGCGCACCGCTTCACGAATTCCGGTACTGCTAATACGAACACCGTCCCTTAAAATAGGAGGGACAACCGAAACCCGGAAACCATAATGCCCTGCTAATTGTCGCAACGTTTCCACATTACCGGCACGCCCCTTACCAAAATGCCAATCCTCACCCACGGCAATTTGAGCCACTTGGCAGCAAGAGCAGAGCCGTCGAATAAACTCATCCGGCATCATCAAAGCCAATCTGTCCGAAAACTCCAGAGACAACACCATTTTAACCCCCAGAGCCTCCATTAACGCAAACTTTTCTGATTCATCCGCAATAACGGCAGGAGGGACAACATCCGGCTTCACCAACGCCAAAGGATGAGAATTAAACGTCAGTACGGCAGGGATACCACCATCATGAACAGCATCCTCTACAGCAGCCGCAATCACACCGGAATGCCCCAAATGCACACCATCAAACATCCCTACGGCCCAATGAACCGGATCAGAAATGTCTCTTAACTCCTCAAACTCCCGAAAAATAATCATACGATCCTACTTGGCAATCAGAATCTCCGCCAATTCTTCCAAAGATAACATTGTTCGGAACAACTCCTCTCGAGGAGCCGTTTTCAGCGTATCCACCGTGATCGCTCTTTCCAGAGTAAACGCTCCGGATTTCGTGCGTCGTAATGCACTCAAATGCGCCCCACACCCCAACACCTTCCCAATATCATACGCATAAGAACGGACATAAAAACCTTTAGAACACTGAACGGCAAAATCTACCTCCGGAACATCGACACGAAAAATCTGATGCCCAAACACCTCAACCGGGCGCGGTTCGCGTACAATTTCCTGCCCTTTTCGAGCCAATTTGTACAAAGGCACCCCATTTTTTTTAATAGCAGAAACCATAGGCGGAATCTGTTCAAAAGCCCCATCAAACCGAGCAAAAGCATCTCGGACAGCCTGCTCTGTCACACCCTCCACAGGGAACTCTGCCACAACATCCCCCATGGCATCCTGAGAAGAAGTCTCCACCCCCAGAGTCAGAGTTCCGGTATATTCCTTATGCTCACACATCAACTTATCCTGAAGCTTCGTGGCCTTACCCACGACCAGCATCAATAAGCCCGTAGCCATGGGATCCAATGTGCCGCAATGCCCTATCTTTTTCGTTCCCAAAGAACGACGAGCAATAGCCACCACATCGTGAGAAGTCATATCACGCGCCTTGTCAATCAACAAGACACCTGAAGGCCCTTGAACATTATTTGAAGCATTCATGATATTTTCTACTGTTTAAGTACTCGATCCACCTCTTCCTGCATAGCCGTCAGTATTTTAAGATGAACCTCATCTATTCCCCCTTTGATACGCACGCCGGCAGCCATGGCATGACCGCCACCGCCGAATCGTGCAGCCAAATCCGCCACAGATATTTCCGGAGTTTTGGATCTCAAAGAAATACGAATACGGCCATCATCATTCGTTTCCTCCAAATAGGCAGCCAACCAGACCCCCTGCACAGAACGAGGGATATCGATCAACCCTTCTGTATCTTCCTGTTGGCAACCGATTTGAGCCTTTGCTTCATTTGTCAGGCAAAACGTACAAATCTTACCATCCGGTGTGAGATTCATCTTGTTCAGGACCTCACGCATCAGCAATATTTTCTCCCAAGGTTTTTCCTGATAAAGACGACGGTTTATATCCTGCACATTCACACCGAGACGGATCAAATCCGCAGTCAACTCCATCACAGAAGCTGTAGTCATTTCATACTGGAATGAACCTGTATCCGTGCTAACAGCCACATACAGGGCATCACGCATAACCGGCGTAATAGGAATATCCAGATATTTGAAGAAATAATACAGCACAGCCCCGGTTGCACACTCATCCGGCAAAATACACCTCACATCTCCAAACGCCTCATTTGTTCGATGGTGATCAATGTTACCCCATACCTTAATACCGGACAAAGCGTTTAAACTACGTTCACCTAATCTTTTCAACGCGCCATTATCTACAGAAATAACAACATCTGCGACCACCGGTTCAGCAGGAGAAAGAATGATATTTTCAGCTCCCGACAAAAATGCCAAATTGGAAGGGACACCATCCTCATTCATCATTATCACCCTCTTCCCCATTTGCTTCAATGCCTCTCCTAAAGCCAGCGTGGAGCCGATAGCATCACCATCCGGGTGAATATGAGCAATAATCACGAAGCTATCGTACTTACGAATCAGATCCGCCAGAGGAGCAAACGCAGGGCAATGTTTCCAATCTTCCATAACTCTCTCGTGTTTTTATAGAAAAAGCCACACTCGGACAATCACCAAGTGCGGCTTGAAAAGTCGTATTTAATCCCGGAAGAGGATTACTTCTTAGACTTCATGACCACCGGAGCCACGTCCATTGTAGCGGGCTGGTTCAGGTCATTGAACTTAGGAAGCGGAGTCAAGGGCGGTGCACCCTGATCCTGACAGCAGCAGGAAGCCATGATGCTCGTCGCAAAAGCAGCAAGAGCCAAAACGGTAATCTTCTTCATATGCGTGGTTAAATAGTGAGTGATAATGGATATGGAAATATCTTGGAGCATAAAAGCATACCGTACGGGCAGTCGTCAATCAAATTTGCTAAAAACTCCACCCTCCGAGAAGTCTTCCTAACCGGTTTATTGTGATCCGTGCGTCTTACTTTGACAACAAGACATATAAATTACTCGCACACAAGCATAGGGGATTCTACTCTTTTTCGTCAAACGATTCCCCTTCTATGCCCTTACTAATCAAAATACTTCGTTTTTCAGGACGTCTATTATCGTGGGTATGCGCCCTCATCATCCTAGGAATCATCTGGGCCTATTTGATTGAACCCAATCTGCTATTTGTTCGGGAAGTCAACTATCATGTGCCTCAATGGAAAGGACAAGGGAAGCCTATCAAAATCGTTGTAGCCGGAGATTTTCATCTGATGCCCACCCCCTTTGAGGAAGTCAGAGCCTTACGCTACGTTCAACGAATCATGCAACTTCATCCGGATCTGATTCTATTAGTCGGCGACTATGCACGTGGACAGACCCCCAACGGCAGCATGGATCCCACAACAGCAGCCAACCTATTGAAAGGCTTAAAAGCCCCCTATGGAGTTTTTGCCATTCAAGGCAACCACGACTTCGTCTTTGGCTGGCCAAACTGGCGCAAAGAATTGAATAAAGCCGGCATCACCGTTTTGGAAAACCAAAGCAAGCTCATTACCTTTTCTGACGGGAGACAACTACAGATTTCCGGTCTGCTGGATGCGGATCGCTTTTCCAAAAAACAACTGCCTAAACGTCTATCTGCGGACATTCCACATTTTTTACTCTCTCACCATCCGGAGACAGACCACATCCTTACACAGGGAGATGTCGATATCATCATCAGCGGACACACACATGGCGGGCAGATATGTCTCCCATTCAACCTCTCCTTATTTGAAGAACAACAACAATATGCCCGCCTTTACACTTATCCGTGGCACACATCCGGCAACAACACTTATTTGATCACTAAAGGATTAGGAACCAGCACACTACCTTTCCGCATCAACTGTCCTCCTGAGATTTACCTGTTAGAACTCAACTAAGCCCGACCTCAACACTCAATGCTTCTGCTGATCAAACAGCTTTTTCAGCTTTAATATTTTTTTAGCCGTCATTCGATAAACAGGCCGATACAGATGCTTTTTCAAAACAGCCACCAGCGTTCTTCCCGGTAAAGGGCCGTGCAATAACCCCGCTTCACGCATAGCGTTTTCATAACGCTCACCCTCATACCGCCAATTGTATCGCCATGGTTTATGTACGCCCTGGTAATGCAAAATTCCCGGATTCAGAGCCGCCTCTACCGCCTGGCATGGCGTAACGCCCCGCCAATATTTTTCCTTGGGATCATTCTTCAAGATGCGGCGAGTCAGCCCATCATGCCAATTCCACCGCGGGTGTAACGGCACAGACAACTCACACAAAGTACCATTCAGGGCATCCTGATCCGGGCAGGTCAACCGATCTCGATGAGAAACGGCATAATCCAAGATAGCCTGAACCAGCCCCTTTTCCCGGAATACATCCACATTCATCAACAACACCCCGGAATTAAAATACCCCGTACAGGATAATGGCATATCCAATCGTTCATTAAAATGAGAACCCGGCTTAGAAAAGTTCTCAAAGACAACCCCAACAGCCATCCCGGACAAATCCGTCTCAAACAACTCCGTTAAATCCTGACAGACGAGAACGTCAATATCCAAATACAAAACATTCCCGTCCTCTTCCTTCAATAATTCCGGGATAAAAATACGCCCCCAAGCCGGCACCGGCCACTGATCCGTGTAAGGGAAATCATGTTCCTCCAGAATACCAGAAATCTCGATGAACTCCAAGCGGCAATCAAATGGAGCCACCAAGCGTTCCAAGCTAGCCCGATTCTCCGCATCAATTCCGTCAGAAAGCACATAAATCTTATAAAAAGTCTCCGTTCCAGCCGTATTTAACAGAGAAAAAACAGTAACGCTCAATGGCAAAATACCGCGATTATCACTTGCCAAAACAACAGCATATTCATTCTTTTTCATTGGTAACAGAGTCGTTTCATGAACGATGCCACAGAGAAGGTAATACTTTCCGCATTCTCTTCCAATAATAAGAAAAATCCAAGCCGGATTTTCCGTTCAGCCAGGTTTTCAACAATTTGACCTCCCGATGAGACAAACCGGCTTCATCAACACCGGGGCTAAACAAGTTTTCCTGCTGAAGAAGTTCAGCCACCTCCTGAGTAACATTTTTCTGAACGGCATGCGGAGCATATTTCCGGATATTCCGCACACACATCACCAGCATTTTCAGAAACGCCGTTCTGTATTCCTCCAATATACCGGTTCGTTTCCAGTCTTCAAAAATTAACCGAATGATAGCAAGATAATTCAACGCCACCCGGGAATTACCAGAAGTCAACAAACTCGTACTGGAACCGGGATGCTTACGATACACATATGACGGTTTCCTAATAACACAAGCTCTCCTGCATCTTGGAAACGATACGCAATGAAAATAAAGATCTTCACAGATGAACCCTTCTGGGAAAAAGAAACCATATTGTTCCACAAGAGCACGCCGTATCATCAACCCACCAGCTCCGTAATGAACCTTTCCTATCGTTTCTGGATTACAAGCAATCCATCCTGTTTGCGGATCTGCAACATTGTCAGGGATAAAACAGTCTTTCTTATTAGGAGCATCCTCATAATAATACCGGAATCCACAAGATACTCTATCGAGCTTCAATCGCTCACACAGATTCCACATCTCCCGCAAAATATCAGATTCCAGCCAATCATCCGCATCCACCAACATCAAATATTCACCCGATGCAAGTCTCATTGCAAGATTTCTTGCATGAGATTGCCCTTGATTAGATGCTACTTGTACCACTTTCACCCGTGGATCACGTTTTGCAAAGTCTCTCAAAATAGCCAAAGAGCCATCAGTGGAAGCATCGTCCACGCAAATCACTTCAATCTCTCGCAACGTCTGTGAACAAATACTCTCCAAACATTGAACCAAATAAGGTTCAACGTTGTAAACCGGAATCAATACGGATATTTTTAAAGATTCATTCATCGGCCAAGAAGGAAAATACCTGTTATTTTTCCGAAGGCGGCGGCGTCTGCAAAGGCAAGACAGGTTCCAGAGTATCCCATACTTGATCCACCGTTATTTCCTCAATGGCACCCGGAGAAATCAGGTTGGAAATGCGCCGAGCCGTAATGGCTGAATTACGTGTTCGATGGCAAAAAATCGCCGTTACCGGGATCCCCGTATAAGCACACATATGCGTAGGCCCCGTATCATTACCCACACAAGCCAAAGAACGGAGAGCCATCTGCGGAATATCCATCAACGAAGACTTCCCCAAAAAACTAACAGCCAGAGGAGAAGAAGACGCTATAGCCTCTACTTCCTTCGCCTCCGTACGAGTTCCAAGCACCACGGAAGAAATTCCCCGATCCGCCAAACGCCGCACTAACGAACAAAAGTTCTCTACAGGCCAACGTTTATAAGGATGATTAGGAGAACATCCCGGAATTATCATAACATATCGTTCCGGGAGTTCATCAAAATGAGCTCCCTCCCCATGCATAAAAGACAGATCCGTCAACACACGTTCCAGACGAAAAGGCTCCTTCTGGACTCTTCCGAAACTGAATGCTCTCTTTTTCAATAATCTCCGTCGTTCTCCAGAATTACAAGCCACCCAATCCATTTCATGATCCAACAAAAAGCGCACTATGGGATAATAACGCTTTCTGGTGCGAGAAGACTCTTGGAGATCATACACCAGATCAAACCCGCCCTTCACAATAGATCGAATAGCCGCCCACGTTGCATTCAGCTTCCGATAAGGGAGACGATTATCCACAATAAAGTCATCAAATACGCCCAATTGCTCTGCCATAGGGACAAACACTCCCATGGTCATGAGGGTCATATGAGCATCCTGATGAAGCTCACGGAGACGTTTCATGGTGCCCATGGCAAGCACTACATCGCCAAGAGCCCCATGCTTAATGACCAGAATGCGGTGTGCGGCAGCCATAAGAACAAATTAAACGTAGTTATCTTCCTGATTCAGATAATTTTGGACATACTGTCTGATTCCATCCTCCAAAGAAGTCATGGGAGCAGAAAAACCAGCCGCCCGCAATCTGGAAAGATCCGCTTTAGTATAATACTGATACTTACCCTTAAGTTCTTCGGGCATATCCCGATAAGCAATTTTTTCCTGTAAGCCCAACGCATGAAAGGTTGCCTTAGCCAAATCATAGAAAGAACGAGCTTCGCCAGATCCGACGTTAAACAAGCCGCTCACTTCCGGATGATCCAACAGCCAAAGAACCACATTCACGCAATCACCCACCCACACAAAGTCACGCAATTGCCATCCATCCTTATAGTCAGGATGGTAAGATTTGAACAACTTCACTGTTTCATCAGCCTTTACTTGAGGGAAGATATGAGCCACAACGCTCTTTTGGCCCCCCTTGTGATACTCATTAGGACCGTATACGTTAAAGAACTTAAGACCTGCATATTGCGGAGGAGTCGGCCGACCTTCTTTCACCTCCCGTGCTATTTTACGATCAAACAGAGCCTTGCTCCAGCCGTACGCATTCAAAGGACGGAGTGCATTAACATGCTCCAAAGAAGCATCATCATCAAAACCCAAGGATCCATCACCATATGTGGCAGCAGAAGAAGCGTAAATAAACTGTTTTTCGTACATGGTGCAGAACTCCCACAAATACCAGCTTAACGTAAAGTTCGTCTGAATAATCAAATCCGCATCCGTCTCCGTTGTAGCGGAAATGGCCCCCATATGAATAACAGCCTCAATTTCATTCGAATGCTCTTCCATATAATCAAACATCTCCTCCGGAAGGACTACAGCACACAGTTCCCGTTTAGCTATGTTTTTCCATTTATCGGAAGAACCAAGTTCATCCACCACTACAAGATCTTTTTTACCGGCTTTTTCCAAAGCGGCGACAATATTTGAACCGATAAACCCGGCTCCACCCGTTATAATAATCATAATAACAAAGCAACTAGTACTCCTTTTTCATACCATATTCATCTTTCTATGGCAACCATCACTTTCTTCAAACAATACTCCGCTTTAACCTCTTCTTTTTCCGAATCTCCATCCAAGAAAACAACACAATCTTGAGCTTTACCTATTTAAATTCTTCTTGATCGCAACGTTCATATCATCATACGCACTGATCAAATTCCGGCAAATACTTTCCACTTCTTCCAACTTAACGGCATAGTCGCTTTTAAATTTTTCAATATCCTCATCTTGAATATCATCTATTCTTAAATCGACCGGATTATAAAAAGCTGATTCAAAAACAGAATAATAATCATTAAACTTATACCCATCCCCTAAAACTTTATCAGACAAAATAATAGGCTTATTCGGAATTCCTAAAGAATCAGAACAAATCAACCCGTGTAAAGATGAAGATATGATAAAAGAACACTCTGCCACCTGCTTTACAAATTCATCTGTTTTTTCTTCTACATCAATAATGCGGCAAGAAAGTTTATTCAATTTTATATTTTTCAATGCGACCTCTCCCTTATCGGCATAATGAGGAATAATCCCCACATCGTATTTATTTGAACGCTTCGTTTGAGGGAATATTTTCCCGATCAACAATCCAGGATCCCCTACAACTACATGCTCAAGAGATTGATTTAATATATTCTCACATCGTTTTTTACTCAATCTCCCCCTCAATGCATAAATATGAACAGGACGACAAAAACGCTCTTCCGACAACAACGCATCTCTCATAAACCCTGCCCCAAAAATATATATTGGTCTCGCAATCCTTTCTTTTTTATATCTGCTTAAAAAATACTCTAAAAGGGAACCTATACAACAAACATCCGCAAAACGAGCAGGCGTTTTTACAACTTTGCGACCGAAGAAACGCAACAAATCAACATTTAAAGCATCCCCAAAGTTAGAATCACAAAAAAACAATCTTGTTCTCCCGTTGCTATTTAACCAAGAAAAACCATCATGCAACAAAATTTCTCTTATAGCATGCCTGTATTTTTTTCTTATCCCAAACACACTCAGCACCTGAACAAGCGTTTTCTTAAACTCCATGTAATTATAATATTAAAATAATGCATCGTGTCAACATTTTGATTTCAAAAAATTATTATCAACCAAACTCTATTATTTCTTGACTAATTAAGACAATTATTCAATTTCGCTAGATTTTCTATTTTGATTTCAACAAAGTTACTCTGAATCGTCATTCCTTTGGCATTGACAAGATCAAGGCACGCCATAAACTCTAGCCATTACTATTTGCCTCCACCGATGAAGACACTTAAGATCTCCTTTTTAGAATCGACTCCGGATTTTGGCAAAGAAGGGATTTATCAGCTTCTGCAGGATCGGTATCATTTGGTAGAAGACGACACGGATTTTGATTACCTGATAGCAACCCCCTGGTTTTACGTCAACAGAGAGGCATTTTATGATTTTCTGGAACGAGCACCCGGGCACATCACCATCATGTACGGATGCCATGAAGCCATAGCACTGGACTTCATGTTGTTTGACTACTACATTGGTCTGGACACGGTATCCGGCAGTGACCGCACGGTCAAACTCCCCTCCCTGAGACCCCACTTACAAGAAGTACATGGCGACAAAAAAGATTTAGATGCCCGAGCCTTACTGGCAACCAAAACAGGCTTCTGCAACTTTATTTACTCCAACCGAAAATCACACCCCAACCGAGATGAGATATTTCACAAGCTCTCATCCTACCAATTTGTTAACTCCTTAGGCCCCCACCTCAACAACACACCGGGAGATGGGCATCAATCAGAAAACTGGTACGACTCATCTATTCAGATGAAAAAGCCGTACAAGTTCTCCATTGCTTTTGAAAATGCATGGTATCCCGGCTACACCAGCGAAAAAATCGTCACCAGCATGCTTGCCGGCACCATACCTATTTATTGGGGTAACCCCAACATCTCTCAAGAGTTCAACTCAGCCTCCTTCATCAACTGTCATGAGTTCCCGAGTTTGGATGATGCCATAGCCTATGTCAAAAAGGTGAACGAAGACGATGATCTATGGTGCCAAATCATGAGCCAACCATGGAAAACACCAGAGCAAGAAGCGCGCTTTCTGGAAGAGACAGAACAAGAAACCGCCAAACTTTACAGGATATTTGATCAGACTCCGCAAGAAGCCTGTCGCAAGGGTAATGGCACATGGATCTCTTATTACCATCGTTTTTTAATGCGAGGGCACAAAATGCAATTGGCTTGGAGGAAGCTGAAAAAGCGTTTTCTCTCCTGAGAAAGACGAACAACAAGCGGTACGTTTTTTACCAAAACACCGGCATCAGGTAAGAGGTCAACATCACCTGTTACCGACATATCCCTATGAGAGAGAGACCTCCTTTGACATTGACAAGACATCTGTGCCACCTACACTCTGTTAATACAAAATAAAATCGTTTCAGCCCTCACAGCGAGAACTCTGCAACCCTTTTCCATCTTCCGAATACACCCATGACGGATACCGCCCGCCCTATACGCATCAAGGTTATTAGAAAATCAACGAAAGCCTCACCAGAACAAACGGAATCCCTGCTGTGGGGAGACTGTTTATTCTGCACAGATGCCGCCATGACAGATTACGACTGGGTGCTGGTTTACGATGAGTTTCCAAGGAAAGCCATAGGCACGATCAAAAATGAAACGGAACCGCTTCGCTGTCCACAGGATCAGACCATTTTGATCACGGTAGAACCGCCCTCCATTAAAATCTACAGCAGGGCATACACCAAACAATTCGGAACCGTACTGACGACCCATTCACCCCAAGATCTCCCACACCCCAATCATACTCTTGGACGCGGATGCCTGGAATGGCTTTACATCAAGCCCATGCAAGAGATTCTGGAACAGACAGAGTTTCCAAAAACAAAAATGCTCTCCACCATCTGTTCCGCCAAACAGCATACGCATACCATGCATAAGATGCGTTATGATCTTACTCGCTACCTAGCGGATCACCTGCCTGAGCTGGATTGGTTTGGACACGGAATTCAGGAAATCGCCAACAAGACCATAGCCATGGATGATTACAAATATCATCTGTGCGTAGAAAATCATCTGGAACCGCACCATTGGACGGAAAAACTGGCTGATGCCTTTGTCGCCATGACTCTCCCCTTTTATGCCGGAGACCCATTGGCAACCGAATGTTTCCCGGCAGAAAGCTTCATTCCCATTCCATTGGATAACCCGCAGAAAGCCCTTGAAATTATCCGCCAAGCCATGGATGAGGGCGAATATGAAAAACGGCTTCCTGCCATTCGGGAAGCCCGACGCCTGGTTCTGGAAAAATACAATATGTTCGCCCAAAGCGCCGCCGTTATTCACGCCCATCGGGGGGCAGGCACCGTCCAACCCGGAGCCATGCTCAAAGGACGCCACGTCTTACGGAAAAACCCTCTCAATGCCATCTGTGAACTCATTGACACGATGGCTTATAAAATCAGAACACGCCACCACCGCGGCAGGGGAATCGGAGCATCATAACACAGCATCCCTGCCACAGTAGCGGCTTTAAATGATCAAGCAAACTTATTCAGCCTTGCCACGGGAAGCCCGTTTTTTGGCACGCTCTTCTTCCTTTTGCTTTTTCAGATCTTCTTTCATCTTAGCCTTCTCTTCGGAATCGAGCTTACCATTATGGTCAGCGTCATATTTTTCCAAAAGAGCAGCCTTCTTCTCCGCAGCAGTCAGTCTCTTAGGAGCATCTTCCGCAGCCATAGAGGGCATGACAAATGCAGTAGCCAAAACAACAAGCAAATACTTTATCATCATTGGTATGAGTGTTTGAACAAAGAATCTTTTACCCTTTCATCGGGCGCTTGTCTCTCTTTTTTTACACATCCGTTTCATTAAAAATTTCGTCAGAACCAACGCCGGGCACAGGGTATTGGCTTAACTCTTTGCAAATGGAAAAAACAACGGGATCACCACCACCATGACCAGCCCCATAATAATCTGGAGCGGCATCCCCACCTTCACGTAATCCATAAACGTATATTTACCTGCCGGCATAACCAACGCATTGGGAGGCGTGGAGAAAGGAGAAGCAAAACACATACTAGTACCTACAGAGACGGCGAGGAGCAACGGATAAGGACTTATGTTCATACTCATGGCAGACTGCATGGCAATAGGAGCCAACAACACAGCCGTAGCCGTATTGCTGATGAACATGGTCAATAAAGATGCCGTAAAATAAACACCTGCCAACAAAGCAAACGGACCATAATCCCCCAATCCGGCAACCAGCCCGTGCGAAATGGCTTCTGACGCTCCTGTTTTTTCCAGAGCCAAGGACATCGGCAACATAGCCGCAATCAAGACAATGCTTTCCCAGTTAATCGTCTTATACGCCTCTTCCACGTTGCGCAAACAACCACACAACACCATCAACACAGCGGCTATCAACACCGCCGCCACGGCAGGGACCCAGTTAAACACCATCGCCGCAATCATCAGAATCATGATCATTGCCGCTAAAGGAGCCTTATGCGTCAATGCCACCTTAGACGCCTCAGCCAGAGGCTGCCCCACCACAACCCATTCAAATGTCTTTTCACTCAACCGTGCGATATCTGCCCAAGTTCCCTGAATCAACAAAGTATCCCCGTAGTGCAACTTTTCATCCTTCAGGTTGTGGAACATATAACGATTATCCCGCTGGATGGCTAACACATTAACCCCATACTTAGCACGCAATCCGGAAGATTTCACAGGCATGTTGATCAAGTCTGAATTACGCATCAGTAACATTTCCGCAATGCCGATTTCATCAAACTTCAATTTGCTTTTCAGCATATTATCCGTATCTTCAGAAGTTTTTCGATTGATCATTTCCGCACCGCATTCATGAGCAAATCTTGCCACATCTTCAAACTCACCCATCACATAAATAACATCCCTGAGCCTCACCTGCGTATTGGAACCGGCCATGGACTGACTGACCGTTTGCAAGAAAGAATGCCGGCCGGAAGTTTTGCGCCGAACCTCAACAATATTGACATGAAACCGATCCGGAATATGAAGTTCATGCAACGGAAGCCTCGTCAGGTCGGAATCCTTTAATACGCGCAACCGGTAAAGATTATTAATAATCTGATATTCATCCATCAACTGATTCAAGGACTTTCCTTTAGCTTCATGCTCCGACTTATCATCGTGATTGCTCAGGAACTTCTTACTGAGAGGGATCAGCACCAGAATCCCCGTCACAATGCAAACGATCCCGATAGGCGTAAACGAGAAAAAGCCCAACCCCTCCAATCCGGCAGCCTGCAGCTGATTATCAATGACGAGGTTTGGAGGCGTACCAATCAACGTCATCATCCCGCCCATACTGCTGGCAAACGCCATAGGCATCAGCAATCGGCTCGTCTGAATACCGCCATCTGCCGCCAGACTAACCAAAATGGGCAGCATTAATGCCACCGTTCCCGTATTACTTACAAATGCCCCTATACCGGCCGTAACCAACATGGTCAGAACCAACAAGCGCAATTCGCTCTTACCGGCCAGCTTCATGATTCGGCCGCCCATCATTTTAGCCAGCCCCGTCCGAAAAATAGCCCCACCCACGACAAAAAGCCCCACCATCATCACCACAATAGAGTTGGAAAATCCGGAAAGAGCCTGATCCGGACTCAAAATCCCGAATACGACCAAACACAACAAAGAACACAATGCAACAATATCAGAACGGATCTTCCCCTGAACAAACAAAACGGCGGATACACCCAAAATAAGCAATGTGGTCAACATATCTATAAATAGCAGAGCTGAAAACGATAAGAGCAAATATGCTACATTATTCCATTCCGCTTTGTCGATCTGCTGAAAAGTCATTCATTGCTTTATGGGAGCTTAATCTGACATGTGCCGACTCATGAGAAAGCAATATTATTGAAATAAACCATGAACAAACGCCTCCCCCCTTACTGCATGAATCATCCAGCACACCTAATGTGAAACAGACATAAAAAAACCCTTGGCTGAGATCCAAGGGAATTAAAAAACAATGAAAGAAGTGGTGGGTAGAGAAGGATTCGAACCTTCGAAAGCGAATGCTAACAGATTTACAGTCTGCCCCCTTTGACCGCTCGGGAATCTACCCACTTGATGTGGTGTGCGGTGACTGTATAGAGAAACCCCGTGCTTAGCAAGTTTTTTTTATAAAAAAGAGGAAAGCAACTGACACGCATTGATTTTATTTTTCCTCGCTCATGAAAAGCGCATGGACATTACAGGAACACCGGAGCACGGCTATCCTCAGAATCACCGTCCAGCTGTTCCAGTTGAGGCAAGATGTTTTCCATACTCTCCCAGACGGAAGGCAATATTTTAATACCGGAACCGGTTCGAACAGCCAGCATCAGAGCGTCAGACGGGCGGGCATCCAATTCTACCAATTTATGCACTGCTTCATTAGAGACTTCTGCCGTTATACGGGCATAAAAGACCTCATCTTTTCGTCCGCTGATCAGGATCAGCTTCAGGCGACATTCCATGGCAGATAAAAAATCCCCCAAAAGACATGACGTATCCGGTCTTCGAGGACGTTCCCCGTTCAGGCTACGTTCCAAATCCATTCCGGTCATCACATCAATAAAAATGACGCCCACTTTACCGGACAGCGGATCTCGCAAGCACACGCCAGCTCCTGCTCTGGTGTAAAGCAACGCATACAGCTTGAGATCTATTAACTTGTCTTCCGGCATAGCGGACGCCCTAATGAGATTGGATTAAAAGCCCGGATTCATCACCCGTTCCGTATAACGGCCGGCTACCTTGACGTATTTTTCAGCCCATTTGTGGTTTTTATCGACAGACTCCGGCCCCAGGTCTTTTACCACCTTAGCGGGAGAGCCCAGCACCAACGAGTTAGGAGGAATAACAGTGCCTTTAGTCACAAGAGCTCCGGCACCGACAACGGAACCCTCACCAATAACCGCGCCATCCAAAATAATGGAACCCATGCCTATCAGGCAATTATCCTCCACCGTGCAAGCATGAAGGATAGCCCCATGCCCCACCGTGACGTATTTACCGACATAACAACCAAAGTCATCCGCCAAGTGAATGCAGCTGTTATCCTGGATATTGGAGTAATCCCCGATAACGATCTTATTAATATCTGCACGCAATGTGGTATTGTACCAAATGCTGGCGTGTTCACCAATCGTTACATCTCCGATCAAATCAGCACTATCCGCAACAAAAGCGGTATCAGCCACCTTGGGCCAGCAGTTTGCATAAGGTTCTCTTGCCATATAGCTCATGTATTAGTTGAAGATAAGACTGCTTTCCAGCTTAAAAACGTTCATTGTCCCCGATATGCCGGAACTCATGACAAACCCGGATATCTTTCTGCGGCAGAATATTCGAGCACCACAAATGAGAGAGGCTCAATCCTCTGACTTAATACCCTTCTTACTGTTCTTTTCCCTTCTGTCCGCATCCTTGCGCAGCGAAGCAGCCTTCTTGACATTCCCGCCCTCCTCGTAGTACTCCGCAATCTTCCGCTGAATAGAGATTTCCTTGCTGAGCTTGAAATAGTCATCCGTTTTTGTGCGTATAGAGCGGTTGTAAGAAGATTCTGCCTCTTTAGCGAGCTGAAGCAGAGCGTCTTTATCCTCCGCCACGTATTCATAATATTGTCCCAATAACGCCTCAAAGACCTCCGACCGCTTGGCGTAATCTTTCATGGCTTTTCGGTACAATGCCGCTATGCCGGCTTTATCGCCATTCTTATCCAGGATCTCTGCCTGACGTCTGATAGCAGCCGCAGTCAAATCACTGCGCCCCTCATCCGTAGCTTTTTCCATCTTCTTCAAATCACGAGCCACATTACGCTTATTGGTGGAAGCATCACGCAAGGGGAAGATGTACTTTTCCTCCACCTGAGCAGCCATATCCAAATAATCCGGACGGGATCGGAACTTGCGCTTCATCGTAGATACCAGAGATTCCCATTCCTCCAGCTTCGTTTTGCTTTCCGGACGCCCCATCACCTCAATCAGTCGTTCCCACCCCAATGGGCTGGCGGGAGCAGCCTGAGTGGCAGACACCAACATCACCCGGCAGCATTCCGGCTTCTTCATTTCTTCAAACAAATCAGCCAAAGACAGATAATCCAGAGCCGCATCCAAACGCCCGCCGTTTACTTTCTTATCCATTCCTTGCAAGAGGGTGGACTCATGCTTTGATTTGCACGTATGCGGATGTGTGAAATGTCCGGTGTTATATCCATACCCACCGCAGGACTGCCACGTTTCATCCGTTGTCAGCAAATTAACCCAGGCGTGCCCCCCACGATTGCCGTCTCCGGTCACGTAAGCGGCAGGAATGCCATTACACTTGGCGGTATTCACGGCAAAATACGCTTGATCCATACAAATCCCGCCCTCATCCAGGATTTCCTGGAAAGTATAATTTGTGTATGGGTCTTTACCTAAAGCGGCACGATCCATCCGATACCGAATCATGGAATACGCATCGCCCCAATTTTTACGAGACAAACGCACCTTTTTACGAGCCCAGTCCATTTCTGAACGAGGCAGCCTCACATCCACCACAAACAACAATTCAGACGGACTTAACTTGGTGATATCCGTCAGGAGTTCATGAGCCTTATCCATCTCCATAAAATACTCAAAAACCTGCTCTAAGGACAGAGGCGTGACGGAAACATTCCCGGAAGAAGAAGCACGCAGACGGGAAGGACTGGAAGCAATGGACGGATTCAACATGGCACACGCCAACGCCAATGACGCATACTTACTTTTGGGCGTGGCAGTTGTCCGCATCCAGAACTCAGCCCATCTTTTCAAAATCCCGGCCCATTCCTCTTTTGGAGTTTGCTCTCTGGCCATCGTACGGAGGAACAACTGCACCGGATCAGAAGGATCTGAAAAAAGCCATGGGTAAAAATACCGAGCTGAACCATCTTTTAATTGTTCCCGGATCGTCTCCGGCCCGACCTTACTGATTAATTGATACAGCTGATTGGCTCGCATCAATTGAGGGCTCTGATCATACATAGATGCATCCAACTTCCCGAACTTAATCACCTTCACGGCATCTCGTTCCAAATTGGTGCGCAGGAACTCCGCATATAAATCATAACGGCCGGTTTCCAGAGTCAGATCAAAAGCGTCCTTAAACAATTTCTTATTGGCGGCATTATTGGCACGCAGACTCGTCAATAAAACGGGCTTTTGGAAAATCTTCAAGCGGGGATCTTCCTGTTGAACCACAGGTTCTTCTTTTTCTTTTTGGTGATCAGGTTTCACCACCTCCGGACGTTGTTCCTGCTGCTTTCTGGCAGCCTCTTCAGCAGCCAGCCGTTCCGCTTCCAGCCGGGCTCTCTCAGCGGCTTCTGCTCTCGCTTTTTCCTCCGCCGCCAAACGAGCCGCTTCCCTTTCGGCAGCTTTTCTAGCCCGTTCTGCCTTAGCCTCAGCTTCTTTCTTAGCATTCAGAGCTGCAGCCTCGGCCTCTCGTTGAACGGATATACGGTGATAAACCACCCCAAATCCAACACCAACCAACAAAATGAGAACTATCGCTATGATTACCCCTCCGGAAGAGGATTTTTTACGCTTGGGAAGCCCGGGACGCAGAGGATTTACAGGATTCATCTGATAAGAAACTTGGAGCTGATCGAAACAGTATAGAATAAACAAGCGGGAACCGATTTTCCCCTCTCTTCATCTGCCTTAGATAAAAGCGTATTGCCTATGCAAGGTCAACCTGAAACACTGGTCTTTTTTTCAAAATCCTTGATTGAACCTCTGAGAAAAAGCATTTCCCTTGCGATTCCGACCTCTTTCCGTAGGATTCCGGCACCATCTTCCCTCGCTAAACATAAAGTCGCGCCACCAGTCGCCACAACATCTTTCATGACCCTATGCATCCCGTCACCACGATTCTCCGTACTTTCCTGCTCCCGGCACTCCTTCTGTCGGGAGGTCTTGCTCTCAGCTCGCCCACAGGACAAGACATTCAACTGCCGCCACCGGACACCACAGGCGGAATCCCGCTCATGCAAGCCCTCCAAAAGAGGCAATCCACGCGAGACTACCAAAGCACCCCTATCCCCATCCATATTCTCTCCTCGTTGCTCTGGGCAGCGCAGGGCGTCAACAGAGACAATCCGGATTTCCGCACAGCCCCATCCTTTCGAAATATCAACGGTATCGAAATCTACGTTGTCCTGCCCTACGGCACCTACCTCTATCAGCCTACGACTCACAGTCTGAAACAGATTCTCCAAGAAGACATCCGATTCGCCACGGGCACACAAGAATTTGTCAATACAGTACCGCTCAACCTCGTTTATGTGGCAGACCTATCCAAGCAGCCTTCAGAACTGGCCCCAACGACAAAACTGACCGTTTCCTGTGCAGATATAGGCTTTATCGGAGAAAACGTTTACCTTTTCTGCGCCTCTGCCGGGCTGGGCACTGTTTTTCGCGCCATGCTTGATCCGGATTATCTTACACGGCGATTGAGACTGCCGGCCTTCAAAAAAGTCATTTATGCCCAAAGCATTGGCTATCCGGAGCAACCAGAAACCGCCCTGCCATGACCGGCAGACCTGCTATACTCTCTGCCACCTGCACCGTCGCTCTCCTTGCCGGCACCGATACCCCAGCGGATACCGCAGTCCCCATCTCTGTGGAAGAGACCAAAAACTGTTACCGCCTGAGTCCGGACTTATACCGATCCGGACAACCCGGAGACGACGGATTCAAAGCTTTAGAAAAGCTAGGGCTCAAATCTGTTTTGAACCTGCGGGAATATCACAGTGATGACGATGAAGCCAAACATACAGCTCTGCATCTGTACCGTTTCAAACTTGCCGCCGGCAAGGTCTCTCAGGAAGACCTCATGAACTGCCTGCTCATCATTCATCATGCACCCAAGCCTATTTTGATACACTGCTGGCACGGCTCGGATCGCACGGGCATTGTCTGTGCCGCCTACCGCATTGTTACGCAAAACTGGTCCCCGGAAAAAGCACTTGCAGAACTGCTTGATGAACGCTTTGGTCACCACCGTACCTATTATTCCAATCTTGCAGAATTAATTCGGACAACAGATTGGCAGGCATTTAAAAAAGAATACCGGAGAAAACAGCAGCATCCGGGCAGCTGACGATCACGCTTACTTTTACTGCAAAAAAAAAAGCAGAGCCGGAGAACATCCAGCTCCCCGACTCTGCCGACAAACAACTCACGGTTTTATTACCACTGGTTGTCCAGGTTTTTCGTATTAATCTTACCCGGTTCCTTATTACGTTCCTTCATCCCACGAATGGGCTTGGGTGAGGTCATGTGCAAATCCAGCACATCAATCACATTCTCGCCCTTCTTCAGGAACGGAGCCGGAACGTACAGTCTCAACTGCGGCCCCACATTCCAGTAACGCCCCACATTGATGCCGTTTACCCACACATACCCCTTGGTGTAACGAGACATATCCAAGAACGTATCCTGCGGATTTTCAATATTCACCACAGCGCGGAAATGAGCGCCTTCCCTCTTATTGGAAACGCCCTTACCCTTAGGAGCCTGAACAATGGAAGAAGCCTTCAGCGGAAGCGGTCTGACCATCCATCCCTTCAGCTCACGGGAGCCCAACTTCACAGGGCCATAAATCCCCTTACGGTCGCTTTCCATGCTGATATGGAAGTTGATATGCCCCATGGCCTCCACGAGGATGTCCAACTTCCCTGCCTTGGCTCGTTCAGGCAATGACACACTCTTCTGCCCCAGTCGGCGATCCACGGTTCCCACCGGTTCACCATTCAAATACACATGGGCGTAATCATGCACGTTGGTAAACTCCAGTTTTTCGGCAGAACCGGCAGGGACGGCGGTGCTGTAAACAGCCATTCCCTGATTCTGACCCCACTGTTCAAAATAAGGAGCTTGCGGGAACTTATTACGTAGGGGCTTGGGCATATTTTCCCAAAGACCGGCATGCATTTTAGGCGTAAATTCCGGGATTTCCATCGCAGGAATATCCGCCGGCGGTTCCGGGACAGCGGCTCCGGCAGGGAGTTTAGACAAGATAATTTCCCGCATTTGGGCATAATATTGATCCATGCGCCCCTGTTCATCCACAGGAGAACCATAATCATAACTTGTCAAATCCGGTTGATAATTCCCCGGACCACCATTATTGGCTCCTGCAGTAAAGCCAAAGTTGGTTCCGCCGTGGAAAACAAACAAACTGAAAGAACGCCCCTTATCCATAAACCAACGGACATGGTTCACAATAGCGGGGGTAGGAGCCCAGTTCCCTTCTCCCCAGTGCCGTAACCAACCCGGATACGTTTCTGAAGAAAATACGGGTACTCCGGGATTACACTTGTTCGCCACATTCCAAGCACCGTCATTCAAACCGGGATCCAGCCCTATAGCCACGCCGGGCAGCGTTACTCCCTTCAGGAAATGTTCCCCGGCTCCATCAGATGTATAGAACGGCCCAAAGCCCTTCTTCGTCCAGAAAGCCTGCAACCATTCCATATACTTACGATCCTTGCGCTGGAAACTGCCGTATTCATTTTCCAGCTGAGTCATCAGGATCGGACCGCCATTCTTCGCTAAAAACGGTTCTGCGACACGAGCCACGGCTTCCAGATACCGAGTCTGAGCCTTCATGAACTTGGCATCTTCGGTCGTTCTAACCTTGGCATTGGGATCCTTCAGCAAATAATGGGGCAGCCCGCCAAAGTCCCATTCTCCGCAAGTATAAGGACCGGGACGGAATAAAACCCACATTCCTTCTTCCTGACAGATTTTGAGGAACTCGCTCAAATTACGGCGATCCGTCTTAAAATCGAAGCTGCCATCCGGCTGTTCGTGATCATTCCAGAAAACATAAAACGCAATGGTATTCAGACCCATAGCCTTGGCGGTTTGAATACGGTGACGCCAATACTCTCTGGGAATCCGCTGGGGGTGCATTTCCGCACCACGGATCTGGAAGGGCTTACCATTCAGCATGAACTCCTGATTCCCTTCCCCACCAAAAGAAAACGTCACAGGCACGCCCCGCGTAGGAGCAGGCCTCTGCACATTTTCAATAGCCTGAGGACCGGCCCAAGCCAACGCCCCTACGCCGGCAGCCATCAGCGCGGCAGACAAACTGAAACTATGTCGCTTCATCATTGGGCTATTGTTACTCTATTCGGCTTTTGTTGGCAATCACAATCACCCGCCAAATACCAATAAATCCATTCCGTCATAGCCCGTCAGCACACGCCCAAAAACTCCCGTTACTCCTGTCCTAATCGCTATCATGAAAACACTTGTTCTTCTGCGGCACGGCGAAAGCATCTGGAATCAGGAAAACAGATTTACGGGATGGGAAGATGTGGACTTATCAGACCGAGGCATTCAGGAAGCCTACCAAGCCGGGACTCTCCTGAAAAACTGCGGCTTTGCCTTTGACCGTGCCTACGTTTCCTACCTCAAACGCGCCATCAAAACCCTTAACTGCGTCCTGGATACCCTTGATCAAGATTGGCTTCCGGTAGAAAAAAGCTGGAGACTGAATGAAAAGCACTATGGAATCCTTCAAGGACTCAACAAACAAGAAACCGCTCTCAAATACGGAGACCAGCAAGTTTTGCTCTGGCGTCGGTCTTATGCCGATGCCCCCCCGCCGCTTGCAGAAGACAACCCAAGCAATCCCAAATGGGATCCTCGCTACAAAAATGTACCTTGCTCCCAACTTCCACGCACGGAATCGCTCAAGGATGCCATCGCACGAATGCTACCCTACTGGACAGGAACCATCCTTCCCGCCCTGCACTCACAAGACAACGTTCTGATTGTGGCACATGGCAACACCCTGCGCGGTATCCTCCAGCATCTCAACCACATCCCGGAACACAAGCTCCTTTCCCTGAATATTCCCACTGCCACGCCCTATGTCATCCATCTGGACACGAACCTGCGTCCTCATCACTGCTTTTGCCTGAAGAATCAACTCCACGAGAACAGCTTCACCGTTGCTTAAAGATTTTATCCATTAACACAGCTACTCCACTGCCTATTCTGTCCGGATGTCTACCATCCGGACAGAAGTTTTATACCATGGGTTGAGAAACCACAGTATGCGGTTTATATCCAACTGTAAATTAGTTGCTTACGAAGACAATTTGTGGTCTAAAATGATACCTTTTACCACTATTTTATTCCTAGATATATCTTGTTTAGCATTTACCTAATTCCTTTAAAATTTGGAGCTTCTGGCAAAACAATTCTTGACTTATACTGTGGTTTCTCAATTCTCTGTTCATGCCGTTTGTTTCTCCGACTACCGCAA
>CAZGGR010000014.1:0-11683 GCA_964525305.1 uncultured Akkermansia sp.
GTACCGTACCGGAGCCCTCTGGTCATCCTCTCCTCAGAAAAATCATCACGCCGCATCCCCTACTGAGGTGCGGCGTGATGTGGTGTGGGTTGAGAGTGATCTCCTTTAGTCACAGATGACGGCTATCTTGATGCCTTTCATCTGGACGTTTGTTTCCAACGCTTCTGTGATTTCATCCAGCTTGAAGCGGTGGGAAATCAGCTTGGTCAGCGGAAGGCCGATGCCGTAAGCTCGTTTCAGGAAGTCAAAGGTGGTGGGGTAATCCTGTGGGGAGTAGACCCAGGAGCCAACGGCGGTCACTTCTTTATTGCAAAGGTCATAGTGGTGATTGATGACGCTTTCCCCTCCGTCCATGAAGAAGCCCACTTCGCACAGCCCTCCTCCGCGTTTGACAAACTTCCAGGCATTGGCGCCGGCTTTGCCTACGCCGGTGCATTGGAATACGAAATCGGCAAGCCGTCCGCCGTTGTCTTTCTTGACGGCTTCCAGCAGGGCGTTGAGGTCGGCATAGTGGGTGAAGTTGTACGTGCGCGTGGCTCCCATTTCTCGGGCCAATTCCAGGCGGGAATCATTGCCGTCAATGGCGATGATGGTTTCTATCCCCAGGGTCCGAATCGTGGCTATCTGTAGCAGGCCGATGGGGCCGCATCCCTGAACGAGAACCACGGAATTGAACTTGAGGAGGCCGGTTGTCTTGGCGCGTTCCAGGGAGTGGACGACGACGGCTGCCGGTTCTACCAGAATCCGTTGATCCAGCGTCATGTTGGAGACGTTGAAGAAGGTGGATCCCTTGCGGATGACGAGGTATTCTCCGAAGTACCCGTTCAAATGCACGTCGTCATCGGGCATGAGGCCGTAGACGCCTACGTTTTCGCACAGGTTCGTGCGTGCCGGCGTGTTCAAACAGGCGTCACAGCTCCCGCAGGGAATGATGCAGGTGACGATCTTGTCTCCTATCGCAACGGGGTTGCCGGCGGTGTCTTTGCTGATGTTTTTCCCCATGGCGACGATGGCTCCGGTGCCTTCGTGCCCTAGTACCACCGGGCAGAGGCCGAAGGGATCCCGGTTGTATTCGTGTCCGTCTGTGCCGCAGATGCCACAGGCTTCTACTTTCACCAGCATTTCGTCATCTCCGATCGCGGGTATGGGGTATTCCCGAATTTCAAATGTCTTGGGGGCTGTGAGTACAGCGACGCGTGCAGTTTGTTGCATAGTGTCTCTACTATTACCTGTTACGGTACCTCTCTTTCAAGAAGAAATCGTCAAAATCCTTGCCTCCTCTCCTCGTCGGAAAGATTTTTCCATGAGTGTCCATTCATTTGGCTTGCCTGACAGGGGGATGGAGTGCAATCTGTGCCTGTTATGCTCGATATCCGTGTAGTACGAGAAAATCCGGAAGAAGTGAAAGCGCGCTTAATGCCCCGTGGCGGTGATGCGTGGAAGCTGGTTGATGATGTGTTGGCGTGTGATACTGTCCGCCGTAATGCTGAAACGGAAAAGCAGGCGTTGCAGTCTGAACGTAATGCCACTTCTAAGCAAATCGGGATGCTGAAGAAGAAGGGGGAAGATACTTCTGCTATCGAAGCTCGGGTGCGTGAAATCGGGGATCGTATTCGGGAGCTGGATTGCGTGGCTGAAGAGAATGCGGCTCAGATGACTTCCTTGCTGATGAGTATCCCCAATTTGCCTCATCTGGGTTGCCCCGTCGGGGCTGATGAGTCCGCTAATCCGGAAGTCAAATTGTGGGGCGAAAAGCCCGCTATCGAAAACCCGAAGGATCACGTGGAATTGGCAACGAATCTGGGCTTGATTTCTTTTGAGGACGGTGCCCGCATTACGGGTTCCGGTTTCGTCGTGTACCGGGGGGCTGGGGCCCGTCTGGAACGTGCCCTGATCAACTTCTTGCTGAATACGCAGACCGTGGAGAACGGATATCAGGAAGTGGGCGTGCCTTTTGTCGTGAAGCGTGAGTGCATGGAGGGAACCGGTCAGCTTCCTAAGTTCGAGGAGGATATGTACGGTACCGAGGATCAGCAGATGTTCCTGATCCCCACGGCTGAGGTGCCCGTCACCAACTTGTACCGGGATACCATCTTGCAGGAGAGTGATTTGCCCATCAAGATGGCTGCCTACACGCCTTGCTTCCGCAGGGAGGCCGGTAGTGCCGGCCGCATCAACCGGGGCATGATCCGCGTCCACCAGTTTGACAAGGTGGAGCTGGTGCAAATCTTGAAGCCGGAGGATTCGTTCCGTGAGCTGGAGGTGCTCCGCAGTCATGCGGAATCCATCTTGCAGAAGCTGGGGCTTCATTACCGGGTGATTGAGCTCTGCACGGGCGATCTCGGCTTCTCTTCTGCCAAGACGTATGATATCGAGGTGTGGGCTCCGGGGCAGGGGCAGTACTTGGAGGTTTCTTCTTGTTCTTGCTTCACGGATTATCAGGCTCGCCGCATGCGCCTGCGTTACAAGGATGCTGACGGTAAGAACCAGTTCTGCCACACCTTGAACGGTTCCGGTACGGCTCTGCCTCGTCTCTACGTGGCTCTGCTCGAATCTTACCAGCAGCCGGATGGCTCCATCCGTATCCCGGAGGCTCTCGTGCCTTATTTCGGAGCGGATTGCATTCGCCCCGAACAGGCTTAACCGTCTCTCTTTTCCTTCCCACCCTGAATCAGCTCCATGTCTGACGAGGGCCCTCTGGATCAATTCTTGTCTGCTTCTCATGAGCCGGATCCGCCATCTTCGGAGCCGGCTCAGGGTCGCCCTTCTTCTCCGTGGCGAGAGAGGGGGATCTTGCTGGGGCTGGGGTTTCTGCTGGGGGGCATCGTGGCGTGTGCGTTGGTTTACTCGGATCTGGCTGGTGATGTCCGCTCGCTGAAGCAGTCGCTGGCGGATGAACGGGCCTTGAATGTCTCCCTCAGCCAAGAGCGTGACCGCCTCCTGGAAACCTTGGATCAGGTGCGGCTGGATAGCTTGCTTCACGAACGTTCTCCCATGGCTCTGGTCGGGCAGGGGGGAACGGCTTCTTCTAAGGCTCGTCCTGTTCTTCAGGCTCCGCCCCTGACGCCGTTAGGGGCTCCGAATGCTCCCGTTCCCGGTTCTGTGGATGACCGTCTGGTCAATCCGGGGCCGGAGGATTGGAAGGAGCGTTACCGTTATGCCGCTTTGAAATACAACCAAGTGGTGGAGGATTATAATAAATTGAGAAAGCTTTACAGGGAGCTGGTCGGGCGTGGCGATGCCGCCGGGGGCGTGGTGACCGGGGCTCAGTTTTACAAGGCGTTAAGGAATGATACCCGTCTGGAGGCCCGTAAATTGGACGAACGTTATATGAAGGGGGGCCTGCGGGGGAGCGAACTCCGGGAATTGGAGCGCTGTCGGGATGAAATGCGCCACCGGGACTGGTGGTTGAAGAAGATGGCGCACCGTTTTAAAATTGATTAGTTTCAGCACAGTTCCCCCGCAATGGCGTCCACGAGTAGTCGCCCCCGGCCTTTCAGAATGAGCCGTCCCCCCTCTGAAATGTCTGCCAGTCCCAGTTCCCGGTAGCGTTCCGTCAGGTGACGGGATTCCGGCAGAATGTAGGTCAACGGCAGTCCTTCATCTGTCCGGAGCATCAGGGCAATGCGTTCCAGTCGGTAGTCTTCCTCGGTGATTGGTTCTTGTTCGGATAGCGGTAGGCCGTGTTCCAGCGTGCTGCGTATGTAGGCGTCCGTATCCCTCGTGTTGGAGTACCGTATGCCGTTGATGGTGCTGACCGCTCCGGGCCCTATGCCCACGTAGTCTTCTCCTTTCCAGTAGGCCATATTGTGGGGGGATTGCCCTCCTTCTCTGGCGTAGTTGGAGGTTTCATAGTGCCTCATCCCGGCTGATTCCAGAATGTGTTCTGCCAGTTCGAAGTAGGCGGCATCGTCGTCCGGATCTTGGGTCCGTTCGCCTCGTTGCTGACTCCGGTAAAACTCGGTGTCTTCTTCATAGGTGAGGTTGTAGGCGGAGATGTGATCCGTCCCGGCTCGGACGGCTTCTTTCAGGGTGGCTTCCCACACGGTGAGCGTCTGCCCCGGTATGGCGAACATGAGATCGATGTTGATATGGGGCATCCCCGCATGGTTCAGCATGTCGATGGAATGCAGGGCTTGGGCTGGGGTGTGTTCGCGCCCCAGCAGACGCAGAATGTCGGGATCCAGGGATTGCACGCCCAGGGAGATTCTGCTCATGCCCAGACTGCGCCAAAACCGTACTTTTTTTTCTGTAAAGGTGGCGGGGTTGGCTTCAAAGGAGAACTCATCGAGTGTGTCTATCGGCACAAGCTCGTTCAGTGTCTCCATCAGATGCCCCAAATGCGTATCCGAGAGCATGGAGGGGGTGCCACCGCCAAAATAGAGCGTGGTGGTTTCTCCCGGTTTGCTCTGCCTGAGTACCGTGGCTCGGCTTTCGGCTTCTCTGGCCAACGCACGGATAAAGAGTTTCATATCCGTGGCGCCTGGCGTGTGCTTGTAGAAGGCGCAGTAGGGGCAGATGCGGTGACAGAAGGGGATGTGGACGTAAAGATGCACGGTGGAATTCTGGTGGGCTCAGCGTCTCCGGCGTCGTCCCGTGGACGAGTTCCCTTCGCCTTCTTTGCTTTTGGAGAGTTCCAGTATCTTTTGGGAGGCTTTCTCTTTGTCGGCTTTGATCCGTTCTTTTTCCGAGTCTTCCGCCATGGCGATGTACCGTTCGCTCAGCGTTTCGTAAAAGGGTTGAATTTTGGTTTCGTTTTTGTTCTTGGGCATGTACTTAAACCCATCCGGGCAAGTGTCCAACATTTCTTTCATCAGCTTCAGCACTTCTGGCCGGGGGAGCGTTTGGCAAAGGGCTTCCAGGGAGAAGGACATGTCTTGCTGGTCGATTTCCTTGGGTTCCACCAGGGTGTTTTTCTCATCCCGGTAGTAGTTGAGGGCTTTCTTGAAGCCTTTATCGACGGTCCTTCTGAGTTTGTCCGTGCCTTGGGCTTTCGCGTAGGCTATCTGGTAGGCGGCTTTCGGTTCCGGATAGTTGTTGCGATTGCTTTCGGATTTAAGCCAATTTAAAAGTTCTGTCCATTGGAAGGTCTTGTACTGGTTGTCTCCCTTGAGGGCATTTTCCAGAATGGCGGAGCTGAGGACGTTGACGTATTCCTTGGAATGATTGGCGAGCGTTTCTTTATCATTTTTGTCGCCTCGGCTGACGGAGGAAACGTATTTGCGCGTTTTCCAGAGTTTGCGGATGCCGATGCCTTCCGGCAGGGTGGCTCGTATTTCATCAATCATCTTGGTCGCATGCAGAAGGTCTTGGGGTTCCTGCTGGAAGAGCGTGTACCACGCTTCTGTGTAGAAGGGGTTGCTCTTGAGGATGGTTCTCATGGCCGTCTGCGTAAATTCTTTGGGTAACGGCGTTGCCGTGCTTTCTGTGTCGGACGCGGTGCTGGTCCCTGCCAGTTTATACACGTTCATCGCAAAGCGACTTTCGATAAACTTTTCATAATCGACGTTGACGGAGAGGGCTAACCCGTAGTGGTATTCTCCGTTCCCGGTTCTGCTGGCTTGTGAGTCTCTCAGATACCAGAAGCCGGTCGTCGCTTTCAGCGTATCGACGCTTTGGTCAACCGTGAGCCAGCAGCCGTTGCCGGTGTAGTGCATGCTCATCAGGTTCCCGTGTCCCGGTTGCCCCGCCGGGATGGCGGGAACGCCTCGGGCGATCAGGGAGGTGCGGGCGATCAGGGACATCGTCCCGCAAACGCCGCCTTCGTAGAGTTTGCGTTCGTTGGAGTCTCTGGCCCATTCGGGATCGGGATCGAAGCTGAACAGAATGGGCGGTTCTTTGTCGTCGTCGGACCGATAGGGGCCGTAAAGCCAAATGCGACGGGGGCCGCGTTGCCCCATCAGGCGTTCCCACACGCTGTCACATTCTCGCAAGGGGCGTGTTTCGGAGAGTGCCATCATCGCGGGCCAGGGTGTCCCTTCCAGGGAGAGGCCGGTCCATTCCACGCGCTTGCGGTCGACGTCTCTCAGCTTGGTGCAGTTTTCGTATTTGTCCACCAGGTAGGAGAAGAATTCTACCGGCGTGGGGAATGGGTCGCGCTTGCGTCTCAATTGGTTGTGCCGGTACATGTATTCGTGGAGGTAGCTGGCGATGTTGTCTTCGGTGACGCCCGGATCGGCTATCGAGGAGACGGTGTTGTATTTTTTCAGCCAAGCTTGCTTGGTCGTCATTTTTTTCTGATCCAGGTAGGCTTCGACTTTCTTATAGGTTTCTTCATCTACTGTGCCGGGGGCGTTCCCGTACCAGTTGATGGGCGGTTTGCCGGCGCAGTAGAGGTCTGCAGGGCTGGGCATCGTTCCCGAGGAGCGCAACGCTTCCAGTTTGTGCATCCCGTCCACATAGCGTCCCTGATGGGTCAGGTCGAAGGCTCCCATGCCGAATTCTCTTCTTCCTATCGCAAAGGCTACGACGAGTTGGTTGTATTTTTCCGCCGTTTCTTCTCCGACTTCGTCCACGATGATGGCGGCATTGGTGGCAACGCTGGGATCCGGCGGGTAAAACATGGCAAACACTTCTCGTTGGAGTTTGGTGTTTTTCAGCCATTTTTCAAATGCGGGGGAGAAGCTGCCTCCGCGTTTTTTCACGTAGTCTCGCACAAAGGCTTCGGCGTAATGCGGATATTTGTTGAGCAGTTTGATGGAGAATTTCCCTTTGGCGGCAATGGCTTCTTCCCGTAGGGCTTGTTCCATGCTGATGACGTCCGGGGAGGTGGATAAATCCGGTTCTGTCGGTTCCGGGGTGTCCGGTTCTTCTTCTTCTGGTTCCGGTTCCGGTTCTTCTATCTCTGGTTCAGGCTCAGGTTCTTCTATCTCTGGTTCCGGTTCCGCTTGTTGTTCTTTCTTGGGGCTGGGCTTGGGTTGCGTGACGGGGGTGGTGACGGGTTTGGCGACCGGTTCTTCCTTGTCTTTGAGGATCTGATATCCCAGAAAGCCCAGTAGGGCTAGCATGCCGATGATGATGAGGGTGATGGCGGAGCCGCCGGAGGTCTTTTTCTTGGTTCTGGGGAGCGTGACGGGGTTGAGGGGGCTGGCGGCGGGTTTCCTCAGTCGGGCTGGCTGCTGTGCCGGTGCCGGACGCAGGGCTTGGGCGTGAGGTACTTGTACTTGCTGTCCCTGTTGTCCCTGAGCCGTCGGGTATAGGTAGAATACGGTTCCCAGTCCTTTCAGCTTGCCTTCCGCTTGCGGTGCGTATTGGGTTTCAAAGTTGGCTTGCGCCTGTGCAAAGCTTGTTTCGTTGCCGGGGATGATGCTGAGTTCTCCATTGCTCAGATCTCGGGTAACGATGCCTTGCGGGTAAAATTCGCGTATCAGGATGCTTGTCCCATCCGGCGATATCGCTTGGTACAGATGGTAGTCCTGCCCGCTTTCGGCAAGCATGGTGATGCGGTAACCGCCTATGTTAAAGTTAGACGGAAGTGGCTGGGTCTGAGGAATGGTCATGTCTGCTCAATGGTCCAAGGAACCCCTCTATCTAAATGGATGCACTGCCGGGTGTCAATGCCGGAACGCGGAAGCATCTACCTGTCCCCCCCCCCCCCCTCTTTCTCCCCCCTCTTTCCCCCCTTTCTCCCTCCCCAATCAAAATCCCCGTCCCCCACCCCCTCTTTTTTGTCTGTCTTAGCTCGTGATATGGAACTTGTCCCTGTTTGGATGCGCCCCATTCTTCAACAAGTAATAGCTCCCCCTGTCTCTCATGAGTGATGTTGAATCAAGGCATAGGATGAATGTCCTAAATAATTGAAAAATCTATTTCCTGGTTCAACACCTCCATGCATCGGGTATAGCTGTAAATCTTGTCACGCTTCTTTCCCGTTATTTCCGAAATGATGTTCAGTTTCTGAAGACGAGTCAACCCGCTGTTAACGGTAGCCGGGCTCAGGCCGGTTTCCTCAACAATGTATTTGCTGTCGGCTATCAGCTTCCGTGTAAAACATTCGAAAAGAAGCAATGTCGTTGCCGAGGAACGCCCTGTTTGTTCGATGGCCTTCCGGTCATCGGATATTTGCCGGGATATCTGTCTGGCACTCGTCACCGCCTGCCGGGAGGTCTGCGTGACGGCTTCGAGGAAATAGGAGATCCACGCTTCCCAGTCTCCTGTTGATCTCACGTCGCTGAGAAGTCGGTAGTATTCCTGACGGTGAACTTTGAAGAACAGGCTGAGGTATAGAATCGGGGCTTTCAGAATGCCGAAATCGCAAAGCATCAGGCTGATCAGCAAGCGTCCCAGGCGACCATTCCCGTCAAGGAAGGGGTGAATGGTCTCAAACTGCACATGCACCAACGCCGCCTTGATGAGAACGGGCAATGAGGGCGCAGGATCATGAAGAAACAGTTCCAGCTTCCCCATGCATTCCATGACCCGGTGAGGGGGCGGTGGCACAAAAACGGCATTGCCTGGTCTTGTCCCGCCGAGCCAGTTCTGGCTTGTACGAAACGCTCCCGGATTCTTGCCTTCTCCTCGTCCCTTTCTGAGCAAGACTTCGTGCATCTCCCTGATTAACCTCAACGACAGGGGCAGTCCTTCCTGGAGCTTTTCCAGACCGTACTGCATGGCGGCAACGTAATTGCTGACTTCCGTAACATCTTCCAGGGGAACGCCGGGTAGCCCGTCCATTTCCGACACCAGTAAGTCTGACAGCGAAGACTGCGTGCCTTCAATCCTTGACGACAAGACGGCTTCCTTGCGGACGTAGGAATACAATAGAAGGGAATAGTCCGGCAAAAGTGAGGTCAGGGAATTGAGTTCTCCGACCGCAAGCAGAGCTTGCTCATGCGATTGTTGCAATTCGGGGCTGAGCTCTATTCCCGGGACGGGAGGCAAGGGTGAAGGTATAAACGCTTTCACCCGTTCTCCCGCTACCGCTGTAATCTCATAGTCTCCCGTATGCTCCCTCTTCATAGGGCTATGATTAACCTAAAAAATCCTGCTTGTCTATTTCAAGTTGACGCGTTTTCTTAAAATAGTGACGGTGGTTATTTCAAGTTGACGCGTTTTCTTAAAATAACGGTTGGGCTTATTTCAAGAAGGCTTCCCACGGGAGCGATGCCTTATGGACGACATTCGCCGGATAATGTTGCGCTTGAAAGGGTAGGGGCTTGTAAGGATGTCTTACAAGGTCGCCCGAATCGGAATGCGTTAGCGGATCGTTACTTTGGTGCCCACTGGGGTGTTTTCAAAGAAGACTTTGGCCATGTCTTCCGGTAGGCGCACGCAACCATGGCTGACCGGATACCCGGTCACAAAGCCCACATGCATCCCGTATCCTCCCGTGATGCGCATCCAGTAGGGCATGGGCGCCGGGTCAAAGTAGGTCCCCGCTGGGGCTCCTCCGGATTTGGCATTGTAGTCTCCGTTGACGACGGCTCCGGTTGATTTACTCCGCAAAACTCCGTAAGTCCCGGATTTGTAATTGGCGTCTTTTTGGATGATTTTGTAAACGCCTTTGGGGGTTCCGTAGCCTTCTTTCCCCGAGGACATCGGTGAAACGCCTACGAGCGTGTTCCCTACGTAGTAGAAGACTTTCTGCAGTTTAATATCAATGATGATGTGTTTTTCTCCCGTGAGTCCTGCTGGCATATCCCAGTATCCTTGTCCCAGTCGGGCTGCTGGCGGCAGATCGGTATTGACTCCGGAGCTTTCTCCTACGCCGGCTAAATACGTGTCTCGATTCCCTTTGAGTTTCCCAGCTAGGTTGTCAAACAGCTGGGGCCGATGGTAAGAGGTGCAGGAGACTAGAACGGTACTAATGGTGATGCTTGTCAGTAGGCCGGATTTCATGAGAACGGGTAAATGACGGGCAGGGTTATGAGCTTACTCTGCCTTTTTGTCAAGATTTGCATACTGTTATCCGTTGCTTATTCGTCTGTTTTCTGATATACAGCTCAAAACACCTGTTTCTTATCCTCATGAGCGAACAATACGATCTCCTGAAAAACATTCTGTTGGAAAAATCCGTCCGCACGGGTACTTTTACGCTGGCTTCCGGTAAGGTTTCCGATTTGTATGTGGACTGCCGCATGACGGCGTTGGATCCGGTCGGCGCCACGCTTGTGGGGGCCTTGGGCTGGAAGCTCGTGAAGGATGAAATCCTGCCTCGTTTCCCGGAAATTGTGGCTATCGGGGGCATGACGATGGGGGCTGACCCCATCTCTCTGGCGGTTGGCATGACGAGTGCTTGGGAAGGTTCTGAAAAAACGCTTCAGGTCTTTACCGTGCGTAAGGAGGCGAAGGATCATGGCAGAGGCCGCCGTATCGAAGGAAATTTCCAGGCCGGGGATACCGTTCTCGTCGTAGATGATGTGATCACGACCGGCGGTTCTACCTTGAAGGCGATCGAGGCTATTAAGGCTGAAGGCGGAAAGGTCGCTGCTGCTCTGGTCTTGCTGGATCGGGAAGAGGGCGGAAGACAGGCGATCGAGGAATGCGGTATCCCGGTGTTCCCCTTGTTCACCAGAACTGCTCTTTTGGGCAAATAAGGAGCCGGATTGTTCATGCTTCCTGTTTTAATTGGCATCGAAGGGCTTTCCCTGTCCGCTGAGGAAGAGTCGCTCATCAGCCGTTATCAGCCGGCTGGGTTTGTCTTGTTTTCCAGAAATTTGCACTCTCTGGAGCAAACTCGGGCGTTAACCGATTCCTTGCGCCGTCTGTGCCACCATCATCCGATTATTGCCATGGATCAGGAGGGCGGTCGGGTGGTGAGAACGGCTTCGATGGGATTGCTCCTCCCTTCGCCGGCTTCGTTGGCGGCTAAGGGGAAAATGAAGGCCGTGACGGAACTGGGGCTGGTGACGGCGGCGGCTCTCCGTTGTCTGGGGATGAATATGAACTTTGCCCCCGTATTGGATATCTCCTATGATCCCTCTGTTGCCAATGCTCTTTCCGGACGGTGTTGGGGAAATAATGCTCAGGATGTGATTTCTCATGCCTATGTGTATGCTTCGGCTTTGCGGCGGGGCGGCGTCCTGAGTTGCGGAAAGCATTTCCCGGGCATGGGGCGGGCTTTGTCCGATCCTCACTTGAAGCTTCCTGTCATTGACGCTCCGGAGGATGTCTTGTTCCGAACGGATCTTCAGCCGTTCCTGGCGCTGTCTCCCGATTTGCCCGCTGTGATGTCGGCTCATGTCTTGATGCCCAAGTGGGATCCCGTGTTCCCGGCTACGCTTTCTTCTGCAATCATGCAGAATCTCCTCCGTGATCGATTGGGATTTAAGGGCGTGGTGTTGACGGATGATTTGTGTATGGGTGCTATGACGGATCAATACACCCCGGCTCAAGCCGCTCTCCTGGCTCTCCGGGCCGGTTGTGATCTCCCCTTGATTTGTCATGACCCCTTGCCTTGGCTGGAACCCCTCTCCTCTCTGCTGGATGAATGGGATCCTTATGACCGGGATGATTCCTTCAAACGAGTAGAAAACTTCTGCGATTCGATCTGTTTCCCTCTCCCCAACCATCATACCGTGTGGATGGACTGCCTCCGCCGGGCCGATCTCCTCTGCCATTCCGTAGAGGACCTCCCCTCCGACCCTCCCCCAATTTCCCCCGTCCAAAATTACTAAATCCCCTCCATCCCCCCCACTTCCTCCCATCCCAAATTCCTTTCCCCCCACTCCCCCCCTCCACCCAA
>CAZGGR010000014.1:11783-19695 GCA_964525305.1 uncultured Akkermansia sp.
CCCCCACTTCCTCCCATCCCAAATTCCTTTCCCCCCACTCCCCCCCTCCACCCAAGACACAAGGCAGTAGGAAGTGTCCTCTATCCCTCCCTCCGGTATTATTAAATCTTCTCCTCCCTCTCCCCCCCCTCCACCCAATAAACAAGGGCAGTAGTAAGTGTCCTCCTTTCCCTCCCTCCGGCATGACGAAATCGCCACCTCCCACCTCCATCTCTCCCCAAATCCCTCACCCCACACCCCAAGACACAAAGGCAGTAGCAAGTGTCCTCCATCTCCCCGGAGCAGTGCTGTATTCCCAATCTGCCTGAAATGAAAAAGCCATGGGGCCGTTAACAATGCGCTGAGACTTTCTCCCTATCTTGTGCGCTTAACAGCCACCCATGGCTTGAACAAGGATACTTCACGAGAGAAGATGAAGTCAAGCTGGAAAGAGACAATGCTCCAACTCATTCCCCCCATCCCGAACACCTCTCCCACCACCCAAGACACAAGGGCAGTAGCAAGTGTCCTCCTTTCCCCCTCCCAAACCCCAATAAACAAGGCAGTAATAAGTGTCCTCCCTCCCCCCGAAACAGTGCTGTATTCCCAATCTGCCTGAAATGAAAAAGCCATGGGGCCGTTAACAATGCGCTGAGACTTTCTCCCTATCTTGTGCGCTTAACAGCCACCCATGGCTTGAACAAGGATACTTCACGAGAGAAGATGAAGTCAAGCCGGAAAGAGACAATGCTCCACCTCATTCCCCCCATCCCGAACACCTCTCCCACACACCAAGACACAAGGCAGTAGTAAGTGTCCTCCTTTCCCTCTCTCCGGCATGACGAAATCGCCACTTCCTCCCATTCCAAATTCCTCACCCCCACACCAAGACACAAGGCAGTAGGAAGTGTCTTCTCTCCCTCCCGGATAGACATCGGAACATAGTTATAACAAAAAGCCCGGACTGACCTTGAAGACTGTCCGGGTTAAGACGGCACCCTCCGGAACTGAATCCGGAATAGAAGGGGTTTATACTCCTCGACGGACAGATTGCAGTGTACTTGAGGGGGGCAGAGGAGGTTAAGGCGGGAGATTTAGTTGCAGAAATAAAAGAAAGGTGCTTTAATTCGTTCGACGTCGGAGGTTTGTCCTTCCCGGACAAGCATCTGCCTTATGGGTAAGGCCGACGTCTTTTTTTTATGACCTTTTCCATTTTGGGGACAGAAGGAAAGAATAAGGCAGTTGATACTGATGCTGTACCCCCCCACACACACCAATACCCAAAGGCAGTAATAAGTGTTCTTCTTTTCCCTCCCTCCGGCATGACGAAATCGCCACCTCCCACTTCCTCCCATCCCAACTTCCTCACCCCACACCCCAAGACACAAAGGCAGTAGTAAGTGTCCTCCCTCCCTCCCGGAGCAGGGCTGTATTCCCAATCTGCCTGAAATGAAAAAGCCATGGGTTCCGTTAACGGCGCGCCGGGACTTTCTCCCGATCTTGTGCGCTTAACGGTCGCCCATGACTTAAGTAAGGATACTTCACGAGAGAAGATGAAATCAAGCCGGAAAGAGGCAATGCTCCAACTCATTCCCCCCATCCCGAACACCTCTCCCACACACCAATAAACAAGGGCAGTAGCAAGTGTCTTCTCTCTCCCCTCCCAAACCCCAATAAACAAGGCAGTAATAAGTGTCCTCCTTTCCCTCCCTCCGGCATTAATAAATCGCCACTTCCTCCCATCCCAACTTCCCCCCCCCCACACCCCAATAAACAAGGCAGTAGTAAGTGTCTTCCCTCTCTCCCCGGATAGACATCGGAACATAGTTATAACAAAAAGCCCGGACTGACTTCGAAAGGAGATTAAAAATGAAGAGTGACTAAAACAGAGATTCTTGAACGAATCATTAAGCTCTTCGAAATCATCCTATGAGTGTTCTGAGCCGGTAGGGAAGGGCTAGATAGAGGAATCAAAAAAAGGGTGTATTTTTATTCATAGTGTTTCCGAAGAGAACGAATGAATATGATGCCTTCTTGTTCGTTGACGGAATAGATGATCCGGTCTTTGCTGTTGATGCGCCGGATCCAGTAGCCGGAGAGGTTGCCGATAAGTTGTTCCGGCTTTCCTTTTCCGGAGTAGGGTGTTTCCAGGATTTCTAATAGAAGTTCCGTGACTTTTTGTGAGGTTTTGCGGTCAGCTTTTTTCCAGAAAGCAAGGTCGTTGATGGCTGACTTGGAGAGTTTAAGCTTCATCATCAGGCGAGCTCATGAAGGTTTTGAGGTCGGAGGCGGACATGATGACGGTTTCGCCACAGTTTTTTTCTTTGAGGGATTGTTCTAGATGGCGAACGTTGGCGGGGGTGTCAAGCTGGTGCATGGTTTCAATCCAGGATTCGTATTCTTCCCGCGGGATCATCACAACTTCTCTGCTACGGGATTTGATGATTACCGGGGTTGAGTCATCTACGCAGGTTTTGATGGTATCGGCCAAATGTTGCCTGGCCTGGCTGTAGGAAAGAGATAATGGGATCATGGAATAACCGTACAATATTGTTGTACGTTTATCAAGGCGTCTGCATATAGATTAGCTTGTCGCTTTATTCCGTGATGAGGTGGTTGACGGTTGTGCCTAGGCCTCGTCCGTATCCACCTAGGTCGGTAAGGAGGCCTTTGAGGTGGGCGAGTTTTTTTCTGCCTGGAGTGCACGGTCTTGCCAATTGGGTGAAGGGGCTGGATCAAGAGAAATCCCCGAAATGGTGAGGACGTGGTGAAGCTGGATCTTGAAGGAGGGACTTGGCTCAGGTTCGTTAAGGCCGCCACTTGGAAAGAGAATCCCCCTTACAGAGCGGATCGCTGGTAAGAACCAGACGCGTGTTGATAGGTCACAACGACCTGTAAATCCGGATGCGGCTCCGGACGCCTTCCCTGTAGGTCAAGAGAATAAAGCCGCAACTCTAGCCTCAACCGCTGGCGGGGGATCTCACTCTCGATTTACCGATCCGAACTCAGATTGTCAACATCAATGACATAAAGCTACACGTCGATGACGAAAGCAACATGGATGGTGTGTACGAGCTTTAGTTTAGCCCACAGCCTTCTTTTCCCCCACCCTCCCACACCACAAGACACAAGGGCAGTAGCAAGTGTCTTCTCTCTCTCCCCCCCCCCTCACCGCCATCCGCGGTGAAGTCGCTGACCAACTCTCCATCCGGCAAGAAGCCAGGGTCACCCGTCAATTCGAACAAGCCTTCCGCCGTCACACAAAAATCCCCACCTCTAAGGGTGGGGATGCAGTGAGAGAGAAGTGAATGGAGAGACTTCGTTTGGAGTACCGCCTGTTAGAGTTTTCTTCTGCGCTTCAGCAACAGAGCTCCTAAACCGAGAATCCCCAGAGAAATAGAAGTCGGTTCCGGTGTCTGGTGCATATATTCAGCGGAGGAGTAGACCTTGACGTAGTCAATATCTAAAGCAGCTCCGGATGTCGCCAGTGCGTTTTGATCGATCCCACCACTGCCTGAGCCTTCTACCCAGGAGCCACCGATTTGCTGGTCGATGATCAGATAAAACTCGTTGTTGTCCCTGTCAAACGGCCAGTTGGCGTTGTTGGGCTTGTTAAATGTTCCGGTGACGTTCCCATCCAGATAGAAGGTGATGCCGTTTTCCGTCCATTCCATCCCATAGGTGTGCCACGATGTTTTGGCGTTACCATCTGACCAACCGGGGGTAACTCCTTGAGAGTTGTCATTGTTGGCGGTGCCGTTTTGAGACCAGTGAATCGTTTGGTAAACATTGCCTTGGTAATTCAGGTGTTCCATGATGTCGATTTCTCCATCGGCTGGCCACCCGATCTTTTCGTTCTTCGGCATCATCCAGATAGCGGGCCAAACGCCCTGAACGCAGTCAAATCTGGCTCGTACTTCCACATAGCCGTATTGGAAGCTGAATGTATTCAGCGAATAAACACCGCCACAGGCATAGGTTGTTTGTTTGGCCGTTTGATTAACCTGTGTGGTGTAGTCCCCATATTTCCCCCATAGCGTCATGGTGGAGTTGCCATCTTTTGTCCCAAATTCAACGAGCCCGTCATCTTTTGATTGATACTTGCGCCAAGCCGGTGGTGAGGGCCAGTTGACGTAATCAATGCGACTCCATTTGTTGGTATCCAGCGAGGTCCCGGAAAAGTCATCCTCAAACACCATTACCCAGTCATTTTTGGATTGCCAGGCAGGTGCTGCCGCCAAGTTCATGGCAGAGCTGAGGATGATTGCTGCTGATGTGAGAAGCGGTTTCATGATGTAATGTTAAATATGATGTGAATGCTAGATCTTGAAGCGGTTAACGAGATGCAAATCTCTTGGGCGTGGCTCCGGATTTGTTGGAATCTGCTCGGTACACATGCAGTTCCGCCAAACGAACTTTCTTGTCTTTCTGAGAAAGCTTGATTCGAAGTTTGTTGGTGCTGACCGGGTCAAATGTTCTCATGTACTTGATGAAGCCGTTGCCCGGTAGCTGGAGCATTCGCAGCACTTCCGGTTCGTTGGCATACATGGCTTTTTGTGCATCGCTGACTCCGGCTGTAGATGCTCCCAAGGTACCCCAATGCAGGGGGATCCATTTGCCGTTTTTGTGGGCTTCAATAACCAGACGACTGAAACCTTTGTCGATCTTGATGTCCACAGCTCGTAGCGATGTGGGGGATTTGAAATGAAGTTCCAGAACCAAGGGTGTATCTTCTCTCCCTGATGCATTCAGTTCTTCTATGGTCGTGGCATCATGGTCGTGGAGTTTCTTCAGATCTATCGAATCGTTGTCTGGCGTGGAGAGGGTGTAGTCGGTTACTTCCTTGGTTCTGCTGCTCAGCAGTCGAAGTTCGCCCACTCGGCATTCCAGACCTCTCCAGTCGTTGGAGATGCGGAACATACAGCGCGATCCCTTGGTCAGACAGGTGTCGTTAGGGGTGACCCAGACCTTTTTGTTCTTTTTATCGGTTTCGTCGTATACCTTGATCTGGTTGCCCTGTGAGGCTGCGGAAATGTATGTCCCGTCCGGTAGGATAAATGAGCATCCCCAGTTGCCGTGATCCCGGAGGAGGGTGCCCGGCACCCAGAGGTGGTTACAATTGGTCACGGGGCGGTCTTTTTCCGCACAGCCGACTTCGTAGGCTCCCACGCCGATGGGGCGTTCATATTCCACGTCCAAGTCATTGACTCGCCAGTTGATTTTGGCTGTCATGTGGATGGGGCCTTGTTGGTTCGGTCCACTGAATTCTTTCTTGTAATTGTAGGTGTTCCATTGTCCGTTGAAGCGTGTTTTGGCTGTCCAGGAAATCGGTTCCATGGCCGGGGTCAATGCGTTGCTTCCGTTAAATCGGACCGTGCCCGCAAAGTCGTACCGATAAACGGCATTGGCTTTATTTTCCTGTTCTTTGTCCTTGTGCAGTCCCAGGGCTCTGCCTCCAAGCGGTTGCTGAACTTCTACTTCCAGTGCATATTCTCCGCCAATGGGATTGTTGTCTTGAAGTTTGGGATCAAAGAAGATGCGGATATCCATCCCAAGTACCATTTCTGCACAGGTGGCTTTGACCAGCTGATCCACGCCTTGCAGTGCCATGATGGCTTTGGCTGTATTCAGCGCATGTTCATTGATGATATCCATGAGCTTATAGCGACATCCTTGTTCGACAGGGATGTTTTTCATGGCTCGAATGGTGGTCTTCATCGAGGCTGGGGCCTTGGAGCCTAGTGCCGCTGCGGCTAGAGACCAGTTGCGAATGTAGGTGCGCAGGAAGCGGGATTCCGTATCAATGATGGGCGGTACTTTCCGGAATGTTTTGGCTTGATATTCCGGTTTGCCCGTAATGGCCAGATTCTGGCGTTCTGCACACAGGGCTGTAATCCAGAGGCCCGTGCGAATGTATGGCCCAATGACCGGATCTGCCGTCATCAATTCCAATTTGTTGGGGTTTTGTACCATCCCTCCGTCAAAGGGGCGCATGAGCGTCAGTTTCCAGCGGAAGGCTTCCATGTTTTTATAATACACGGTCGGATTCACTCTCCAGTAACTGGGGAATGCCCACATGATGGAGAGGGATTCGGAGGAGTGGCCTTGGTCGCATCCTCCAATGGGGCCTTCATTGTACATGATGCGACTGTTTTTGGTGTAAATTTCCGGCCCTCCGCTGATGAGCGAGGCCATAAAATAGGGGCCGTGCCGTCCGGAATAGGTGCCGCCGCATTCTCTGTTCGGTTCAAAGGTGAAGGTTTCTGTGGTTCGTCCATAGGGGCCCATGCCTGTGGGGCATAGCTCCTGGGCGTGATCCATCATTTTTTCCAGAACGCCGTCGTCTACGCGCGCCGGTGTCTTGCTGGCCATAGCTAAGAACAGGCACATATGGGAACCGCCTATGCTGACGCCTGTTCCTCGATAACCGGGGTGAATGCCATGGCCTGTTACATAGTCCCCATACAGGGCTTCGTTCTTCATGCGCTGTACGCCGTTGCGTATGGCTGGCAGAACGGAATTGTCGCGGTAGCGTAACCAGTATTCACATAAAAAGATGCCGGCTGTCGCTTGCGGTACTGCCCACCAACACTGAGATCCGGAGAAGGCAATATAGTGAGCCGCCTTTTTGATGACGGGGTCGTATTTGGTATCGCCTGTGGCCATCAGTGCCAGACCGGCCCATGCCGTATCAAAGTGATTGCCACAGTAGCCGCCCGGTCGATCCCAGGAGCCGTCTTCATTTTGTTGCGCTGCCAGCCATTCGCTCATCATGTTCACAATGGCTTTGCTCTTGGCACATTTCTTCGGGAATCCGGGGGCAAAAGTCCCCAGTTGAGGAATGTCAAAGGTGACATTTTTGACGTATTTCTTCACGTTTGCCGGAAGTTCTGACGCTCCTCCCACGGATACGGTGACGCCTACGCTGGCGATATTTCTGGGTGTCCCGGTTCCTTTTAATGTCCATGTCCCGTTCGGCAGGTCAAAAACAATGCTGGATGTCGCATGGGCATACCAGACTCCTTTTTCTTTGTCGTAGCGGGATTCTCCATGCCCTACGCTGTATTGGCTGGGTCTGCGTTCTGCAAATGTAATGGTGCCTTTGGGGCCTTCCAGGCGTAAGTTGGACCATTCAAATCCATCACATCCGTTGCCGTTGCCCCCATCATCTACTTGCAGCCGTACTTGTTGTCCTCCTTCTACGGGCAGGGATAGTTCCACCGGCTTGTTGGCCCGTTCTTGCCGGAAGACGGTCTTCCATAATGAGGGAATATCGCGGATTTTCTCTATGTCTTCGGCTGGTATGATGTTCAGGGTGATTTTCCCGGCTCCTTCTGCTTGATCAACTAGTAGACCGGCATGCATATCCAGTCCTCTTCTGTCCTGGTGTTGATACGGTCCATAAGGAACTTCCAGACTGAGGGAGGTTTTGAAAAATTGCCCGTCAATCCCCATGACTAAGTCTCCTTCTTTCAGATGCCCGGCTGATGGAGAGCCTTCTATCACTTGGGTGACAATGTAAATGTTGGCGGCCGGTTCTCCTGACGGATCCAAAAGGTTTTTGGGGAATGCTTGACGAAAGCCTGCTTCCGGCCAGGTCATATCCAGTCCTCTGGCTCGGAAGCCCAGTGGCCCAAAGGTCGTAATCCATCCTTTGGCGACATCGTCTCCGGCTCCAAACCAGCTTGTATACATTTCCGCGTATTGCTTTTTCCACTGGTTCAGAGGTAGCTTTTTAGCATAATTTTTGATATACGCATTCACATCCGCCATGTTGGTGGTTTGTTTGAATGGCTTGTTGCTATTTGCTTGGTTTTGATGTGCAAACTTTTTGCTACCTGCTTGAGCATCAATGTCTTCCGAGGTGTTCTTTTTGCCGTTCTTGCCAATTCCTCGTTTATCTCCAACTCCCTCCCCGGTTCCTCCATTTTCC
>CAZGGR010000014.1:19795-54279 GCA_964525305.1 uncultured Akkermansia sp.
TCCTCCATTTTCCACCCCGTTTTCTCCAACTCCCCCCCCGGCTCCTCCATCCTCCGACCCTTTTTTCTCTCCTTTAACACCTGATTTTCCGGTGTTAACTCCTTTACCTTGTTTGACTTGTGAATCTTTACTTACAACGCCGTTGTCGTCTCCGTCTTCCTCTCCTTCAGATGGGGAATTAATGTTCGCTTTTTGGCTGTTAACTCCTTTACCCTGTTGGTGTTGTGAAGCGTCTTTTGCGGCGTTTTCTCCTCCTCCTTGTCCCGCCTCTTTTCGCCCGTCTAACCCCTTTTCTTGCCCCTCTTCAGCGTTGCTGAGCCCTTGTTCGCCCGTTCCTCCTTGCTGGTGGTTTTTGAGATGGTAAAAGCCATATCCCACACCACATAACAGAATAAGAATCAATAAGATTGTCGGTGTATTGCTTTTTTTCTTGCTAGCCTTCGGAATAGATGGCCTCATTAATGGAGAAGATGCCCTCGTTAATGGGGAAGAGCCTGTCCGCTGTGCCCCAGCAGCATACACAAAAAACAGCGTTCCCAGATCAGAAATTTTCCCTTGTGCTCCGGTTCTAAATTGAGCTTCAAAGTTATTTTTTAGCGGAATGATTTGTCCTTCGATATCCGTTTGTTCTGGGTAACGCAGTTTCCCGCTTTCCGGGTCTCGTACAGCCAGTCCCTGTGGGCAGAATTCCCGTATCAAATAAGGAACTTGATTGGCGTCTACAGCCATATAAACATGGCATAAGGAATCCGTTTGTTTCAGGGATTGAATAGTATAGCCGCTGAGGTTGAAGCCGGGCGGTAAAGGTAAAGTCGTTTCCATGGAGTGTAAAAGGCAGAACGTCTCGGTCTACCCATACCAGACCAATGGAGTTTTTCAATGGAAAAAGGAGAATGATACAGAAAGAATGTAAAAAGGACTTTGTTGACGTGATTTGAGGATTATTTGCTTGAATTGGCAAGAAATCTGTGGTGCAAGCATAGCTCGACTTTTAGTTCCCACCTATTTATTACCATGACTTCCGATATTAGATTAGACGCACTGCAATACCATTCCCAGCCTCGGCCTGGCAAAATGGAAACCTTGCCGTGCAAGTCTTGTTTTTCTCAAAGGGATTTGGCTCTGGCATACTCTCCCGGTGTAGCTGAACCCTGCCTTCGCATACAGGAGGATTCTTCCCAGAGCGGTTTGTATACGGGGCGTTCCAACTTGGTTGGCGTTATTACGAATGGCACTGCTGTGTTGGGTTTGGGTAACATTGGCCCGGATGCCGCTAAACCGGTGATGGAAGGTAAGGGCATGTTATTTAAGGTTTTTGCTGATATAGATGTGTTTGACATGGAGCTGAACATCCGTGAACCGGAAAAGCTTATTGAGGTCATTAAGACGATGGAGCCCACGTTTGGTGCCATTAACTTAGAAGACATTAAGGCCCCGGAATGTTTCATGGTGGAAGAACGACTTCGTGAAGAAATGGGTATCCCTGTATTCCATGATGATCAGCATGGTACAGCTGTGATTTCCGGTGCTGCTTTGTTAAATGCTGCAGAATTGACTGGGCGTAAGCTGGAAGACATGAAAGTTGTTGTTGTCGGTGCCGGTGCTGCCGGTATTTCTTGCGCTAAGTTTTATATGACTTTGGGCGTGGCTCGTGAACATATTTATATGTTTGATTCCAAGGGACTTATTCATACAGGTCGTATAGATCTGCATGCGACAAAAGCACAGTTTGCCCAGTCTGAAGAATGCACCATGGAGGAGGCTCTGACCGGGGCTGATGTATTCCTTGGTTTGTCTACTAAAGGCTTATTGACTCAGGATATGGTGAAGCTGATGGCTCCGGCTCCCATCATTTTTGCCTGTGCTAACCCTGATCCGGAAATTACCTATCAGGATGCCAAGAAAGCTCGTCCCGATTGCATTATGGGATCCGGTCGTTCCGACTGGCCTAATCAGGTGAATAATGTCTCCTGTTTCCCATTTATCTTCCGAGCTGCTTTGGATGTGCGTGCCTCCGTTATCAATGAGCAGATGAAGATTGCTGCAGCTCGTGCCTTAGCTGATTTGGCGAAGGAGCCGGTCCCTCAGGAAGTGATAGATTTGTACGGAGGGGTTCCTTTCAGCTTTGGTGTGGACTATGTCATTCCAAAACCTATAGATCCTCGCATTATTGAGTGGGAATGCCCGGCTGTAGCTCAGGCTGCTATGATTTCCGGTGTGGCTCAGTCTCCGATTCGGGATATGGAAGCTTATAAACTGGAATTACGTAAGCGTATTGTTGCAGCTCGTACCCGTGTCTCCGGTGTGGTGAGTAGCTATCTGTAAACGGAGCTATTTTCTTCTTTACAAGCTGCAAAAAAATAAGTGCCACCAGACTCTTAAGTCATGGTGGCACTTTAATATAAGTGAGTTATCTTATCAAAATAGGCTTTTCCAATAGGTCCTATTTGCGTTCAGTTTTCTTCATTCCTAAAGCACACCGAACCCCCTCAGTTTGTTCCATATTCGGAATGATTTCCACTAGCGTGGCTTTGCCTTCTTCCAACATTTCCAGCTGGTCGAAATCATCGGCTGATCGGATGGCGATGTAGTTTAATCCCCATTGCTCTGCCATGGCTTTAAACGAATATGAATGGGGTTGGATAAGCAATTTTTGCATAGATTCAGAATGTTTATCTGAATCGGGTAAGGTACGGAATATGCCACCGCCGCCATTATTGATAACTGCCAGCACGCGCGTGCCTTTATCCAACTGAGGCAACAAGGCAAGTGCGTTAGAGTCATACATGGCGGTGAGATCACCAATCAAGGCCCAGGAACGAGAGCAACGGGCAGACGCTCCCAGGAAACCAGAGATTTGACCATCAATGCCGTTGGCTCCCCTGTTTGCACGAACATTTTCCGTTGGGACAGTTAGTTGGGCAAAGCTATTCCAGTAACGTACGGGCATGGAGTTGCCCAAGTAAACGATATCGCCGTCTGCAGCATAACAAGAAAACGCTCTTACCATGGCTTGTTCACTGTCAGGGTAGGTAATGAGTAGTTCCTCTATTTGGGCTTTTTGACGCTTGTTCAATGCTCTCAACCCATTCACATCCCCGACGGCGTCCACATCTCCCATGGCTCTTAAGATAGCGTCCAGATGTCCAGAGATGACGGAAGACTGGCGAGCCAGACCGGAAAAACCGGTGCGTGTTATGGAAAAAACTTCCGTGCTTGGGATATTTTCCAAATCTCGCCAAAAACGAGTTACGGGAACATCGCCAATACGAAGAAGGACGGGAGGAGGATTTTCTCGTAACAGGGAGTCTGCGTCTATCAGTGCCAGATGAGCTAATTCCTCGCGTAATCCGGATGTGGCATCTGCCACAACGGGAGCTTTCAACTCATTGGCCAGCCATAGAGCAGGAGCTTGTTCTGTGGGATCCAGCCCTCCAATCATGACAACCAATCCGTTTTTTGCTCGGAAACGAAGGGCTTGAGCTAAGTCTGCCAGAGATCCTGAAAAGTTTACTTCTTCCGGTGGTTCTGCCGGATAAAGATCACAACACCCGGGATTCCATGCCGAATCCGGATCTGGCAAACAGATGTTAATATGCAGGGGGGAAGCATAATCCCAATCTGCCAGAATATCTTCTGGCAGATTGTCCGGTGTTTCTAGGTCAATCGTAGGAGCGTAAATACCAAACAAATCTACCTGTTCGATAGCTTGAGGGGCTGCAGATCCACGATATTCCGTAGGACGATCGGCGGTTAACACCAATAGTGGTCGTCCTTGGTAATAGGCCTCCACTACGGCTGGAAACAATTCTGCTACAGCTGTTCCGGACGTAGTGACTACGGCCACGGGTAACCCCATGTCCTGTATACGTCCCAGAGCAAAGAAAGCTGCGGCGCGTTCGTCAAAATGCGTCCATTTTACCAGTTCCTCTGCCGCTGCCAGAGCCTGAAGTAACGCCATATTGCGTGCTCCGGGGCAGACAACCCATTCACAGATTCCCCCTAAGCAACACTGCGCCAACAGAGCTTTTACGCAAGAGGCGTAGCTATTAGCATTCATTTGCCTTATTTTTTTGCGGCTTTGGCTGCCAGTTTGGCTTTTTCTTCTTCTGACAAGATACGAGGGAAGACCGGTGCCGGATCATTGATGCGGTGTCCTGAGGGCAGAATACCCCAGACAAGGTCGGCTGGTGTTTTGTCCTGCAACAATTCTACGGCATTAAGTTGACTCAGAATCCGTGCAGAGGCATCTGGTAACACGCATCCGATGAGAAAACCGGCTTGAGCGCAACATTCCAAAAGATGATGCAACACACGGCGTAGACGTGGTGCAGCAGCTTCTTCCTTAGCCAGTTGCCATGGTTGTTGTTGCTCAATATACGCATTGCAAGCGGATATTTGTGCATTCAGCGTGGCTAGAGCTTCAGAGACCAAGTTATCATCCATGGCTGCGATGAATTGTGTTACAGTCTGAGCCATAGAGTTTCGTAATGCTTTAGAGGCATCGTCGTCATCGTCATTTGTCCCTTCCATTACGGAGTTACAATAACGTCTGGTCATGTTAATGGAGCGGTTACACAGATTCCCCAAATCATTGGCCAACTCCGTATTGTACAACATGACTAAACGGTCAGCATCGAAGTTAGCGTCTTTGCCGGTGGTGATGTCGCGAACCAGATAGTAGCGAACGGCTTCAGGTCCAAATTGTTCTGCCAATTGAGCGGGGTCTACCACGTTACCGATGGATTTGGACATTTTTTCCCCGTTAATGTTCCACCAGCCATGTACCAGCAGTGATGGCATTTCTTCATCTCTAAAGCCTATCGCGTGTAACATTGCCGGCCAATACACGCCGTGAGCCGGTACCAGAATGTCTTTACCTATGACTTCACAAGCTGCTGGCCACAGTTTGGAGAATTCCGGCAAACCGCTGTTCGGTTCTGCCAGATATCCTGCAAAAGAAATGTAGTTGATCAGAGCATCAAACCAAACGTAAGTGACAAAGTCCGGGTCAAATGGCAATTCAATTCCCCAAGAAAGGCGGCTCTTGGGACGAGAAATGCAGAGATCGGAATCAAAATCAATAGCATTAAGAACTTCCGCTTTACGGAAAGATGGTAACACAAAATTATTACTCTTTTCCACAAACTGTTTCATCCATTCAGAATGATCGGTCAGACGGAAATACCAGTTTTCTTCTTCCAATTCTACCACTTCACCCCATTCCGGGCCAAAGTTCCCGTTTTCATCCCGTTCCTTATCCGTTAAGAATTGTTCCTGACGTACGGAATAGAATCCCTTGTAAGATTTTTTGTAAAGCTGCCCTTTGTCTTTCAGGTCCGTTAAGATTTTTTGTACGCAAGCTTTGTGGCGGGGATCTGTGGTGGCGGCCCATCCATCATTGCTAATGCCCAAGCGTTTCCACAGAGCTTGAAACTTGGCGGTAATGTTGTTTACATGCTCTTGTGGGCTAATCCCTAGCTTTTCTGCCGTTTGTTGTACTTTTTGACCATGTTGGTCCACCCCGGTCAGGAAGTAGACCTCTTCTCCCTTCATTCGATGCCAGCGCGCAAGAACGTCCGCCAGGACTTTTTCATAAGCGTGCCCGAGGTGGGGCGGTCCGTTGGTGTAGTCAATGGCCGTGGTGATATAGTACATGGGTTGAACGATACTCTTTTCCGCTGCTTTTGCAAGCATAGTCACTTTTGTCTTAGCTCAGAGTATGAAAAAACGCCGTTTGCTCTTGGTAACAAACGGCGTTTTGTTAAAGCTTTGATTGAGTAAGATTGTCGGTTGGATTAGGAAATAGGAGTTACTCCTTTTTTCAGGATAATATTACCGTATTTGGCTGTTTCTCCGGTGATGACTACAGCATAGGCTTTTTTTGCACGTTCATAAAAAGCATAGCGTTCCATTTGTTCTATTTCACCATCGTAATTCAGAGCTTTGCGGTACTTTGCTTCTACTGTAGGATCTAAGGAATCACCGGGAACCGGAGCCATCATAATGACAGGAGTGGCATAAGCGTCTAATTCAAACAAAGGAATGATGGCTTCAAGCAATGCATCTGCCGTCAGACCGTCTGCTCTCAGAACGGAGGAGTTAAAAGTATGACCAGGGAAGTGCGCATCGGAAAAGACGATTTCATCACCATGTCCCATTTCTGCAAGGATTTTTAACAAGGAAGGACTGATCAAAGGAGAAATATTTTTCAGCATGGAGGTAGTATAACATTCACTTGTTCGGTATAAAAACTAAAATTGATAAATTTCAGATAGTAAGTGATTTGTGTTGATTGTGATAGAGATCGGCCATGGCTCCTTTAAGAACCATGGCTGTTCTGTTAAAATAGAATCTTTATTGATTAAATAGCACCACAGTAGTGAGCGCAGAACCACATGGCACGCGGGTGGTGGAAGAAAGATTTCCAGATGCTGCCCTTAAGGGTGTTTGCTCTGGAACCATCTTTATTCAGATATCCGAACCAGTCACCGTGTTGTACATCTTGGAAGTGGGAGAATGCCCAATTGTGTACCATATCGTGCCTGATGGCATAACGTTCTTCTCCGGTGAGTTTATAGGCAAGCGTCATGGCAATAAGCGCTTCGTCATGCGGCCACCAGAACTTCATGTTGTGCCAGTATTCCTGGACGGGTTTGCCGTACACATCTGTGTAATAAAGCAAACCACCATTTTCTTTATCCCAGCCACGAGCGAACGCCCAGTCAATCATATCGCATCCGACTTTAATTAATTCCGGATCATTGCCACGGTAACGGGCTTCTTCTAGAACAAACCACCCTCCTTCAATTGTGTGTCCGGGATTGAGAGTCCGTTCGTCAAAGTGATCGATGATTGAGCCATCGGTTCCTACTACTTCCATGACGGCTTGGATGTCCGGCTTCATGAACAGTGTTCGAAGGTCATTGATGCAACGATCAATCCAACCGGTATAAAAGCCATCTTTGTCACCTAGGTATTTACGCAACTCTTGAGCTGTAGCCAGTGTGATCATACGAGTTCCTAAACCCGTAGTAGGGCGTTTCCCTGTGGATTTAGGAAGCATTTTGCCAGGAGTGAAACAAATGTCCGTAAAGACGTCAAACCAGTGACGCGCTTCTTTGGCTGATTCTTCGCTACCAACAGCCTTGGCATGGGCAGCAAAGGCAATGGCTGCAAAGGATTCACTGTAAGCATAGCGACGTTTACGGATGGGCGTACCATCAGCGGCCACATGGAAGTACATGCGACCATCTGTGGGATCTACACATTTTTCCGTTAAGAAACGCAGGGCGCTTTCAGCCCATTTGAGCCAGTCCGGATTTTTTTCAATACTGTTATACATGGTTAACAGCATCCAAGCCATCCGTCCTTGGGCCCATACTGATTTATCGGAGTCAACTAGGGTTCCATCTGCATCAAAGCAGTGGAAAAGACCACCATTTTCCTCATCGTATGCTCGAGGGAACCAGAATGGCAGAACGTCTTCCAGAAGCTGGCGGCGATAGAATGACCCAAGAGCGGGCAAATCAAGAGTTGCAGCCATAAGTGTATAAATGGAAGGTGTTTAGTTCATTGCCCACTGGAAGAAGCCAATAGCTTCCAGCTCAGAGCGGAGTTCTTTAAGCTGTTCTGCTGTAGGATTGCCTTGAGGCAGACGAGCCGGTCCCAAGTCAACACCCAGCCAGCCCATGAGAGCTTTAGCACATCCCATATAACCTTTAGATGCCAGAATATTAATCATCTGAACAGATTTCCATTGACAATCGCGAGCCGTTTCCACATCCCCATCAGCAAAGGCTTTCATCAGCTTTTGGTATAGAGCAGGAGCAAAGTTGAAGGAACTTCCTACAGCTCCTTTTGCGCCAACGGAAAGAGCTCCGGTAAACCATTCGTCTACGCCCCATGGAATGTCTACGGTCGTATCGTAATTTAACGTGGTTTGGTACAGAGCCAAATCCGGATTGGTGAACTTAATACCTGCAAAGTTCGGGATTTGTTCTTTAGCCAGTTTAATGAAGTCTACCGGATTAAAACGTACCCCTGTGAGAACAGGAATGTCATAGTAGTAATAAGGCAGATCCGGTGCTCCGGAAGCAGCAAAGGCACAACATTCTACCAGGCGTTGAACAGTACCCGGTTTGTAGTAAGAAGGAGCTAAGGAGCTTGTAGCTAAAAAGCCGCATTCCTGAGCAAATGCTGCCAATTCACGGGCATCCCACACACTATTAGAACCGGTATGAGCGATTACGCCCACGCCATGTTTGGCAGAAGCTTCTTTCCATGCAGAGTAGATTTCTTTACGTTCTTCAAGCTGCATGGAGGATGATTCCCCCGTACTACCAGTAATGAAAGCAAGCTTGACGCCTTGAGAAGCAAGCAATTTAGCTTGGGCATCAACGATAGAAGGATTCAAAGAGCCATCCGCTTTAAACGGAGTGTGTACGGCGGCTACCAAGCCGTGAAGTTTCAATGATGTGTTCATATGGTGTATATGTTATGAAAATAACTCGGGAGAATGATGACAAAACATCATAAGAAAGACAATCCTTGAAATCTCTTTGTGTAAAAAAGACCACATCTTTAAAATTCATTTTCCCTTGAAGGATATACATACATTACTTATTCCATGTAACATAATGGCCTCTTAATAATTACCGTGAAGAGGAGGAATTGGGGCCTTAGCTGGTAACGTATATAGTTTTTCAATGTCGTTTAGATAACGAGAAATGGGTGTATTGGTAGGAGGTGCCTGTTCGCGCAACAGTTTGATGGCTGTTTCATAGGATGCGAACGTTTTATTGGAACCTGATCGAGTATTGATTTCAAACCAATCCATATAGTCTCGAACCCTTCGAGCTGTTTTTAAGGAAAGTTCTCTGATTTCTCGGAGTTGGTTTATTTTTGGAATAGCTTCTTGGGGTGATACACCACGAGTTTGCATGAGTGCAACCAGTTTAGCGTATTCCACAATAATGGGGCGATATGAAGGGAATGTATGGCGACTAAGGTTGAGTAATGCTCCAGATACATTAGAAAGTTGTCTGTGTAAATCCGGCAGTTTATTAGCTTTTTCCAAGTCATCTAAAGGGAATGTGACGGAAGTTCGAGAATCAGGATCATATTCCACCAAGGTAAGGGCTTCCTGAAGATGTCTTTCTGTTTCTGTGATAGAAAGGGCTTCCGTGATAGGAGGGGTCGCCATGCGGGAAAGCTGAAGCGTCCACCATTTATGTAGCGAAGATGGCGTTAAATTAAGTTGAGGAAAATGCCGTTTGACCAAATTTTCAGGGACGTCATTACCTAGAATAGCCTGATCCAACAGAGCTTTCATGCCTTCAGGACCATTTTTTTGATTAAGCAGACAGAGGACTAAAGCACCACAGGAAGCCTGATAGGCTGCATAAGAAGTTGCGTCCAATTCTTTTTCAGGATTAGACGTTTGTAGGATTTCTTTTGGTGTCATCATACCCGATTGTCTGAACAAAGTCGCATACATGGTGCGATCCGCTTCGTTATTATGCCATAAAACGGCTTGTTCCAGACCATTAATGAGCCATGGCGGGAGTGATACTTGATCGGGGAGTCCTTCCGCTTCTACGGAACGCAACATCATTTCATAGAGAAGGGTAGAAACAATTGCATGGCGCAATTTATCTTGGTTAATACCGTGTCCTAAATGAATAAAAATGTTGAAAGACAGAGCGTCTCCTACAATGACAGTTTGTTGGCGAATAGGTGTAGCTGGAACGGGTGAGCCAGGCTCTCCTACCAGACGAATGATGATTTTGTTTTTCCATTCGTTTGGTTGTTTGAGGATTTTTATTAGAGCTGTACGTATGTTATCTGCTTTGGTAGCAATAGCTCCAGCTAATAAAGAATCCAACCCGATAACATGAAACTGTTTAGATGAAGAAACGCTGGTGAACGGTTGTTTTTGAGGGGGAAGCTGTTCCGTTTCTTTCTGGTCATTATTTGGGGGTAGGGAGATGTTTTGAACAGATGTTACGTTAGAACGGCTGGGTAATATTGAGCGATCAGAGGAGTCATCAATAAAAGAACTATCTTTTTCTATATGATTCTCTGTTTTCTGTTCATTTGAAGGCACAATATCCGTTTCTTTTTGCCCTTCTTGTCCCTGAACGGCAGGAAATAGAAAAAGGTTAACCAAGAATAAGGTGGAACATATTTTGGGGAATTGCATAAATAAGGGTAGTTGTTAATCAAATTGTTCAGCTAAACGACTGAAGTCCTGATTTGAAAGGTTGTTTTTACATTCCCACATGATTATTGGAAATAAGAAGCTGCTATATGTCTGTTGTAAAAGAAAATGAGGAAATCTTGTACGATGTTAAGAGCCAATGCGGAAGCGGCTTCTTTTATGTGTACTTTCTTGTTTTTCAGAACTTGTCGTAGCTTTTTGTTCGTTTGTTTTTGGCTTTTGAACGGGTTGGCTTTGAGATTGGGGGGATTTTGTAGCCTCAGATACGGGCTTTTGTTCCGCTTCCGTCTGGGGCTTGACCTCTATTTGCTTTGACTCAGTTGTTGGTGTTTCCTTAGCATTTGGATCTTCTGCTATTTGAGCCGGTATTTCGTTAGAGTCATGAGGAATAGCGGATGGATCGCTTATTGCTTCTGCCATCGGAACTTCATTTTCATTAGCGGTAGATTCCTGGGTTGTTTCAACAGATTGTCTGTTAACTGGTAATGTTGTGCTACCGGTAATCGCAAGCTCCAAGTCTGCATCAGGAAGCCCTCCATGGCGAATAGCGGCATCATAGCTTTTTTTAGCCTGATTCATTCGACCCAGACGAGAATAAGTCCACGCTAGGTTAAAATGGGCATCTGTGGATTCAGGCTGGATTTTCAGAGCATTTTCAAAATGAGTGACCGCTTTTTCATAATTTCCTGCACTGGTTTCCAAGTTCCCCAAATAAAGCAAAGCGGTAGCGTTGGCGGGATCTTGTTTGACGGTTTCTGTTAAGGAGATAATGGCTTGTTGATCCATCCCCGCACGATATTGAGCCACGCCCATCATGAACCAAGCGGGAGAAGCAGAAGCATCCAATTCTGTTGCTTTTTTCAAGAAAGCAATAGCTTCTTCTGCTTTATTTCGTTGAAGAAGGATTGTCCCTAAGTTAACTAGGGCAGGGACATGAGTCGGTTGAAAATCTAACAACGTTCTGTACAGCTGTTCTGCTGCGACGTAGCGTTTTTTTGCAAATGCTTCTGCGGCACCTTGGCCTAATGCTTCTGCTTCTAATTTCCGGCGCACGGTGGCTTCCATGCTTTTATTCAGGGATTTTTCTTGTTCGGGCGTGATGGTCCCTGCCGAAATGGCAACCAAACGCGCTTGTTCTGCAGCATGTTTTTTCAATTCTTCCATCTGCTGCGTCAGTTGCTCTACTTGAATATTTTTTTGTTCCAGAGCCTTTTGTGCTTTGGCTAAGGCTTCTTCTTGTTTTTTGTCCGTTTTGGACTTCATTTGGCTGCGAACTTGTTCCAATTCTCGGGACAGTTGAGCCGCTTTATCACGCTCTGCTGAAAGAGATTGCGCCAATTGGTTGATTTTTTCTTTTTGCTGGTTACTCAGTGGAACGTCAATGTTGTTGTCTTTGGCAATAGCCTCTACTATTTGTTTTTCTGCCGGTGTTAGTTTGATGGCTTCTTCATTGTCCATCAAAAGGGCTATTTCCGCTGTTTCGGGATTTTCCCTGCGTAATCTTTTATAAGTATTAATAAGTAATGTTCTGCTCTGATCTTGTACGGAAAGTATACGGAGTTGTTTGGCAATCGTGGCTCGCAGTAACTGATTTTCTTCAATTAACAGAGGGCTTTTTTCCGGAGTCGTTTCCAATTTGGCAAGTTCTACATCTGCATTGATGAGCTTAGTATTTAACTCTGTAATACGCTTGCGGTATCCGCTGTTTTCCTCTCCTATGGCTCGCAGTTTCTGTTTCAAATCCGCAGCTTCGCCACGGGCTTCCTCTAGGGCTTTTAGATTGGCTTTGCGTTGTTCTTCCGAATCGGATTTAGCTGTTTCCAAAGCGGCAATTTTGTCCTGAGCATCTTTAAGCTGTGCCGCCAACGTCATATTTCGATCCAACAGATTTTTTGTTTTTTCTGGGCTGTTGAGCTCTACTAATATGGCTAATTGGTCACGTTCTTTTTGAAGGGCATTTTTATCATCAGTTACCTTGGCCAGTTGGTCTTGATACTCTTTAAGCTGGACTTGGAGTGTTGCTATTTGCGCCAGATATTGAGCTTTTTCCTGCTTGAGCGTTGCAACATTTTGTTCCAATTCATCCACTCTTTTAGTTAAGGTTTGAAGAAGAGAATCATTAGTTTTTCTCTCTTCCTCCATCTGCTTTTTTACTTTTAATAGCTCATCTCTGTATACTGATTCCCCTGCAGATGCTATAGCTAGCCTAGACAGAATTTCTTCTTGTTCTTTGCGTGTCCTTTGAAGGGCTTTGATAAGAGCTTTGTTTTCAATAGTTGTTTTGTCCAGCAGTCTGCGTATCCGTTCGTAGTTACTTTCCACTACTTCTGGAGCGGAGCCTGGAGAGACTGATGAAGAAGGTATCGTATTAACCAGTCTTTCTCCTGGAGAAATGGGAAACTCAACTCCTTTGTATCCGGGAGGAAGTTGTATATTGGGCTTGAGCTGAGGCCTTTTGTTTTCGGTTATCGGGCGTTCTGTATTAAAATCGGGGGCAATGGGGGCTGCTGCAGCTTGTTGTTGAGCTAACTTTTGCCATTTGTCCAGGTTCTCTTTGTCAATTTGCCGACGCGATTGGAGTAAGCGTGGTCGCCACTGTGGATAAGTTTTTGCTAAGGCCCCAAACTTTTCTTCTGCTTGTTGTGTGAGTCGAATAGCTCCTACATAATCTCGGCTATCCGCTAAGGCAGTCGCTTTTGTTATCAATTTTAATGCATCTAAGTACATATCCGTAGGATCTTGTTTGGATCCTACGGAAACAGGTATACTTCCGGGCACATAAGCATGTTGCGCATAAATGGGCAGGGCGACACAAGTCAGGGATAATGCAAGGGTGCCTAAGGGAAGGTATATCATCATGAACGAGAAGCTTTGCTTACATAAGGGACACCGTTATGAATCGCAAGAATAAACCGTGTCTTGAATTGTGTGACATAGAATATGGTTGTTAGGAAAGTTTAGATGTTTTTTGATTTTCCTTTATATAAGATAATTGTTGTCGTATGAATATTGTATTCATTTTTCTTGGAAATATGGTTAGAGTTGCTTTCTGAAGGCATGGTAAAATATCGGTGTATGCATGGAACGTATCATGACGGTTTTTAGGTATTTGATGACAATTACGTTAACTGATAGATGTTTTTGTTATACATGATGTACTCTATGATGAATCAAAATGAACTGGATAATAAACTTTTATAAATATATGAATTGAATCAATAATTTATGGGAAACAATACAGATGTAGAACTTGCGAGAAAACGTTTCCGCAAGAAAAAATGGATTAGTTCAATCACAATGTTCATCATCACTTTCATTGTGTTGAGGCAAACAGATTTGTTAAAACACATGATTTATGCATGTGCTTATGTTGTCAGTTTATTGGTTTGCACACAGTTAATTTGGTTTTTATTAACAATGGTAGCCATGGTGGTTATATGTATGTTTATTACCAAATCTAATAAATCCTAATGTTGCTTCCGGACAAAGCTTGACTACTGAGAAAAGAAAAGCCACAAGATTTGTATGAACGCTTCTGTATTGGATCGGTTTTTGAAGTATGTTTCTGTTGGCACTCAATCAGATGAGTCTTCTTCTAGTATTCCTTCTACCCCGGGCCAAATGAAATTGGCTCAGTTATTGACTTCGGAACTAATAGAATTGGGAGTGAAGGCAGAGTTGGATGAAGAGACCGGCGTTGTGTATGCTTCTATCCCCTCCAATGTGGATAAACATGTTCCCGTTATAGGCTGGGTGGCTCATATGGACACCGCTCCCGGAACTTCCGGTAGCGGTATCAAGCCTCGTGTCGTAAGTCCATATCAAGGCGGAGATATTACTCTGAATTCGGATCAGGGGCTTGTTCTTTCCCCAAACGTATATCCGGAGTTGCTAAACTACGTCGGACAAGACTTGATTGTGACGGATGGAACTACCTTGCTTGGTGCTGATGATAAAGCCGGAATTGCGGAAATTATGGACATGGTATCTTCGTTCCAACAAAATCCTGAACGAAAACATGGAGAAATAAAGATCGCTTTTACTCCGGATGAGGAAATTGGGCGTGGAGCTGATCATTTTGATGTCGCTCGATTTGGTGCAGATTTTGCTTATACGGTAGATGGCGGTGCATTGGGTGAAATTGAATACGAGAACTTTAATGCAGCAACTGCGATTGTGTCCGTGAAAGGGCGCAGTATTCATCCCGGAAGTGCAAAGGGAAAGATGCTAAATGCCTCGTTGATTCTCATGGAATACCAAGAGATGTTACCGGTATTCCAAAATCCTGCTTTTACCGAGGGATATGAGGGGTTTTATCATTTGGACTTTATTCGTGGTGATGTGGAATCTGCTACGGCAGAGTACCTCATTCGAGATCACGATATGGTGGAGTTTGTCCGTAAAAAGGAATTGATGCAGGAATGTGCTTCATTGCTGAACAGCAAATATGGAGCAGATACTGTGAGCGTTGAAGTGAAAGATGCTTATTACAATATGAAAGAAAAAATACTTCCGCATATGCATCTGGTGGCACAAGCGCGTCGTGCTATGGAAACGGTGGGGGTGACCCCCAAAATCGTTCCGGTAAGAGGGGGGACTGATGGAGCCAGGCTTTCCTTCATGGGCTTGCCCTGTCCTAATTTGTGCGCGGGTGGGCATAATTTCCATGGTAGATATGAATACATCTCTGTTCAATCCATGGAGACAATTTCTACCATCCTTCAGGAAATTGTTTCTGGTTATGCTCTGTATGGCCTGAATCCGCCCAACTATTCCAACCAATAGTGAAAAGCTCTCTTAAGCCCATATTTTACAAAGAGCAGAACTAATAATGTTATTTATTCAATGGTAAAATCAGCGGTTTCCTATTTGCTATAGGTAGAGGGAAAGTGCTTGATTTTTTCTTCTTCGTCATGATTATGACGCTTCAACCGTTTTTTGATAACCCCTGCATATACATAATTTGATATGAGCGTTATTCCCAATGTACTGGCTGAAAGATACGCCTCCGCCGCCATGAAATCTATTTGGTCCGCCGAGGGCCGCATCATTTTGGAACGCGAGTTCTGGATAGCCGTGATGAAGGCTCAGAAGGATTTGGGACTAGACATCCCGGACGGGGTGATCGAATCCTACGAACGTGTCAAGGATCAGGTAAATCTTGCTTCCATTGATGCCCGTGAACGAGTCACTCGACATGATGTTAAAGCTCGCATTGAAGAATTTTGTGAATTGGCCGGGTGCGAACACATTCACAAGGGAATGACCTCTCGTGATCTGACGGAAAACGTGGAACAGCTTCAAATATGGAAATCCATGCAGATTATCCGTGACAAAGCCGTAGCTGTTTTAAGTCGCCTGAGCGTTCTTGCTGAACAATGGAAACATGTCACTATTGCCGGAAGAACTCATAACGTAGCCGCTCAGACAACAACCATGGGTAAACGCGTTGCGATGTTTGGAGAAGATATCGTACATGGGTTATCTTCTTGGATTTCTATTATGGATCGTTACTGTGTACGTGGGCTGAAAGGGGCGGTCGGTACGCAGTTGGATCAGCTTTCGCTCTTTGGTAAAGATGCTGAACGTGTCCTTGAATTGGAAGATCGGGTATGTGCTCACTTGGGCATTCCTTCCAAATGGATGAACGTTGGCCAAGTTTACCCTCGTTCCCTGGATTTTTCCGTTGTTTCCGGTTTGGTAGAGTTGACCTCTGGATGTTCTTCTTTTGCTAAGACTCTTCGATTGATGGCTGGGCATGAGCTGGCTACAGAAGGTTTTGCTAAGGGTCAGACTGGCTCTAGTGCCATGCCTCACAAAATGAATGCACGCTCCTGTGAACGAGTGAACGGTTTTCATGTTATCCTGAAAGGTTTCTTGATGATGATTTCCGGTTTGGCTGGGGATCAGTGGAATGAAGGGGACGTTTCTTGCTCCGTTGTGCGTCGTGTTGTGATGCCGGATTCTTTTTATGCCGCAGATGGGTTATTTGAAACCTTCTTGACTGTTTTGAATCAGATGGGGGTTTATGAAGCCGTTGTTGCTGCAGAATTACGTCGTTATCTGCCTTTCCTGATGACAACGACTATTCTGATGGAAGCTGTTAAGCGTGGAATTGGCCGCGAAACCGCGCATGAGGTCATTAAAGAACACGCTGTAGCTGTTTCTAATGATTTGAGAGCCGGAAAAATGACGGAAAACAACCTCTTGGATCGCCTCGCAGAAGATGGAAGATTAGGAATTGATCGATCCGAGTTACAGCGAATCTTTGATTCCAACTCTGCTGCTACCGGTATGGCTGATGCTCAGGTAGAAGCTTTCCAAGCCATGGTCAAGGATTTGGCGGATCGCTTCCCTAACGGTGTAAATTACAAGCCGGGGGATATCCTGTAATGATTTATGAAAAAAGATTCGCATACTTAGTGTGTGATACTTTTTTAGATGCCGTCCTGAATAGGACGGCATTGTTTTTTTCATGTCTGTGTTATGCGAACATATTTTTTCAATTACTTGGCGTCAGGAGAGCTTGACGAATCATGTGGATGTCAGTAAGCTACAATCCAGTAAACGGACGTATATGTTGCATGCGTCTTCTTTTTAGCAAGCAACTTTTTCTGTTAAACAATTTTCAATATGGACACCCAGCAACTTAACCTTTTAGATCGTGTATATTCCGTTCTCAGAAAGAGAGGGGAAGAAACGGAATGGATTACCTCTACTAGTGATAACAACATTAGAACCGGCATTGCGTTTGTCCCTTGTGATACATTCACTCCGGTGAGTTTGATGTACACGATGATTGAACATCCCGAAACGTTGGTTATTGATGTTCTTTTTGCCACCAAAGTCCCGGAATCTCGCCGTGTGGAGGTCAGCATCATTCTTAGTGAATTGAACTCTGATCAAACTGCTGGAGCATTCCAATTGGATCCAAATAGCGGATATGTTTATTATCGTCAGTCTTTTGTGCTGGAAGGCCTAAACCTGACGGATGTCCAATTTGCTCAATTGATGAAAAACATTGAAACCGTGGCTGTGGAAACGGCAGAAGCTTATTCCCACGTCATGGAGACGGAGTATCCCAAATAAATAGTACGAGCAGCGATTTTTTAGCGGGCTGTTCATGAATGAGCCTTATCCAAAAAAAAGAACGTTCCAGGCTATAGGCATAGGCTTAGGGCTCGTTGCTGTTTTGATTGGGGTTGCTGTTATAACAGATTCGGCAGTTTTCCCTTCTTCTAAAGAAGATAAAGATTCGTTTTTTGTCGGTAAGGGGGGGAGCTTCCCATTGCAGACAAATACGCTTACCATATCATCTCCGGGGGTTGTGAAAGCATCTTATCTAACGATGCTTTCTCCTGGCGTTTCCGGCAAGGTTGATAAGGTTCATCCCTTATTTAGTGTTGGAGAAATCATTCAGAAAGGGACACCTCTGATTGAGTTGGAAAAATTTGAATATCGAGCTAGGCTGGCTAATGCTCAGGCAACGTTGGAACAGGCCCGACTGGATGTATCTACTGAGCAGGCTGAAGCTCTGAAAGCCATCAAAAAAACATATAGTTCTGTATCAAAAAGCGGTAAGGATTCGGAATTGGTGTTGCGTGTTCCTCAACGGCGGGCAGTAAATGCCAAGTTGAATGCTGCAGAGGCCTATGTAGCAGAGGCTGAACAAGCTTTGCGTGATACTGTATTGCAGGCTCCCTATACTTGCCAGGTTGTGGAATGTTCTGTAGGTGCCGGTGCTCGTGTGGTTGCTGGGCAAACAGTGGGAAAGGTTATTCCTCTTCAAGAGAGGACGATACGTGTCCCTGTGACATTGGAAGAGTTTTCCGCTCTCCCCAGAGATGAACAAGGGAAAGTAAATACAGCGTTGACGGCTTCTTGTATGTTAAATAATGGGAAGCAGTTGCAGTGGAATGGTCATGTTACCGCTGTGGAGGCCGTTTTGGATTCTGAGCATAATTCTGCCGTATTAATCGCCTCTTTGGAGCCGAATGGTTCTCACGTTTCTGAATGGATGGTTGCTCCTGTTAATATGGTTCTTCAAGTAGGTATCAATGTTCAGATTCCTCTTTCTGCATGGATCCCTTCGGAGGCGGTTAAAGATGGTAGTCTTATCCAAGTAAAAAACTCTTCGGGAGTAGAAGAACGAAAGGTCAATGTGATAGCGTTAAAGGATGGAAAATCTCTGGTAACCGTTCATAACGGCAGCGATGGAGATGTCTTGATCCTTTGATGAAAGACATGGCTTGATACATACATCAAATGAAATGTATGATGCGTTTCTTCTTTTGTATTTTTGTAAGGAGCTTATGCTAATGGGCTTCTAACCAGTTGTTGCCTGTGCCGGCTTCTACCAGAATGGGAACATTGTTGGGCAGGGGTAAAGCTAGAATCATTGCTTCCTTAATTTTTTGAATAAGATCCGTCTCTTCCTTATGTAGATCAATTAATAATTCGTCATGAATCTGAAGAATTAAACGGGATTTTTTCCCCTTCAACAGTTCGTTCACGTGAACCATGGCGATTTTGATCATATCTGCGGCGGTTCCTTGAATTGGCGTGTTGATAGCTGTGCGATTCGCGGCTGCTTTAATCGTCTTATTGGCAGAATGAATTTCCGATATGATCCTTCGGCGTCCCATCAGTGTTTCCGCATAGCCTGATTGTTCTGCCTGATGAACCAGATCATCCATATATGTTTTGATGTTGGGGAATTGAATAAAATAGTTTTCGATCAGTGATGCGGCTTCCCCTCTGGTACATCCCAATTTCTGAGAAAGCCCGAAGGCTGAAATGCCGTATATAATTCCAAAGTTGACCGTTTTTGCAGCACGTCGCATAGTGCTGTCTACTTGATCTCGAGGAACGCCATACACCCGTGCTGCTGTTTCTGTGTGAATATCCCTTCCTTCTTGAAAAGCTGAACACATGGCTGGATCTCCGGAAAGTGCCGCCATTATACGCAGTTCAATTTGGGAATAATCCGCAGAAAGCATGGTGTATTCCTCTGATTCTGGGACGAAGGCTGTTCGGATCAGACGGCCTTGTTCTGTCCTTACCGGGATATTTTGAAGATTGGGATCTTGAGAGGCTAGCCGTCCTGTCGATGTAAGCATTTGATGGAATTGGGTGTGAATCCTTCCATCCCTCGCACAAATATATTTGGGCAATGCGTCCAAATAAGTACTCTTCAGTTTCATATTTTCCCGGTAATCCAGAATATCTGCGACAATGGGATGTTGTAAAGCCAGAGAAGAGAGGGTGCTTTCGTCTGTTACAAATTGACCTGTTTTAGTTTTCTTGGGCTTGTTGACAAGTTTGAGTTCTCCGAACAAAAAGTCTCCAAGTTGTTTGGGGGAGTTCAGATTTAGAGAATGTCCGGCTGCTTTCTCAATTTTTTGACGCAATTCCTCAATAATAACACCTACTTCAACAGATGCTTTTTTTAGAGATTCCGGTAAGATGCGGATACCGTTAAACTCCATATCGGCCAAGACGGGCAGTAGAGGTAATTCTACAGTACGGAATAATTTTTCCATGCCACTTTCTTTGACTTGTTTTTTTAAGATGGAAGAGAGTTGTAGTGTGATGTCCGCATCTTCCGCAGAATATTTGCCCATGACTTCTACGGGAATATTCCTTGTATTGAGTTCTCGTTTGTTTTCTCCGGGTGTGGCAATATCACTCAGCTTGATTGTGGAGTATTGGAGCAGATTTTCTGCCAGAATATCCATGCCGTGTTTCATGCCGGGGGCTATTAAGGTATGCGCTAGCAATGTATCGAAAAACGGCCCTTGTACCTGAATGCCATTAGCCCGTAAAACTTGTAGATCAAATTTTAAGTTGTGTCCTATCTTTTCGGAGCTGCTTTCCAGAAGCGGCCTGACATATTCAAGCTCAGCCTGTCCGGATACAGGCATATACCAAGCCTTGTGCGGTTCTGCACAAAATGCAATGCCCAGCAGTTCATCTGTGAGAGGGGATAGTCCGGTGGTCTCTGTATCAAAACACCAGGAATCATGCGTTTTCAACTCCTCAATCATTGCGGAACGTAGTTCCGGAGTATTGGCAATAAGATACTCATGCTCGAAATCATCCACTGTTTTCAGATGTGGCTCTTCAAACAAATCCATTTGAGAGGCAACGTCGTTATCCGTATTCGTATCTTTTGTGAAGGGAGAAGTTTCTTCTTCTTTGAGATTGGGAACAGCAAACAAATCATCTGCAGGCAGGGGGGCGTTTCTAACCTCCGGTGCTTTTTTCCCGAAAAGCTTTGCCTGTAAAGCTCGAAACTCCAGTTCTTGTAAAAGGGACAATAGCTCGTCCGCTTTCAAAGCCTTCTTTTTCAGTTCATCCGGAGTTATGGTCAGAGGAACGTGTCTGTCAATGGTAGCCAATTGCTTGGAAAGAGTCGCCATAGAGCTGTTTTCTTCGACGATCTGCTTTCGTTTTCCCTTTAACTTATCTGTATTTGCTAGAAGGTTTTCCACAGAGCCGAACTCGCTGATTAATAGCTTAGCTGTTTTTTCTCCCACGCCTGGAAGCCCAGGAATATTATCGGCGCTATCCCCCATCAATGCTAAAATATCAATAACTTGTTCGGCACTGTTAATATTCCATTGCTCTTTAAGCTTATTGAGGTCAATAACTTCATGTTCATTGCCCCGTTTCCCCGGTTTCCATAAATAACAAGTAGGAGAAATAAGTTGCCCCAAATCTTTGTCCAAAGAAACCATATAGGTTTGGAAATCTTTTGTCTCATCGGCAAGGCGAGCTAGCGTTCCTATGGTGTCGTCCGCTTCATATCCTTCATAGCGCAGAATCGGGATATTCATGGCGTCCAGAAACTTGAAAATCAGAGGCAGTTGTAAACTTAACTCTTCAGGCATAGCTTCTCGGTTGGCTTTATATTCAGGATAAAGCTTATGTCTTGCCGTGGGGGCAGAGGTGTCAAAGCATGCCGCAATATGAGTGGGCTGTTCATGCTCCAGAATACTTAGCAATGTATTGGCAAAACCATATACCGCAGAGGTATTCATGCCTTTGGAGTTACGTATGGGATTGGTGAAAAATGCAAAATGGGCTCGATAAGCCAGGGCCATGCCATCCAGAATAAAAAGACGATGGGAAGGGGAATCTGTCATTTCTGGTTCATTTTATCACATCAATAGGATCATTGGCGAATCTTAATAATAAAAATGCCTCAGAATGTTTGCTCCTGAACTGAATGTACCAAAAATACTATTCGGTAATAAGTCCCGTTTTATGGCTTATCTGTAATGAAAGGATACGGTAAAAGAATGATGATCCCGCCGGTATCGTGATAATCTTTTCAAGCTTGTTGGCTGGAAGATATGATATTTTCTATGGAAATGTGCCACTAAACAATCTTGAAAAAGAAAAACGCCTCGAAATGTTTTATTACGAGGCGTTGATGAAGATGGTACGCGATACTGGGTTCGAACCAGTGACCCCATGCGTGTGAAGCATGTGCTCTACCCCTGAGCTAACCGCGCTTTTTGAATGCGGAAAAAAGTATATGATTACTGCGTGAGGTTGGCAAGGAGTTTTTTCGGGAGAACAAAAGACGCAAATCGTAGGGAGAGGTAAAAAGTGGTGTAGGGTGTACTTCGTAGATATTGATGGAAAGATGGGTAAAGTAATAGGGTGGCTTAATTCCGGCTTGTACACTATCAGCCGTCTACTTAAACTCCGGACATGAGTTGTACAAGCCCACCCAGGGCATGGGCTCAGATAGATACCCATGCATTAAGACATAACCTGAATGTTGTGAGGCGAGTGATGCCGAATCATCGTTTGATGGCTATCGTAAAGGCTGAAGCTTATGGTCATGGGTTAGAGGGGGTTGTCAAAGCTCTGGATAATGAAGATTGCGCTTTTTTTGGTGTGGCTACGGTTGCTGAGGCTGCTCGGGTTCGGGACGCAGGTGCAAAGACGTGTCCGTTTATTTTGGGGCCGTGTTTTGATGGTGAACGTGAAGAAATCGTTCAAAATGGTTGGCGTGCAGCTCTTTCCAGTTTAGGGGAAGCGGAACATTTCAACTCATTGGGTGAACTTTACGGTAAGACGGTACACGTGCATTTGTGTGTGGATACCGGGATGGGGCGTAGCGGTTTTTTACCGAGTGAGTTATCCGGGTTAACAGAAAAACTAAAGCAGTATAAAAATCTGAATTTGGAGGGAATTTTCTCTCATCTGTCTGCTGCTTCAGAAGATATTTCCTTTACTCATGGGCAAATTAGTGGCTTTACGGAAGCCGTTAATGTGCTTTCCCAAGGGCATCAATTTAAGTTCCGCCATTTGTGTAGTAGCGCTGCTGTTTTTAATTATAAAGTTCCTTGCGCTAATATGGTGAGGCTGGGCAGAATCCTATATGGGTATTCCCCCATGCCGTCCCCATATAATAAGGAATTATTACCTACGATGACTTTGTACAGTCGCATAACTCTGATAAGGACGCTGCCGGGGAATCATGGCGTTTCTTACAATCATTGTTATATAACCAAGGGTAGTACAAAGGTGGCTACCATCGGTATTGGGTTTGCTGACGGATATCTGCATTATCTTTCTAACCAGGGGGCTAGAGTATACATTAACGGACAATATTGTCCTGTGTTGGGCCGCATAACAATGGATCAGATTATGGTGGACGTCTCGTACATGGATCATGTGGAGACCGGGGATTTGGTGGAAATTATGGGGCCCAATGTGAGTTGGGAGGAATTAACGCGCCGTGCCAATACAATTCCCAGCAATGTTATTTCTAGTATCAGTGCCCGTGTCCCTCGGATTTACGTATAAAAATATTTATATGATCCGACAAAGGTTGTCAGACATGGGGCATAAACTATAAAGCAGGGCTATAGTCCCCCAATATCTACGAGAGTACAGATGTATAACTCTGTTTGATTCTTGGGGTTAGCTCGCATTTACCGGTTGCGGAGCTTATCCCAATCTTCTTTATTAAGTGCACAGGGATCCGGGGCAACCCAGTGTCCTTGTTCTATTTCTACCGGCGTTAGATCTGCTCCTATAGTCTCTGGGTATAATGGATGCTGAATGCGGTGACCAAAAGCGGATCCTAGTGGGGGATTGATAGGAGAAGGAACATCTCCCGGTAATGGGGTGTGTTTGTTGGCTTTTGTTGGATCCGGTTCGGGGATGGCATCCAACAAAGCTTTGGTATAGGCGTGTTTGGGGGTATGATAGATAGTGTCTGCATCTGACATTTCTACGATTTTCCCCAGGTACATTACCGCTACGCGATCTGAGATGTGTTTAACTACAGCCAAATCGTGGGCAATGAATAGATAAGATAGTTTGCGTTCTTCTTGAAGTTCCAGCAATAGGTTCAGAACTTGAGATTGCACAGACACGTCCAGTGCCGAAACTGGTTCGTCCAAGATAATGAGACTGGGGTTTAATGTTAAGGCTCTGGCAATACCTATGCGCTGGCGTTGCCCTCCGGAGAACTCGAAGGGGAAACGATCTATGGCACTGTCTGGCAGACCGACTCTGTCCAATAATCCCCGAACCCATTCTCGTCGTGATGCCGGTGTTCCCATACGATGAATAACGAAGGGCTCCGCTACTATTTGTCCGATGGATTGACGTTGGTTTAGGGATTCTGCCGGATCTTGAAAGACCATTTGAATATGCGGGCGCAGGGCTCGCATTTTACGTTGAGATAGATGCGCTATATCTTGTCCTTTAAACAGAATGGAACCGGCTGTGGGATTTAACAGCCGAACAACACTTTTCCCAATAGTGGACTTCCCGCAACCGGATTCTCCTACTAAGCCCAGTGTTTCTCCGGGATAAATGGAAAAGGAGACATCATCCACGGCCTTAACCCAGCCCGATTGTCTTAGAAAGATTCCGGATCGGACTGGAAAGTACATTTTTAGGTTGTTGACTTGTAAGAGGGGTTCCGGCATGGCTGGAATGAAGAAAGGGTTAAAGGTTGGAACAACGTGGGCAGGCTTCTACAAAATGATCTGGGGCAATTTCCACAAGAGGCGGCCTCTCCGTCAGTTCTTCTGCAGGAATCCCCATGCGCTGGCAGAAGCGGCATCCGGGGACAAAGTCCGCAATAGAAGCTACCTGACCGGGTATAGTTGGCAGTTTGGTCTTACGGGTGGAATTTAATTGTGGAATGGAGGCGAGTAATCCTTTTGTATAAGCATGCCGGGGATTGGCAAAGAGCTCTTGAGCTGAGGCTTTTTCCACCACGCGCCCGGCGTACATAACGACAACGGAGTCACAGTTCTGAGCTATGACGCCCAAGTCATGAGTGATGAGAATGGAAGAAGCTCCCATTTCTGTTTGAAGTTCTTTGAGTAGATCAAGTATTTGTGCTTGAACGGTGACGTCCAATGCTGTGGTTGGCTCATCAGCAATGATGAGTTCAGGATGGCAAGCAAGGGCAATGGCAATAACAACACGTTGGCGCATACCACCGGAGAGCTGGTGTGGGTATTCATATACACGCTGTTCCGGAGCTGGAATACGGACCCTTCGCAGGAGCTGAATAGCGGAATCCCATGCTTCGCTGGCATTCATCCCCCGATGCAACATGAGGGATTCCCCTATTTGTCGTCCTATACTGTGTACAGGATTAAGCGCCGTCATGGGCTCCTGAAAGACTACACCAATGTGACGCCCCCGGATATGGTGCATATCCTCATCTTTGGCTTGTACCAGGTCTTTTCCTTGGAAGAGTATTTGCCCGTCCAGAATCTTTCCCATAGGTTGGGGCAGTAGGCGAACAATGGACATGGCTGTGACGCTTTTCCCACAACCGGATTCCCCTACAATGCCAACGCATGATCCTTTCGGAACGGTGAAACTAACGCCGTCTACCGCTTTTAATAGACCGGATTCTGTTTCAAATCCGGTAACTAAGTTTTTGATTTCCAACAGAGGAGTACTCATGTGTTATTGTTCCGATGGGGTGGGTTTTTGCTGCGAATCTTGATCCGGGATAGCGGGAACAGATGGCAGTTTATTTGCATCATTGTTGTTATCCAGACGTTTGATGGAATCAATATAGCGGTACTGATCGTACACGACATCTACTTCATCAAAGGTTTTACCGGTTCTTTTTGCGTGTAGGGTTTCTTCTTTGATGTCGTTATCTACCCAATACAAATAGCTTTCTGTGGGTTCAAATATAACGGGATGGCAGAATTGAGTTGTGGCGCTGTTGGGCCATTTGACCCAACGCCAGTACCCCAGTCGTATGAACTCAGAGGTCCAGCAGGGAACCCAAAGAGCTTTGTCGTGAATTGCTTGCTGTACTTTCCAAGTAGCCTTTTGGAGTTCGTCTTCCGTGGCTGCATTGGTTTCTGCATCTAGTAGTTTATCCAGATCTTTATCGGCACAGGCTGTAATGTTATTGGTGTAAGTAATCAGACCGCCGCGTTCATCATAGGCATAACGGGAATGAAAGCCTTGTTCGTTCATGGGGTGTGGCGGGGTAAAGCCCCATGCCATAAGGGAGGCTTGGGCTCGTTTTTCCATGATTTTTCGGAAAGAAACGGTGGCATCTAATGGGTCTAGTTGGATTTCCAGTCCGCACTTGCGAGCGTCTTCTTTTAATTTGCTCAGAGTGGATGCTAACGTGGGTGATGTATTCGGGAAAGTGATGGCGGCTGTTAGGCGGGTCCCGTCAGGCTTGCGAAGGATTCCGTCCGGGCAAGATATGGTATATCCGGCTTTAGCAAAGTAAGCACGAGCTTGTTCCGGCGAATAAGGGCGTGCCTTGATGTAAGGATTGGAGAACTTCCCAAAACCGGAGTTGTAAGAGTTTAGCCGCTGATAATCACCGCGGAATGTGATATCAATAATATTCTGGATATTTAGTGCATGGTGGAATCCCAGACGCATGTTCAGATCATGGAACGGAGGTTTGGAGGTGTTCAGGAAGATTCCATACGGTGGGCGTGGATAAATCGTGTAAAACGTACTGCGATTGATGTAGCCATTGTGAACTTCTGGTATTTCCATGCGTTCGTGCCAGAGTTCCGGCTTGGTGATGTTTAGCACATCTAATTCACCAATGCGAAACAGTTCTATAGCTTTAGATGGTTCTGCAATGAAGTTGTAGACGATTTGATCTACATTATACATATACTTGGTGAACTTCTTATTTTTAGCCCACCAGTCTGTTACTCGTTGTAATGTTACTTGGCGTCCTCGAATAATGCCGTCTGGTTTAACAACGTAAGCCCCTGTTGTTGGTGGAACTCTCCATTGGTAACGCTCTACGTAATTAGGTCCAAACTCACAATAAAAGTGGGGAGGGGAAGGGGTGAATAAGGTACAGTAGTATGGCAATAAGGGCTTGGCAAAGGGAAGCGTGACAGATAAGTGACTGTCGTCATATATGGTGATGTTGGAGGCGTTTTGGTAAAAGAAATTATTGTAAAATACATCCCTGCTGTATTCTGATGTACGAATGAACATATTCACTAGCAGGTCAATGGCTTTTACTTTGGCTCCATCCGTATAACGTGCATCTGGATCTAATTCAAAGAACACGGTACGCCTGTCTGCCGATTCTGCCCATTTATGAGCGATTCCGGGGATAATTTTCCCGGTAATTGGGTGAATGGAAACAAGTCCTATGATAATTTCATCATATAACGGCCCCCGGAAGCCGCTGTTGCTGTTGGGGCCGTTGGGGCGGAATGTATCCGGATAAGAGCCCGGTGCCCATAGGCGCAATACTCCTCCTTTTTTGGCATTGGGGTCTCCTATTTCCGGATTATCCAAACCATTCTCCCAAACCAGGTCTTGAGGAATATCTGCCGGTGTTTTGAACTTGATGTAATCACCTTCTTCTTGCCTGCGATGAAGGGCAGAGAGGGCGGCTTCGTCAGAAATGAGCTTGCTTTGCAGTTTTTCTCGTACTGTAGGGTCTTCTGTTTTGAAGAACTTGTCTCGGAGTTCTTTTATTTCTTTCTGTTTAGCCGCTTCTTCTCGTACCAGACGATCTCTGATTTGCTTGTTCCAACGCTCCGGGAAAGACTCAAATCCTGGAGGCAATGTCCCAAATGGTACGTTGGGATGCCAGCCAACCCCTTGTGATTGGGAGGAATCTTGGCATCCTGCTACTCCTGCCAACAAAATAATCAGCACTAAGGAAGAAAGGAGCGTGTGGAGATTGGCAATATGCTTGAGCATGATAAAAGGGGACAAAAACGTTTTATCTATACGTGGTGAATTTCTTGGGATCAAAAGCTTCGCGGACGGCTTCCCCAATGAAGGTTACGAGTAACAATGTTATGACTAGGGCGGAGAAGGCTGATGTGACAACCCATCCGGCAGAAAGATCTGCTAATCCATCATTCAGCAGGCGTCCCCAGCTGGCGTATGTATCCGGAAGACCAAAGCCCAGGTAATCCAAGGACGCCAGTGCTAAAATGAGGGCTGAAACGCTGAAGGGTACTAATGTAACCAGAATGGCAACTAAATTGGGGAGGATGTGAATAAAAAGAATGCGTCCGGTGGAGGCTCCCACAACACGAGCGGCTGCAACATAGTCTCGTGACTTTTCTTTCATTGTGGAAGTCCTGAGCTGATAAGTCATAGACATCCAGCCAAACATGATCAATAAACTGATAATCAAAAACATCCCTTTCATATGCAAGGGAACCATGTCTGAAATGATCATGATGATAAAAAGGAATGGTACCTGAGAAAAGATTTCAATAAGGCGTTGCATCCCTAAATCAAACATACCTCCGAAGTACCCCATCATCATTCCAAACGAGATACCAATGAAATAGACGATAGGTAGGTAAAAGATGGCTGCTTTCATATTCACTTGAAGCCCTCCGTACAAGTAAGCCAGAATGTCGGCCCCTTGTGTGTTGGTGCCCAGTAAATGCCCACTCTTAAAGGGTGGAGCCGGGTGATAAAATATACGGCTGATTTTATCTTGCTCCGTCAGTTTTAGGAATTCTTCCTTAGTCCCTGGGCCATTGTAATGTTCCGCTACAATTTGATTATTTTCATACGTGGCGCTGTAGACCTCTGTTCTGTCTTCTAGCCAGCCGGTAGCCCGATCCACTTTTTTCCCTTTACGGAACTTATAACTGATGTGAGGTAGGGCTTCTTCATCTCTGTGTAATCGAGATGCCAGTCCCGAGTATGGTTTACCATTAGATTCACAGACCAAGCCATCTTTATTCACGATCAATCGTTCAGAAGCCGGATTCGATGAATCTCCCGTGGGGGCATAAGGAATGAACGGCATGATGACCAGGGAGGGTTTTCCGGGCTGGCCTGCTTGTTTTTTTAATTCGCGATAATTGGCTTCTGCGTCCGCAAAGTCTCCTGTTTGACCAAAGACAGAACCCTTATAAACCTTTCTCATGATGGCCGGAAAGTACCAGGATCCATCTTGAATAACCAGCAATGCACGCTTCCCTACTAAGCATTGGTCCATGCATGCCAGTAGGGTTAAGATAAGCAAAATAATCAGGGAAACATACCCCCGAGAAATACTTTTAAACCGTTGAATTCGTCGAATAGTGATAGGCGTTGGATGAAAACGGCGCGGCCCTTTCAAAATGAGCCAGGTTCCAATTCCTGCCATGATCAGGACGCAGAGCCAACCAAACCACAGGAACTTACCTTGGGGCAACAGAACACTATTGTAGTTTTGGTCTGCACAGCTGATGTTGAGCATATTCATTTCCCGTGAAACGGTGAAAGGCCAACTCAGCGTTGGCAGAAGCAAACCGCACAGTTCTCCTGCTGCAGAGAGAATTGCCAAAATGACCAGAATGTATGCCAGTTTTCTAACCATGTACGTTATTCAAATTTAATGCGTGGATCCACGGCGGCTACAATAATGTCGGAAAGCAAGTTGCCCAAGACCATCAGGAAAGATGTAAGGAGCAACGTGCCCATGATCAGGGCGTAATCCTTATCCATCAAAGCTTGATAGCTTAACATTCCAAATCCTTGAATATCAAATACTTTCTCTACCAACATAGAGCCTGCTACAATAAGACTGATAAGACTCCCCAAGGTGGATGCGATAGGGATAAAAGAGTTGCGGAAAGCATGTTTGATAACGGCTCCTTTGAAACTTACCCCTTTAGCCATAGCTGTTCTGATGTAATCGGCAGAGAGATTATCCATCAAATTGTTTTTCATCATCATGGTGGTGATGGCAAATGAACTTACTACATAACATATTAAAGGTAAAACAGTATGGTGTAGAAGATCGCCGGCTTGTTGCCAGAAGCTCATATCTGCAAAATCTGGAGAAGTTAGTCCACAGAGTGGAAACCATTCCAACCGTGCGCCCAGATAAACAACAAGAACGGCTCCCAATGCAAATCCGGGAACGGAATATCCCAAGAAAATTAGAACAGAAGAGATATTGTCTATTAGGCTCTTATGGCGAATTGCTTTCACAACTCCCAGCGGAATGCAAACAGAGTAGGTGATAATGGCACTTAGAATCCCAAAGTACAGAGAGACGGGAATACGCTCTTTAATCATATCCCATACGGGCTCATTGTATTTGAAGGAGTTACCCATAGTCCCTTGAAGTAGGCCGTCAAAGTTGGTTTTATACATGACCGCGCGCCAGGCGTACCCTTTAGCTTTATCTTGAATGACCTCCACTCGATCTGTTTGCCTCATGCGCCGCGCCCAGCGTTCTGCCCTATCCATGGGGGATTCAATGTGAACGCTCCATCCTTCTGCCGTTGCCTTTTGGGATGGTGTCCCGGAAAAGAAGGCGTCTTTTACTTGGTCGGATTCTTTATGAGGGCGTACAACAACTACTTGTTCGCCGGTTTCGTTCAGATTGATTCGGGTATGTGTATCGGAAATCCCGGGATAGCCGTCCCCTTGATCATCCATTTTTACTTTGCTTGATTCTCTGAACTCTTCCCGAGAAATAAAAATCTTTTTGGGGAGAAGTCCAAGCCATTGCAGGTATGCTGTTACGATTGGTTCTTGAAGACTGTATTGCTCCTCCAACCGCTCCATATCGGATTCACTCAGATTGTTATCTCCGCGTTGGGAGCCTGCTTTTTGGCCGGAAAGAGCACTCATACTCTGTTGTTGCATCATTTGCTCAATAGGCCCGCCGGGTACAAAACGGGTAATGCAAAAGACGAGAAACGTTACCCCCAAAAGAGTCAGGGGCATGAGAAGGAGCCGTCTGATAATATAGGTCTTCATTTTTCGCCGGCGAAAACTCTACTCATTTGCGAGAGGGTAAGCAAGTCACAATACTAAATTGTGAGTCTTTGCTAACTTTAAGCAAGACCCCGTCCTAATACTCCCTTTTATAGTTTCGTTTTTCTTAATGTTCAGAAACAAAAGGGAAAGTTACATTCCTTCTCCCAATCGAGTTGCCAGCATTTCCGGTAATCCTGCTGCTAAAATACGCTTTTGTGCTTCTTGTACATCGTATTCTATGCGGCGCTGACAATAAATCATGGAACTATCATCAAAAATGCCGTAAGCTGCACGTGGATCTCCGTCTCGAGGTTGGCCTACAGAACCTACGTTAATCAGATATTTGTGAGCCTTGAGTAATTGAATATTCCCGGGGGCATATTCCTGAACGCTTCCATCATGACGAATAAATAAGCGGGGAACATGTGTGTGTCCGTTAAAGCAAACACACTGATTATCCCTTAGCATATTGATGCTATACGTCGCAATGTTGGGATTGGTTACGTAGGCCCAAGAATTGGGCTTATCTTGTGTGGCGTGAACCAGAACGATTTCATTGGGTAAAATGCGTTGAAAAGGTGCACGGCGTAACCATTTCTTTTGTTCATCAGAAAGCTGATTGCGCGTCCACATTAAGGCATGATATGCTACGGGGTTCATTCCTACTGGATTATCTTCTCCAATAGCTTCTTCATCATGATTGCCGCGAACCGTCGGTATTTGTCTGGCTCGTATCAATTCCAAGCATTCCGCAGGATTTGCATTGTAGCCTACAATGTCGCCCAAACAATAAATGGCATCACATTGCAATTGTTCTATATCGTTTAACACCGCTTCCAAAGCGGGTAAATTGGCATGGATGTCACTGATTAGGGCTATTCTACTCATGGCTTTACGAAAGAGGATTATAATCATTCTTCTCGTCCTTGCCAAGCATCTAAAATAAGTGAATTAGTAAGCGGGCTGTAATGTGTTTGCCGGGGGGGAGGAGCTTTATTGCCTGATATATTGAGTAGTTGGGATAGTTTGGAGTATGAGTTAAGGAAGGGGGCGTCTATGTTGCATTACAAGAAGAGGTATGGGGACGTGGAGTATACGGTGTTGCAACGAATAGGGAGACGCAAGAGGTCACACAATAGTGTGTTGATGTTTACAACCGAGTGGATCAAGATCTTTGGCGGAGGCGAAGGGTTTATTCCGGGATGTGGTTAATGCACGATTGTTTACGTTAAGGAAGTTGCAAGAGAAGTACGGGGTAAAAATGGATCAAAAGTAGTTTTATTCGACGATGGAAAAGGGCACCTCAAACTCACCACGGCCTACAAAGACCCACGACCATAAAACAAAAAGCCCCGGTCAGGAACCGGGGTCTACGATCGGGTAACACGGGCTTCGGCCCCAGTTTACTTAGCTCAAGCTCATGCGTCACCGCAAGAGCAAGTTGCCGACCGGAAACTAAAGATAGCAGAAGAGATTTAAATAACAAGAGAAAAAAGAAGCGAGGATTTAAGAGATGAGAGTAAAACCATTTAACGAAGCGGTGCATGCGCCGTATGAATTGGGGTAAGTGCCTGAGGCGAGATGGTTTGCGGTGGTGCCGTTGTGTTCTGCGCCACGCGTGCTTCGTGCTTTGGAAGAGAGTGGGGATGGCGTTAATGTACGGTTGTTTACGTTGAGGAAGTTGCAAGAGAAGCACGGGTTGAGTGATGGGCAGATATTGGAGGTGGTGGAGAGGATGGATGATCCGCTTATGGTTTTCAGGGATGGAGTGCATTCATATTTGTTCCTGCTGGATATGACGGCGAAAAATAATGATGGTGTTTTTGCGCCGGTGGAGGCCGCCATTGGTCTGAAGAAGGATAATGGGATGTGGATGCTTTCAGCGTATCCGCTGGATCACATGGATAAGATTGAAAAACAGTTTAAACAAAAGCATCTTGTCTACAGCAAGTACAGACCGGAAGAAATAAATGAAGCCATGGGTTCCGCTAACTGCGCGCCGGGACTTTCTCCCGATCTTATGCGCTTAGCGGTCGCCCATGGCTTCAGTGAGAATACTATCACGGAGGGTGATGTTGTCAAGAGTGGGGAGGGGGTATAGGAGGTGTATTTATACGTTAGAGAGGGGGCTCTAAAAGTGTTTGATTTTGGTGACTTTGCGTCTGGCTATCTGGGCTTTACGGTCCTCCTTCTTAAGATACTTCGGCCAGAAATTTTTATCCACAATAGCATTGCGGTAATAGACACGCTTTTCTTTAGGGAGTGCAAGAGCAGCTTTGAGTTCGGGTGGTTGTGTATGAAGCTTTTTCTTTTTAGCTTTCATGATCCGGAATTTGTCAGAAGGGGGGAAGGTGGTCAAGCATGATTTCTTTGAATATTAAACTTGGCGGGGTGCAGGGATTGGCAGCGGAAGCAAACATGGTGGAGGGGATGAGTAAGTTGATGGAGGAGGTGTTGGATGCTGGGAAGAGTGATGGAGAGCGAGGTTTTGCGCAGATGGGGTTGGAGTTTTTCCAGCTGATGAGGGGAGCGAGTTTGGAGGAGGCTGAGATGGCGTTGAGGATGGTGAGGGGTAGGGGTGGTAGAGGGGGTGATTTTAGTGTGAGTGAGGGTTTGGCGGAGGCGGAGATGGGGGGAGTGAGGGCGTGTGTTGATACGTTGGCGGCCGGGGAGGGAGATGGTGTGTTGCGAGATACAGCGTGGGGTAAGGATATTGTGGTGCCAAGGGGTCGTAGTGGTAAGAAGGGGTATGGCTTGGAGCATATTCAGGAGAAGCGAATCTTGCACGGGTTTAGGCCGGAAGAGGCGGCGTTTATCGCGGTGTGTGCGATGAAGGCGGCGCAGAGTGTGAAGATGCCGGGAGCTACGCAAAATAATAAACTTTTATTTGATCGTTTTGGCGTGCGTGCTGTGGTTGCTGAAGATAAAGCAACCGGCAATCCATTGATTACCGGTTTCGTGTTGGGAACAAAAGGGAAGAATAAGGCGGTTGATGCTGATGCTGCCCTCAACGCACACCAGTTCTATGCACTTAATGAATTGCGCCGCGTTCAAGAAGTGGGAGCCGCCTTGGGTAGTGCTTTAGCACGGTTTGAGGGAATTATCAAGGATAATCCTCATGATTGGGAGAAGGTGGTGGAGTGGGAGATTGAGAAGTTGAAGGTGAAGCAGAATGCTAAGGCTAGTGGTACGTTTATGAGGGCTCCGAATGGTGCGGAGACGAAGTTGAGGGAAAGCCAGTGGCTCTCTGTGCGGACGGGTGCGTTTAAGGAGTGGTTTGGGGATTGGGAGGGGGATGCTGCTAATGCTTCGAAGGTGGTGGATGAGAATGGGGAGCCGATGGTGGTGTATCATGGGACGTTGAGGTCCGGGTTTACGGTGTTTGGGAAGGGGGAGAAGCGGTTCGAGGAGTCGCCTGACGGGGCGTATTTCTTTTCTCCGAATAAGATGGTGGCTCTTGCTTATTCCGGTTTTGAGGGGAGAGAGGTAGATTTAAGGGGTGGGATACAGGCGAAGGAGAGTAGAGCTATTTACAGTTCTTTCCTGAATATGCGGAATCCGAAGGTGGTGGATTTTGGCGGGTCTTCTTATATGCATGAGGTCTACGGGGTTAAGGGTGTAGACGGGAATGAGTATTGGAAGGATGAAAATGGGCATGTCTTTTATACGGATGATGATGCTAAAGATTATGCGGAGGAGCATGGGATTGAGATTGATGAGGGGAAGGTGCTGGGGGATGTCCGCACTACAGATATTGAGGCGCAGCGGGCTAAGGAGGAGGGGTATGATGGGATTATTATCCGCAATGTGAGGGATGCGACGAATAAGGAGGGAACTCAAGAGATTACAGATGATGATTACGTTGCGTTTGAGCCTGCGCAGATTAAGAGTGCGACTCAGAATCGTGGGACGTATGATGCAAGCAATGCGGATATTACGTTTGGGGTAGCGGAGGCGAAGGAGAAGGGGCTGTTCCGGGATGGTGTGATGGTGGCGGGGAATGGTGTGGTGACGGAGCCGGGGGTGT